>CALWCA010000004.1 GCA_944376235.1 uncultured Clostridia bacterium | reverse complement strand
CGCATAAGTGCAACCGGGAATAGTGTATGGGCTGTGCGTGAGGTCAGTTTCTCCACGGCAGAAAACCGTTTTACCGTGGAAGTGGAGCCGCAGGCGCGCGGGGACGCCTCCCCTGCCTATGCGCCAGTGGGACAACTCCAAGTGTAATGATATAAATAGGCCCAAGGATGATTTTTGAATGAAACCGAATGCGAAACGCTTGTCCCGGCGGACGATGGGCGGCGTCTTGGGCAGGGAGCTCTGCGGCGCCGGCACACGCTTGATTTTCACATTGTCATACGGTTTTATTGACACAACTTTACACAAACAGGAGGGAACCCCATGCCAAACCATGTCACATTCTGCCCCTACACCATTGGGGAAGACGCGTACGACGCCATTCCGGCCGTCTGCGAGAAGCTGGGCAGCCGTCTGCTGCTGATTGGCGGAAAGACCGCCATGGAGAAAGCAAAGCCGGCCTTTTTGAAGGCCATCGAGGGCAGTGGGCTCACGCTGGCGGCCGAGCGCTGGCACGGCGGGGAGTGCACCCTTGCGCGCATCGACGAGCTGGCCGAAGAGTGCGGCAGTCTGGGGATTGACGTCGTTGTCGGCATGGGCGGGGGCAAGGCGGTGGACACGGCCAAGGGGGTGGCCAGCAAGGCAGGGCTGCCGGTCATCACGCTGCCCACCACGGCGTCGACCTGCGCCGGGACGACGGCGCTGTCGGTGGTCTACCACGCCGACCACACGCACGACCGCACCATTCATTTTGACGGGCCTCCGGCGCACTGCTTTATTCACACGGGCATTTTGGCGCAGGCTCCCGACCGTTATCTGCGCGCGGGGATGGGCGACACGGTGGCCAAGCATTTTGAGTGCTGTTTTTCGTCGAGGGAGGATGCGCTTGAGCACTCCTCGGCGCTGGGCCGGGAGATCAGCAACCTGTGCTACGGGCCGTTGCTGACCTGCGGGCAGCAGGCGCTCGACGACTGCAAAAAAGACGCCGACACACCGGCGCTGCGCGAGGCGGTGCTGGCCAACGTGGTGACGACGGGGCTTGTGTCGCTGCTGGTGGAGGAGCGTTACAACGGCGCGGTGGCCCACTCGGTGTGCTACGGGCTGTCGGTCATCCCCGAAGTGGAAAAGAACTTCCTGCACGGCGACATTGTGGCCTACGGGGTGCTTGTGCAGCTCATGCTGGACGGGGACCTGGGGCAGGCGACGGTGCTGCGCGACTTTCTCAAGGGAATGGGCACGCCGGTGACGCTGGCTGACTTCGGCCTGCCCAATGACGACGCCCTGCTCGCGCCCGCCATTGAAAAGGCGCTCTCGAGCAGCGACATGGAGTATCTGCCCTATCCCGTCACGGGCGACATGCTGCGCGCCGCCATCACGGCCGTGGAAGAGCTGTAACAGGGCGCAAGGCAGAAAAAAAAGGGGCGCAGATCACAAAGCAAAAAAGACGCGGGCCGGCGGGGGAAGGCTCCCCCGCCGGCCCGCCTGCTTTGCCGCTTCCCCTTTCCAAGCCACCCGTCTCCCTGCGGGCTGCGTGGCCTCTGCCGGCCCTGCCCTCCTCAGGGGGGGCTTTTCTTCAAGCGGCCCCCTGTCCTGCGTGCCGCCCCCCTCAAAGCAAAAGGCCCGGCACCCCGGAGGAGGGCCTGCTCCCAGGCTGGGGCCTCTTTCGCCCCCGCAAGGGCCCTCGCTTTCTCCGGGCCATCCTTTTGCCTGCGCCGCCCCTTCCCCATGGGCCATGCCTTCCCTTTTTCTCCCGAATAAAGGTGCGCCGCACCCCCGAAGCGGGGCAGGTCTCCAGCGTCCGTCCGCCGCAGGGGATGCACCCCGCTCCGGGCAAAATGTTCCTGCCGCGCTCCACCCCTCGGGCGCGCCGTCCCCCCCTGCAGCCGCCCTGACGCACCCTGCCCCACAGGAAGCCCGTCAGGCCTCACCCTGCAGGGCGGGGCCTGTGGGAAAACGAAAAATCGTGCGTTTTTCTTTCATTTTGCTCTTGTGAAATGTGCCGGAATGGGTTACAATGGGATTATAGGATATGTGTATACAATTTCCCCATGAACTCATACAACTTGCCGGCGCATGCCCCTGCGCATGTCTGCGGCAGGTTAGAAAGGAACGACGCCATGTTTATCGGAATGCCAAACAGAACGGAATCCAGAAATGCAAAGCTCAACCTGCGCAATCGTGTGTTTCAGTCGCTTGAGCAGGATATCCTGAACGGGAAGTATCCTTCCGGCACCAATCTGACCGAAAAGGATTTGTGCGAGGAGTTTGGCGTCAGCCGCACACCCTTGCGCGAAGCGTTGTGTCAGCTCGAGCTGGAGGGACTGGTGGAGTGCATCCCCAACAAGGGAGCCGTTGTGCTGGGCATCAGCGAGCAGGATGTCAACGACATCTACACCATCAAGCTGACGCTTGACGGTCTGGCGGCGCGGCTTGCCGCAGAGCGCATCACGCCCGAGGAGCTCACCGATCTGGAGGAGACGGTCAATCTTACGGAGTTTTACGTCAACAAGGACGACATCAACAAGGTGCTGGAGCTGGACTCCCGGTTTCACGACATCATCTGCCGTGCGGGCAAGAACCGTCCTTTGCGCTCCATGATGAGCAATTTTCACAATTTTCTCAAGATGGCGCGCCACAAGTCTCTCAACAATCCGGGACGTCCCACGCTCATGCTGGAGGAGCACCGCAAGCTGCTGGCCGCCATCGCGTCGGGCGACGCCGAGCTGGCCAGCCACCTGGCCGTTGACCACACCAACCGGGTATTTCACAACCTGCAGCGTCTGAGCGACGTGTAAGGCCGCGCAGGGGGCCCCTTTAGAAAGGCATTGCGACGCCACCCGTGCCAAGCGGGTGGCGTTTTCTCCGCGCCGCACCCTCTACGCCTTCCCGCCGCGCCGCACCCTCTGCGCCTTCCCGCCGCGCCGCGCCCTCTGCGCCTTCCCGCCGCGCCGCGCCCTCTGCGCCTTCCCGCCGCGCCGCGCCCTCTGGGCTTCCCGCCGCGCCGCGCCCTCTGGTGTTGCCCCCCTGCTGCCACCCCCTTTGCCCCGACTTTTTTCAAAAGGAGCTGCTCTCACCCGTGTTTTCCTATCTTGTCAGACGCCTGATCCCAAACAGCGAGGACACCTCCTCCCCCGCCGTCCGGGAGAAATACGGCACGCTGTGCAGCCTGCTTGGCATTTTTCTCAATGTCCTGCTTTTTTGCGGCAAGCTGTTTGCGGGGCTTTTGTCGGGCTCCATCGCCATCACGGCCGACGCCTTCAACAACCTGTCGGACGCCGGCTCCTCCATCATCACGCTGGCGGGCTTTCGTCTGGCGGGAAAGAAGCCCGACCCCGACCACCCCTTCGGGCACGGGCGCATGGAGTACATCGCCGGCTTTGTGGTGTCGCTTGCCATCCTGCTGATGGGGGTGGAGCTGGCCAAGACCTCCTTTGACAAGCTGCTGCACCCCGAGGCGCCGGAGTTCAGCCTGCTGGTGGCGGGCATTTTGGCGGCGTCGATTGCCGTCAAGCTCTACATGGCGTCGTACAACCGTTACGCGGCGGACAAGGTGGCCTCGCCCGCCATGCGCGCCACCAGCCTCGACTCGCTGAGCGACAGCGTGGCCACCACGGTGGTGCTGCTCTCGATGCTGGTCTACCGGTTTTTCCACATCAACGCCGACGGGGCCTGCGGGCTTCTGGTGGCCTGTTTTATCCTGCTTGCGGGCGTGCGGGCGGCCAGGGAGACGCTGCAGCCTCTGCTGGGGCAGCCGCCGGAGCCCGAATTTGTGCGGCGGGTGGCGGAGCTGGTGCTGTCGCACGAGCAGGTGCTGGGGCTGCACGACCTGGTGATCCACGACTACGGGCCGGGGCGGCGCATGATATCGCTGCATGTCGAGGTCTCTGCCGCCGAGGACATCCTGGTGACGCACGACATGATAGACAACATCGAAAAGCAGCTCTCGCGTGAGCTGGGCTGCGCGGCCATCATCCACATGGACCCCATCCTGGTGGGCGACGCCCGCATCGACGAGCTGCGTCTGCGCACGGCGGGGCTGGTGCGCAGCATCGACCCCCGCCTGACCATCCACGACTTCCGGGTCGTCACAGGCCCCACCCACACCAACCTGATTTTTGACGTGGTGGCCCCCTTCGACCTCCCCATGAGCGACGACGAGCTGCGCCGCGCCGTCGAGGAGGGCGTGTCGGCCTGGGAGGGCGGGTATTACGCCGTGCTGACCATCGACAAGGACTACCTTGGCAAATAACGCCCGGACAGGGGCAAGCCCCGTCAACGGGCGGGAGGGACTGGCGCTTTGCATGCGCCGTCCCTTTTTTTGTGCGGCTTGGCGCATCCGCGCCCTCCCTTTTTCCGGCGTCCCGCCGCACCGCCGGGGGCCGGGGCAGCGCCGCACCCTGGCGGGCGCTCCCGTCAGGGTGCGGGGGACGCTTTGGAGCGGCGTCCCCCGCACCCTGACGCCAGGCAGGCAAAGCCTGCCCTGCGCTGCACCGGCCCCCGCACCCGCACACGCACCCCCACACCTGCACCGCACCCCCGCACCCGCACCGCACCCCTGCGCTGCACCGGCCCCCGCACCCGCACCGCACCCCACACCCGCACCGCACCCCACACCTGCACCGGCCCCCTGCCTCTCCGCCATCTCTTATCCCCTCCTCCCGCCATGCTGGCCCTTTCCCTGCCCCCTTTCCTCTCGCCGCACCTTTCGCACCATGTCCTTTGTTTTTCTCAGCCCCTCCATATCGATCCTCTTTGGGCAGAGACCTTGCGGTTATTTTCCATTGCATCTTTCGCAAAAAACTCGTTTTGTCAGTCGAAAAGCGGTATATTTTCTGTTATAATTGACAGGTAAAAGAAATTTCCCTTCAAAAAAGACATCTGTGCGCTAAGCGGACGCCCTGTTTCATATACATGGGAGCGGCTAAAACAAAATTCCTTTGAGGATGGACTTGCGATGCCATCCTTTTGTTTTTTCATATTGGCAGCCCTTTCTGCCAGCGCGGGACGCTCCGGCCCCCGCGCCCTCTGCACTCGGCCGGCCCTCCGCGCGCTGCCGGCGCACCGCACGTGCCCCGGGCGCCCTCTGGAGCCCCTGCCGGCGCACCGCACCCTGTGGGCTGCCCGCCGCACCGCTCCACCAGCCCCGCCCCCGCCCCGCCATACCATACCCGCCGGCGCCGCTGTTCCCCGGGCAGGCCGGGGCCTCTTTCTTTGGGCTCGGCCCCTCTTGCCTTGCTCCCGTCCTGTCTCACCCCATCCCGGCCCGGTCTGGCCCCGTCTCATTTCCGGCCCGCCCTGTCTCAACTTCTCCCGGGCGTCTTTTCCCGGGTCTTTTTTTGCTGAGGTGTTGCCATGCTCGACTGTGTTCTTTCCATTCAAAATTCCACCCCCCTCGTGGGCATCGACCTCGGCTCCACCACAGCCAAGCTGGTTTTGGTGGAGCAGGGCCGCGTAACCTGGTGCCGTTACGAGCGCCATCTGTCCAAGGTGCGCGAGGCCGTCCTGCTGCTGCTTGAGCAGCTGAAGGGCCGTCTGGGGGAGCGTCCCTTCCGGGCGGCGCTGTCGGGCTCGGCGGGGCTGGGCCTGTCGCAGCAGGCGGGGCTGCCCTTTGTGCAGGAGGTCTTTGCCACCGGCCGGGCGGTCTCGGAGCTTGCGCCCGACACCGACGTGGTCATCGAGCTGGGCGGGGAGGACGCCAAGGTGCTGTTTTTGACGGGCGGGGCCGACCAGCGCATGAACGGCACCTGTGCCGGCGGCACCGGCGCCTTTATCGACCAGATGGCCACGCTGCTGGGCGTGACGGTGGAGCAGCTTGACCGGCTCAGCCTGTCGCACCGGCAGCTTTACCCCATCGCCTCGCGCTGCGGGGTGTTTGCCAAGAGCGACATTCAGCCGCTTCTCAACCAGGGCGCGAGCAAGGAGGATCTGGCGGCCAGCATTTACCAGGCCGTTGTCAACCAGACCATCACGGGGCTTGCGCAGGGGCGGCCCATTTCGGGGCGCGTCATGTTTCTCGGGGGCCCGCTTTACTACTGCCGGGGGCTGCGCGAGCGTTTCGTGCAGACGCTGGGGCTCTCGCCGCAGGACGCCATTTTCCCGGAGTACAGCCGTTTTGCGGTGGCCATCGGGGCGGCGCTGTGCGCGCAGGGGGAGCGGGAGCTTTTCACCTGCGATACGCTGACCAAGCTGCTGCAGGAGGCGGCCGGCACGGCCGAGACGCCGCGTCTTGCGCCCCTGTTTGACAGCCGGGAGGAATACGACGAATTTTGCGCCCGCCACGCGCGGGCCTGCCTGCCGCGCGCCGCGCAGGACTACCGGGGCGACGCCTATCTTGGCATCGACTGCGGCTCCACCACCACCAAGCTGGCGCTGCTGACGCCGCAGGGCGAGCTGCTGTATTCGGACTACCAGTCCAACCACGGCAGCCCCATCGAGGTGGTGCGCGGGCAGCTCGAGGACATCTACCGGACCTTTGGCGACCGTGTGCGCATTTGCGGCAGCGCGGCGACGGGCTACGGCGAGCAGCTCATCCGCGACGCCTTTCATGTGGGCTGCGGGCTGGTGGAGACCATGGCGCACCTGCTGTCGGCGCAGTTTTTCTGTCCCGAGGTCGACTTCATTCTCGACATCGGCGGGCAGGACATCAAGTGCTTCACCATCCGCGACGGCGCCATCGACGGCATTTCGCTCAACGAGGCCTGCTCTTCGGGGTGCGGCTCCTTTCTCGAGACCTTTGCCACCTCGATGGGGCTGTCTGTTGCGGACTTTGCCAGGGAGGGGCTGTTTGCCCGCGCGCCGGTGGACCTTGGCAGCCGGTGCACGGTCTTTATGAACTCGAGCGTCAAGCAGGCGCAAAAGGAGGGGGCCAGCCTGGCCGACATTTCGGCGGGGCTTTCGATCAGCGTGGTGAAGAACGCGCTGTATAAGGTGATCCGGGCGGGGTCGCCGCCGGTGCTGGGGCGCCATGTGGTGGCGCAGGGCGGCACCTTTTTCAACGACGCGGTGCTGCGCGCCTTTGAGCGCGAGCTGGGGCAGCCGGTGCTGCGGCCCGACGTGGCGGGTCTGATGGGGGCGGTGGGCGCGGCGCTCTACGCCCTGCGCCACCCCTGTGACACGCTGCTTGACGCGCAGGCCCTCGGGGGCTTTTCCTATCAATCGGCCAGCACGCAGTGCAAGGGCTGCGCCAACCGCTGCGCGCTGACCGTCATCCGCTTTGCCGACGGGCGGCGCAGCATTTCGGGCAACCGGTGCGAGCGGGCGCTGGGGCAGGCGTCCTCGCAGCCTCTTCCCAACCTGTACGCCTTCAAGCGGGAGCGTCTCCTGCGGCTCAAGCCGCAGGAGGGGAGGCGGGGCGTCATCGGCATTCCGCTTGCGCTGGGGGCGTGGGAGCTTGCGCCGCTCTGGCACGCGCTCTTTTCGCAGCTTGGCTTTTCGGTGGTGCTGTCGGCGCCCTCCACGCGGGCGACCTACGAAAAGGGGCAGTCCTCCATCCCGTCTGACACGGTGTGCTACCCGGCCAAGCTCATGCACGGGCACATCGAGGAGCTGCTCGAGCAAAAGCCCGACTTCATCTTCTGCCCCTGCCTGACCTACAATTTTGAGGAAAAGGGCTCGGACAATCACTACAACTGCCCCGTGGTGGCCTACTATCCCGAGCTGCTGCACGGCAACATGCCGCACCTGCGGCAGACCACCTTTTTGTATCCCTATCTCAATCTCAACAGCCGTCACCAGCTTGCCAAGGAGCTGCGGGCCATGTTTGCGCGCTGCGGCATTTCGCTGCCGGGGGCGCTCATGCACCGGGCGGTGAAGCGGGGGTTTGAGGCCTACCGGGCCTTTCAGGAGGAGCTGGCGCGCGAGGGGGAGAAGGCGCTTTCCTTTGCGCGGGAGACGGGGCGCCGGGTGATGATTCTGGCGGGGCGGCCCTACCACGCCGACCCCGAAATCAGCCACGGCATCGACGAGCTGGCGGCCTCTTTGGGCTTTGTGGTGGTCAGCGAGGACAGCGTCTTTCACCTTGCGCCGCCGCAGCCCGTGGCGGTGCTCAACCAGTGGACCTATCACGCGCGGCTGTATCGTGCGGCGGCCTTTGCGGCGGCGACACCGGGGGTAGAGCTGGTGCAGCTCGTGTCGTTTGGCTGCGGGATTGACGCCATCACCACCGACGAGGTGCGTTCGATTGTGACGGCCGGGGGCAAGATCTACACCGGCATCAAGATTGACGAGATTACGAATCTGGGCGCGGTGCGCATCCGTCTGCGCAGCCTGCTTGCCGCGCTGGAGGAGAGAGGAGAACCCCATGTCCAGTGAGCACGCCGTTTTCACCAAGGAGATGAAAAAGACCCACACCATTTTGATCCCCACCATGCTTCCGGTACATTTTTCGCTGATTTCGGCGATTTTGCGGGCCAAGGGCTACCGGGTGGAGCTGCTGGACGCCGACGCGTCGCGCGTGGCCGACGTGGGGCTGCGGCATGTGCACAACGACACCTGCTATCCTGCCATTTTGGTGGCGGGGCAGTTTCTCGACGCGCTGGAGCAAGGGCGCTTTGACGCCGACTCGACGGCGCTCATGCTCTTTCAGACGGGGGGCGGCTGCCGCGCCTCCAACTACATTCCCCTGCTGCGCAAGGCGCTGGCGGGGGCGGGGCTGGGGCAGGTGCCGGTGATTTCCTTCAGCCCGGCGGGGGTGGAGAAGCAGCCGGGCTTCACGCTTTCGCTGCCCATGCTCTACCGCATGCTGTTTGGGGTGATTTACGGGGATTTGCTGGAGCTGCTGTCGCGCCAGTGCCGGCCCTACGAGCTGCAGGCGGGCGACACGCAGCGCCTGCTTGACGACTGGACGCGGCGCCTGTCGCAGGAGCTTGGGACGGGGGCCTTTCCGCGTCTTTCGCTGGTGCGTCAGACCTGCCGGGCCATCGTGCGCGACTTTTCGAAAATCCCGCGCAGCCGGCGCGACAAGCCGCGCGTTGGCATCGTGGGGGAGATTTTCGTCAAATACTCTCCGCTTGGAAACAACCATCTCGAGTCCTTTCTGCTGCGGGAGGGGGCGGAGGTGGCCATTCCCGGGCTGCTCGACTTCTTCTTGTACTGCACCTATAACGACATTGTGGACCGTCATCTTTACGGCACCAAGCCCTTCAAGAGCTGCCGCAACGCGGTTGCGGTCTCGTTTTTGTGCGCACGTCAGAGGGAGCTCATCGAGCTCATCGGGCAGGAGAGCGACTTCACGCCGCCCACGCCCTTTGCGCATGTGCGCAAGCTGGCCGACGGCGTCATCGGCCTGGGGGCCAAGATGGGGGAGGGCTGGCTGCTGGCCGCCGAGATGCTGGAGCTGGCGGAGTCGGGGGTGCGCAACATCATCTGCGCGCAGCCCTTTGGCTGTCTGCCCAACCACATCTGCGGCAAGGGCATGATGCAGCCCATCAAGCAGAGGATTCCGGACCTCAACATCGTGGCCATCGACTACGACGCCAGCGCCACGCGCATCAACCAGGAGAACCGCATCAAGCTCATGCTGGCAAGGGCCATGCAGGCATAAACCTCCCCCCTTTTGCATATGGGTGTGGCAAGAGGGGGGTTTTGTCATGCAGCTTTCTTTCACCGGGCGGCGGCGCAGGGTGCTGGCGCTGTGCTGCGCGCTGTTTTGCCTGTGCGGCATGCTGGCCACGCTGAGCTACCAGAGGCGCACGGCCGCCGCGTCGGCCGCCGCAGACAACTGGGGGCTTTCCTTTCAAAAGGAGGGGGAGCCGCCGGTCGGCAACGCGACGGCGGAGTTTCTGGCCGGCTACGACGCCTGGTACGTCGGCGACACGAGCCAGCCCGTGATCTACCTGACCTTTGACGCCGGCTTTGAGAACGGCAACACAGAGGCCATTTTAGACGCGCTCAAGGCGCACGGCGCCCCCGCGACCTTTTTTCTGGTAGGCAATTACATCACCACGCAGCCCGACCTGGTGCGCCGGATGGTGGCCGAGGGGCACACGGTGGGCAACCACACGAACACGCATCCCGACATGAGCCGCATTGCCGACAGGGCCTCCTTTGAGAAGGAGCTTTCGGAGCTTGAGGCGCTGTACGAGCAGGTGGTGGGGCAGCCCATGGCAAAGATTTACCGTCCGCCGCAGGGCAAGTTCAGCCAGAGCAATCTGGAGATGGCCAAGGCCCTGGGCTACAAGACCGTATTTTGGAGCCTTGCCTATGTCGACTGGTACACCGACAATCAGCCCACGCGTCAGCAGGCCTTCGACAAGCTGCTGCCGCGCATCCACAACGGGGCCATCGTACTGCTGCACTCGACCTCCTCCACCAACGCCGAGATTTTGGATGAGCTGCTTGACAACTACGAGCAGATGGGCTATACCTTTGGGGATTTGAATGACCTGCTCTTTGCGGGGCAGACGGGGCCGTGACGCGTCACGGCCCCTTTTTTTTATGCCGCACGCTCTCCCTCCCCGCCGCTCTCCCCGGCACTCCTCCCCGCAGCAGCCTCCTCCTACCGCAGCCTCCTACCGCAGCCCTGTCCCTGTCCTGCCCGCAGCCCTGTCCCTGTCCTGCCCGCAGCCTTTCCCCCGCTCCGTGGCCCTCCCCTGCCCCGCTCTTCTTTCCCGCCCCGTCCCCGTTCCCTCCCGCTCTTTTTTCTCTCTTCCCCTTTTTTTGCTCGCCCCGCGCCCTCCTGCATCACCCCTTGGGCTTCCGCGCCTGTCCCCGCCTCCCCCTCTCAAGCCTCCCCGCAGCAGCAGTCTCACCCCCCTTGGGCCCATTCCCAATATTTTCTTTATTTTGAATTTGAAATCATAACACAATCTTAATTTTTTTACACCATTTTCATTTCCCATGTGTTATACTGGAAGTGCAGGAACAAGCTGCACTCTGAGCGGCCCTGCAGGGGAGCCTTCCCCCTTCGTGACATCCCCGCTTAAGGGGCTTTCCCCAAAGTCCCCGACGGCAGGAGTGCACGCCAGCCGACGCGGGGGCGAGGCAACGCTTGAAAAACAACAGGAAGTGAGGAAATCCGTATGGGTGAAAAAACAAACTACAAACTGATTCTGGCCGTCCTGCAGGGGGACGACTACCACGAGGTGGTCTATCAGCTCAACCAAAACGGCTACTATGCCACGCTGCTGCACTCGAGCGGCGGTTTTTTGAAAAAGCGCAGCATGACCATCATGATCGGCGTGGAGGCGGAAAAGCTCGAGGGCGCTTTGAAAATCCTCAAGGAGCATGCCGGCAAGCGAATCGAGACCGTCCTGCCCCCCGCCGTGGCCTACTCCATGCCCACCGAGGGCGCCATCCCCGCCGTACCGGTGCAGATGCCCCAGGGCGGTGTGACCATCTTCGTGCTCGACATGGACAGGCTTGAGCACTATTGATGAAGCTTTTGCAGCTTTTCGGAACCGGCCGCCCTGTGCGGCCCGTCGCCGTGGCGCAGCCTCCGCAAGGGCTGCGCCGCGGCTTTTTCCTTTTTTCCCGCTTCTCTCCCCGCCGCCCCGCCGCGCCCTTGTCCAGCCCCTGCCCCACGTCCTTCCCCGCATGGCCCCCTCTTTTTCCCTCCCCTGCCCTCTGTCCTTTGGCACCCGCCTGTCCTTCCTGCCCTTTTTCACCTCCTTTTCCCCCTCATTTTGACCCATCCCCTGACCCCCTGCATCCACCCCTGCCGCCTCGTTTGCGTCTTCCCCCAAACTTCCCCTGCTTTTGCCCTCTCCTGGGCAGCCCGTACCCCCCTGTCTCAAAGCCCTTCTCCCCGTCACGCAAAAAGGCGAAGCGTTTTTTATAAAAACGCTTCGCCTTTTTTGCGTCCCTTCAGGGGGGCGGCCTTCGGCCGCCCCCCTGAAGGGCCCTGCCTTCCCCTGCGGGCTTTCTTTTTTGAATGTCCCCCCAAAAAAAGAAGGGAGCGCCCCTTTGCCTTGCGAAAGGGCGCTCCCATTTGTTTTTTTACTTTTTCAATTGCTGCTGCGCCAGCTCGCAGCCCTTTTCCAGGGCCTGCTGCACCAGCGAAAGGTCCTTTCCGCCGGCCTGCGCCGTGTCGGGCTTGCCGCCGCCGCGTCCGCCGGTCATGGCAGCCACCTCGCGCACGACGTCGCCGCAGTGCACGCCGCGCTGCACAGCGCCCTTGGTCGCAGTGGCAAAGAAGGTCAGCTTGCCGTCCCTGTCTCCGGCCAGCAGCAGGAAGACGGGGTCATACTCGCTCTTGAGCCTGTCGCCCAGCGAGCGCATCTCCTCGATGCCCTGGCCCTTGAGCCAGGCCGACAGCACCAGCACGCCCTCCACGGTCTTTCCGGCCGAGACGATGTCCTCCAGCGCGGCGCCTGCCACCTGGCTGCGCAGCTCCTCGATGGTCTGATGCGCGGCGCGCTGCTCGTTCATGACGCTGCGCGCACGCCCCACCAGCTCGCTGGGCTTTGCCTTGAGGATGGCGGCGGTCTGCGCGATGGTCTGCTCCCTGCTGTCCAGCAGATGGAGCAGGCCGTGGCCGGTGACGGCCTCGATGCGGCGCACGCCGGCCGAAATGCCGCCCTCCGAGAGGATCTTGAAGAGGCCTGCCTCGGCGGTATTTTTGAGATGGCAGCCGCCGCACAGGTCGGTGGTCAGGCCGGGGATCTCGACCACGCGCACCACTTCGCCGTATTTTTCGCCGAAGTCTGCGATGGCGCCGAGCTGCTTGGCCTGCATCAGAGGCATGTTGGAGATGTGGGTCACGGTGCCGGAGAGGATGGCGTCGTTGACCAGCCGTTCCACCTCGGCGAGCTGCTCGGGGGTGAGGGCCTCGAAGTGGGTGAAGTCAAAGCGGATTCTGGCGGGCTCGACCAGCGAGCCGGCCTGGGTGACGTGGTCGCCCAGCACGCGGCGCAGCGCCATGTTGAGCAGATGGGTGGCGGTGTGGTTGCGGGTGGTGTCCATACGGCGCTCGGTGTCGATGGCAAGGCGCACGGTGTCGCCCAAGTCGAGCACGCCCTCGGTGACGCTGACCAGATGCAAAATCTTTCCGTCGGCCAGCTTGCGGGTACCCAGCACCTGGCCCGAGAAGTGGGGGTTTGTCATGGTGCCGGTGTCGCCCACCTGGCCGCCGCCCTCGGGGTAGAAGACGGTCTGGTCGGTGATGACGACGGCGTTTTCGTCGCCGTCCTGCAGGGTGTCGGCCAGGGCGCCGTCCAGCACCATGGCGCGCACCACGCCCTCGCACTCGCTCTGGTCGTAGCCGATGAAGCGGCTGACAAGCTCCTTGGGCAGCGTGTCGAGCACGCCCTCGTCCCAGCCGGCGTCGACGGCGGCCGCCCGCGCCTCGCGGGCGCGCTGACGCTGCTGCTCCATGAGCTGCTCGAAGCGCTGCTCGTCGGCCTTCATGCCCTGTTCTTCCAAAATTTCCCTTGTCAGGTCGATGGGGAAGCCGAAGGTGTCGTAGAGGCGGAAGGCCTCGTCGCCGGGCAGGACGCCGTTTGCACGGTGCTGCTCCATGAGGCCGGTGAGGATCTCAAGGCCTGCGTCGATGGTCTCGATGAAGCGCTCCTCCTCGAGACGGATGACCTTTTTGATGAAGTCGCGCTTTTCCACCAGGTTGGGGTATGCCTCTCCCGAGCACTCGACCACGGTGTCGACCACCTGATAGAGGAAGGGGCCGTCGTAGCCCAGCAGCTTACCGTGGCGGGCGGCGCGGCGCAGCAGACGGCGCAGCACATAGCCTCTGCCCTCGTTGCTGGGCATGACGCCGTCGGACACCATCATGGTGGTGGAGCGGATGTGGTCGGTGATGACGCGCAGCGACACGTCGCTCTTCTCGTTTTCCTTGTAGGTGGCGCCCACGATTTCCGACACCTTTTCGGTGATGGCCATGACGGTGTCGACCTCAAAGAGGTTGGCGACATTCTGCATGATGCAGGCCATGCGCTCAAGGCCCATGCCGGTGTCGATGTTGGGGTGCTCGAGGGGGGTGTAGTTGCCGTTGCCGTCGCCGTCGAACTGGGTGAAGACCAAATTCCAGAACTCGATATAGCGGTCGCAGTCGCAGCCGACGGCGCAGTCGGGCTTGCCGCAGCCCCACTCGGGGCCTCTGTCAAAGTAGATTTCGGAGCAGGGGCCGCAGGGGCCGCTGCCGATTTCCCAGAAGTTGTCCTCTTTTCCAAGGCGCACCATGTGGTCGGGCGAGACGCCCACCTCCTTGGTCCAGATGTCGTAGGCCTCGTCGTCGTTTTCGTAAATGGAGACATACAGGCGCTCGGGGGGCAGCTCCATGACCTTGGTGCAGAACTCCCAGGCCCAGGCGGTGGCCTCGCGCTTGAAGTAATCTCCAAAGGAGAAGTTGCCCAGCATTTCAAAGAAGGTGCCGTGGCGCGCCGTTTTGCCCACGCGCTCGATGTCGGGCGTGCGGATGCACTTCTGACAGGTGGTGACGCGGCGGCGGGGCGGGGTTTCCTTTCCCGTGAAATAGGGCTTGAGCGGGGCCATGCCCGAGTTGATGAGCAGCAGGCTCTTGTCGCCCTGGGGAACCAGCGAGGCGCTGGGCATTCTCAGATGCCCCTTGCTCTCGAAAAAGCTCAGGTATTTTTCCCGAATCTCATTGAGTCCCATCCATTGCATAATCCATTCCTCCGTTTTTCATTGAACTTGTGCAAGTGCAGGGGACGACGGGCAATCAAAAAAGCCTCCCTCGTCCCATGAGAAGGGACGGAAAGAGGCTTTCCGCGGTACCACCCTTGTTGCGCACGGCGCAGGCGCGCCGTCCACCACTTAAAACGCCCGATAACGGAAGCGACCCGTCGCGGTCTTCCCGCGCAGCTCCAAAGCGGCTTTCTCCGCCGGGCGCGCAAAGGGCCTTTCAGCCGGATGGCCCTCTCTCTGCGTACGCGCCAAAGCGGATACTCTCTTTTTCATCGCCGTTTTTTTGATCCCATTGTTTCTCTCCTGCGAAAGCGGCGCGGCGCACAGGCAGGCGCCCCTTTGCAAAAAGATAGTAGTAGGATACTGCATATTTTGACATTTGTCAAGCCCCCGCGCGGGCAAAATCCGGCGCGCACGCCTCCCGCCCGCACACGCAAGCGTGCTGCCTCAAGCCGGGGGCAGGGCCTGCCGGGGCCGTACGCCCCTTGGGGCAGGGCCTCCCCTTTTTGCGCAGGGCCGCCCTGCTTTTTCCAAAAAAAGCGGCATCCTGCTGCCGCCCGGGGCCGCAGGCCGGCCCTGCGCATTGTTTTTTTGCCGGCCCCAGCGTCCCCGGGAGCGCCTGCGCTTTTTTTGCCCGCCCGCACGGCGGGCGGGGGCCTGCGCGCCCTGCTGCGCACCCTGCACGTCCTGCGCTCCCTGCTGCGCATCCTGCGCACCCTGCGCCTCCTGTACGCCCTGCGCACCCTGCGCGTCCTGCGCATCCTGCGCACCCTGCGCACCCTGCGCGTCCTCCTGCGTCTCTGGCTGCATGACCCTTTGCGCCACCTCACGGAAGATGGGCGCCGCCGCCGCCGAGCCCGACTTTCCGTTTTCGACCAGCACCACCATCACATACCGGGGGTCGTCTGCCGGGAAGCAGCCGGCGAAGCTGCCGTGCACCACGCTCTCGCCGCCGCGCAGCCAGCCGGTCTCGGCCGAGGCCGTCTTTCCGGCCACGTCAAAGCCCTCGGGCCTGGCGGTGGTGCCGGTGCCCCTCAGGCAGGTCTGCTCCATCATGTCACGCAGCGCCTTCGCGGTCTGCTCGCTCATGACGCGCACGGGCCGGGGCTCATCGCCCAGCTCGCGCAGCAGCTCTCCGTCCTCGAGCAGCCCCTCGACCAGCCGCACCTCGGGGCGCAGGCCGCCGTTGACGATGGTGCAGACCAGCACGGCAAAGTCGAGCGGGGTGGCCAGCAGGGAGCCCTGGCCGATGGCCACGTTTGCCATGAGCTGACGCGAGAGCGCCTCGTCGGGCAGGCTGCCGGCCTGCTCGGTCACGCCGGGGCACAGCGACGACGGGCTGTCAAAGCCCAGCGCCCCGGCCAGCTCGAGGGCGGCGTCGTAGCCCTCCCTGCCCTGATCCAGCAGCAGCGAGATGAAGTAGACGTTGCAGGATTTTTCCATGGCCTGCTGCATGGTCAGGGTGCCGTGGCCCTCCTTGAGGTGGCAGGAGAACTCGCGCCCGTCGACCTCGATTTTGCCAAGACAGGTGTAAACCGGGGCCTGCTGTCCGCGATCGAGGGTCTGGGCCGCCACGACCAGCTTGAAGAGGGAGCCGATGTTGTAGCCGGTCAGGGCGCGGTTGAGCAGCTCCCCCCCGGTGGAGGACAGCAGCTCCGCCACCTGCCCGCCCTCGTAGGAGGGGCGGCTGACCGAGGCGGCAATGCTGCCGTCGGTGCGCAGCAGCAGGGCGGCGCCGGCCTCCATTTGCGCCGTCTCCTGCTCCAAAATCTCCTGCAGCCGGGCGTCGAGCGTGAGCATGACGCCCGACTGCTCGTGATAGCCGTCGTCCACAAGCACGGCCTCGGTGTCGAGCAGGCCGCCGGCCGCCGTCTTCTGCAGCGCGGCGTACATCCTGCCGCCGCACTGTGAGAGATAGCTCTCATAGGCGGCCTCCACGCCCGACAGCGGGGTGCTGCCGTCGGCGCCCATGGTGCCCACCAGATGCACGGCAGGCGGCGTCTCGGAGCGGGTCAGGCAGGGCAGCACCGTCACGCCGGGCGCCTCCACGGGGCGCTCGAGCGTCAGGGAAAAGGGGCTGCCCTTTTCGAGGTAGTCCAGCACCTCCCGGGTGGTCAAATCGCAGGCGGAGGCCAGCAGCATGGCGGTGCGGCTCAGGCCCCGGCACTCCTCCGGCTGCACCAGGGCGGCAAAGACGCCCTCCTCATAGTTGAGGGGGAAGCCGTTGATATCGGTGATGAGGCCGCCGCGCTCGCACAGCACGAGCTCCATCTGCTGCTGCCTTTGCGCCGAGGCCAGAAATTCTCCCCCCTCGTCGGCGGCAATGGTGTAAAGCCGCAGCGTCACCTGCACAAAGAGCAGCACAAACACGATAAAGAGCGCCAAAAGACGCCTTGACATCATCCCGCAGCACCTCCCACAGTCTGTTGTTTCGGAGCACACAGACAGCTTCCGTGCGGCCTGCCCTCTTGCGGGGCAGGCCGCACGGATGCTTCAAAAACCCGCCGCCCCGCAGGGCGAAAGGGGCGGGCGCACCCGGCACCCCGCCGCCCCGCAGGGCGAAGGCGGGCGCACACGGCATCCCCCGATGGCTGCAGGGCGGCTCAGGGGCGCACACACCCGCAGCGCCGGCCCCCGTATGGGGCATCTGACGGGCCATGCGCGCGCACGCACCCACACCCGCACGCCCCCTCCTTTTCCTCTGCTGCGCCAGGCGCATCGGCCATTGCCGCATAGGGCGAAAGGGGCGTCCGCACCCGCACACACGCGCACACGCAATTGGCGCTGCTTTCTGTCCTTCCTCCCGGCCAGTTGAACCCGCACACACGCGCACACGCAATTGCGGCAGGGCGCCCCCGCCGCCCGGACGGCCCAAAAGGCTTCGCCGCCCCCCCAAAAGCCCGCCCGGGCGCAGGGCACAGTTTTTTATCTTTTCTATTGTGGCCTCTTTTTTAAAAAATATAAGACGCCCGCCCTCTGCGGCAAAAAAGGGGGCTGCGTTTTCTTTTTTGCCTGCCCCGTCCCGGCGCATTTCCCCCAAGCCTGCCCGAGCCGCCTCTTTTTCCAAGGGCCCCTCATCGCTCCTTTGCCCTCTTCCCCTTTCTTACGTCCTTCCCCGCCCCGTGCTCCCCGCCCCCGGCACACGGCCTGCTGCCCCGCCGGCATGCAGCCGCTTCTCCCGCCCGCCGCTCCTGCCTTTCAAAGCGGCATCAGCGAGCTCCTCCCTCTCTGGCCGCGCCTCTTCTTTGCTCCCTTTTTGTTCTCCCGCCGCTCCTTTGGCGCCTCCCCTTGCCTTTCCCCCTTCTCCCGCCGTATCTTTCCGGCACTTTTCCACACCCTCCTTCCCCGCCTGCAGCTCCGTCTTCCATCGCTTCCCACCCCCTCTGCGCCGTCCTCTTCCCACCAGATCCGCCATATCTCCTTCCCTTTTTCCCCGACGCACAAAAAAACGGGCGCACGCATCGTTTCCGATGCGTGCGCCCGTTTTTTCACTCTGTTCAGCGCCCCGTTTGGGGCCCGGTTCACGGCTCCCTCATTCAGGGGCTCTTCTTCCCGCGCTGCAGCCTCAAGCGTCAGCCGCTCACGGCGCCCGTGCCGCGCGAGGAATTGGCCTGCTTGACGGCGGCATTGTGCTCGGCCAGCGTCTTTGAGAAGATGTGCGTCCCGTCGGCCGAGACCACAAAGAAGTAGTAGTCGGTGGTCTCGGGGTAGAGCGCCGCCTTGATGGAGGCAAGCCCCGGAGAGGCGATGGGGCCGATGGGCAGCCCCTCGTAGAGGTAGGTGTTGTAGGGGCTGTCGATCTTGATGTCGTCATAGGTCAGCACCGACTTGCGCTCCTGCAGCACATACTGCACCGTGGCGCAGGACTGCAGCAGGGGATACTGGGTGCTGTTGAGGCGGTTGTGGAAGACCGAGGAGACGGTGGCGCGATCCTCGTCGCTTGCCGCCTCGCGCTCGATGATGGAGGCCAGCGTCACCACCTCGTCGATGCTCATGCCAATCTCCTCGGCGCGGTCGCGCAGCTCCTGCGAAAATTTGACTTCAAAGTTGTCGAGGAATTTGGTCAGCACGGTCACGGCGTCCGACTGCTCAAAAAACTCATAGGTGTCGGGGAAGAGATAGCCCTCAAGGCGGTTTTCGCGCTCGGGGAGGTTTTGGAGGAAGTCGTAGTCAAAGGGGTGATTTTCCACCGCATCCCACAGCTCCTCGGCAGAGCAGACGTTTTTCTCGTCGAGCGTGGCGATAATCTCGCGCAGCTCCGCCCCCTCGGGGATCATGACGGTCACTGTGGCGCGGAAGCTGGCCGTCTTCTGCAGATTGGTCACAAGCTCCAGATAGTCCATGTCGGTGTTGAGCACATAGGTGCCGTACTGAAAGCTGTCGGCATTGCCCGTGACCTTGGCGAAGAGCACGAAGGCCCACCGGTACTCGATGAGGCCGGCATCCTTGAGCTCGCGCGCAATCTGGCCCACGGTGGAGCCCTTCTCAATCCTGACGCTCAGGTCGCTGCTGGGCTTCATGAGCGCCAGCGCGTCGTTTGCCACATGCAGCGCATAGACTGCAAGCAGCAGGGAGGCCACAATCACCATCATGGCATACAAAAAGGTGCGGTTGAAGAGCTGCTGCTTTCGTTTTTTTGCGCGCCGGGCCTTTTCGGCGCCGCTTGCGCGCTTTGGCTTGTCAAACTGCATGGTATCCCCGTTTTTCTCTTGCTGTGACATGATTTTTTCTTCTCCTTTTGCTTGCCTTGACAGGAACACAATGTGCCCTGCGGCATAGGATATAGCACACATACTTGAGTGAGGTGAATGAACCGTGTGTTTTAGTAATGTCTTTGACAACGATTGCCTGTGCTGGATCATCATCATTTTCCTGATCCTGTGCTGCTGCTGCGACAACTAGTCCAGTGCATCACCGAGGGAAGCAGTGTGGCCGGACGGCCACATTGCTTCCCGCCTCAAACCGGACAGGCCCTCCCGCGCCGGGCCGGCGGGACCGGCCGGAGCTGCCGCACATCTGCCGTATCAATGGTGCGCTGCTGGGTAAACAGATAGCGCACGGCAGCGTCGTGGGGCTCGCGCGGCAGTGCGTCAAACAGCATCTGCTCCAAAACCAGGCAGGCCGTGGCGCCCTCAAAGCCGCTCAAGAACCTGTCGTAGTACCCGCCGCCCTTTCCCAGGCGGATTCCCCTTTTGTCACAGGCCAGCGCCGGCACCACCGCAAGCAGGCCCGGCATGGGCTCAAGCGGCCGCTCGTCGGGCGGCTCGAGCAGCCCGAAGGCGCCCGGACGCAGCTCGGACAGGCTGCGCAGCCCGAAAAAATCCATGCTCTTGCCCCTGCATTTGGGTAAAAAGAGGGGCTTGTCCTGTAAGAGGGCGGCGCGCAGCAGGGGGGCGGTGTCAAGCTCCTGCGGCGTGGATGCGGTCAGCAGCACGCCGGAAGCCTTCTCCCATAGGCCGCTTTGCAGCAGCCGCAGGCAGGCCGCCTCCCCACACTGCCTGCGCAGCGCGGGGTCCATGGCGGCGCTGCGGGCCGTCAGCAGACGGCGCAGCTCTCTTTTTCGCTCTTTTTCGGTCATGTCCCGGCCCCTCTAGTCCAGCATCATGTTCATGTAGGGAACGCCCCGTCCCCCGTCGGTCATGAGCAGACGGGTGAGCTCCTCCACGCTCATGGGGGCAAGCTCACCCCTTTGCTCGGTCTTTTTGACCATGCCCCCCCGCAGGGAGTATCCCCCCGTGTTGCCCTCAATCACAGGGTCCTCCAGGAAAAAGCTCATGCTCAAATCCCGGTGCCTTGCCGCATAGCTTTTGAGCGCGCCGGCCACGTCCAGAAGACGCGCACAGCCCGCCTGCACCTCGATATAGTCCACGCCCTCGGGGCACTCCCCCGGGCAAAAGTCAAACACAAAGCTGCCCGCCTTGGGGAAGCGGCGCAGCAGCGCCGCCGCAAAGTGCGGGAAGTTGTCCCCGTGCAGGAAAAGCTCCTTGACGTAAACGGTGTCCTCCCCAAGAGGCCGTGCAAAATAGTAGCCCGCATAGACCGAGCCAAACACGCCTCCCGCCATCTCGTTGTCGTAGGCGGTATAGTCAATAAAGCGTTTGTCCTTTACAACCGTGAACTCCCGCCGCGCATAGGTCGACGCATAGGCAAAGGAGGGAGAGGCCTTGCTCTCAAAGCAGAGCGTCAGCTTTTTTTCCATGAGCTGACGGCGCGTCATGGTGGCGCGGTGCAGCGCAAAGAGCGGCACCATGCCAAAGCGCGCGTAATAGTCGTAGAGCTCGGCCTCGGCCGGCAGCGTGCACAGGAAGAGCTCCCCCTCCGAGGCCCCCTTCTGCATGCGCAGACGCATGAGCTGGCTCATCAGGCCCTGTCCGCGCATGGATTCGTCGGTCATGGCGGCGTAAAGGTAAGAACCTTTCCATTCTCCGTGAAAATAGTGATACCCCACAGGCAAAAAGTGCGCCGCGCTGAGGATGCGCTCGCGCTCGTCCATCTGCACCATGACGTCCATATGATTGGAAAATTGCCGGTAAAAGGCATAGATGGCGGCGGGATCGTCGCCAAAGGTTCGGTTCCACAGCCCCGTCAGCTCCACGCTGGCGCTGGCCGGATTGATTTGCAAGGTGGTGAGCATTTGCTCCACCTCCTCTCGGATGATAAGGTGATCTGCTCCAAAAGGGATGGCTCCCTCTGAGACCGGGAAGTGCCCGGCAGGCATGACGGATGATTCAGGGCGCTTAAAGCGCCCGGCGCTGCGGCCGCCGGCCCGCTGAGGCGGACCGGCAGGGCTGCGCACCGGGGCGGACGGCTGATCCCGTCCGGCCCCGCCGCAGCGCCGGGCTCTTTTGCCTTCTCTTCCCATTTCAGACGCAGCGCAGACAAAAAAGTTGCAGATTCGCCCCCTCTGCGCCGCAGCGTCTCTTCCGCAGGGCCGCCCCTTCGGCCCTGCGGCCTTTCAGGAGCTCAAAGGGGCCCTCTTCAAGGCCTCTTCCGGAGAGCTTTTCAAAAATTTCTTCCCAATAAGGGGCTTCTCCCCGGGGCCCCTTCCGGCAATCTCCTCCCACAATGCACGCCCGTGGGCCTCCTTTGGGATTCTCCCGGGGGCCTCGGGCTCTCCCCAAAGGATCCCCCCGGCTTTCGGAGAATCTCCCGCACAAAAATCCCCTTTGGGCCTGCGGCCTCTTGCCCGCAGGCTCCTTCCCGCAGGATTTCCCCGAAAAAAGGGCGGTCATCCCTGCCAAAGGGCCTCATACTTTGTCAAAATCAGCTCGGGATAATACGACAGCTTGGACTTGCGCAGCCCGGGGATGCCCATGTCCTCCTCGCGGTTGGCGTAAGTATACCGGCTGCTGCAATCCTTCATAAAGAAATGACAGATGGCCGAATAGATGCCCTCATACTCGGTCAGCCCCTTTTCGAAGTGCACCACGATGGTGTCGCTGCCCGAAAACTGAGGGGTGCCTGCCGAGGCGGCCACCACCCTGCCGTCCACCAGCAGCGCGCCGCCCTCGACGTGCAGGGCCTCAAAATTGCGCAGCAGCAGCTCTGCCGCCAGCTTTTCGTGACGCGCGGCATCGTCGTCGTCATAGGAATGCCCACGGCACCACGCGGTATTCATCTCGAGCACGGCGGGCACCAGCTCGGGCGTCATGGGACGGTATTCGTAATTGTAGAGCGTGGTGAATTTTTTGACATGTCCCCGCTTGCCGTGAAAATCCTTTCCCTTGAGCTCCCCGAGCGACGCCGTCAAATGGATATAGTCGTCGAGATCCCGGCGGTGCTCAAAGGTAAACTGCCCCGGGAAGGCTCCCTCCAGGCGCGCCCTGCTCTCGTCGGTCACGCTGATCATGACAAGCGGCTCGCCCTTTTCTTTCTGGCTGCGCATGAGCTCCCTCATGGCCGCCGTGAAGTCGCCGGCTCCCACGGGCGGGATAAAGCCGGGCCTGCCCTCCTCCTCCAGACGAAGCAGCAGGCAGCCCTGCGTCCTGGCGTAGGCGGCGTGGTAGGTGTCCTTCCACGAGTAGAGTGTGGCAAAGCACTCGTCGTAGTTCTTGGTAGCGGCATGGGTTAAGTCTTTGTCGATATGTTCCTGGTCCTCCAGTTTCACGGGCTGAAAATCCAGCATAAAAAGAATTCACCTCAAAAATTTTTTTGATGATTTGATGATATGTCATTGCCAAATGCCGTCGGGGCCGCTTGCAAGACGCTGTTTCAAACGCCGCCCCGACGCCGCCGGCCGTCACGCCCCGGCCGCCGCCGTCAAATGCCGCAGCTCCCGCGCAGGCGCGCAGGGACGCCCACGCACTGCGCCGCACGCCCCGGCCGCCGCCGTTGCACAGGAGCCGGCGCGCCTTGCAAAGCGGCCTTCTTCTCTCACAGACCCAGCGTCTGTCCCAGCAGGCGCCGCAGCTCGCGCGAAATGTCCTGCGCCGGGCGGATGCCCCCGGCCCCGTCGCCGCAGTGCACCACCTGCCAGCCAAGACGCTGCGCGGCAAACTGCGCCGTCTCGCGGCACCGGCGCAGATAGGCCCTGTCGCGCTCATGCAGATCCTTTTTGTGCTGCTGCCCGGCATAGCGGCCGGCCAGCAGGGCGTCTGCCGTCTCAAGCGGCAGCTCAAGGTAAAACACCAGGTCTGGCCTTGGCAGCCCAAAGCGGGTATATTCCAAATCCGACAGCCACTCCAGATAGTCCTCCCAGCGCTCCCTTGGCAGCTTTCCCATCTGGTGGATGACGTTTGCCGTCACATACCGGTCGGTCAGCACCAGCCTGCCGGCATTGTAGTCGTCCCTCCAGTCGCGGCAAAAGGAGGCGTAGCGGTCAACGGCATAAAAGGTGGAGGCGGCATAGACGTTGACCTCGTCAAGCGCTCCCAGCTCTCCCGACAGGTAGAGCTCGATGGGCGCCGAGGACTTCGTATATGTAGGAAAGGTGATTTTCTTTACAGGAATGCCCTGCCCTCTCAGGCAGGTTGCCAGAAGCTCGGTCTGGGTCTGCTTGCCGCATCCGTCCAGCCCGTCAATCACCGCAAGACGGCCCATGGCAGTTTCTCTCCTCTCGCAGGGCGTTCTCCCTCAAAATCTGTCGCTCTCAAAGGCTTCCCTCAGGCTTCCTTCAGGCTTCCTCACAAGGCTTCCCTCACGGGGCTTCCCTCAAGGCTCCCCTCACAGGGCTTCCCTCAGGGCTTCCTCACAAGGCTTCCCTCAGGGCTTCCTCACAGGGCCTCAAAGGCACGGCGCACCTGCTGCGCCTTTCCGCAGCTCATTTTCCCCTCGGGGCAGGCGCCGCGCAGACAGGGCGGCCCGGCCTTGGCGAAGACGGTGGGCGCCTCACGGCGCACCAGGCGCAGCATCTCGGTGGCCAGGGCACGGATTTCCCACTGAGCCCTGTTGCAGCACCTCTGCGAGAAAAAATTGAGCAGCGAGCGGGCGTTCATGGTGACGATGAGCTTTGTGTGGCAGGCGTTTGGCAGCACAAAGCGGGCGTCCTCAATGGCCAGCTTTTCGGCGGCCTTTTCGGCGGCCTTTTGCTCCATGCCCTCTGCCAGCAGGCGCTCGGTGTGCTGACGCTTGAGCAGGGCGGCCAGCTCGTCGTAATCGCGCTGGTCGCGGGCCATGGCCTCCAGATAGATCTCCTTTGCCCTCTCGTTTTTCTCGATTTCAGGGGGCAGCACAAACTCAAAGGCGCCCTCCCTGACGTATCTCTGGCTCTGGACGCTGTAGGAGGCCATGCGGTGCCGCGTGATCTGCGCCAGCAGCGAGCGCGACACCCCCTCAATGCCAAAGGTGAACGACATGTGCTCAATGGGGCTCTCATGCCCCATCTCGGCAAGCATGCCGACAAATTTCGAAACTCGTTTTTCGTCGTCCAGCCCCTCGCGCAGCGACTCGATATCGCTGGCCGAATAGCACAGCTTGGCTGCGCAGGCAACCAGCCGCTCGGGCTCGGGCGTATGGGTGAGCAGTGTGACCTTCATGGTGCATCTCCCTTTCTGTAAAGGATTTTGCCAATACATCCATCGGGCTGCCCTCCAATGGGAGGCAGGGGCCAATCGGCCTGCCCTCCCTGTCGCAGCAGCCCCTCTCAGGAGCTTCTTTCTCAACTCCCCCTTAGAAATCTCTCGCGGGAACCCCCTCTCGGGAACCCTCTCAGGAACCTTCCCTCGGCAGCCCCCTCTCCCGTGGCAGGCTAACCCCTTTTTTTGTGCGTGCGCCTGAGGTGTGAGACGTCGGCCAGAAAGGCGGGGATTTTCATGAGCCGCTTCCAGCGCTTCACGTCAAAGGCTCCCCGGTAGAGCCATTCCAGATTGTGTTCAACGAAGAAGGCGGGGGCGCGCTGCACGTCGCCCGCCAGGATATCCAGCGTGCCGCCAAGTCCCAGCATGAGGGCACGGCACTCTTTTCTGTGCGCGTCGATAAAATACTCCTGCTTGGGAGAGCCCAGGCAGACAAAGACCACATCGGCCCCGCTTTGGACGATGAGGCTCACCCTCCGGGCCTCGTCGTCAAAATACCCGTCGGCCACGCCGCACACCGCAAGCTCAGGGTATTTGGCATGGAGGGCCTGCGCCGCGCGCTGCGCCACGCCGGGCTTTCCGCCAAACAAGAAGAGTGAAAGCCCCTGCTTTTGCATGGGAGCCAGCAGGTTTTGCGCCAGTTCCACACCCGCCACCTTGCCGGCAAGGGGAGTGCCCAGCAGCTTTGCCGCCAGGACCACGCCCGCCCCGTCGGGCACCACGAGATCGCCCCGGTTGAGCAGGGCGCAAAACCTCGGGTCGTCGAGCGCGAGCTTTGCCATTTCGGCGTTTGGCGTATAGACGGCGCCGCCGCCTGAGGCTGCCAGCTCCAGGCATCGTTCCACCGCCTGCCGCATATCAACATTGTGAACCTTCAGCCCGCCAATGGAAATCTGCTGCATGAGGGGCATCCACTCTCCTTTTTGCCCGTACGTTCTCCCCGAAAGGGGGTTTTGTTTTTCCCCGGGGCAAGGGCTGCAAACCCGGGCCCGTCTTGACCCCGACTTTTTTCAGTATACCATGAAAATGCCTTCGCAACAAGGGTTGCAAAGGCATTTTTCCGGCCCTGTGTCCGTCACACGATGACAAGGCCGGCATTGTCGGCCTGAAGGCGCAAAACCTCGTAAGAGGGATAGGTTTCTCTGACGAAATGCAAAATGCCCTCATACACCACCTTGTCCCCCGCCGGGACGGCGGCCAAAATGGTGGGGCCCGCCCCGCTCACGGTGCTGCTGTAGGCGCCCAGCTCAAGCAGCCTGCGCATGATTTCCTCCCCGCCCTTCACGAGCTGCAGGCGGTATCTCTGATGCAGCCTGTCCTTGGTGGCGATGCGCAGCAGCCCGTAGTTTTCGGTCAGGAAGGCGGCGGTGAGCAGGGCCGAGCGCGACAGATTGTAAACGGCGTCCTGAAGAGGCAGCTCGCGGGGCAGCGCGGCGCGCGCCTTTTCGGTGCTGACCTTGAAGTCCGGCACAACGGCCACAAAGCCGATTCTGTCGTGGTCGAGCTCCTTGCGCTGATAGTAGACCTCCCCGTGGTCCAGCGCGGCGGCCACGAAGCCGCCCAGCAGGGCGGGCGCGACATTGTCGGGATGGCCTTCGATCATGGCGGCCAGCGTCACCTTGTCGTGCAGGGAGAGGTTGTCGCCCATCAGCTTTCCCGCAATGGACACGCCCGCCGCGATGCAGGTGGAGCTGCTGCCAAGTCCCCTGACCATGGGGACGTGGTTTTCCTGGATGACGTGCAGGCCGCAAAAGCTTCTGCCCGCCTGCGCATAAACCTTTCTGACCGTGTCCACAATGAGATTCGTGCCGTCCTTGGGAACGTCGTCCTCACACTCGACCAGGATTTTGTCGTCCTCCTCAAAGGTGACATAGTTATACAAATCGAGAGCAATGCCGATGCTGTCAAACCCCGAGCCGATGTTGGCCGACGACGCCGGCACACGCAGTTTATACATATCAAAACACCCTACCTAATTATCATATTTGATATAATGAGAGCGGCAGACAACCTCTTTTCAAACCCCGCCCGCTCTGGTATACTCATACTATATGCAATATGCCATATGACGGCATGGCCCGTTTGCCCCGGCCTTCGCCCGGGCGGCCTGAAAGAGGATGGTCATTCACTGCCCAGCACCTTGCATTCGAGCACGCCCTTGACGGCGCTCAGCAGGCCGATGAGCTCATCGTTTGGCGTGGTGGCGTTATGGGTCTCGACCGAGACGGTGAAAATGGCCGTACCGCCCGAGGGCAGCCCCTGGTGCAGCGTGAGCACATTGCAGCCGCTCCTGGCAAAGACGCTGAGTAGCCCGCTCACCACGCCCGGCTCATCGCGCAGCGTGAACGAGAGGCTGACCACCCGGCCCTGCGACTTTTCGTGGAAGGTAAAGACCACGTCCTTGTATTTGTAAAACGCGCTGCGTGACAGTCCGGTCTGCGCCACCGCCTCGCTGACGGTGCCGACCTGGCCCGATTCCAGCAGCTCCTTGGTTTTGATGACCTTATGGTAAACCTCAGGCAGAGCCGAAGCCTCCACAAGGTAATAGACCTTTGAACCCGACAAACTCATTCGTTTTCCTCCTGGCAACAGTTGTTTTTCTATTGCGAACTATACCACAACCGGCAGACAAATGCAAGCCCTTTGACGCCATCTGCCGGCCTCTTTCGACATCCCGCCCGGCGCTCTGCCGGCAGCTCAGAAAAGGAGGTTGTTTCGTGCAGAAAATCCCTCTTGAAAAAAAGCGCGCATTCCTGATTAACCTGGCCTTTTTCCTGGCCGTCTTTGGCATTGTCTATTTCCTCATCTGCTACGCGCTGCCCTGGATGATGCCCTTTCTGTTTGCCTACTTTGTGGCCTTTATGGCCGAGCCGCTCGTGGGCTTCATGACAAAAAAGCTGCATTTCAAGCGCGGCTTTGCAAGCCCGGTGGCGCTGCTCATCCTGTTTGCGCTCTTCTCGTGGCTGCTCATCGTGATTTTCTCACGTCTGGCCTACGAGACCTCGACCTTCCTTGACAACTGGTCGTCGCTCTACGCCCTGATCAGTGAAAAGTTGCTGGAGTTCGGCGAGCTGCTTGAAAGCCAGTTTGCGCTGCTGCCGCCCTACGTTGCCGACTATGTCGAGCGGGTTGTGCTGTCGGTCATCGACGTGCTGCCCTCGCTGCTGGGTTCAATCTCCATGCCCATCATGTCGGCGCTGACGGCCATCGCCATGCGGCTGCCCTCCATTTTAATTTTGTCGCTGGTCGTTTTGGCAAGCTGCCTGCTCTTTTCGGTGGACTTCCACGGCCTGCGCGCCTTTTTGCAGCTTCAGGTGCCCGATTTTGCCCAGGGCGCCGTGGCCGAGGCCATCTCCTTTTTCAAGCTGACCGTGGTGCGCTTCATCCGGGCCTACTGCATCATCTGTCTTGTCACCTTCTTCGAGCTTGAAATCGGCTTTCTGCTCATCGGAGTCGATTACTCCATGACGCTGGCCACCATCATCGCCCTGGTGGATGTTCTGCCCATTTTGGGCTGCGGGACGGTGCTTGTCCCCTGGGGAATCATCGCCATTTTGTTCGGCAACATCCGTCTGGGCATCTCGCTGCTCATTTTGTGCGCTTTTATCACGGCGGTGCGCCAGGTGCTTGAGCCGCGCGTGGTGGGCAACACGATCGGCCTGCACCCCATCGCGGCGCTGCTTGCCATCTACACCGGCCTCAACTTCTTTGGCATCTTCGGCATGTTCATGGTGCCCATTTTGCTCATCGTGCTCAAGCACCTGCAAGACGAGGGCTATATCCGCATCTGGAAAACGGCGCCGGCAGAAAACGAGGCCGCCTGAGCCGCCAGGCATCGCCCCTGCCGGGCTTTGACGGCCGCAGCCGGCAGCGCGCAGGGGCGGCGCGCATGAGGGCTTTGCTCTCCCCTTTGCGCCGGGAGCCTCCCCCGCCCTCCTCAAAGCGTCTTTGCTCCTCTGCCCTTCCCCCGGCCCGCCGCAAAAGACCTTTTTGAAAAACTCTTGAAAAAACCATATCGGCCGCAATCCAAGGCGGGCATGCAGCGCTGCATGCCCGCCTTACCTTTCACCTGTCGCTTTCCCATCCTCCACAAAAAAGCGCCCGCCGGCACTCTGCCGGCAGGCGCTGGCCTCTTCCCACAAAGGGCAGCGCACCATACGCGCTGCACCCACCGCACGGCGGGCTAAAAATCACAAAACGCACCGCAGACGCCGCAAAGCCCCTTCTTTTCAAAAGGGGGCTGCATCGGCGCCTGCGGCGCGTTTTTTTGCGCAGGGCAGCTCTTACAGGGCAGCCTTGGCCTTTTCCACCAGCTGGGCAAAGCCGGCGGGATCGCTGACAGCCAAATCGGCCAGCACCTTGCGGTTGAGCTCAACGCCCGACTTCTTGAGCCCGTTCATGAAGCGGGAGTAGTTGATGTCGTTGCACTTGCAGGCTGCGGAAATTCTGGTAATCCACAGGCGTCTGAAATCGCGCTTTTTAAGCTTTCTGCCGGTATAGGCATAGGTCAGCGACTTCATGACCGCCTGGTTGGCGATGCGGTAGTTGGTGCTCTTTCTGCCCCAATAGCCCTTGGCCATTTTGAGCGTCTTTTTTCTTCTTTTTCTTGTCATCAGCGCGCCTTTGATACGTGCCATAATGATACCACCATTTCTCCATACGTCGTTTCAATAATTTTTAAGTCAGCGAGCTTTTTTGCAAAGGGATTCGTATGGCCTTCCCCCCGCGCTCTCTTGCCGCACACTGCCAGGGGCGGGCGGCCGCATGATCCTCTTATTGATAGGGAAGCAGACGCTTGATCTGCTTGACATTGGTCTTGTCGGCATAGGTGGGCATGCGCAGGCTTCTTTTGAGCTTGGTCGTCTTCTTGTTGAGGATGTGGCGTCTTTTGGCCGCATTGCGCTTGACTTTTCCGTGCCGCGTCAGCTTAAATCTCTTTTTTGCACCGGAGTGCGTTTTGATTTTGGGCATATGGATTCTCCTTTGTCTGTTATTTCTGGATCGGATTGATGATCATTGCCATGGTTCGGCCCTCCAGCTTGGGCGGCTTGTCGACGGTGCCGAACTCCTTGCAGGCCTGCGCAAATTCCAGCAGCCTGGCCTCTCCCAGAGAGGTGTGGCTCATCTCCCTTCCGCGAAAGCGGACAGACACCTTCACCTTGTTGCCCTCCTGCAGAAAGCGCAGGGTGTGGTTTCTCTTGGTGTTGAAGTCGTGCGTGTCAATGTTGACCGACAGGCGAATCTCTTTGATTTCCACCTGCTTTTGATTTTTGCGCGCCTCTTTTTCCTTTTTGGACTGCTCAAAGCGGAACTTCCCGTAGTCCATAATGCGGCAGACGGGCGGCGTGGCCTGGGGGGCAATCTTGACCAAGTCGAGATTGCGCTGTGCGGCGCGCTCCATCGCCTCGCGCGCACTCATAATGCCAAGCTGGCTTCCGTCACTGTCGACAACGCGGACTTCCTTGTCGGTGATCTGCTCGTTGATGAGCAACTCTTTGCTGGCTATTGCGGGCACCTCCTAAGAATTTCTGTGATTTTTGGCTTTTTGCCGCAAAAAAACGGATGGAACCCCATCCGTCTGCTCAAAAGCGCCGCAAGGACACCGGACGCACCTGCGCCCCCTGCCCTTTGCCTGCGATTGACCGAGCCGCCCCTGGCCGCTGCGGTGAGACGGGATGGCTCCCCTCTGCTTTCTTGTGCGGTAGTAGTATATCAGAAAAGGCAGCTTGCTGTCAAGAGCGATTTCAAGCCCCGCCCCGCAGGCCCCCCGCCTTTTCACACGGCGGCCTTCTTCCCCCTGCGGCAGCCCTCAAAAGCCGCCCTGCTGCCGCAGAAGACTCCCGGAAAGCCCCGGACGGCCCGCTCCCCTGCCCCCCTTGCAGGGGGGGGCAAAGGAGCGCCCTGCCCGATGTCGTCCGGTCGTCTAATTGACGTATTCAAATTCGATGCCGTAGATCGAGACGATGTCGCCCTCCTTGATGCCCTTTTCGCGCAGCAGGTCATACACGCCGCTCGAATAGAGCACCCGGTGCAGATACTGCAGCGACTCGTAGTCGCTGAAATTGACGCTGCCCAGCAGGTTGAGCAGCCACTCTCCCTCCACCACGAAGAGGTCGTTTTCCCGGCGCACGGTGGTCTTCTTTTCCCCCTTGCCGGCCGAGGCGGCCAGCGTGGTCTGCTCCTCGTAGGTCAAAATGGGAGGCAGCTCCTGCAGCCTGCTCCAGACGGCCGACAGCAGCCTGTCCACCCCCTGACGGGTGGCGGCCGACATGGTCAGGTAGTCAAAGCCCAGCTCGGCAGCCTTGTCGCGCAGCGCGTCAGACGCCTTTTGCGCCTCGGGCCCGCCCAGCAGGTCGGCCTTGTTGCCCACCACAATCTGGGGACGGCGCGCCAGCTCGGGGGAAAAGGCCTCAAGCTCCCGGTTGATGGCCAGAAAATCCTGCACGGGGTCGCGGCCCTCGCTGCCCGACACATCCACCAGATGCACCAGCAGACGGCAGCGCTCCACATGCCGCAAAAACTCGTGTCCCAGGCCAACGCCCTCGCTGGCGCCCTCGATGAGGCCGGGAATGTCGGCCATGACGTAGGACACGCCCTCGTCCACCCGCACCACGCCGAGCTGGGGCTGCAGCGTGGTAAAGTGGTAGTTGGCGATCTTGGGCCGTGCGGCCGACACCACCGAGAGCAGCGTGGACTTTCCCACATTGGGAAAGCCAATCAGGCCCACGTCGGCCAGCAGCTTGAGCTCGAGCGTGACGTCTGCCTCCTCGCCTCTCATGCCGTTTTTGGCAAAGCGCGGGGCCTGACGCGTCGAGGTGGCAAAGCGGGCGTTGCCAAACCCTCCCTTGCCGCCGTGCGCCGCCACAAAGGGCTGCCCGTCGGACATGTCGTGCAGCAGCAGGCCGCTCTCGCTCTCCCGGATCAGCGTGCCGCGCGGCACCCGGATGACAAGGTCCTGCCCGCTTTTCCCGGTGCAGTTCTTGCCGGCGCCCGGCGCCCCGTCCTGCGCGGCATACTTGCGCTTGTAGCGGAAGTCGAGCAGCGTGGAGAGGTTGTCGTCCACCTGGAAGACCACGTTGCCGCCCGCGCCGCCGTCGCCGCCGTCGGGCCCGCCGGCCGCCACATATTTCTCCCGGTGAAAGGACACGGCACCGTTGCCGCCCGTCCCCGCCCTGATGTGAATTTTTGCAATGTCGACAAACATGGCCTCTCTCTCCTCTCGTGCTTGTTTCTTCTTTCAGGGGAAGGCGCCCCTCTGACACGGCGGCGCTTCTCTTCCAAAAAAGGGGGGCTTCCCCTACAGGGCCGCCCCCTTTTTTAAGGGGGCTTTGCGGCGCCCATGGGCCCTGCCCTCTGACAGAGGCAGGGCCGCAAGGGCGCCGCAAAGGCCCCGGCCACCCGGCGCACAGGACAGCATCCTCCAGCACCCCGGCATTGCCGCACCGGACCTAAGTCCTGCGCGCCGCGCGCTCTCTCACGCGTCCTGGCCCTTGTGACGCGCCTGCACCCTTTTCCCGCACTCTCTTCCGCTCATTCCCGGCGGGGCCCGCCTTTTTCCCCGAAGAAAAGGTCTCAGGCCGGCTGGCCTGAGACCTTCAAAGCTACTGAACGTCGTAAACCGAAACGCGCTTGCGGTCCTTGCCCACTCTTTCGAAGCGAACGGTTCCGTCCACCAGCGCAAAGAGCGTGTCGTTGGAACCCCTGCCCACATTGATGCCGGGATGGATTTTTGTGCCGCGCTGGGTCACAAGAACGTTTCCGGCCTTGACAAACTGTCCGTCGGCTCTTTTTGCGCCCAGGCGCTTACTGGCAGAATCTCTGCCGTTTTTTGTGGAGCCCACACCTTTTTTATGTGCCATTTGGATTCACCTCCGAAATCACAGTCGTTGAACCTTCCATGCACCACGCTCAGGCGTTGATGCCGGTAATTTCCACCTTGGTATAGGGCTGTCTGTGGCCCTGCTTTTTGCGGTAGTTTTTCTTGGCCTTCATCTTAAAGACAAAGATCTTCTTGCTCTTGCCGTTTTTGACCACCTTGCCGGTGACGGTTGCGCCCTCCACGGTGGGAGTGCCGACCGTGACGCCGTTTTCCCCGCCGACGGCCAAGACCTTGTCAAAGGTCACGTCGTCGCCGGCCTCGGCGGAGAGCTTCTCCACGAAAAGCACGTCGCCGACCGACACCTTATACTGCTTTCCGCCAGTCACCATAATCGCGTACATCACGTACACCTCTCTTTCTCTTTATGTAGAGTCACGCTGCAGACGGCAGGCTTTCGCCATTTGAAACAGCCGGATGCACGCGGGCTTGGTTATTATATCAGAAACTGTCCTGCATGTCAATGCTTTTGCGGCGTTTTGACGCTGTCAGAATCTTCCCCGGCCTGTCTTTGGCGGTCTTTGCGCAGACGCCTTTTGCCGGCAGCCCACAGCAGGGCCGCCCCCAGCAGCCAAGCGGCCAGGAACACGCCGGCGCAGTGATAGAAAAACTGCTCGGGCAAAAGGCGGATGATGGGATCTTTGGCGGGGTCAAACTGCCAGTAGTCGTTGCGAAAGAGCAGCTTGTGAAAGAGGACAAAGGCGCCCGACGCGTCGGCTGCCATGGCCGCCCCCACCAGCGCGAGGCAGAGCAGCAGCGTCAGCGCCGCCGTGAAAAAGGCGCGCCGGTCAAGGGGACGGCGCCTGTCTGCGCGAAGGAGCAGGGCAAGGGCCGCAGCGCACAGCGCGCCCGCCGCATAGACGAGGCCGAACAGCCGGCGGCAGTCGGCAAAGTGGATGGCCCCCTGCTCAGAAAAGGCAAGGTCCGGCAGCGAAAAGGGCTGCTGCGGCGAGAAGGGCCACAGCCAGCGCATGACGGCGTGGTAGTTGCGCAAGATCACCTGCTCGTCAAGCCCCATCTTTTGGGCAAGCTCCAGGGCCCGCAGGTCGTAGCGGTAGAGCCAGTCGCACAGGTGCAGCGCCAGCAGGGCTGCCGCCGTGCACACCAGCAGCGTGCACACCCCGAGAAAAACGCCGTATGCCAGGCTGCGTCCCGTCAGGGGCGCGCATTGCCTGCCGGGCCTCACGGCCTTTGTCCCTCCTCCGGCGCATGCTCCGGGGCATCTCCCTGCTCCTCGACGAGTGCCGGCACATCGGCCGTGGCCTGCTCTGCGCACGCAGCCCCTGCATCCCCGGAGGCCGGCAACTCGGCCGCAGCCTGCTCGGGCGCAGGCACACACCCCGCTTCCCCGGGCTGCGCCTTCCCAGCCGCACCGGCGGCCGGACGGCGCAGGATGCGCCGCAGCATCACGACACCCACGGCGCACAGCGCAACACTGACGAGCTGGGAAATGCGAAAGGGGCCGACATAGAGGCTGTCGGTGCGCAGGCCCTCGATGAAAAAGCGGCCCACGCCATACCAGACGAAGTAGCTGAAGGCGGTCTGCCCGTCGGCGCGGCGGTGGAAGAAAATCCACAGCAGCAGCGCGCAGCCCGCCACGTCCCACAGCGACTCATACAGGAAGGTGGGGTGCACCGCCTGGCGCACGCCGTCGATGGTGAGCTCCATGCGCCAGGGCAGGTCGGTGACGCGGCCGAAGGCCTCCTGGTTGAAGAAGTTGCCCCATCGGCCGATGCCCTGTCCCAAAATCACGCTGGGCGCCGCCACGTCAAGCACCTTGAGAAAGGGGAGCTTTTTGGCGCGGCAATAGAGGAAAAAGCAGACCATTCCCGCCAAAATGGCGCCGTAAATGGCGATACCGCCCTTCCAAATGGCAATCATGTCGTAAAAGGAGTCGTAGCGGTCGAGGGTGGTGAGGACATAATACACCCTGGCGCCCACGATGGACACCGGCGTAGTGATGAGCACGAGATTGATGAGATGATCCTGATCCAGCCCGTTTTCCCTGGCCAGGCGCAGCGACAGCAGCACCCCCAGCAAAAAGGCCGTGGCAATAAGCACGCCGTACCAGTAGACCTCCCGCCCGAAGACGGTGAAGGCCACGCGGTCGACGAAAAATTCCCCGATGCCAAGCCCGGGAAAGGCGATGGCTCCGCTTCCGTGCATGGGCTTCCCTCCCTGACGTCGCGCCAGTCCCTGCCCGACGCTGCTTTTTTTGACAGTATAGCACGAACCGCCCCACGGCGCAACAAGGGAGCAGGCAGGCGGGCAAAGGGCGCCGCTTCGTGCAAAAGGCCAAAGGTCTGGAAAAAGGCCCCATGCCCCTCTCCCCCCGGACGAGGGCGCTCCCGCACACACGGCATCGCCCTCTCCCCCGGCAGGGCAGCAGACGCACACATGCGCACATGCCCATATGCCCACATGCACATGCAGACGCAGACGCAGACATGCACACACCACCCCTCATCCCCTGCACCGGCCGCCGCCCTTTTTTGCGTCTGGGCTTGCCAAAGCGCCCTCTCTCTCCCTTCCATCCCCGCGCACCGCCTGCTGCGCACCTCCCCCGCCTCTTTTGCGGCACAAAGGTGGCGAGCACCGCCTCTTTTTTGGGAAAAACATCCGCTTCTCCCCCTCTTTGCGGCTGATTTTGCGCGTTGTTTCTCTGTTTTTCACAAAGTTGGGGCGTCCGCCCGCCCCACTTTTTTCAAAGTTCTTATTCTTTTCTTTATTTTTGGGAAAATCTCATATTTTTTATCCCATCGCCCTGTAATTTTCTTTGATTTTATTGCTTTTTCCTCTGTTTATTAAAAAACAAAATAGCTTGCGCGTCTCTCTCGCAGCCTGTATAATAATCCTCAATTACTTCTTATATTTGAAAGGTGGAGAAGCTCATGAAAAAAGCAATCAAGTGCGGCAAGCTTTTTGACTCGGAGAAGGGCACGGTCAGCGAGAACATGCTGGTCGTGGTCGACGGGAAGGACATCGCAGAGGTTGTGGCCTGCCCCGAGGTACTGCCTGCGGACTGCGAAGTCATCGACCTGTCAGACAGCTTTGTGATGCCGGGCCTGATTGACGCCCATGTGCATCTGAGCAGCACCGGCACCAACGCGGACTTGACCAACAGCACGCATGCGCTGGTGGGGGATTTGGCGCTGCGCGCCGTTGTCAACGCCCGGCTTGATTTGGAAGCGGGCTTCACCACCGTGCGCGACTGCGGCAGCAGTGGCTTCATCAACATTTCGGCGCGCAAGGCCATTGCCTCGGGGCTCTTCCCCGGCGCGCGCATTTACGCCTCAGGCGGCGGGATTTCCTCCACCGGCGGCCACGGAGACCTGCACCTCAACCCCTACATGTCGTCGTCGCTGGCAGCGCCGCCGGTCGACAGCCCCTTTGAGGCCCGCCGTGCGGCGCGCTACAACATCAAGCACGGGGCAGACTTTCTCAAGTGCATGGCCACCGGGGGCGTGATGTCGCAGGGCACCACGCTGGGCGCCCAGCAGCTGACGGTTGACGAGCTTGAGGCCATCGTGGAGATTGCCAACATGTACGGCGTCCACACGGCGGCGCACGCCCACGGCACCGAGGGCATCAAGAACGCGGCGCGCGCCGGCATCACCTCCATCGAGCACGGCATGATGCTCGACGAGGAGGCCATTGAAATTTTCCTGGAAAAGGGCACCTATCAGACGCCCACCATCATCGCGGCCGAGCGCATCATCGTGTGCGGGCCCGAGATGGGGCTGGCAGGCTGGATGATTGACAAGGCCAAGCAGGCTTACGAGCGCCACGAGTGGGGCATCCGGGAGGGGCTGCGCCTTGGGGTCAAGCACTCCTTTGGCACCGACTCGGGCACCCCCTCCAACCCGCACGGCAAGCAGGCCTACGAGTTTGAGCTCATGGTGAAATTCGGCTTTTCGCCGGTTCAGGCGCTTCAGGCGGCCACAAAGACCAACGCCGAGCTGCTGCGTGCCGACAAGCTGGGCGCCGTGGCTCCCGGCAAGTTTGCCGACATTGCGGCCTTCAAGGGCAACCCCCTGGAGGACATCCGCGTGATGAAGGAGTGCGCCTTTGTCATGAAGGAGGGCGTCGTCTACAAATCCTGACGCAGCCAACAGGCAGCCCATACACGGCATGCGGGATGGGACGCCCTTTGCGTTTCCATCCACATCCTTTCAGAAATAACGGCACAGAGGGGAGCCTGAAGGCTCCCCTCTGTGCTTTTTTTGAAAAGGGCAATTTCCCTGCAAGCGGACTTGCTGCCTCAATTGTCAGGCTGCTGTTTGGGAATTAGCTCCACCGGTGTTTCGTCGGCCGAGAGATACTGCTCTTCACAGGCTCTCTGCGCCTTGATGAGCAGGTCGATGGCGCTTTCGCTGGCCCGCAGCATCGTAAGGTACATGCCCTTGTAATCCGGCATTCCATCACCCCCGTCCCGCGCGGGCCGGCCCCGGCGGGGCCGGCCTTTTTCACTCAAGGACAACCGGATTTTGAGCATCACGAGCCTTGTTCAGGCTCTCCCGAAGTCCTTTTCTTATACGCGCGGGGCAAAAGACAATTCCTGGGCAAAGAGGCGCTGCCGCCTTTTTGTTCAAAAAGAGGGGATTTATTTTTATGTTTCCCCATGTTTTCGGGCATACCCCAAAATGCGCAAAAAATCCTTCTTAAGAGAAATGCTTGATAAATTTCAAAATTTTACGAACCAGCCCCCGTGAGAGGAGGCCTTTCCGGCGGCAAAGGCAAAAAAAGGCATAAAGGCAAACCCCGGACAAAGCGGCATCGCATGTGCCGCAGGGGGCGCAGATACCGCCCTGAGGCAGCGCAGGCATGCCGCAGGGCGGCATCGGTACAGCGTGCGCGAGGGCTTGCAGAGAAAGCTCAAAAGCGGAGCACGGGCCGCAAGGGACGCCCCTCCTGCGCGACCGCTTCCCAAAAGAAAAGCCCCCGCCTTGTCCGCCCCCTTAAAAGAGGGGGGGCGGACAAGGCGGGGGGCGGTCTGCCCGGGCGCACCAAAGGTGCGGCCGGGCAGACCGGGCACTGTCTTGTCAATTTGTCACAATCCGAGCACCGCAGTTGCCACGCTGAAGTAGAGCATCAGCGAGATGGCGTCGACAATGGTGGTGATAAAGGGGCTGGACATGACGGCGGGGTCAAAGCCCACCTTCATGGAGAGGATGGGCAGCGTACAGCCCACCACCTTGGCGCACAGCACGGTGGCGGCCAGCGTCACGCAGACCACAAGAGCGACGGCCAGCGTCACCTTGTCGAAAAGCAGCAGCTTGACAAAGCTGGCAGCCGCCAGCGTGACGCCGCACAGCACGGCCACGCGGATCTCCTTCCACTGCACGCGCAGCAAATCGGAGAACTCGATCTCATCGAGCGAGAGTCCTCTGATGACGGTGGCCGAGCTCTGGCTTCCGCAGTTTCCGCCGGTGTCCATCAGCATGGGGATAAAGGCGGCCAGCGTCACCTGGGCGGCCAGCGCCTGCTCGAAGGCGGTGATGATCATGCCGGTGAAGGTGGCCGAAATCATGAGCAGCAGCAGCCAGGGGATTCTGGCCTTCCACAGCGCAAAGACGCTGGTCTTGAGGTAGGGCTTTCCCGAGGGGGTGATGGCGGCCATCTTCTCGATGTCCTCGGTGTACTCCTCCTGCATGACGTCGAGCGCGTCATCCACCGTGACGATGCCCACCAGGCGCTGCTCGTCGTCCACCACGGGCAGCGCGATGAAGTTATATTTGTGGAAGAGGTTTGCCACAACCTCCCTGTCCTCCGACGTGTGGACATAGATGACGTTGGTCTCCATCACGTCTTCGATGCTGGCCTCCTCGTCGGACAGCAGCAGGGTCTTGACCGAGACAAAGCCCAGCAGCTTGCGGTTGTCATCGGTGACATAACAGGTATAGATGGTCTCCTTGTCGATGCCGGTGCGCCGGATGTGCTTGATGGCCTGCTCCACCGTAAGCTGCCGGCGCAGGCGCACATACTCGATGGTCATGATACTGCCGGCGCTGTCCTCAGGGTATTTGAGGATTTCGTTGATCATCTTGCGGGTGTCGGGGTCGGCGCTGCGCAAAATCCTCTTGACCACGTTGGCCGGCATCTCCTCGACGATGTCCACGGCGTCGTCAAGGTAGAGCTCGTCAATGACCTCCTTGAGCTCATTGTCGGAAAAGCCCCTGATGAGCAGCTCCTGCTCGTCGGGCTCCATTTCGACAAAGGTCTCCGCCGCCAGCTCCTTGGGCAAAAGCCGAAAGAGCAGGGGCAGGCGGTCGGCGGGCAGCTCCTCGAACAGGGCCGCGACGTCGGCCGGGTTGAGCGTGACCAGCACGTCACGCAGGGTGGAATACTTTTTCTCCTCCAGCAGGGAGACCAGGGTCTCTTGAAACAGCACTGCCGGTTCTTTCATGTGCTCATTCCTCCTTTTTCCGTTGCGTCTCCCGCGCGCGTCACAGCGCGTGCGGCAGTGGAGAAACAGGGAGAAACAAGGCTTGTTCACGGGGCGTCTATCCCCTGTCTGGCGACGGGCCGGGCGCGCGCAATCGCGGCGGCGGCTCCGATTCGGCGGGGCTTCGTCCCATGACACTGCCGTTGCTACTGCCTGCGTCCATTTCGTCACCTCCACATCACAAAAATAGCGGTTGATGCCCGCCTTTATCAGGATATTACAAAACGGCGCTCTTGTCAACCCGCCGCCCGTCCAAAAAGGGCCCCTTGGGGCCCTTTTTGTCTGCGGCGCGCTTTTCCGCCCTCCGCCGCCACGGCGTCCGCGGCAAAAGGCTCAAAGCACCTCGAGGAAAAAGCATTTGAGATACAGCGACTGGGGGTTTCCCAGCGTCACGGGGTGGTCGCGGCTTTGCATCCTCTGCTCGACCAGGCGCAGCCTCACGCCGACGTCCTGCGCGGCAAGGCACAGCATCTCCCAAAAGAGGTCGGGCGTCATATAGTGGGAGCACGAGCAGGTCACCAGCATGCCGCCGCTTTGCAGCAGGCGCAGCGCGCTGGAGTTGACCTCCCGGTAGCCGGCAAAGGCCTTTTGCAGCGCCGACTTGTTTTTGCAAAAGGCGGGCGGGTCAAGCACCACGACGTCAAACTGCCGGCCCTGCCTTCCGAAGCCGCGCAGCAGGTCAAACATGTCGGCCTGCAGGAATTCGACGCTGGAAAGGCCGTTTCTGGCGTAGTTTTGCTGCGCCTCGCGCAGGGCTGCGGCCGAGACGTCGACCGCCGTGACATGCGCCGCGCCGTAGCCTAACGCATGCAGCCCGAACCCGCCGGTGCAGCAGCAGACGTCGAGCACCCTGCGGCCCGGCACATAGGGGGCGAGGGCGGCGTGGTTTTCCCTCTGGTCGAGGTAGGAGCCGGTCTTTTGGCCGCCGGCGACGTCGACCTTCAGCAAAAAGCCGTTTTCGCGCACCAGCAGCTCCCCGGGCAGCTCGCCGCGCAGCAGTCCCTTTTGCTGGGCCAGGCCCTCCTTCTCGCGCACCTTCACGTCGTTTCTCTCGTAGATGGCGCCGGGATGCAGCAGCTCTTCGAGCAAATCGCACAGCAGCTCCTTTCGCTGGTCCATGCCGGCCGTCAGCGTCTGAAGCGAGAGCACGGGGCCAAACTTGTCCACCGTCAGCCCCGGCAGCCCGTCGGCGTCGCCGAAGACCAGGCGGCAGCACTCGGTCTCCCCCAGCCTGCGGCGGTACTCGACGGCCCGGCGCAGGCGGCGCTCAAAAAAGGCCCTGTCAATGTCCTCACGGCTTCGGGTGAGCAGCCGCAGCAGCGCCTTGGACGAGCCGCCCACCAGGCCGCGCCCGACAAAATTTCCGGCGGCGTCCAGCAGGTCGGCGGCCTGTCCCGGCACAAGCTCGCCCCGGATGTCCTGCACCTGTGCAGCGTAGACGGTGTCCTCTCCCTGCACCAGCCGGCGCTGCTCGCCGGGGCGCAGCACAAGCTGCGTCACAGCACCGTCTCCTTGTCGCAGTAGAGGCAGTGCGTCCCGTGGGAGAGGGCGGGCAAATAGGGCTCTGCCGCCGTCACGCAGCGGGGGTTGGTGCAGCGTCCGGCGCCGGGGGCCGGGGGCGGCGGCGTCTGCCTGCCCTGCCGCAGCAGCGTGTGCAGCAGCGCCATGCGGATGAACATGCCGTTTCGGGCCTGCTCAAAGTATTTGCACCTGGGGTCTGCGTCGGCCTCGTGGGTGATTTCGTCCACCTTGGGCAGGGGATGCAGCACCAGCAAATCCTGCCTGGCAAGGGCCAGCTTGGCGGCGTCAAGAACATACACCCCGGCCTCCCTTTCGTAGGCCTGCTGGCTCTCAAAGCGCTCCCTTTGAATGCGCGTCATGTAGAGGATGTCGAGCCCGCCCATGGCCTCCTCCAGCGTGTCGGCCTCGCAAAAGGGCGTACCGGTCTGCTGCAGGACGGCGCGCACATAGCCTGGGATGCGCAGCGCGGGCGTGGAAATCAAGACAAAGCGGTTGCCGGGAAAGCGCACCAGCGCCTTGATGAGGGAGTGCACGGTGCGCCCGTTGAGCAGATCGCCGCAGATGCCCACCGTCAGGCCCGAAAGGCGGCCCTTTTCCAGCGAGATGGTGAAGAGGTCGGTCAGCGTCTGGGTGGGGTGCAGGTGGCCGCCGTCGCCGGCGTTGACCACCGGCACCTCGGAAAAGAGCGAGGCCGCCAGCGCCGCGCCCTCCTGCGGATGGCGCATGACGATGGCGTCGACATAGTTTGCCACGGTGCGCACCGTGTCCTTGAGGTTTTCGCCCTTGGTCACGGAGGAGCCCCCCGTGCCCGAAAAGCCGATCACCTGCGCGCCCAGGCGCAGCGCCGCCGCCTGAAAGGAGAGCTGGGTGCGGGTGGAGGGCTCGTAAAAGAGGGTGGCCACCAGCTTGCCCGCGCAGCTTTGGGCAAAATCCCCCGGCCGCTCGCGCATGCGCAGGCCCAGCTCGTACAGGGCCTGCCACTCGGGCAGCGTCATTTGGTCGAAGTCGATGAGATGTCGCACAATATCCCCTTCCCTTCTTTGAAAGGGCGGCGAAAGCCCAAACACTCCCGCCGCCCTTGCGTTTTCCTGAAATTCATGAAAGACGAATGGAAAGATGCGCCGAGCTGTAGCCCACCTTTTCGCGCACGCGCGCCAGATAGGCCGCGGCCTCGGCCTGCTGCGCCGGGGTGTCAAAGCTCAGCCAATACTGCCAGGCCTTGAGGCGCTGCACGCCGAAGATCTCCTCCAGCTCGTCGAGCAGGGTGAGGAAATCCTCCAGCAGGCCGCGCTTTTTGAGAACGAGATAGTTCATGCGCAGCAGGGGAATCACGTCCATAGCCTCCACCAGCGTGAGCAGGTCGATGATGTGCTCCCGGTTGAAGCCGCCCTCCCCGCGCCCCGACAGAAGGTTCTTCCCCTCGGTCAAATCCACGAAAATACTCTCCTCCCTGAGGTCCAGGTCGGGATTTTTTTCCATGGCCAGCCTCCCCTGGTCGCGGATCTCGAAGAAGAGCTCCAGGCAGGACTTGGTGTCCAGTCGCTTGCGCAGCGCGGCGGCCGGCTCGACATAGGCCTGCGCATAGCGGTTGAGCAGGCGCAGCGCCTCGGAGGGCTCGACCACCGCCGGCTCCTCCACGCTGCCCTGGTAGTCCAGGCACTGCACCTTGTAGGCCAGGGGCTTGCAGTGGTAGCACTTGAGGAAATACTTATAAAGGTAGCGCGCCGCAGAAAAGCCCGCCTCACGCGAAATTTCCTCTAAGCACATGTCGGTGGAGAGCAGCAGCTTTTCGGCCACCGTCAGGCGCTGCATGAGCAGGAATTCGGAAAAGGGCTGATTGGAAAACTTGGCCCAAAACTGCGAGAAGTAGGTTTTGCTGATGAGCTCGCGCCCCAAAATATCGGTCACGCTGATTTTGCTGCGGCAGTTCTCGTGGACATACCGCACCGTGCGGTTGTAGCGCTGAAGCTGGTAGTCGCTGATGAACCAGTAGCGGCCGACCTTGTAAAAGAGCTCGAAGAAATCGCTCATGGAAAGGCAGAGCAGGTGACGTGCCTGCTGATAGGCGACGTCGGGGCTGGTGGCGCGAAAGCCGGGCTCGTTGCGGCGCAGCACGCACTGGAACAGGGCCTCGACCATACGGGCCTCCTGGGCGGCGCGGCTTTTTTTGAAATCGTCCGGCATTCCCTCCAGGGGCTGACTGCGGAAGAGGATGTGGGCAATGTTTTCAAAGGTGCTCTCGTAGGCCGTCAAATCAATGCTCACCACCGCCACAATGCTGCCCTCCGGCTGGAGCGACGTCAGGCGATGGATGCAGCCGGAATTGACAAAGGTAAAATCCCCCGGCTCAAGCCGGAAGATCTCATGGTTTTGCGTGACCTCCAAAGCGCCCTCGAGAGGCAAGACGATTTCCAGCACATTTTCATGCCAGTGAATGGGGGCCCTGGTCACACGGTAAATCCGGGTGCGAATCGGACAATTCTGCGAAAACTCCACTTTGATTTCGCGCATAAGACACTCACCTCGTTTCTCTGTTGTGATGATACTCCCTGTTGACGATCGCGCATCCGACGGCAGACCGCTTTCGTCCCCCGCCTCAGGGGGGCCCTGCCGGCCGCATGCGCTTTCCCGGGCCCTCTCAGGACTGCCTCAGGGGGCCCTGCCGGCCGGCACAGAGCTTGTCAGCCTTGGCAGCCCCGGCCTATCGGGCCCCCAGCCCCCGCTTTTCCGGCAGTGGGCCGCAGCCTGTCGGCCGGAGGTGCCGCCTGGCCGCGCCTTGCATGGGCTGCGCCGGCTCCCCCGCCGGCTTTCTCGGCCATGCCTGCCCTGCTGCCTCATCTGGAAAAAGGGGAGCGGGAGCACCGTCAGATGCTATATTTTTTCGTGAAAAATCTTATCTCAACATAGGATATCAGATATTATCCCGAAAAACAATAGGGGGTAGCAAAAACGAAAGAAGGAAAAATTTTCCTTCTTTCGTTTTCGAAAGATCAGCCCTGCGCGAGCTCCTTTGCCCGATAGCAGGCGCAGAAATGGCCGGGCGCCATCTCCTCGAGGGGAGGAGCGGCCTCACGGCAGCGATCCTGCGCATAGATGCATCGGGCCGCAAAGCGGCAGCCGGGCTTGGGATTGATGGGAGAGGTAATCTCGCCTTCGAGCAAAATGCGCTCCTTTTTGCGGTGGATGGAGGCCTGGGGAATGGCGGAGAGCAGCGCCTTGGTGTAGGGGTGCAGGGGGTTGTCAAAGAGCTCCTTTTTGGGAGATTTTTCCACCATGTTGCCCAGGTACATCACGCTGATATTGTCCGAGATGTGCTTGACGACCGAAAGGTCGTGCGTGATGAAGATAAAGGTCAGCCCACGCTCCTTTTGGAGGTCCTGCATGAGGTTGAGGATCTGGGCCTGAATGGAGACGTCGAGCGCCGAGACCGGCTCGTCGCAGACGATGAACTTGGGGTCGAGCGCCAGGGCGCGGGCGATGCCGACGCGCTGACGGCGTCCGCCGTCGAGCTCATGGGGATAGGCATCGCGAAAGCGCAGCGCAAGGCCCACCGTCTCCATGAGGGCGGTGACGCGGCTGTCGAGCTCCTTGGAATTTTTGCAGACATGATAGATCTTCAGGGGCTCCGAGATGATCTGGCTGATGGACATGCGGGGGTTGAGGGAGCTGAAGGGGTCCTGGAAGATCATCTGCATGTCGCGGCGCAGCTCCTTGAGCTTGTGGTCGTCGACATCGGAGATATCCTCGCCGTCGAAGATGATCTGGCCGGAGGTCTTGGGCAGAAGATGGATGACCGTGCGGCCGAGGGTGGACTTGCCGCAGCCCGACTCGCCCACAACACCCAGAGTTTCGCCTCGGTTGATGGAGAAGCTGACGTCGTCCACGGCATGCAGCATGCCGCCGGGGGTCTTAAAGTACTTTTTGAGGTTTTTGACTTCCAAAAGCGTGCTCATGCCAGTCCTCCTTCCTTATACAGATGGCATTTGACCATATGTCCGGGGGTGACCTCCACCTCAGGCGGCGGCGTGGTTTCGCAGATGGGCATGCGGTTTGCGCAGCGCGGGCAGAAACGGCAGCCGGGCGCCAGGTTGGAGGGGTCGGGCATGAGGCCCATGATGGGCTCGAGCCGATCCACGTCCTTTTCGAGGTCGGGGATGGCGCCGAAGAGGCGGATGGTATAGGGGTGGGCGGTGTTGTCGTAGATGGCCTCAAGGTCGCCGAACTCGATGATTTCGCCGGCGTACATGATGGCCACCTTGTCGCAGATTTCGGCCACGACGCCCAGGTCGTGGGTAATGAGGATCATGGAGGTCTGGATTTCCTTTTTGAGCTTGGTCATGAGCTCGAGCACCTGCGCCTGGATGGTCACGTCGAGGGCGGTGGTGGGCTCGTCGGCGATGATGACCTCGGGACGGCAGGCCAGGGCAATCGAGATGACCACGCGCTGCTTCATGCCGCCCGAAAACTGATGGGGGTATTCGGAAAACCTCTCTGCGGGGATGCCCACCATTTCGAGCATCTCCTTGGCCTTGGCCGCAGCCTCGAGCGAGGAGCACTTTTCATGCAGCTTGATGACCTCGGTGATCTGGTCGCCCACCGTGAGCACGGGGTTGAGCGCCGTCATGGGGTCCTGGAAGATCATGGAGATCTTCTTGCCGCGCACCTTGCGCATCTCGCTGGCGCTCATTTTGAGCAGGTCTTTGCCCTCGAAGAGGATTTCGCCCGACACCACCTTGCCGGGAGGCGAGGGGATGAGACCCATCACGCCGAGGGCCGTGGTGGTCTTGCCGGCGCCGGTCTCGCCCACGAGGCCGACGGTCTGGCCGCGCTCGAGGCTCAAATTGACGCCGTTGACCGCCTTGAAGACGGTCTTGTCGGCAAAATAGTGGATGGATAAATTCTTGATTTCCAGCAGTTTGTCACTCATACCAGCACCTCGCTTACTGCTTCAGGCGCGGGTCAAGCGCATCGCGCAGGCCGTCGCCGAAGACGTTTAAGGAAAAGACCGTGATCATAATGGCAATGCCGGGGAAGGCCACCAGATGCCAGTAGTCGCGGATATAGGGGCGGCCGACCGAGAGCATGGCGCCCCACTCGGGGATGGGGGGCTCAAGGCCAAGGCCCAAAAAGCTCATGGAGGAGGCCACCAGGATGGCGCTTGCCACACCCAGCGTGGCCTGGACAATGATGGGGGCCAGGCAGTTGGGCAGCACATGGCGGAAGATGATGCGGGCGTTGGAGCAGCCGATGCAGTGCGCCGCCTCGATATACTCCTGCTCCTTGACCGAGAGGATGGAGGCGCGCACGATACGGGCGTAGCCGGGCACCGAGCCGATGCCGACGGCAATCATGAGGTTGAAGAGGCCGGGCCCGAGGGCTGCGGCGATGGAGAGCGAGAGCAGGATGCCGGGCACCGACATGAAGACGTCGAGGATGCGCATGATGATGTTGTCGGTGCGTCCGCCGTAGTAGCCGGCGATGGAGCCCAGCAGGATGCCGACCACGGCGGCGATGGAGACCGAGATCATGCCGACGGTCAGCGAGATGCGCGAGCCGTGCACGACGCGGTCAAAGATATCGCGGCCGACGTTGTCGGTGCCGAACCAGTGCTCGGCGCTGGGCAGAGCAAACTTGTTGTAGAGGTCCTGATTGTCGTAGCCCTCGGGGGCGATGACGTCGGCAAACAGGGCCATGGCGACGAGCAGCAGCAGACAGATGAGGCCCAGCAGGGCGATTTTGTTTTTGCAAAAGCGGCCCCAGATTTCACGGAGCTGGCTTTTGCGCACATAGTTGTCGTTTTCTGCGCTGTATTCCTGCACCGAGGCGGTGCCGGTCTTGAGGATATACTCTTTGAAGGAGACAGTGTTATTCACTGACTTCACCCGCCTTTCCTGCTTTGACGGCCTTGGGAACCTTGTCGGCCTTGGGCTTGCTCTTATACTGGGAGCGGATTCTCGGGTCGACGAAGCTGTAGAGGATGTCGACGGCCAGATTGATAAAGGAGAAGACAACGGCGGTAAAGAGCACCGAGCCCTGGACAATGGGGCCGTTTCTCTGCTTGATGGCCGTGACCATCAGGGTGCCGATGCCGGGGATGGAGAAGATGGTCTCGGTGAGCACCGAGCCGCCCAGCAGGCCGCCGAACTGAAGGCCGGCGACCGTGATGATGGGGATGAGGGCGTTTTTGAGGGCGTGCTTGGTGATGACGACCCACTCGGTCTGGCCCTTGGAGCGGGCGGTGCGGATGTAGTCCTGACGGATGACCTCGAGCATGGAGGAGCGGGTCATGCGCATGATGGTGCCGGCCGAGGCAAAGCCCAGGGTGAGCGAGGGCAGCACCCACTGGATGGGCTTGTCAAAGCCCGAGGAGGGGAACCAGCCCAGGTTGACCGAAAAGACGATAATGCTCATCAGGCCCAGCCAGAAGGAGGGCATCGAGACGCCGAAGAGGGCCACGACGCGCGCCACATGGTCGAAGATGGAATACTGCTTTGTGGCCGAGATGACGCCTGCCGTCACCCCGATGAAGACGGCCACCACCACGCTCATAAAGGCCAGCTTGAAGGTGGTGGGGAATTTTGCGACGATTTCGCTTGTCACCGACTGGCCGGTGGTGTAGGAGGTGCCAAGGTCTCCGTGCAGCACGAGTTTTTTGATGTAGTTGCCAAGCTGCACGAGGTATGGCTGGTCGGTGCCCAGCTCGGCGCGCTTGGCGGCGAGCTGCTCGGGCGTGGCGCTCTCACCCAGCATGATTTCGGCGGGGTCGCCGGGCGTGAAATACATGATGGTGAAGACCAGCACGATCACGCCGATGACCACGGGAATCATCATGAGCAGGCGCTTGAGGATGTACCTGGACATTGAAGTTTCTCCCTTCTCAAATGAGTCTTTCGGGGGGTTATTTGGCCCCGAAGTAGGTCGCGAGGTTTGCGCTCTCGTCAATCACGCCCTCAATGATGGGCTTTCTGCTGCTGAGGATGGTGGTGATGCCGGGGCCGTGGCCCATGCGGTCGCTTTCGCCGTGGATGATGACGCCGATGGTGGAGGCGCCCTTGCAGTGGGCCCTGCCCCAGGTGTTGTCCTGGTCTTCGAGCAGCACGATGTCGCCGAAGCGCAGCTTGTCAAGGCCCAGGCGGGCGATCTCCTCTTTGTCCTGGGTCATGAGGTCGTAGTCGCCGCGCACGGGGTGGTAGTGGCCCTTGCCGCTGCCCATGAGGTAGCCGGGGATTTTGGCGGCGACCTTGACGATGAGCTTGCCGTCCTTCTCCTCGATGCCCATGGCGTCGAGCAGGTCGGGGTCGAGGTTGGTGCACACCACGTCGGGGTAGTCGGTCAGCTCGAGGCCAAAGCCGTAAGCCTTGACCAGGAACTGGTCGGTGCAGGTCAGCTTTTCGAGGGTCTCCTGCGGGAACCAGAGCATGACATGCTCCGGGCCGCCGTGCATGCCGGTGACGCGGCCGAGCTCGCCCTTGGCGTCGCCGGTCACGACCTTGGCCACGTTGCCGATGCAGGAGTAGGTGTTGTAGGCGCCGTTGTGGGCCTCGCTGGTGAGGTTTTTGGTGGTCACGCCGGGCTCGGTGTGCTCTCCCTTGATCCCCATGCAGCAGTCGCCGATGTTGGCATTGTAGCAGATGCCGCCCATGGTGGGGGTGGCCTGCGCCATGCGCATTCTGTCGGGATTGTATTCGGTTCCGGTGGGGGTGCCGGGATGGTCAACGCTGCCCTGCACCGAAATCTTGATGAGCTTGTCCCTGTTGGTTTTCAGCATCACGATTCCTCCTTGTCCTGTGCGTTTTGAAGGGCTTACTTGAGCCCGAGATAATTGGCGATGTTGGCGTCCTTGCACAGCACGCCCTGCAGCACGTCGGTCTTGGCGGCCAGCAGGGTGGTGATGCCGGGGCCGTAGCCCAGCTCGATGCTGTCGCCGTGGCTGACCACGCCGATGGTGACGGCGCCGCGCTGGAAGGTGCGTCCGAGGGTGGTGTCGATGTCCTGGATGAGCACGATGTCGCCAAAGCGCAGATCCTGGTATTCCTGCCAATACTCGTCGCCCTCGAGGGTGGACATGTCGCAGTCGCCGCCGAAGGCGGTGCCGCCCAGCCCCGAGGAGATGAGCTCGGGCGGGATGACCTTGGCCACGGGGACAAAGAGCTTGCCGTCCCTTTCCTCGATGCCCATGACCTCGAGCAGCTTGGGCGAGAGGCTGCGGGCCTCGACGTCGGGGTAGTCGAGAAGGCGCAGGCCAAAGCCGCAGCTCTCGATGCGGAAGCGGTCGTCGCCCGACAGCTTGTGCAGCGTCTCGTCGTCAAAGTGCAAGATGACGTTGCTGGCGCGGCCGGCGCCCACCGTCTTGCCCACCACGGTGCCCACGGCGCCCTTGGCGTCGCCGCTCAGCACGACGGCCTTGTTGCCGATGCAGGAGAAATTCGAATAGGCGCCCGACACGCCGGGGTCGCCGGTGTTGCAGGTGCACACGCCGGGCTCCACGCGGTCGCCCGCGATGCCCATGCAGCAGTCGCCCACCTTAAAGTTGTAGGTGATGCCGCCGCCGCAGACCATGGGATGGCCTCTGCCGTCCTTGTCCATGGCCATATTCCAAAACGGAGCGCCCTGCGCCTGGGCGACCTGGCCCAGCACGCTTTTGACAGGCAGCTTCGAAGCATTCGTTTTCATGTTCTCGTCCTCCCCTTTGTTTTGTTGACGGATCCCGGTTTTAGTTGGCGGATACCGGCTGCGCTTGAGCCTGCTGTGCCGCGCGATGGGCCGAGCGGTAGAGCAGGCCGCCCACCAGGATGAGGCAGGCAAAGCAGCACAGATAGAGCAGCTTGCCCTGCGAGGTGGTCAGCATGCCGATGCCCATGACCGACATCACGCCGCTGCAGTTGGCGCAGGCGTTGATTGTGGAGACGTATTTGCCCGAGACGTGTTCCGGCGCCGACGAGATGATGTCGCGCTGGGCATGCAGGGACAAAAAGTTAAAGGCAATGCCGGCGCAAAGGGCGGCGGCCTTGATGAGGAAAAGCGTCTGCGACGACAGGATGGTCATGACAATGCCCAGCACCGCAAGGCCGGCAATGGGGGTTGTCAGGGTGTTGTGCAGCAGCCTTTCGAAAAAGAGGGGCACCAGCAGCGCCGTTGCCAGGGCGCCCACCGTCTGAAAGGAGGCGATGGTGCCGGCCGTCACGGTGTCGTAGCCGCGCTCGGCCATGAGGGTGGGCAGCCAGCTGCTCACCGCCACGCTGGTGCCCATGGTACCGGCATAGAGCACGGCCAGCGACCACATGCTGCGTCTGCACTCGGCGGGCACCTTGACGCTCTTGTCAAAGCGGCGGGCGGCCGAGGACACGTCGGCATGGCCGATGTCGAGCCTTGAGATGGTGAAAATGGCAAACAGGCCAAACATCAAGGTGATGCCGGTAAAGAGCCAGATCACATTTCTCCAGCTTCCGCCCATCACGGGGATGAGGCGGGGGGAAAAGGTCTGGGTGATGAAGGCGCCGGTGGAGTTTGCCACGATGTTGACGCCCAGGATCTTGCTGAAGTTGGTGATTTTGAGCGCCTTGACGATGGCCGAGGTCGACGGCATGTTGAGCGAGCTGCCGAAGGCCGTGAAAAAGAGGGCCAAAAAGACCGGCCAGGGCGTTTGGATGAGGGGAAAGAGCACCATGGGGGTCCAGGTGAGGAAGTAGCCCAAAATCATGCCGCGCTTGGGGCCGATTTTGTCGATGAGGATGCCGGGAAAGGCGCCCAGCAGGCCGGTCACGATGCCGGACATGGCAAAAATCACGCCAAACTGCCCGCTAGTCAGCCCGATGTCCTCTTTCAGGAGGGTGGCCAGCACCGAGATGTTGGTGGACAGCATGCCTCCGGTAAAAAAGTTTGTGGCGGTCATGATCGCCACTCTGGTCGTGTTGTTCAAGGAAAAGACAACTCCTGCTTATCAAATTCCGGCCAAAATTCGCCCATGACCCCTTGAAGCCGCGGGCAACGCCGCGGCTTCAAGGGAGACAGGCGACAAGTCCAGCAAATCCTGCGCCTTGGGCGCTGGGGAATTTCAGAAGTGCTGGGTCGGGCCGGCGCTGACCGACACAACCTGCAGGTTTCTTTTCTGGAGAAGTGCCGGTTGGAAGCCCGGAGCCGCACAGAAGGTGGGCGCCGGAAGAATCATGTCTTATTCGGCAGTCTCGGTACCGGCGGTGGCATCGGCGAAGCCGACCGTGGCAAAGCGGGTGGTGGTGTTGGCCATGGGCTCAAAACCGGTCACGTTGGCACGGGTGGCGGAGATGACATCGAGCTCGGCCAGAGGCAGCACGGCGACGTCCTCCTGCAGGATGCGCTGGACTTCCTTGTAGATTTCAAGGCGCTTGGTCTCGTCGGTCTCCTGACGGCCCTGGATGAGCAGCTCGTCGACCTTGCTGTTATCGTAGACCGGGACCTCCGACATGCCGGTGTGGAACATGGTCATGAGCGAGTTGTCGGGATCCTGCATGTCGTTGTTGAGCGAGACCATGCAGATCTGGTAGTCGGCGGAGCGGAAGTACTCGAAGAAGGTACCGACCTCATAGACCTGGACCTTGGTGTTGATGCCCAGCTCCTTCCACTGGTTTTGCATGATTTCGGCAAACAGGGAGCGGGAGGTGTCGTCGGAGGTCAGGATGGTGAGGTCAAAGCCGTTGGGATAGCCGGCGTCGATCATGAGCTGCTTGGCAGCCTCGACATCGTAGGCGTAGTTCTCCTTGGAGTAGGTGTCGTCGTAGCCCCAGATGGTGGAGGCGGTGCCGTTCCAGGCGCGCTTGCCCTTGCCGCCGTAGACGGCCTCAACGGCAGCGTCCACATCCAGCGCCTTGATGAGGGCCAGGCGCACGCGGGGATCGGTCAGGGGTTCCTTCAGGGTGTTGATACGGGCGATGGTGACGCCCACGCCGGGGGTCTGAACCAGGGTCAGGTCGGGGTTCTCGCTGATACGGGCCATGTCGTTGGCCTGGATGTCCAGGGCGATGTCGATGGAGCCGGTCTCAAGCTCGATGCAGCGGTTGGTGGCTTCCACGATGATGCGGAATTCCAGGTTGGGGGTCACGGCCGGGGTGCCCCAGTATTCGTCGTTGCGGACCAGGGTGATGGAAGAGCCGCTCTCCCAGGTACCCATCTTGTAGGGGCCGGTGCCCACGGGGGCGCGCGAGAAGCCGTCCTCACCCAGCTCCTCGATGGCGCGGGAGCTGACGATGCAGGTGGCGGTGGTCGACATCAGACGGATCAGGGGACCGTAGGAGTAGTTGAGCTTGAAGACAACCGTGTGCTCGTCACGCGCAAAGGAGTTCTCGGTGTCGATCATGTCCAGGTTGGTGGAGCCGGCAGGCTGCTCGGCATACTTGCGGTAGGTGAAGAGCACCTCGTCGGCGGTCAGGGGATCGCCGTTGTGGAACTTGATGCCCTCCTTGAGCTTGACCACGAGGGTGCTCTCATCCTCATACTCATAGCTCTCGGCCAGCAGGGGATGCACATTGCCCTCGTTGTCCATGCGGAACAGGGGCTCGAGCATCTGGATTTCCACGATGGTGTTGTTGGCGGAGGTGTCGAGATAGGGGGTCAGCTTGGTGGGCTCGCCGTTGATGGCAACCACCAGCGTGTCCTTCACGCCACCGGTCTCTTCTCCCTCGTCGCTGCTGCAGGCAGCGGCAAAGCTGCACAGCATGACGGCGGCCAGGAGAAGCGCAAGGATCTTCTTGGTCTTCATGGTGTTTTTGCTCTCCTTACTTTTTTTAAAGTTTTATTGCAGCCTGACCCTCAGGCTTTGGGAACGGTTGAAAGGGCGATGTTCCAAGGGGTGCCTTAGAGCTCGTTATGCTCGAAGACGCCGTCGATCATGGTGGCCTTGCACAGCGTGGTGTTGAGGAAGGGGTTGCCGTTGAAGACGGCCAGATCCGCGTCCTTGCCGGGCTCAAGCGTGCCCAGGCGGTTGTCCAGGCCCAGGATGCGCGCGGGGTTGATGGTCACGGCGCGCAGGGCGGCGTCCTCGGGCAGCCCTCTGCCGATGCAAAGGCCAATGTGCATGGGCAGCCACTTGGTTCCGGCGCTGGCGTCCTCGGTAAAGGAGAACTCCACGCCCGCCTCAAGCAGGGTCTTTGCGTTGTTGAGATCGGCATTCCAGATTTCCCTCTTGCGCAGGCCCATGGTCAGGGGGCCCACCACGCAGGGGATCTTCTTTTGGGCCAGAATGTCGGCAATCATGTAGCCCTCGGTGCAGTGCTCAAGCGTGAAGTCGAGCCCAAACTCCTCGGAGATGCGGATGGCGGTGTAGATGTCGTCGCAGCGATGGCAGTGGATTCTCACTCTCATCTCGCCGCGCACCACCGGCACGAGGGCGGCCAGCTTCATGTCCTTCTTGGGGGGCTTTTCGCCCTTCTTCTCGGCCTCGCGCAGCGCCTCGGAATACTCCACCGCCGCCGTCAGCGTCTCGCGCAGCATGGCCGCCGTCATCATGCGGGTCATGGGCGGCTGCTTCTTCATGTCGCCATAGAACTTCTTGGGGTTCTCTCCCAGCGCCATCTTCATCTGTACGGTGCCGGGGATGACAATGTCGTCAATGGTGCGGCCGTGGCGCAGCTTGATGGCCGTGCCGGTGCCGCCGATGATGTTGGCCGAGCCGGGGCCGGTGTAGCAGGTGGTAAAGCCGGCCTTGACGCTCTCGGTGATGCCCACGTCGCGCGGGTTGAGCGCGTCGATCACGCGCAGATGGGGCGTGATGGGCGAAGAGCCCTCGTTGCCGTCCACCGTGTCGGTCGGGGCGGGCTCGCCCATGACCGAAATGTGGGTGTGCACGTCAATCAGGCCGGGCGTGACCCACATGCCGGTCACGTCGACGACCTGCGCCCCTGCCGGGACCTCCAGGTCGGCGCCCACCGCCTTGATCTTGCCGTTTTCGACCAAAACGGTGCCCTTTTCGATGGGCTCTCCCGCAACGGGAAGGATTCTCCCGCCAGTCAGTGCAATCATGTCTTCCCTCTCCTCTCTCTTTGTCTGCGCGTGCCGGCCTTCTGCCGGCGCGCATTATGCAAAATAGGCTTTCAGCAGCAAAAAGGTGTTTTTGAGCGCCTCCACATGGGTGCGCTCATAGTCGTGGCAGCCGTACACCCCCGGGCCGATCAGCCCGTGGCGCAGGTCGAGTCCCGCGCGCAGGGCGGCGTTTGCGTCGGAGCCGTAGTGCGGGTAGTAGACGTCCACCCCGTAGCAAAGGCCCTCCCGCTCGGCCGTCTCGATGAGCCTTGTCACCACGTCGTAGTGATAGGGGAAGGAGGCGTCCTTGGCGCAGATCGAAACCTTTTTCTCCCCCGCCTCGGTGAAGCTGCCCACGCAGCCCATGTCCATGGCCAGAATCTCGGTCAGGCCCTCGGGCAGGCCGCCCGTGGCGCCGTGGCCAATCTCCTCGTGCAGCGAGAAGTGCGCCCACACCGCGCGCGACGGCGTCAGCTTGTGCCGCTTGAGGTGCCGCGCATAGGCCAGCAGCACCGCCACCGCCGCCTTGTCGTCAAGAAAGCGGCTCTTGATGTAGCCGGAATCCGTCACGGTGTACCGGGGGTCGAGCGCCACGAAATCCCCCGCGCGCACGCCCAGCGCCCGCACGTCCTGCTCGCTTTGCACGTCCTCGTCGAGCACGACCTCGACGTTTTTGGTGAAATCGGCCTTTGCCGCCAGCTCCTCCTCGCTCTGGATGTGCAGCGAGGCGTTGGTGCGCGCGATAAAGCCGGTGTATTTGCGCCCGCCGCGCGTGGTCACGCGCACGTTCTCCCTCTCGCAGTGGCCGGCAAACAGGCCGCCCACCGGGGCCAGCATCAGCCTTCCGTCGGGCTTGATGCAGCGCACCACGGCGCCCAGCGTGTCGGCGTGGGCGGCCACCAGGGCGTCGTCTCCCTGTCCGCCCAGGAAGACCTGCACCCCGCCCTTGCGCAGCCTCGCGGGCGCATAGCCCATGTCCTCCAGCTCGCGCACGAGGTAGTCTTCGATTTCGGGGAAATAGCCCGAGGGGCTGTCAATTGCCATCACGGCCTCAAGCTGCCCGAGCATGTAATTCAAATCCTCCCCATCCATTTGGGGAGCGGTATTTCCATTGGTTTTCAAGAGGGTGTCCTGCATGGCGTTCTCTCTTTTCTGTCAATTTTCTGTCGAAAAATCTTTTGGCCAAAGCGGCCCCTTTTGTCCCCTGAGACTGCCAGAGGCCTTCGCTGTCACCAGGCCCAGCGTCCGTTGACAAACACGTCTTCCCAGGTGCCGTCCTGCTTCTGGCCGCGAATGCTCATGTCGTCGGAGCCCACCATGAAATCCACATGTAAAATGGAGTGGTTGATGCCCTTGGCCTCGCGCTCCTCGTCGGTCATACCCCCCCGTGCGCCGGCCAGGCCCAGCGCAATGTGGCAGGAGGCGTTTTCGTCATACAGCGTGTTGTAGAAAATCACGCCCTGCCTGGCAATGGGCGATCTCTGATCCACCAGCGCCATCTCGCCGAAGTAGCAGGAGCCCTCGTCGGTCTCGAGGATGCTCTTGAGGACGTCTTCGCCCACGGCCGCCGAATACTCCACCACCTTGCCGTCCTTGAGCACCAGGCGGAAATCGTCGACAATCTTGCCCCGGAAGTTGAGGGGCATGGTCGAGCACACCACCCCGTTGACCTTGTACTTGTGGGGCACCGTGAAGACCTCCTCGGTGGGGACGTTTGGCGTATACACCTTGCCGCCCGGCACCTCGATGCAGCCGCCGCCCCAGCTCTGGTCGTCAATGGGGCTCATCATCAGGTCGGTCTTGGCGCTCTTATAATGGAAGGTGACGTATTTCTTTTCGTTGAGGATGCGCTTGCGCTCGTTGGTGCGGCGGATAAACTCGTCCCACGCCGCAATGGGGTCTGGCTCCATGCAGCGCGTGCAGGACAGCACGCAGTCCCACAGCTTTTCCACCGCCTGCTGCTCCGGCAGGTCGGGGAACACGGCCTTGGCCCAGCCTGCGCTCGGCACCGCCGCAATGCTCTGCCCCGCCCCCTGCGCCAGCTTGCCGTATCGCACGCGAATCTCCCTGTCGGCCACCGCCTTTTTTTGGATCCGGTCGGCCGGCAGGTCTGCAAAGGTGGTCAGGTCAGGACTCTCAAGACGCAAAAAAGCGGCGCCCTTGCCCGCAAAATAGTCCACCACGTCGTAGTCACAGGGCAGCAGCGTGTTCTCGGGCATCTCGGGCTGGGAGAGCTTGACCAGGTCCAGCAGGTTGCTCTTCCACACCACGCCCACATCCGACGCGCCGGCGTCGTATGCCGCTTTTGCCACGATGCTGACAAAATACTCGTGCTCCGTGGGAGCTTCAATGTAAAGCATCTGCCCCGGCTGCAGATTCACTCCCCTGCGCACCAGGACGTTTGCATACTTATACATATTTTCATAGCTTGGCACGGTCGTTTCACTCTCCCTTGCGCGCTTGTCCAAAGCGTCTTTAATTCCTCATAACTTTAGCGGAGAAAAGTGCTCTCGGCAAGCCACAACTTTCGTTTTATATGTCAATGAAAAAAGCAAATTCATGATGTTGAAATACGCTTGTTGTCGACTTCTCACAACTCCGGCGCTCTATAAGGCCCGCGCTCTATAGGAAATGCACCAAAAAACACGAAATTTCGGGCTTTGGGTGGCACTATTTTCAATTTTTCAGTGACAAGAAAAATATCGAAAAAGCCACTTGATTCACTTTTTTGTCTTTCTTTTCCGCCTTGTCTTTCTTCTTTTTCGTTTTCCAAGAGAGTGCCTTGATATTTTTTAGGTAACTTAAAAATGTATGATAATGTATCGTTTTTCAGGCTTCTCCCTCTTTCAATTTTTTGGCATCACACCGTCAAAAATCCCTTTGCTCACCTAAAAAATATTTCTTCGGAGGGGGTTTTTTTGCCTTTTCCCCTGCCATTTCAAGCAATATGCGGGGTAGCCGCGGCCATTTGTCCTTGTTCGAAAGACATTTGTTGGGTTTTCACAAGCCGAAAATGCAATTTTACTCCACCTTCTGGCTTGATTGACGAATTTGTTAAAATAGGATTGACTTTTTGTTCAATTTTAACGATAATACACTCTAAATTCACGCCGATCACACTCGTCGGCTGCGCACCCCATTTGTAAAAAAACAAGCTTTAGCTTATCAGGAGGTGAGTTCCCCATGCTATGCGACATTAGCGACATTGGCGTATTCTTTCATGTGACGACTGCGGGATTTCCCGTATCCTTTTCTGTCTGCAACCGAATTACCAAGGGGTGCTCACCCGACACAGGTGTTCGTAAATAAAACAGGGGATGACCTTCGCTTTGCGCGGCTCTCCCGGAAAAGAGTGTACGAACGATGTTAGCTGCCAATTTTTGGAATCCTGTCACCTGTTTCGCGGCTTGTTGCCTGATCTATCTTGTCGGCGAATTCCTCTCGCATCTGACCAAGGGCTATGTGCCCTCGCTGCTGTTTGCCAGCTTTATTTTCCTGTTTGCCTTTTGGGCGGGCGTTTTGCCGGCCGACGTCACGACCTCTTCGGGGCTTGTCACCGTCACCGCCAACTTCGGCATTGCCCTGCTGCTCACCAACATGGGCACCATGATTGATTTGGAGACCATGTGCCGGGAGTGGAAAACGGTATTGATTGCCTTTTTGGGGCTTGGCGGCATTCTGGTGGCCGCCTTTGCCGTCGGCATTCCGCTCTTTGGGCGGGAGTACGCGCTGGTTGCGGCGCCCCCCATTGCGGGCGGCACCATTGCCGGGATCTTGGTTCAGGAGGCGGCAAACGCGGCGGGGCGTCCCGAGCTGGCCGGCTTTGCCGTGCTGGTTTTGGCCTTTCAGGGCTTTGTGGGCATGCCCATTGCAACGCTGGGCATGAAAAAGGAGCTTGCCAGAAAGCTCAAGGCGGGGGACTTTGACTCTGACGATCTCCCCTCCGACAAGCTCAAGCTGCCCTCCATGCGCATTTTCAAGGAGACGCCCGAAAAATTCAAGACCTCCACCATGTATCTCTTCAAGCTGGGCCTGGTGGCCACGCTTGCCAACATCACGGGGCTCATGACAAAAATCCCCGGCGACGGCCCCGCCAACTACTACCTCAACCCCAATATCGCCTATCTGCTGTTTGGCATGCTTTTCACGCGGCTGGGCTTTCTTGAGAAGGAGTCTTTGCAGAAATCCAACGCCTACGGCTTTTGCCTCATGGGCCTGATGTTTATGCTGCCGGGCTCGCTGGCGAGCATCTCGCCCTCCAGCCTGCTGAGCATGATCGTCCCCCTGGTGGGCATGCTGGTCTTTTCGGCCGTGGGCGTCTGTCTCATTGCGGCCATCCTCGGCAAGCTGGTGGGCTACTCGCCCTACATGTCGCTGTCGGTGGCCATCACCTGCATGTTCGGCTACCCCGGCACCGAGCTGCTGACCAACGAGGCCGTGCGAGAGATGGGCGAAGGCGTCACCGACGAGCAGCGCGCCCGGGCAAAGGCCTATCTGCTGCCCAAGATGGTGGTGGGCGGGTTCGTCACCGTCACCATCGCCTCGGTGGCCTTCGCTTCGGCCATCGCGCCAATCATCTTCCAATAGAAACAGGCGCAAGTCTTTCGGGGCGCTTCCCCTGCCGTGGCCGCTCTCCTGCCCGGCAGGCGCCGCGAATCCTGGTCTTTGAAAAAGCCGCCCCCCAAGGCCTTGGGGGGGGCGGCTTTTTGGCTGCCTCCTGCGCGGCACCCCTTTTGCGGGGCGCCCTTTTCCCGCCTTCGGCGGCTCCCCCGTCGCGCCGGCGGCGCGACGGGACAAAGCAGCCCGCCGCTCAATCAGGGGGATTGAGCGGCGGGCTGCTTTTGAAAAGGGCGCCCCGTGCCCCGCCCGGCAGGCAGAGACTGCCTCAACAGGGCGGCCCGGGGCGCACGGGCGCGTCACAGGGATGCGGCGCGTCTTACCACAGCATGAGCTTGTTTGCCTCGGCGCGAAGCTGCTCCCGGAAGTCGGGATGCGCAATGGCAATCAGATTGTCCACCCTCTGGCGGATGGGCCGCGCCTTCATGGGTGCGATGCCGTATTCGGTCACGAGGTAGTCGATGTTGTTGCGTGACAGCGTCACGATGGAGCCCGGCGTCAGCACCGACTTGATCTTGGAGATGCGGGTGCCGTCCTTCTTGGTGATGGCCGAGGCAAAGGCGATGATGGACTTGCCGCCCGGGCAGTGGATGGCGCCCTCGGCCGTGTCGTTTTGCCCGCCCGTGCCCGAAAACTGCATGGGCCCGATGGACTCGGAGGCAATCTGCCCGGTCAGATCGACCTCGATGCAGGTGTTGATGGAGCACATCTTGTAGTTCCTCGCCACCACCCACGGGTCGTTGACATAGGAGAGCGGCATGAGCTGGGCCCCGGGGTTTTCGGTCATGAACTCCACTAACTTCTTGGAGCCCGAGGCAAAGCCGCCGATCAGACGGCGCGGGTGCAGCGTCTTCTTGCTGCCGTTGACGACGCCGGCCTCCACGAGGTCTGCCATCGAGGAGGTCACCATCTCGGTGTGCACGCCAAGGTCCTTTTTGCTCATGAAGGCCTGGGCCACGGCGTCGGGAATGCCGCCGATGCCAAGCTGGATGGTCGAGCCGTCCTCCACCAGGCTGGCGACATACTGGCCAATCACCTTGTCGGTCTCGGAGAGCGGCGCAGGCTCGAAGGTGCCGATGGGGCTGTCGTCCTCCACCAGCCAGTCGATGCAGTCAATGGGGATCTCGGTCTCGCCGAAGACCACCGGGACGTTGGGGTTGACGAAGGCCACCACCATGCCGGCCTCTTCGATGGCGCGGTAGCAGGGGGCCGACAGGCCGCTCCAGACATAGCCGTGGCGGTTGACCGGCGTGGTGCTCAGCAGCAGCACGTCGTAGGGGAACTCGTCGAGGAAGCGGTCGTTGGTGGCGTGCAGGTGGGTGGGGACAAGCGAGACGTTGCCGCGCGGATGGGTTTTTCTCGTGGGGGCGCCGTAGAAGCCGGAGCTGAGCTGGAATTTGTCCTTATACTGGTCGTCCCAGAAGAAGGGGTAGGGCTCTGCGCCGGTGCCCATGCCCACGCTGACCGTCACAGGCTTTGTCAGGCGGTCGGCAATGGTGTGCAGCTTGTAAAACAGGGGGCGCGACTCGCTGCCGCTGATAAAGGCCCCGTCGGGGATTTTTTCGAGCAGCTCGTCGAGCGTAATTGTTTTGGCCTTGATTTTATCCTGAAGCGTCATGTACGGTTCACCTCATTTGTGTTTTTGAAAGGAAGCCATGCGTCTTACCACAGCATGAGCTTGTTTGCCTCGGCGCGCAGCTGCTCCCGGAAGTCGGGGTGCGCCACGGCAATCAGATTGTCCACTCTCTGGCGCACGCTGCGCGCCTTCATGGGGGCGATGCCGTATTCGGTGACGATGTAGTCGATGTTGTTGCGCGACAGCGTCACGATGGAGCCCGGCGTCAGCACCGACTTGATTTTGGAGATGCGGGTGCCGTCCTTTTTGGTGATGGCCGAGGCAAAGGCGATGATGGACTTGCCGCCCGGGCAGTGGATGGCGCCCTCGGCGGTGTCGTTTTGGCCGCCCGAGCCCGAGAACTGGCGCGGGCCGATGGACTCGGAGGCAATCTGACCCGTCAGGTCGACCTCGATGCAGGTGTTGATGGAGCACATCTTGTAGTTCTTTGCCACCACGGCGGGGTGGTTGGTATATTCAAGCGGCATGAGGTAGACGCTGGGGTTTTCGGTGAGGTAGTCGACCAGCTTCTGGCTGCCCGAGGCAAAGCCGCCGATCAGCTTGCCTCTGTGCAGCGTCTTTTTGCTGCCGTTGACAACGCCGGCCAGGCAGAGGTCTGCCATGGAGGAGGTGATCATCTCGGTGTGGATGCCAAGGTCCTTTTTGCTCATGAAGGCCTGGGCCACGGCGTCGGGGATGGCGCCGATGCCGAGCTGGATGGTCGAGCCGTCCTCCACCAGGGTGGCGACGTTCTGGCCGATGGCGCGGTCCACGTCGGTCAGGGGGCCGGGGTCGAAGGTGTTGATGGGGTTTGCCTCTTCGACGATATAGTCGATGTCGTCAATGGAAATCTCGGTGTCGCCGTAGACGGTGGGGGCCAGGGGGTTGACGCAGGCGATGACGATGTCGGCCATGTCGATGGCGCGTCTGTTCGGGCAGCTGAGCGGCGTGCGAACATAGCCGTGACGGTCCACCATGGTGGTGCCGAGGATGTAGATGTTTGGCTTATAGACATCGAGGAAGCGGTCCATAAAGGCGTGCAGGTGCAAGGGGATGAGCGAGACGTTGCCGGCCGGGTGACGGTCGCGCAGGGGCTTGCCGAAAAATTCGGACCAGGTGACAAACTTCTCCTTATACTGGTCGTCCCAGAAATAGGCGTTGTCCTTGCCGCCGGCATACCCATACACCACCACGGGCTTGGTCAGACGGTCGGCGATGGTGTGCAGCTTGGAATAAAATCCCTGGAAGCCGGTTCCGGCATTGCAGATAATGGCGCCGTCGGGCACCAAGGCAAGGAGTTCTTCAACTGTTCGAGTTTTGGCTTTGATCTTTTCCTGGACAGTCAAACGGATCACCTCTTTCAAAAAATTCAGTTGAAATCAGTATAACGGGTTTTCCCGTCAATTGCAATGATTGGATTGGCAAAATGCGCTCTTTTTTTGTGCGCACGTCCCAAATTCCGGCCTGTCTGCGCCGGCCGGGAGGGGGAGGGGGGCGAAGCGGCGGCAGGGGTTTTAGCAAAAGGCGCCGGCATGCCCTTTTTTTCGTCTTCTTTTGCGGGGCGCCGCTTGCAAAAGGGGCGGCTTCCTGATATAATGAGTTGTCAAAGTATCGGCAGAGGTCACGAACAGGAGGGGCGCAATGATCAAACCCATTGACGGCGCGGCGCTCGAGGCGCAGCGCCGCAGCATCGAACAGGTGCGCGGCCTGCTTGACGCGGAATATGCCGCTTCGGGCAGACGCCGCACCGCCCTGATTGAAACATACGGATGCCAGCAAAACGAGGCCGACTCCGACCGCATGCGCGGCATGCTCGAGCAGATGGGCTTTGCGCCGGCGGCCGACCGTCAGCAGGCCGACCTGATCGTGTTCAACACCTGCGCCGTGCGCGAGCACGCCGAGCTCAAGGTGTTTGGCAACGTGGGGGCGCTCAAGGCCCGGAAGGCCAAGAACCCGCGCTTTGTGCTGGGCATTGCCGGCTGCATGATGCAGCAGCCGCACCGGGTGGAGGAGATGCTCAAAAAATATCCGCAGGTCGACTTTATCCTGGGCACCGGCACCTTTTTCCGTCTTCCCGAGGCGGTGCTCTCGGCGCTGACGGGCGGGGCGCGCCGGGCCTTTATCGAAAGCGAGACCTCGGCCATTCCCGAGGGGCTTCCGGTGCGGCGGGAGTCGCCGGTGCGGGCGTGGGTCACGGTGATGTACGGCTGTGACAATTTCTGTTCTTACTGTGTTGTGCCCTACACGAGGGGGCGGGAGGTCTCGCGCGAGGCGGAGCCCATCGTGGAGGAGGTGCGCGGCCTGGTGGAGCAGGGCTACCGCGACATCACGCTGCTGGGGCAAAACGTCAACTCCTACGGCAGGGGCACGGCCGGCGGGCTGGACTTTTCGGATCTTCTTGCCCGGCTTGACGCCATCGAGGGCGACTTTTGGCTGCGCTTTATGACAAGCCATCCGAAGGACGCCACGCCCAAGCTGTTTGAGACCATGGCAAAAGGGCGCCACATCGCCCATCAGCTGCACCTGCCGGTGCAGTGCGGCAGCGACGAGGTGCTGCACGAGATGAACCGCCGCTACACGGTGGCGCAATACCGGGAGCTGGTGGCGCAGGCGCGCTCGCTGATGCCGGATTTAACGCTGTCAAGCGACATCATCGTGGGCTTTCCGGGCGAGACCGAGGCCCAGTTTGAGGACACGCTGGCGCTGGTGCGCGAAATCGGGTTTGACTCGCTGTTCACCTTCGCCTTTTCCCGCCGCAAGGGGACGCGGGCCTACGACATGAAGGGGCAGCTCTCCACGGCCGAGAAGAAGGATCGGCTGGCGCGGCTGATGCAGGCGCAGCAGGAGGTTTCGCTGCGGCGCAACCGGCTGCTGCTGGGAAAGGAGCTGCGGCTGCTGGTCGAGGCGCCCGGCCGCGAGCAGGACAGCCTTTTGCAGTGCCGCACCGAAGGGGGCAAGCTGTGCTACATCCCGGGGCCGCACTCGCTGATTGGGCAGTTTGTCACGGCGCGCGTCACGCAGGCCAAAACCTTTGTCCTCTATGGGGAGCTTGCCGGGAGCTGACCGGCCCCCCGCACGGCCGCTGTTTGGGCGCGGCCTTCATCACACGAGGGAATTGCTGTATTCCAAAATATAACACGAACAGGAAGGTAGAAACACATGAGCACACTGAGCGAACGTCTGGAAGCCCTGGGAGAGGCCATTGCGGAGGATCCCCGCCGCGCCGCCTGGATGGCGGCCAAGCAGGCCCAGGAGGCCGATGAGCAGCTGCAGGCCAAGCTGGCCGACTTCAACGCCGTGCGCGACGAGCTGATGGCGGCCAATCTGGAGGACCCGACCAATGCCGACAAGCATGCCGAGCTGGGCGACAAGATGAAGAAGGTCTATGAGGAAATCATGCAAAACCCCAACATGATCACCTTCATGGAGGCGCAGCAGGAGCTGTCCGACATGGTGCAGGAAATCAACGCCCGCATCCAGTTTTTCATCACCGGGGAGGAGCCCACGGCCTGCGACGGCAACTGTGCCTCCTGCGGCGGAAGCTGCGGGGACTGACCCATTTCGTTTTTCGAATTTGATGTGCCCAAACAGGGCTGCAACGGCATTTTGCGTTGCAGCCCTGTTTGAAATCGTCGGGCAGCGCCCGGGCAGGGCTGCCGCCGGTGGCAGGCCGTTGTTTTTTAAAAGGATTGTTTTTACCGATGACGGGCAAGGGAGGCGTTTTTGTGAAATTCACCCCCATGATGCAGCAGTATCTTGAGCTCAAGCAGAAAAACCCCGACTATCTGCTCATGTTCCGGCTGGGCGACTTTTATGAATTTTTCTTTGACGACGCGCGTCTGGCCTCCTCGGAACTGGAGCTCACGCTGACGGGCAGGGACTGCGGGCAGGAGGAGCGCGCGCCCATGTGCGGCGTGCCTTACCATAGTGTGGACAGCTACATCCAGCGTCTTGTTCAAAAGGGCTACAAGGTGGCCATCTGCGAGCAGCTGGAGGATCCCGCCCTTGCCAAGGGGCTGGTCAAGCGCGACATCGTGCGGGTGGTGACGCCCGGCACCATCACCGACGAGGCCATGCTGGAGGGCAGCCGCAACAATTTTCTGGCGGCGATGTACTTTAGCGGGCAGGAGGCGGGGCTGTGCGTGGCCGACGTGTCGACGGGGGAGATTTACGCCACGCTGCTGGCAGGGCCCGACGCGGCCGTGCGCATGAAGGGGGAGCTTGCCAAATACGCCCCTGCCGAGCTGCTGACGGCAAAGGAGGGGGAGCCTCAGCCGGCTCTCACGGACTTTGTGCGCGGCGTACTGGGCGCGGTGGTGACGCCTGTGGGCGGCAATGCCGAGACCTTTTCCGCCACGGCGCGGGTACGCTTCGGGGCCGACTGTTTTCTGCGGCAGGGCATTTCGGACAGTGAGACGCTGTGGAGCGCGGTGGGGCTGCTGCTGCGCTATTTGACCGAGACGCAGCGCAGCAGCCAGCTTCATCTGAGCGAGCTGCGCTACCGTCCTCCCGGAAGCTGCCTGGGGCTTGACGCGGCCACCCGGCGCAACCTGGAGCTGACCGGCACCATCCGTGGAGGCAAGAGCCGCCGTGGCTCGCTGCTGGGCGTGCTGGACAAGACCAAAAGCGCCATGGGCGGGCGTCTGCTGCGCTCCTGGATGGAGCAGCCCTTACGCGACGTGGACTCGATCGAGGAGCGGCTTGACGCGGTGCAGGCGCTGTTTGACAACGTGGCGCTGCGCGAGAGCCTTCAGGCCTCTTTGCGCGAGCTGTCCGACCTGCAGCGTCTGATGACGCGGGTGTTTTATCTCAATGCCAACGCCCGGGAGCTGCGCGCCATCGGGGCGTCGCTGGCGCTGGTGCCGGGCATCAAGCTGGCGCTGGACTCCGGGGGCAGCCCGGCGCTGCGCGAGCTGGGGCAGGGCATCCCCGAGCTGCCCGAGCTTGTCGACCTGCTCGATCGGGCGCTTTGCCCGGGGGAGCTGCCGGTCTCGCTGCGCGAGGGCGGCCTGATTGCCGACGGCTACTCCCCCGAGATCGACTCCATCCGGCACCTGGTCTCGACCAGCAAGCAGACCATGGCCGACATCGAGGCCAGGGAGCGGGAGCAGACCGGCATCAAAAATCTGAAAATTTCCTACAACAAGGTATTTGGCTACTATCTGGAGGTGACAAAGTCGTATTACGACCTTGTGCCCGACCGCTACATCAGGAAGCAGACGCTGGCGAGCTCCGAACGCTACATCACCGAAGAGCTCAAGCAGCTTGAAACCGAGCTGCTGACGGCCGACGAGCGCCTGTGCGCGCTGGAATACGAGGCCTTCTGCTCGCTGCGCGACCGGGTCTCATCCTGCTCGCCGCGCATTCTGCGCACCGCCGCGGCGCTGGCCTCTCTTGACGCGCTGTGCTCGCTGGCACAGGTGGCGCAGGAGTATGACTACTGCCGGCCCGAGGTCAACGGGGGCGATGCCATCGTCATCAGGGAGGGGCGCCACCCCGTGGTCGAGCGCATGCTCAGGGACGCCCGCTTCGTGCCAAACGACACCAGGCTTGACTGCGGGGAAAACCGCCTTGCCATCATCACCGGGCCAAACATGGCCGGAAAGTCGACCTACATGCGCCAGGTGGCCCTGATTGTGCTCATGGCGCAGATGGGCAGCTTCGTGCCGGCGCAGCAGGCCGTCATCGGCGTGGTGGACCAGATTTTCACGCGCGTCGGCGCGTCGGACGACTTGGCGGCCGGCCAGTCGACCTTCCTGGTGGAGATGAGCGAAACGGCCGGGATTCTCAAAAACGCCACCCAGCGCAGCCTGCTCATCTTTGACGAGATCGGGCGCGGCACCTCCACCTTTGACGGCATGAGCATCGCGCGCGCCGTGATCGAATATGTGGCCGACCCGCGCGTGCTGGGCGCCAAGACGCTCTTCGCCACCCACTACCATGAACTCACCGAGCTCGAGCAGACGCTCGAGGGCGTAAAAAATTACTGCGTGGCCGTCAAGAAACGCGGCGACGACATCATTTTCCTGCGCCGCATCGTGCGCGGCGGGGCCGACGACAGCTACGGCATCGAGGTGGCCAAGCTGGCCGGCGTGCCGCAGCCCGTCATCGACAAGGCCAAGCAGGTGCTGCAGGGACTGGAGTCGGGCGCCGGCGCGCAGGCGCCGTCGCGGCGCAGCGACGTTCCCGCAGAGAACCCTCCCCGCCGCGACGGCGCCTCCTCCCGCCTGCTGGAGGCCCTCTCGCGCATCGACGTGACCACCCTGACCCCCATTGAGGCCATCAACAAGCTCTACGAGCTCAAGACGCTGTCGGAGCAGCAGATGGAGGAAGACCGGCAGCGCGAGCAATAAGGCCGCCAAAGCAGGCTGCCGGCCTGCCGCGCGTTCCCGTTTGCCGCAAGAGGCGGCGGGCGCGGCCGGCCCGCGCCCTCTTTTGGGGAGTTTCAGGGGGGCCCGCAAGACCGTTTTGGGCAAACATGTGTTCTGCGGCGCCTTCCGGGCGGCAAGTTCCCCCGGCCGCCGAGCTTCCCTGCCCCCTCTTTTGAGGGAGCCAACCCCCTTTGCTTTTGATATTTGAAAGGAGAGCAGCATGCAGCGCATTCAAACCCTGTCGCCGCAGGTGGCAAACCTGATTGCCGCCGGCGAAGTCGTGGAGCGTCCGGCCTCGGTGGTCAAGGAGCTCCTGGAAAACGCCATCGACGCCGGCGCCACCCGCGTCACAGTGGAAATCGAAGCGGGCGGCACGCGCCTGATGCGCGTCTCCGACAACGGCTGCGGCATGTCCCCGGACGACGCCGTCGCCTGCTTCGGACGCCACGCCACCTCCAAGCTGCGCAGCGAGAGCGACCTCGCCGCCGTGGCCACGCTTGGCTTTCGCGGCGAAGCCCTTGCCTCGGTGGCCGCCGTCTCCAGGGTGACGCTGCGCACCCGCGAGCCGGGCAGCGACGAGGGCTTCGAGGTGGTGATGCAGGGGGGAGAGCTTGTCTCGTCCTCGCCCTGCGGCTGCCCCGTCGGCACCGATATTGCGGTGCAGGATTTGTTTTACAACACGCCGGCGCGCAAAAAATTCCTCAAAAAGGAGAGCACCGAGGCCGCCGTCATCGGCGGCCTGCTGGAAAAGCTGGCCCTCTCGCGGCCGGGGCTTGCCCTCTCCTATAAAAAGGACGGCAGGGAGAGCCTTCGCACCCCGGGCACCGGCGACCTGCGCAAAACGGCGGGCGCCGTGCTGGGGCAGTCCGTGGCGGGCGCCATGCTGCCGGTCTCCTTTTCGGCGGGCGGCATGACGGTGCACGGGCTGTGCTCGGTGCCCGAGGCCGCGCGCCCCGGCAGGCAGCAGCAGATCTTCTTCGTGGGCGGGCGCTACGTCCGCTCCCGGGTGCTGCAGTTTGCGCTGGAGGAGGCCTACCAGGGCTTTTTGCCGGCGGGGCGCTACCCTGTCTGCGTGCTCTTTGTGGAGCTGCACCCCAGCCGGGTGGACGCCAACGTCCACCCGCAGAAAATAGAAGTCAAATTCGCCGACGAGCGCGCCGTTTACGACTGCGTGTTGGCGGCGGTGTCGCAGGCGCTGCGCGAGCGCGCCCAGCCGCCCGCCATGCGGCTGCCGGGGGAAAAGGCGTCTTGCGCCTCCCCCTCCCGGCAGGCCGCGCAGCCCCTTTTCGAAAAAGGCGTCTCCTCCGGCGCCCTCTCCCCCGCCGCAAGGCAAAGCGGCAGGGGCACACCGCAAGCCGCCCCCTCCCCTGCCACGGGCCTTCCGGGAGGCGTGGCCTTTTCCCAAAGCCTCTCGCTGAGCACCCCCCTTCGCCGGCACGGCAGCATCGACGTGGAGGCCTCCGACTGGCAGTATTACGGCGACAAGGCCATGGCCCTGCGCCGGGCGCGGCAGGAAGCCTGCGCCGGCGGCGGCGCGCCGGCGGGAAACCGCGCCCTCCCCACCGCCTCGGCTCCCTCGGTCGGCCCTGCGCAGGATACGGCCGGCGGGGCGGGCGCGGGGGCGCCCCTTTCAAAGCCCCCGGCAGAGCAGCCCCCGCAGGACGGCGCTTTGGCGCAGTCCGACGCGCCGGCGCAGGGCCCTTCGTCAGGCCTTGCCGCGCCGCAGCCTCCTCTTTCCGATGCCGGTGCGCCGCTTCAGCAGGAGCTTGTGCTCGAGCCCTTCCGCCTGGTGGGCGAGCTCTTTCGCACCTATTTTGTGGCGGAGTTTGAAAAAGAGCTGTGGATTGTGGACAAGCACGCGGCCAGGGAGCGCATTTTGTATGAGCAGTTCAAGGCGCAAAACCGCGTGGAGCAGCAGCTGCTGCTCTCCCCGCTCGTCATCGAGCCGGGGCGCACGCTGACGGCGCTGGCCCAGGAGCATTCCAAGACGCTGGCCGATGCCGGCTTTTTGCTCGACTCCTTCGGCGACAACGCGCTGCTGCTGCGGGCGGCCCCCATGGGGGTGCCGCTCGAGGCCTGCGGCGACCTTTTGCTCGAGCTGCTCACGCTGCTCGGGCAGGGTCGGCGAGACGCCGCCGTGCACATTTTCGACGAGCTGCTGCACCGCGTGGCCTGCGCCGCCGCCGTCAAGGGGGGCGACAGGGAGCCGCCCCAGGCGGGGGAGGCGCTGGTGCGCGAGCTGCTGCGGCTGCCCGACGTGCGCTACTGCCCCCACGGGCGGCCCTGCGTCAAGGTCGTGCCGCGCAGCTATCTGGAAAAAGAGTTTTTGAGAGGATAACCGACCATGAACAGTCCCCTGGACACCCCTGCAGCCGGCCCGGCGGACAGCCTTGCGGCGGGCGCCCCGCAGAAGGGCCCGGCGGCGTGTCAAAAGCCCCCCGTCGTGGCCGTCGTGGGCCCCACCGCCACGGGCAAGACCTGGTTTGGCGTGGAGCTGGCGCTGGCGCTTGGCGGGGAGGTCATCTCCTGCGACTCCATGCAGATTTACAAGGGCATGCGCATCGGCACTGCCGCCCCCACGGAGCAGGAGCGGCGCGGCGTGCCCCATCATATGATTGGCACCGTCTCCCCGGCACAGCCTTACTCGGTGGCCGACTACTGCCGCGACGCGTCGGCCTGCATTGCCGGCGTGCTGTCGCGCGGCAGGCTGCCCATCCTGGTGGGGGGCACGGGCCTGTATGCCGACAGCCTGCTTGACGGGCTGTCCTATCCCGAGCTGCCCGACGCGCAGCCCCTGCGCGCCCGTCTTGCCGAGCAGGCGCGCCGGGAGGGGCTTGACGCCCTGTACCGGCGCCTGCAGCAGGTCGACCCGCAAAGCGCGGCCCGTCTGCATCAAAACGACGCCCGGCGCATCATCCGGGCGCTCGAGGTCTATGAAAGCACGGGGCAGCCCATGAGCGAGCTGGCCCAAAGGGCGCGCGGCGAGCCCGCCTACCGGTGCCTGCGTCTGGGGCTGGACTACCGCGACCGTGCGCTGCTCTACGAGCGCATCGACCGGCGCGTGGACCTCATGATGGAGCAGGGGCTGCTCGGGGAGGTGCGCGCGCTGGCCGCACAGCCCGGCGTGCAGGGCGGCACGGCGCTGGCCGCCATCGGCTACAAGGAATTTTTGCCCCTGCTGCGGGGAGAGGGCTCGCTGCCCGACGCCGTCGCCGCCGTCAAGCAGGCCTCGCGGCGCTATGCCAAGCGTCAGCGCACCTGGTTTTACCGGCATGCCGACACCCACTGGTTCTACCGTGACCGGCAGGACGACAACTCCATTCTTTCCCAGATGATATCGCTCTTTCGCAACACGTTTTGACTGCATTTGACATCCATATTTTGGTATTCTTAATGAAATCCTGTCGGCGGCGCGGGGCAGCCTTGTCCCGGCGCCGCACGCGAAAAAAGAGAGGAAGGAATACCATGCAGGAACAGTGTTTTGAAGCGGCGAGCTCATGTGCCCGGGCGGCGCGGACGCGTCCCGTCAATTTGCAGGACGCCTTTTTGAATCAGGTGCGCCGGGAGCGTCAGCGCATCACGTTATTTTTAATGAACGGCGTGAAAATGGGCGGGGTTGTCCGTGGGTTTGACAGCTTTGTCGTGGTTGTGGAGGATCGCGGCATTCAGCAGGTCATCTACAAGCACGCCATTTCCACCATGATTCCGGCCGCCCCGGTTCCTCTGCTGGGGGAGGGCGGCGAATAAGGGGCTTTGCACGAAAGGGTGCGGGCCCTGCAAGCTGTTTGAGGAGCGGTTACACTCATGAAGCAAAAGCTGGTCTCTTTGTTTGCCCGCATTGCCCTTTGTCTTGTTGTGGGATATCTGGCCTATCAAATCATCACCCTGTCGAAGAGCGAATACGTCACCGAGCCGGCGCTGCTGGGCAGCGTGATCGACGAGGTGCAGGTGTCTGGCGTCTTTTTGCGCAGAGAGCACGCGGTCTCGCTGGCCGGCGGGGCGGACGGCTATCTGAGCTATGCCAAGGAAAACGGGGAGCGCGTCTCGGCCGGCGGGCTGCTGGCCACGGTCTACACCTCGGCGCAGCAGCTTGAGACGGGGCTTCAGATCGCCGAGCTCGACGACGCCATTGAGCAGCTCGACATGCTGCTTGCCCGTCCCGGCATCGGCATGGGGGGCGTGAGCGACATCGACGCCTCGCTGTCGTCGCTGCTGGTGTCGCTGTCGGCCTATGCCGACGAGGGCAACGGGCACGACGCGGCCTCGCTCAAGAGCGAGCTCATCTACCAGATGGCGCGCCGTCAGATGGCGGTGGGCACCTTTTCAAGTGTCGAGGAGCTGCGCAGCGAGCTTGCCGCGCAGCGCAGCTCGCTGAGCGCGCAGCTTGGCTCGGCGCGCTCGCTTTCTGCCGACACGGCGGGTTTTTTTGTCAACTACAGCGACGGCTACGAGAGCGTTTATTCCTCCGATTTGGCCGGCAAGCTGACGGTGGCCATGCTCAACGAGCTGCGCAGTGCGGCGCCTGTCGAGACGCCCGACGCCGTCGGCAAGCTGGTGGAGGACTACGTCTGGTATTTCTGCTGCGAGGCGGACAAGTCCCTTGCCGACAGCCTGAAGGCCGGGGAGACCTACACGCTGCATTTTTCCTACGCGCCTCAGCAGGACATCCCGGCCCTTCTTGAGAGCATCGTCGTCTCGGGGGAGGACGGCTACGTCCTGACCTTTTCCTCCACTTACATCACCGACGAGATTTTGCTGCTGCGAAGCCACACGGCAGCCATCGTGCGCTCCAAGTATGAGGGCCTGCGCATCCGCAACGAGGCCCGGCGCGTCATCGACGGGCAGGTGGGGGTCTTCGTGCGCTCGGGGCTGACCTTTGAATTTTGCCCCATCGAGGTGCTGTATGCCGACGAGAGCCACTCCATCGTCAGGTGGGAGTCGGGCAAAAGCGGCGCTCTCAAGCTCTACGACGAGGTGGTCATCGGAGGCAAGGACCTCTACGACGGCAAGATCATCTCATAGCGTCACAGAGGCTTTTGAAAGGGCCTTGCGGCTCTTCTCTCCGGGAAGCCCTGCCTTTGAGGGCAGGGCCTTGCCTGCCGTCAGGTCCCATCCCTTCCAGCGGGGCTGCTGCGGGGGCTTTTCGTCCGGCGGGGCTTTCCTGTCTGAAGGGCTTGCGCCATGGGCGTGACATCGCCGCCCATCGGGGCCTTCCTGTCCGGGGGCTTTCCCCGGGAAGAGGCCTCGGGCGGCCGTGCCCCTGCCTTTTGCGACATGCCTGCGGCACGGTTTTTTCCGCGCGTGTGCGCGTCCACATACAAAAGACACAAAAGCAAAAAGGGGGAGCAACCGATGAGCATTTCGGACAATCTCAACCGCGTCAGGGAGGGCATTGCCTCTGCCTGCGCCGCCGCAGGGCGCGACGAGAGCGAGGTCACGCTGGTCGCCGTGAGCAAGACCTTCCCGCCCGAGGCCGTCAACGAGGCCGTGGCTGCCGGCGTCCTCGACGTGGGGGAGAACTATGTGCAGGAGTTCGTGCAAAAGCGCGAGCACATCGACGCGCGTGCGCGTCTGCATTTTATCGGCCATCTTCAGTCCAACAAGGCCAAATTCGTGGTGGGCAAGGTGGAGCTCATCCAGTCGGTCGACCGGCTGTCGCTGGCGCGCGAGCTCAGCCGTCTTGCCCAGAGGGAAGGCGTGTGCCAGAAGGTGCTGCTGGAGGTCAATGCGGGCGGGGAGGCCAGCAAGTCGGGCACCTCTTTCGCGCAGGCGGAGGAGCTGGCCCGCGAGTTCGCGCTGCTGCCGGGGCTGGAGCTGACGGGGCTGATGTCCATTCCGCCCCACACCGAGAGCCCGGCGCAGTCCGTGCCGTATTTTGAGAGATTATATCATCTATTCCTTGACATGCAGCAGAAAAAAATAGATAATACAAATATATGCGTTTTGTCCATGGGCATGTCGGGCGACTACCGCGAGGCCATCGCCTGCGGCTCCACCATGGTGCGCATTGGCACGGCCATTTTCGGCCCGCGCAGCTATCAGAAATAAATCATTTCACAACAACGGTGCCGCGCGCTGCGGCGCGGATTCGGAGGTAATCGGAAGTATGGGACTGATTGACAAATTCAAGGATTTGATTGGCAGCGACGAAGACGATTTCTACGATGACGAGGAGATGGACTTCCTGCCCACGAAAAAGGAGGAGCCCTCTCCCCTGCCCTCGGAGGAGAAGAAGCTGTCGGTTCTGGACGGCAAGAAGCAAAACAAGGTGGTCAACATCCACACCACGGCACAGCTTCAGGTGATTTTGGTCAAGCCCGAGCGCTTTGACGACGCCGTTTCGATTGCCGACCACCTGCTCGAAAAGCGCACGGTGGTGCTCAATCTCGAGCAGACCAACAAGGACGTCAGCCGCCGCCTGGTGGACTTTTTGTCGGGCGTGGCCTACGCCGGAGGCGGTCAGCTTAAGAAGGTGGCCAACTCCACCTTTATCATCACCCCCTACAATGTCAACATCATGGGGGATTTGCTCGACGAGCTGGAGAGCACGGGCGTCTTTTTCTGACGCCTCAAAGGGCGGGCATCGGGCAACGCCCCGTTACCATCTCTTTTTGCAATATGAAAATTTGGAGTGATTGCCATGATGGTTCGTCTTATCCAGGCGCTTCACTGGCTGTTGTCACTGCTGGAGTGGACTCTGGTGCTGCGGGCCATTTTGTCCTGGCTGCAGGCCACGCCCATCATGGCACAGCTCTATCAGATCACCGTCACCTTCACCGAGCCGGTGGTTGCGCCCGTGAGGAAGCTGCTGGCGCGCTATTATCCGGCGGCGCTGGCTCCGCTTGATTTTTCGCTGCTGGGCGCCATGCTGCTGCTGGAGCTCATCCGCATTCTTCTTTGAGGCAATCCGCCAGGGGATGCCTGCAAGGGCCCCTCTGAGGCGGGGGCAAACACAAAAACAAAGGCTCTGCGAGCTGTGGACCGGAGGGGGACGACAATCATGCTGACACCGAGTGAGCTGCGCAACGCCCAGTTTTCCAAGGCGAGACTGGGCGGATACGTCATGGCGGAAGTGGACAAGCTGCTCGACGAGGTAACGCCTGACTACGAGGCGCTTTACAACGAAAATGCCGAACTGCGCAAGAAGGTGGAGGTCCTGCTCGACCGTCTGGAGCGGTACGAGGAGCAGGAGGATTCCATCAAGGCCGCCATTCTCAACGCACAGCGCATGTGCGACACCATCGTGGCGCAGGCCAGGCAGCAGGCGGCGCTCATTGAGCAGGACGCCAAAATCAAGGCAGGCCGGGTGGCCGAAGAGGCGCAGCGCGGCATTCAGGACAAGCACGACGAGCTGGTCTCCATCCGCAGGGAGGTCACACAGTTTCGCAGCCAGCTTGTGAGCCTTTACCGCAGCCATCTGGAAAAAATCAAGGAGATCCCCTCCTTTGAGGAGGAAATGCCGGCGCAGCAGGCCGATGCCGGCCGGCCCTCGGACGGTCTGGCACAGACCGGGGCGGCGTCGGCGCCGTCGGCCCAGGCCAAGGCGCAGGAGCCGCTTGCCGATCTGGAAAAGACCATGGAATTTACTCCGCCGCGTGCCGACGCCGTGTCGGTCGCGGCCGGGGCCGCGACCGATGAGGGCCGGCCGGAGGCCGGCGCGTCAGACGCCGGCGCGCCGCCTGAGGCAGCCGGGGCATCTTCGGCAAGCGCTTCCGGGCAGACCGTGGCGGCGCAGCAGGCCGCAGGCCAGGCTCCCGGGCAGCAGGCCGAGGACGGGCCGGTGCGGCAGGAGCAGGAGGAGGGCAGTCTGCCTGAGCAGGCTGAGCCGGAAGCCTTTGGACAGGCCTCCTCCATGGTTGTGGAGATGCTTGACGACGATGCGCCGCTCCCCTATCTTGCCGGCGAGCCGCCGCTTGACGAGGAGGAAATCGACTACAGCGGCATTCACTCGCTCAATCTGGAGGATTCGCTGGAATTCGGCACCGAATTTGACATTGCAACGGGAAAGCGGCGGTAAGGCCCCTTTCCCCTGATACCGATGAAATCCCGGCGGCAGCCAGCAGGTTGCCGCCATCATGAATAGAGAGGGTCAAACAATGGACTACAACACCACCATCAATCTACCGAAAACCGAATTTTCCATGCGGGCGGGGCTGCCTAAGAAAGAACCCCTGATTTTGAAAAAGTGGGAAGAGATGAAGCTCTACGAAGGGATTATGGCGCGCAACGAGGGCAAGCCCTCCTACATTCTGCACGACGGCCCTCCCTATGCCAACGGCGACATTCACACGGGGCACGCGCTCAACAAGTGCCTGAAGGATTTTGTGGTGCGCTACAAGAACCAAAGCGGCTATTCCAGCCCCTACGTTCCGGGCTGGGACACCCACGGGCTGCCCATCGAGAGCCAGGCCATCAAGAAGCTGGGCATCAACCGCAGCGAGGTGTCGCCCTCGGAATTTCGCAAAATCTGCGCCGATTTTGCCATGACCTATGTCAACAACCAGCGCGAGCAGTTCAAGCGTCTGGGGGTTTTGGGGTATTGGGATAAGCCCTATCTCACGATGGAGCCGGCCTTTGAAGCCCGTCAGGTGGAAGTGTTCGGCGAGATGGCCAAAAAGGGGTATATCTATAAGGGCCTCAAGCCGGTGTACTGGTGCCCGCACGACGAGACGGCGCTGGCCGAAGCCGAGATTGAGTATCAGGACGACACGGTCATGACGGCCTATGTCAACCTTGAGGTGACAAACGATCAAGGCAAGCTCTTTGCCAAAACGGGGCTTGACACCATTTACATCGTGGTATGGACGACGGCGCTGTGGACCATTCCGGCCTCCTCCTGCGTCTGCCTTGGGCCCGACATTGAATACGGCGTCTACGAGAAGGACGGCAAGGGCTACTTCATGGCGGTGGACATTGCGCACGAGGTGCTGGAGCTGGGGGGCATGCAGGACGCCCGTCTGGTCTGCACGCTGCCGGGGCGCGAGCTGCTGGGCGCCTATGTCAAGGGCCCGGTGCACGACGTTGACGAGCCGGTGATTGTGGGCGACCACGTCACGGCGGACGACGGCACGGGCTGCGTCCACACGGCCTACGCCTGCGGCCCGGAGGACTTTGAGGTATGCGAGGCCTTCAAGGAGCAGTTTCCCGACCTTCGCATGTGGCGTCCGGTCGACGATTCGGGCATCATGACGGCCGACGCCGGCCCCCTGTTTGAGGGCATGGACGTGTGGGAGAGCAACAAGGCCATTCTCAAGTTTTTGGAGGAGGGGGGCATTCTGTTTGCCGCCCGCCGCTTCACCCACTCCTATCCCCACTGCTGGCGCTGCAAGCAGCCGGTGCTTTTCCGGGTCACGGAGCAGTGGTTCTGCTCGGTGGAGGGCTTCAAGAAGGAGGCGCTCGAGGCCATCTCCAAGGTCAAGTGGTATCCGGCATGGGGGGAGGAGCGCATCTCCTCCATGGTGCGCGACCGCAGCGACTGGTGCATTTCGCGTCAGCGTCTGTGGGGGGTGCCCATCCCGATTTTCTACTGCAAGAAGTGCCACAAGCCCATCATCAACGACGCGTCGATTCAGGCCGTGTCGGCGCTTTTTGCCCGCGAGGGCAGCAACGGCTGGTATGAGCACGAGGCGTCGGAAATCCTGCCCGAGGGCTTTGCCTGCGAGTGCGGCTGCACCGAATTTACCAAGGAGACCGACATCATGGACGTGTGGTTTGACTCGGGCTCGTCGCACTTTGGCGTGCTGGAGTCGCGTCCCGAGCTGTCGTGGCCCAGCGACATGTATCTGGAGGGCAACGACCAGCACCGTGGCTGGTTCCAGTCCTCGCTGCTGACCTCGGTGGCCGTGCGCGGGGTGGCGCCCTACCGCGAGGTTCTGACCTGCGGCATGGTGGTGGACGGCGAGGGCAAGAAGATGAGCAAATCGCTTGGCAACGGCATCGACCCCGCCGAGATTGAGGCGCAGTACGGTGCCGACATTCTGCGTCTGTGGGCGGCCTCGGCCGACTACACCAGCGACGTGCGCATCTCGCCCGAGATTCTCAAGCAGCTCTCGGAGGTCTACCGCAAAATCCGCAACACGGCGCGCTACATCCTGGGCAATCTTTACGACTTTGATCCAAGCACCGACCTTGTGCCCTACGAGCAGATGGAGGAGCTCGACAAGTGGGCGGTTCTGGCCATGAACCGCATGCTGCAAAAGGCCACCGACGCCTATGAGAGCTACGCCTACCACCTGGTGTACCACTCGGTTTACAACTTCTGCGTGGTCGACATGAGCAACTTTTATCTCGACGTCATCAAGGACCGTCTTTACTGCGAGCGTGCGGACGGCGCCGCCCGCCGCTCGGCCCAGTCGGCCATGTTCCTGATTCTCGACGCCCTGACCCGCCTGCTGGCTCCCATCCTGTGCTTCACGTCGGAGGAGATCTGGCAGACCATGCCGCACCAAGAGGGCGTGGAGACCGAGAGCGTCAACTACAACGAGATTCCAAAGCCCGTCGCCTGCCCCGGCATCGACGAGCAAAAGTGGGAGCGTCTGATGGCGCTGCGCGACGACGTCAAGAAGGCGCTCGAGCTGGCACGCGGACAAAAGCTGATCGGCGCCGCCCTCGAGGCCGCCGTCACGCTGCACTGCTCCGACGAGATCTATGACTTCGTGGCCCAAAACGAGGCCCTGCTGCCCACGCTGTTCATCGTCTCGGCCGTGACCGTCACAAAGGGCGCCGGCCGGGGGTATGCCGGAGAGGCCTTCCCCGGCGTCACGGTGGAGGTGGCGGTGGCGCCCGGCGAGAAGTGCGAGCGCTGCTGGAAGGTGTCGCCCGAGGTGGGAAGCGACGCCGAGCACCCCACGCTGTGCCCGCGCTGCGCCGCCGTGGTACGCAGCCTGTAAGAAACGTTCCGCTCTTCAGCCGGAGGCGGGCGCATGCGCCCGCCTCCGGCTGAAATGCTCCCGGGACCCGGGGCGGCAGAGCCCCGGGGGCCGCGCGGGCAGCCTTTTCGGGGGGCTGCCCGCGCGGCCCCCGAAGGCCCTGCCCATTTGCCCCTTTTTGTCTGCCAAGCAAAAACCCTTGCGGCACTTGTCCCCCCTGCCTCTTTGCCGCACGCGCCGGGCAGGCGGCGCCCTTCCCCTTTGACGGCAGCCCCCTGCGGGCAAGCCTTGCGCCTTTTCCCCTTTTTTGCTGCCCTTTGCCTGCGGCAAAACGCCGGGGTCTCCATTTTCAAAAGGCGGCTCCTTTCGCATTTCACGCAGGGGCGTCTGCAAGACCCCGCCCGTTTGTTTTCCAAAATTCCCTTTGGAGGAAGCCCATGAAACTATCCGCCAAACAAACCGCCTCGCTCGCCGTCAGGGCCCTGCTCATCATCGCCGTTGTCTTCACGGCCGACCGGGTGGTCAAGCAGTGGTGCGTCGAGGTGCTCAAGCCGCAGGGCAGCATCGCCTTCTGGCCGGGCGTGCTGCACTTTACCTACGCCGAAAACACCGGCGCGGCCTTTTCCATCCTGTCGGGCCGCCGCCTGCTGCTCACGCTGCTGCCCATCGCGGCGCTGGGGCTGCTGCTTTTTCTCTATTTCAGGCGTCTTTACGCCCACCCTTTGACCGACTTTGCCCTCCCCCTCATCATGGGCGGCGCGCTGGGCAATCTCTATGACCGCATTGCCTACGGCTATGTGGTGGACTTTCTGGAAATCCGCCTCTTCCGCTTTGCCATCTTCAACCTTGCCGACTGCGCCATTTCGGTGGGCAGCGCCCTGCTCATCCTCTACCTTGTTTTGCACTGGAAGGAGCTGAGCAGCGAGGTCGACCAGGGCAAAGACGAGGGCCAGGGCCAGGACGAGAACAGCCCCTTACCTGAGGAGCCCTGCAAAAAGGAGGGCCAAGAGGCCTTTCCCGCCGCATGTGACGCCCCCTCCCCCGCCGCCGGGCAGGAGGACTGCCGGATGCGGCAGCCTTCGGGGGAAACCGTCTGCGGCGCTTTCCCACAGGACGGCAGGAGTCAGGGCGCAGACCCGGCCTACGGCATTGGCCGGGATCAAGACGCTGCGCCGCAGGGCGGCCGGGGGCCCGCCCCGGCGGGCGACACCGCCTCAGCGCACGGGGAGTCTTTGGCATGAGCGCGCTCACATGGGTGTCGGAGGGCGGCCGGAGGCTTGACAGCGAGATTTCCGCGCGTGCCGGCGTCAGCCGTGCGGCCGCGCAGAAGTGGCTGGACGCGGGGCTTGTGCTGGTCGACGGACAGACCCGCCCCAAGAACCACCAGACGCGGCAGGGCGAGGTGGTGACGGTCACGCCCCCGCCGGCGCGCCCCCTGGACGCGCAGCCCGAGGACATCCCGCTTTGCATCGTCTACGAGGACGACGCGCTGCTGGTGGTCGACAAGCCGCGCGGCATGGTGGTGCATCCGGCCGCCGGCAACGAGCAGGGGACGCTGGTCAACGCCCTGCTGGCCCACTGCGGCAGCTCGCTTTCGGGCATCAACGGCGTGCTGCGCCCCGGCATCGTCCACCGCATCGACAAGGACACCTCCGGCCTGCTGGTGGTGGCCAAGACCGATGCGGCCCATCTGGGGCTGTCGGCGCAGCTCGAGGCGCACAGCATGGAGCGCGAGTACCGCGCCGTGGTGCATGGCCGGCTGCGGGAGAGCGAGGGCGTGATTGACGCCCCCCTGGCGCGCCACCCCGTCCACCGCAAGAAAATGGCCGTGGTGCCGGGCGGACGCCGTGCCGTCACGCACTACAGGGTGCTCGAGCAGTTTCCCCGCTTTTGCTATCTCTCCTGCCGTCTGGAGACCGGACGCACCCATCAGATTCGCGTGCACATGGCCTCCATCGGCCATCCCCTGGCCGGCGACCCGCTCTACGGCCCCGCCAGGGGCCTCTCCATCGGGGGCCAGTGCCTGCACGCCGCTGTGCTGGGCTTTACGCATCCCGTCACGGGGGAGTTTTTGCGCTTTGTCTCCCCCCTGCCCGACTATTTTGAGGCGCTGCTCAAAAAGCTGCCCACCCTGTAAGCCCTCCCCCAAAAAAGCCTTCTTTTGACGGGGCCTGCGGCAAAAACACCCCTTCCCCTGCAAAATCCCCGGCCGGGGGGCTGACAGAGCCGTCTTTCCCCCCCCCTTTTTTAAGGCAGGCCCTTTTGCCGGCAAAATCCCCTCTCCCCTTCCTTGCCGTGCACAGGGCGGGGACACTTTCCCCGATTCAAAAAAAGCCGGGAGAGCAGCCAAAACGGCTGTTCTCCCGGCCTTTTCTCTTTTGTTGTCCGGCTCCCCGGGGGGCGCCTTGCGCCCTTTCTCTTATCCAAAGGCCTCCAGCAGGTCAGCCGCCCAGGTCGTCTCGTCCTTTGCCCGATAGGAACGCGTCTGCCCGTTAAAATGGAAGTCAAGCTCCCCGTACCAGTACTGGACGTGCAGCATGGGCCCCGAGCCAACGCCGCCGTCCGGCAGCTCCACCCCTTCAAACGCAAGCCAGAGGTCCCACTGAAAATCCCCCGGCTGCACCGCATGGGTTCGCGTGCCGTGAACCAGAAGATCTCTCAATGTGCGGCGATACCGGCAGTCATACAGCAGTCCCAGCACCTCTTCAAAGGCCTCACTGTCCTGCGTGAGCGTAAATTCCGACCGCTCCTCCTGTGAGCCGACGCTGAAAAACCCGGATATCCCGACACACTCGCCGGCCTCCAGCATGGGATATATCTGACCCAGCGCCACAGGCCTCGTATAAAAAAGATACCCCGCACATAAAAGCAATACCACGGCCGCCGTGGCTGCCCGTCTCTTTTTGTTCATCCAGCCCCTCCTTTTTTGATGTCCTCTGCGCCGCGCGCAGTCCTATGATATCACGGCGGCACCCCTGTCGTCAACCTCCTCCCCAAAGCCCTCTTTCCCTGGCGGCATGTCTGCAGTATTTTTGGTATTCTTCTTTTCTTTTTGTATCGTTTTATCAAAACCTCTCTAAATATATAGGTGTTTTCCCTGTTTTGTCGAATATTTTTTTCACTTTGAACTTCAAAACACTTGACAAGGACATTGGGCCCCGCTATAATCTCTTTGAACCTCAAACTTTTTGGGAGGTGCCGCATGTCCTGCGACCATGAAATTCTCAACCGGTTTCTCGTGGAAATTTTCAACGAGATTTTGCGAACGGAGGAACGCTGCATCACACAAAGCGGCCATACGGATCTGTCCATCCGCGAGCTGCATGTGATTGAAGCGGTGTGCCAGTGCGCCGAAAAGGGGAAAAACACGGCCAGCGACATTGCGGCCCTGCTTGACGTCGTGCCGGGCACGCTGACCGTGTCCACCGCGGCCCTGGAGCGAAAGGGCTACCTCACGCGCAGCCGCGACGCGCTCGACCGGCGCGTTGTGCGTATCTCTCCCACGGAGAAGGGGCTCTCAGCCAACGCCGACCACGCCCTGTTTCACCGCCGCATGACCGACCAGGTGCTCGATCTTCTGAGCGAGGAGGAGACGGTGGTTTTCATGCGCGCGCTTGACCGGCTGAGCCAATTTTTCCGTCTGGAACAGAACGCGCGTACCCGTGACCATCAAAATCATCAGCAAAGCAAGGAGACTACATCATGATTTCTATTGTATCAGACAGCACCTGTGACCTTTCCGGGCAGGAGTGTGCGGCGCTGGGCATCGACCGCGTCCCTTTGACCATCCAATTTCAGGGGGCCTCCTACCTCGACGGCTTTGACCTCACGCACGAGGAGTTTTACGCCAAAATGCGCAGCGCCGACAAGCTTCCCACCACCTCCCAGGCCAACCCCATGCAGTTTGAGGAGGTTTTTTCCCGCCACCTTGCGCAAGGGGAGGACATCGTGGCGGTCACGGTGTCTTCCAAGCTGAGCGCCACCATGAACTCGGCGCTCATTGCCGCGCAGTCGCTTGACGCGTCGCGCATTCATGTGGTGGACTCCCTGTCGGGCTCCTTCGGCACGGCTCTGCTGCTGCGTCACGCCGTCAAGCTGCGCGACGCCGGGCGCTCTGCCTCCGACATCGCACAGGAGCTGACCTCCCTGACGTCCCGGCTGCGCCTGTTTGCCGTGGTGGACACCCTGAAGTATCTCAAAATGGGCGGCCGGTTGAGCCCCGCCGCCGCGCTGCTGGGCGGGGCGCTGGGCATCACGCCCATCCTGTGCCTGCAGGAGGGCGCCATTGCGCCGGTCGGCAAGGTGCGCGGGGAGGAGGCCGGAAAAAAGGCCCTGCTCGATTTGATTCAAAAGGGCAACCCCGACCCGGCCTACGGCATCGCCTTCGCCCACGCCGACGCACCCGAGCGTCTTGAGCGTTATCTGGAATACATCCGGCCCCACCTGGGCGGCATGCCCGTTTACCGGGGCAGTATCGGCGCCGCCATCGGCGCCCACACCGGTCCCGGCGTGATAGGGGTTGCCTTTATCGCAAAGGGCAGCGCCAGTCTCCAAAAATAAATCATTTCTTTAAAACGCTAGGCACTTCTTTCAAGACAAGGGGGGGCGCGGGGAGAGCAGAAATGCTTTCCCCGCGCCCCCCCTTGCTGCCATCTGCAAAAAGAGGCCCTTTCTCCCCGACTTCTTCCCATGAGGCCGCAAGGACACATCCCCCGCCTGCATTCCTTTCTGTATCCGCCCTTCTAAAGCGCTGCAGCGCGGCCTTTTTCGCCCCGCCGGGCCTTTTTGCCGCAGGCAAAAAAGCCCGGGGATTTCCCGCAAGCGGGAAATCCCCGTTCAAAGCGGGCAACGCCCTTTTGCCCGGCGGGGCGGCAGGGCGGGTGCCTTGCTTTTCCAAAAAAAACAGGGCCTGAGAAATCCCCGCAAAGAGCCATCCCAAAAACACAGGGCGGCATGACTTGTCATGCCGCCCTGCAAGGGACAGGATTCCATTGTCAAATGGCTTTGACTCTTCGCGTCAGCTCTTGTGCCGATAGGCGTTGCGCCACTTTCCGGAGTTGTAGCGCAGGAAGATGAGCGTCGTTCTCAGGAGCTGGTCGGCCACCATGGCAATCCAGGCTCCGATGAGGCCCCACTCGAGCACCTTGATGGTGTAGATGGCGATGATGGGGCGAACCAGCAGCACGGTGATAAAGGTCACCATGGCGGTGTACTTGGTGTCGCCGGCGCCGCGCATGGCGCCCGCCAGGATAAACTGCGAGGCCTGCAGGGGCTGGATTAAGGCCACCATGCGAAGCACAGTGACGCCGACATCCAAAATCACAGGGTCGTCGTTATACATCAAAATAAACTCTCTTGGGAAGAAGAAGATGGCAAGCGCAATGCCGACTGACACCCACATGCCAAGGCGCTGGACGCGTTTGGAGTAGTTGACCGCCATATCGCCGCGCCTCTTTCCAAGGCTTTGTCCCACCAGCGAGGTGGCCGACACGGCGAAGGACTGGCCGTTCATAAAGGTCAGTGCCTGGATGTTCATACAGACCTGGTGAGCCGCCAGCAAAACGGTGCCCAGGCTTGCGACGGTCTTGGCGTAGATGATGATGCCGATACGCATGACAAGCTGCTCCATCATGGCCGGCATGCCGATGTGCCAGATATTCTTGAGCATGACAACGTCGGGCTTGAATCCCTTTTTGATTTCAAGGCGGACATACTGATCCTTGCGCAGGATGGCATACAGCGCCATGAGCATACCGACAAACTGGCCGATGACGGTGGCCAGGGACGCGCCGGTGACTTCGAGGCGCGGGAAGCCGAAATGACCGTAGATGAGCAGGTAGTTGAACACCACGTTGACGAGGTTTGCCGTCAGATTGTAGCGCATGGAGGTCTTGCTGTCGCCCACGGCGCGCAGGGCGTTGGTGATGGTGGTGGTGATGGAGACGGTCAGCAGGCCGACCATCTGGATTTTCAGGTATGAGGTGCCGCCTGCCAGGGTCTGGGCGTCCTCGGCGCCCATGAAGAGGATGAGCGGTTCGGCAAAAATAAAACCCACCACCGACAAAATGGCGCTGAGCACCACATTGAGCAGCATGGACTGCCGCAGCACCAGCTTGGCCTCCTCCTGTTTTCCGGCGCCGCGATAGCGGGCGACCAGAGCCATGTTGCCGACATTGAGCGACATGAATGCCATGCCCATGAGGAACTTTGGCTGCGTGGTCAGGCCGACGGCCGAGATGGCCCACGGGCCGAGCTTTCCCACCATCATGAGGTCGACCATGGAGGCAAGCTGCATGAGCATCATCTCGACAAAAGAAGGCCACGCAATGCGCACCACGTCTTTGTACAGCATTTTTGACGTCACGCCCTCAGGCAGAGGGTTTTTGCCCCTCACCCTTGCCTCGTTGTGCTCGTTTCCCTCTCCCGCAGGCAAGTCGTCAAGCGTTGTGCGGATGATTTTTGCCTGCACTTTGGGCTGCTCCGGCTGTCCTTCCGGAGGCGTGCCTTGTTCTGGCAAATCTCCCCCCGTTTCGCAGGGAGGAATCTCCAACTCCGGAGATTTCTTTTCCTGGTCCATAAGCGTACGAACGACCGGTCCGCGCCGGTCGTGTTTCCCCCTCTCTTTATTTTTAATAATACGGTCATTATAGCACAATACCATATTGTTTGGAACATCCCTTTGTCATTTTTTTTACTTTGGCCAGCTTTCCCAAGCAAAGGGCTTGAGGCGCAGCGCCAAGGGGGAGAGGATGCACAAAAGGGCGGGAAGGGAAAACTTTTCAGAAAATTCGGCAGTCACACATGTCATTTTTTTGTATATGTTGGGGATGAAGGGGTGCAACGCCCCCAAAACACCGCAAATAAGGAGTGCAGCTATATGATGAATGCATCGACTCCCTTTTCGTCAAAGGGAGAAGGCGTCACGCCGCGCGGCACCGTGGACGAGACCTGCCTTGCAGGCGCCGCCCTGGCCATGGTCTATTCCCCGCCCCAGGTATGGGGCGCCACTTACGATCCGGCTCTCGGGCTTGAGCGTGGCACCATTTTCCCCGAGCTCGACAAGCCGTGGATGGAAGGGGATGTCTGCGATGACAACTGAGCGTGCCCGACTGCTCCGGCAGGTACAAAACCATTCCTTTGCCCTCAACGAGGCCGCCCTCTATCTCGACGGCCATCCCGACAACCAAAAGGCCCGCGCCTATTTTGACAAGCAGCGTGAGCTCTGGAAACAGGCCGTTGCCGACTATGAAGAGGCCTTTGGGCCTCTGACGCAAAACTCCCGGGCCTCCACCGCCAGTGGGGCCTGGAGCTGGGCTGACGGCCCCTGGCCGTGGGAAGGAGAGAAGTAAGCCATGTGGATTTACGACAAGAAACTGCAATACCCCGTCAACATCAAGACCCCAGACCCCAAGACGGCTAAAATCATCATCACACAGCTTGGCGGGCCCGACGGGGAACTGGGAGCAGCCAACCGTTACCTCAATCAGAGATATTCCATGCCCTACAGTAAAACGGTGGGCATCCTGACCGACATCGGTACCGAGGAGCTTGCCCATACCGAGATGATCGCGGCCATCGTCTACCAGCTCACGCGCAACCTGTCGATGGACGAAATCAAGGCCAGTGGCTTTGACACCTACTTTGTCGACCACACCACCGGCATCTACCCCGTTTCGGCGGCCGGCATTCCCTTCGATGCCAAGACCTTTGCCGTCAAGGGCGACCCCATCGCCGATTTGGTGGAAGACCTCGCCGCAGAGCAGAAGGCCCGCGTGACCTACGACAATATTCTGCGCCTGGTCGACGACCCCGACGTGCGCGATCCCATCAAATTCCTGCGCGAGCGCGAGCTGGTGCACTTCCAGCGCTTCGGCGACGCGCTGAGCATCACGCAGGACTACCTGAACAGTAAAAATTTTTACGCCTTCAATCCCGCCTTTGACAAGTGCGGCAAACCTTCCTCCAGTAAAAAACGGTAAACTCCACAATACATCGGGATTTCGCACGGGATGGAACATCCGCGCATCCGGACTCCCCGATGCAAGGCGTCAAAAACAAGGCGGCGTTCCGAGCCCTTGCCTGGCTTTCGAAACGCCGCCTTGTTTTTTTTGTTACAAAATCTCTCTGCGCCCTTCCAGCGCCCGTGAGAGCGTCACCTCGTCGGCATACTCGAGATCGCCGCCCACCGGCAGGCCGAAGGCCAGGCGCGTCACCGTCACGTCAAAGGGCTTGAGCAGCCGCGCCAGGTAGAGCGCCGTCGCCTCCCCCTCCACGGTGGGATTGGTGGCCATGATGATCTCCCTCACCCCTCCGGCCCCCACGCGCTCGAGCAGCTCCTTGACGCGCAGCTCCTCCGGCCCCACGCCGTCAATGGGCGAAATGAGGCCGTGCAGCACATGATAGAGCCCGCGAAACTCGCGGGTCTTTTCGATGGAGGGGATGTCCCTGGGGCGCTCCACCACGCAGATGACCCCCCTGTCCCGGCTCTCGTCGGCACAGATGGGGCACAGCTCCTCGTCGGAGATGTTCTGGCAGCACACGCAGTAGTGCAGGTTGTTGCGCGCATCCACAATGGCCGAGGCAAATTCCATGGCCTGGTCGTAGTCCATGCGCATCACATGGTAGGCAAGGCGCGACGCCGTCTTTCGGCCGATGCCCGGCAGGCGTGCAAAACTCTCAATCAGGCGGGCCACCGACCCCGTTTGTCCGTTCATCCAATCCCCACTTTTCTTACATCCGGGGCATGCCCGGCAAATTCGGCATGGCCACGGCGCTCGTGATTTTCTCGAGCTCGCGGGCCGCCGTCTCTTCCACGGTGGTGATGGCCTCGTTGACGGCCGCCACGATGAGATCCTGCAGCGTCTCAATGTCTTCAGGGTCGACGATGTCGGGGTCAAGCTCGAGCTCTTTGACCTGCTTTTTTCCGTCCATCACCAGACGCAGCAGGCCGCCGCCCGCCTTGATCTCATACTCCTTTTCCTCCAGTTCGGCCTGCTTTTTCTGCATGTCCTCCTGCATTTTTTGGATCTGCTCCAGCATGTTGCCGCCGGCGGGGCTTTTGGGAATTCTCGCTTTCATCTATTTTTCCTCCTGTTGTAAGGCTTCTATCTTTGTGGCAAGCTGCTCAAAGAGCGGGTTCTCCCGTGGCGCCTGCGCGCCGGGGCTCTCGCCCACCGCCACGCTGCAGGGCCTGCCCGCAACGCGCGACAGCTTTTGCGCAATCTCGGCGCGCACACTCTCCTTTTGCAGCATCCTTGCTGCAAATTTGCTGCCCGGCGTGAGCACCAGCACGTCGCCCTGCATCACGGCGCCGGCCGAGGACAAAAATCCCGCCACGCTGGGCTCCACCTGCGCCAGCAGGTCTCCCCAAAAGGCGGGGGCCCCCTGTGCCGGCTGCTGCCCTTTTGCGGAGGGCTGCTCTGCAGGGGGCATCCTCTCCGGCGCCCCCTGCGCCGGTGCCGGCGTCTGACCAGCCTCCTGGGGCAAAACCCCCCAGGGCGGCGCATCCTCTGCCTGCTGCGGGGGCTGCGGCACCGGCTGCTGCGGCTGCGCCGCAGGGGACACGGGCGTCTGCGCCCCTGCTGCAGGGGGCGCCGGCGGCGTCTGCTCCATTTGGCGCTCCAGACGCTCCAGACGCGCCAGCAGGCCGGCCGGCGTCGTATCGAGCGCGGGCGTGGTCAGGCCCAGCAGCGCAAGCTCGAGCAGCACCTGCCGGTGCGTCGAGCGCATCATGGCGTCAAGCGCCTGCTGCAGCGCCCCGATGGCCGAAAGGATGTCTCCCGCCGTCATATCCTGCGCTCTGGCGTGCAGCAGCGCATGCTCGTCGGGCGGCGCGTCGAGCATGGGCTCGGGCGACGGCAGCGTTTTGCACAGCAGCAGGTCGCGAAAATGGGTGAGCAGCTCCACCGTCACCTGCGTCAAATCCTGCGAGCTTGCGGCAAGCTCCCTCGCCGCGCGCAGCACCTGCGCGCCGTCTCTTGCCGCAACGGCCGCCGACACCTCAAACAAATGCTCCCGTCCCGACAGACCGGCAATCTCCATCACCATGCCCTGCGTCACGGGATTTCCCAAAGCGGCGCACTGCTCCAAAAGGGAGAGCGCGTTTCTCAGCGCCCCGTCCGACAGGCGCGCAATGAGCTCTGCCGCGCGCGCCTCCAGCTCAAAGCCCTCGGCGCGCGCCACCTGCTCCAGCCGCGCCACAATCTCCCCCGCCGGAATGCGCACGAACTCAAAGCACTGGCAGCGCGAAAGGATGGTGGCGGGGATTTTGTGGCGCTCGGTGGTGGCCAAAATAAAAATGACATGCTCGGGCGGCTCTTCCAGCGTCTTGAGCAGCGCGTTGAAGGCCCCCGGCGAGAGCATGTGCACCTCGTCGATGATATACACCCGGTAGCGCGCCACCGCCGGCGTATACTGCACCTCCTCGCGGATCGCCCTGACGTTGTCCACGCCGTTGTTGGAGGCGGCGTCGATTTCCAGCACGTCGAGAATCGAGCCCTCGTCAATGCCCCGGCAGAGGTCGCACTCGTTGCAGGGGTTGCCGTTGCGCGGGCTGCGGCAGTTGACGGCCTTGGCCAGGATTTTGGCGGCCGTGGTCTTGCCCGTGCCCCTGGTGCCGCAAAAGAGGTAGGCGTGCGACAGTTGCCCTGTCTCCACCTCGCGGCGCAGCACCTCGCGCACCGCCTTTTGGCCCGACATCTCGTCAAAGGTCTTCGGCCTCCATTTTCTGTAAAGCGCCTGATACGTCGCCGCTCCCCCCTTTTGGTCAAGCCGTCAAAAAAAATCGGTGTCTTTGAAGGCCGCACACCCGGCGTCGAGCCCGCTGCTATGTGCGGTACCGCCCGAAGAAGCTCAAAACAGGCGCTCTCGCGGCACATGCTCGAGTCCGCTTAATGCTGCTCGGTTCCCCGCCTGACATGGTTCACGGAGGAACATTGCGCAAGACCTGTCTCTCATCACTCCCGCCGGACGGGCAGTCCACACAACAGGAACCCTCAACCGGGAATTCTCCCCCGCTCTAGCGGATTGCGGGTACAGGGCACCGCTATCTCCCCGGATAGTACGGCCTTCAAAAACACCGATTGCTCCGGTGTAGCTTTCATTATAGACGAATTTGGGCGCGCCGTCAATCGGAAAAGTGCGCCGTCTTTGCCCGCTCATGCAAAAGGGCATATCGCCCCCCGCGCACAGGACTCCGCCCGAAAGCCCTGCGGCCGCCGCAAGGGGCAAAACGGCAAAAGCCGGGCCCAAAGCGCCCCCCCTGCTCTTGCCTGCGCACATCGGCTTCTTCATCTTTCTTCCGGCTTCTCCCGGCCTGCTGCCGTCGTCCCCTTGCGCAAAAAGCCACCCCTCTCTTTTTCAGAAAGCCCCCTCCCCGCCCTTTTTCAAAAATTCCTGCAAACCCCCTTTACTTGCGGCAGTCAATGTGATAAAATTGCCCCTGTAGGTTATCTTTAACTAACTAAGGGGGAGGCGGGGAACGCCTGCTCTCCGGGGAGCAAGTCCTCCCTTAAAGTTAGTTTATTCTAACCGTTTTGTGAAAGGAGGTCTTTTTTCATGCTGCTGCTCAACAAAACCCTGCTGCGGATGGCCAGGGGGCTGTGGGGCTGGATTTGTCTCATTACCGCGCTGAAGATGGTTTCCCTTGCCGCCATTGCAGGCTTTGCCGGCGCCATTTCGGCCTTTCTCGGGCAGATGGATTCTCCCGAGCTGACAGCGGCGCAGGCGGCGGGCGCCATTTTATATGCACTGCTTGCGGCTGTGGTTGTCCTGATCAGCGAACTGCTGATTGGGGAGGGGGAATACCGATGCACGGTGAAGGCGCGTCAAAATCTGCGTCAAAGCATTTTTTCCAAGGTTCTTGAACTGGATGTGGAGGGGCTTGAGAAGCTGGGAGCCGTTTCGGTCATCACGACCTCGGTAGACGGGGCAGAGGCCATGACCATATACTACAGCAAATATCTCCCGGGGCTTTTCTACAGCCTGATGGCACCCGTCTATCTTTTTTTCAAGCTGCGCAGCCTTTCTCTGCCTGTCGCCGCAGTTTTGTTTGCCTGCTCTTTTGTGCTCATGCCGGTCAACAATCTGTTCCGAAAGCACATCGAAGAGCTCAAGGGAGACTACTGGAGCTCGCTGGAGGATTTGACGGGACATTACCTCGAGGGCCTGCGGGGGCTCAACACACTCAAGCTCTTTTGCCGGGATGAGCATCACACCGAGGTTTTGCAGCAGAAGGCCCGGCAGTTCAACAAAATTATCATGGACGTCATGAAGGTCAACTTCTCCTCATTTTTGCTGACCGACGGACTGATGTACGCCTCTATTTTGGGGGCGCTCCTGATCACAGGCCGGCAGCTTGCCGCAGGGCAAATCACCTTTACCGCCGCCTTGACCATCCTGCTGCTGTCCTTTGGATTTTTCAGCTCGGTACGGCAGCTCATGAACGTCACCCATTCCGCACTGACCGGTGTGGCGGCGGCAAGCGGGGTGGAAAAGCTGCTGCAAACCGACACATCGCGCCCCTACCGGCCGGACCTCGCCTTGAGCCGCGAGCCCTTTCACGGCATTGAGGTCAGTGGCGTCACCTTTGCCTATGAAGGCCGGCAGCCAACCCTTCAGGATGTCTCGCTGCGCATTGCACACGGCAAGACAACGGCGCTTGTGGGGCTTTCGGGCTGTGGAAAGAGCACCCTTGCCCTGCTGCTCATGCGCTTTGCCGATCCCCGCTTGGGGCACATTCGAATAGACGGAAGAGACTATCTGAGCCTGCGTCCGGAGGAGCTGCGCCGGCACATCATTATGGTGCCGCAATCGGTTTCTCTTTTCAGTGGAACCATTGCCGACAACCTGCGCATCGCAGCTCCCGGCTGCTCCGACGAGGAGCTGCTAAAAGCCCTGGAGCAGGTGCGTCTTAAAGCCTGGGTTCTGGCACAGCCGCAGGGGCTTGACAGCGATGTGGGGGATGCGGGGGCCAAGCTTTCGGGCGGGCAGCGCCAGAAAATCGGCATTGCCCGGGCCCTGCTGTCCAAGGCGGAGTACATCATTTTTGACGAGGCCACCTCCAGCGTTGACATGGACAGCGAGCGGGAAATCTGGAACTGCATCCATGAGCTGTCCGAGAGCCGCACGCTGATTCTCATTTCCCACCGGTTATCCTCCATCCGGGACGCCGACTGCATCTGCGTGCTGTCGGGCGGCGGCGTACAGCAGTGCGGGGTTCACGCTCAGCTGATGGAGCAAAGCGGCCTTTACCGCCGCTTGGTTGAAGAACAGGAAGCACTTGAGCGTCAAGGGGAGGTGCATATCTGTGCCTGAAAAATCCCGATACTCGGTTTTTTCCATGAGCCGAAGGCTCTTTCATATGGCGGCGCCCGTCAAGGGAACGCTGACGGTATCCACCCTGGCCAGCATTGTGGGAAACCTCTCCCAGATGGGGCTCATGGGCTTCGGGGCATTGACGCTGCTTTTTTGCTGCGGCAGGCTCCCGACGGGCTCTGTGGGGCTGTGGGGCGGGCTGACCGCCCTGAGCGCCCTTTTGATTGTCCTGTGCCGTTACGTTGAGGGTGTGGTCTCCCACGCCGGCGCCTACGCGCTGCTCTCGCACATGCGCACCCACCTGTTTGTCACTTTGCGCAAGCTGGCTCCCGCCTGCCTGATGGACCGGCAAAAGGGCGACATCCTCAACATTGCCGTTTCCGACATTGAAACCATTGAATTTTTCTTTGCGCACACCATCGGCCCTCTTTTCACCGTGATTTTGCTGCCCTGCGCCACGCTGGTGCTGGCCTTTTTCGTCCACCCCCTCTTTGTGGCGGTTTTGCTCCCCATCTATCTGATTATCAGCGTGGGGTTTCCCCTGATTGCCGTCAAATCGGGGCGCCGCATCGGGGAGCGCTACCGCGAGCATCTGGGCGGCCTGAAATCCCTGGTGCTCGAGAGCGTATACGGCCTGCGCGACATTCAAATTTTTGATTTTGCCCAGGCCCGCATGGCCCAGATGGAGCGTCTCAACGGGCAGCTCAACCGTGCCTCCCACGGCCTTACGCTGCACCGTCAGACCGTCTCCTCCGTCCCCAGCTTTTTTGTCTATCTGGCCCGCATCTCGATTGTGGCCGCCGCTTCGCTGCTGGCTGCCGGCGGCACAGTCAACTCCAACGGGGTAATCCTGCTTTCCTTTGTCGCCGCTGCCTCCTTTTCCTCCACCCAGTCGCTGACCATGGTGGTCTCAAGCCTGTTGGAAACCTATGCTGCCGCTCAGCGCCTTTTCTCGCTGGAGGACACCCTCCCTGCCGTTACCGAGACCCCCTCGCCCAAACCCATTGGCCCCATCCAGAGCATTGAATTTCGCGACGTCGGCTTTTCTTACGGGGCGTCTGGCCGCAAGGTGCTCGAGCACTTCTCCCTGAAGGTCTCGGAAAGGGAATCCGTTGGTATTTCAGGCGAGAGCGGCATCGGAAAATCCACCGTGCTGCGGCTGCTGCTGCGCTTTTGGGATGTCGAAGAGGGCCAAATCCTGATCAACGGGATTCCCCTCCAACAGCTCCCGCTCAACGAGCTGCGCCGCCGCATCGGCGTGTTGGAGCAGGACACCTTTCTCTTTGGCGGCAGCATCGCTCAAAACATCGCACTGGGCCGCCCCGATGCCACCATGGAGCAAATCGAGTGTGCCGCGCGCCGCGCAGGCATCCACGACTTTATTCAAACGCTGCCCCTGGGCTACCATACTCCGATGGGTGAAATGGGCGCACGCCTGTCTGGCGGGGAACGGCAGCGCATTGGCATCGCCCGCGTGCTCATCACCGAGCCCGACGTCATCGTCATGGACGAGCCCACAAGCAGCCTCGACGTCCTGCACGAAAAGGAATTTCTGCAAACGCTCAAAACGGCCTGCGGCGACAAGATGATTTTCATTGTGTCCCACCGCAGCTCCACTCTCACCGGCTGCTCGCGCATTCTGCGGCTGGAGCAGGGGCAGGCAGTAGAGCCTTCTTCAAAGGACAGCGCATAGCATACAGGGCCATCTTCCGCCGAAAGGGCGCACCTCTCTGTTTTTCGGAAAGGAAAGGCCCAAAGGCCGGCGCCCGGGAGCAGGGGGGTTCCTGCTCCCGGGCGCCGGCCTTTGCCTGCTGCACAGGGGGCCAAAAAGGCGGGGGCCTTTGGAGGCGGCCCTTTCGTCCCCTTTTGCCAAAGAGGCCCTAGGCCTCGGGAAAGAGCGGCAGCACCTTTTTGGCATAGACGTCGACCAGCCCAAGGTCTGTATACTTTGCCTCGGGGATGACGGGCAGCGCCATGGTGACGATGCGCACCAGGGGGTTGCTCTGGGGCATGCCGGCGCGGCGCAGCGCCTGCTTCATCTCGCCCGCCTGCCGCGCCAGCTCCCCGCAGGGCAGGGTCGACATCAGGCCCGCCACCGGCAGGGGCAGCGTCACGGTCTGCTGCCCGGGCATCGCGCAGCACATGCCGCCCCGGCAGGCCCGCAGGGCCTCGAAGGCCTCAAGGGCACTGTCTGCGTCGCGGTAGACGATACACAGGTTGTGGCTGTCGTGCGACACGGTGGAGGCAAAGGCCCCCTCTTTCAGGCCAAAGCCGCGCGTCACACCGTCGCAGACGGTGCCCTTCCCGTGGCGGTTGACAATCTTCACATAGCACAGGTCGGGCTGCTGCGAGAGGTCGAGCTTTCCATCCCTGACCGCGATTTCCTCCACGCAGCGCGTGGTGTTCGACTTCTCAAGCTCCGCAAAGTGCAGCACGTTGACCTTCACCACGCCCTGCTCCACCGGCGCGGCAATCTCAAAATCCTCGCGCTTCAAGGGGGGCACCCGCATGGTGTCCATTTGCTCGAGCGCGAAGGCCTTTGGGGTGATTTCCTGCATCAGCACGCCGTCCCTCGCCACCAGGCGGCCGCCGCAATAGACCTCCTTGACGCGAAAGCCCTTCAAATCCTCCAGCAGCAGAAAGTCGGCCGCATAGCCCGGCGCCACGGCGCCCAGGTTGCCCAGCCCCGATTCCAGCGCCGGATGCAGCGTGGCGCAGCGCAGCGCGTCCACGCCGTCCATGCCGCAGGCCACCGCCTTGCGCAGCGCGTTGTCCATATGGCCGTTTTCCAAAATGTCGTGCGCCTCGCGGTCGTCGGTGCACAGGCTGACCCTGTCGAGATAGCGCAGGCGGCGCACCTGCGAGTAGATTTTTTCCACGTCCTTGGCAATCGAGCTCTCGCGCGCGTCGATCCTCAGCCCCAGGCGCAGCTTGCTGACGGCGTCCTCCCCCTCGCGCGTCTCATGGCAGGTGGTGGGGCCGCCAATGGCATAGGCGGAAAGCAGCCTCTTGTCCGAGACCGGCACATGCCCCTGCACATACAGGCCCTCCTGCTGCGCCGCATCCAGCATGTCGAGCATTCTCTGCTCGCCCTGCGCCACCGCCAGAAAATCCATGACCTCGGCCAGCCCTATCACGCGGGGCAGCTTTGCCAGACGGTGCACCGTGCCGGCGTCAAATTCCGCCCCGGAATTTTCCAGCCCCGGCACCGCAGGCACACAGGAGGGGATGTCCACAAACTGACGCATGGGCAAATCCTCCGCCGCGTCGTGCATGTAGACCACCGCCTGCTCCCCCAGCACGTTGGCAATCTCGTGGGGGTCGGTCACCACCGTCGTGGTGCCGTGGGGCACGACGGCCGCCGCAAAGGCGCGCGGCGTGAGCATGGTGCTCTCGATGTGGATGTGGGGGTCCACAAAGCCCGGCGTCAGATAGGCCCCCTGCCCGTCGACCACCCGGTGCGCCAGCGCCGGGTCGGCCCTGCCGCCCTCCTCCACATAGGCCACAAACCCGTCCAGGACATAGACCACCGCCGGGTAAATCTCCCCGGTGAACACGTTGACAAAGCGCACGTTTTCCACCGCCAGGTCGCAGGATCGCCTGCCCATGGCCGCCTCCAGCAGCGCACGCCTGTCCTTGGGATACAGTTTCATCAAAAGCCCTCCTTTTTGCCGTGTCAAACTCTCTTTTTGCCATTATAGCAGGGGACAACCCCGGAGACAATGCACCCTTTTTGAAATCTTTGCCTCTCCCTGCGGGAACTTTGTCTGCTGCACGCACGACAAAAGGGATAAGTTTGACAAAATTTTGATAAAATCACGCTGCAAGGAGGTCTTCCTATGAAACACGCCGCCCAACCCCATCGGCTTTTTGCGCTGCTGCTGTGCGCTGCGCTGCTGCTGTCAGGCTGCTCACAGGGCCTGGGCAGCGCCCAAAACGAGGCATTCTCTTCCTCGGGGCAAGGCATGCTGCCGCAGTCCTCCGAGGCCACGGGGAAGAGCGACAATTCGCTGTCGACCATGCTGTCCGGCACCTCCGAGGCTCCTGAGACGCCGCAGGAGGCGGCAACCGACGAGCAGGGCCGTCTTCTGCCCGAAAAGATGGTCTATACCGGGCATGTCACGGTGGAGACGCTGGAATTTGACCAAAGCTGCGAGGCCCTTTCGGGCATGGTGGAGCGCTTTGGCGGCTATATCGAGAGCTCCGAGAGCTCGGGGACGACGGTCTACCGCGAGGACGACGGCAGCGCGCAGCTTGTCGACCGCTACGCGCACTATGTGCTGCGCATCCCCAGCGATCGCTTTTCGGAGTTTCTCGAGAGCTCCGGGGAGCTGGGCAACGTCACCGGCTCGAGCCGGCAGGCCGAGAACATCGCCCCCCGCTTTTACGACACGCAGTCGCGCCTTGACGCCTGCCAGGTTCAATATGACAGGCTGCTCGAGCTGCTGGAGCGGGCCGACAGCATGGCCGACATCCTGGCCATCGAGGCCCAGCTCACCGAGGTGCGCTATGAGATCGAAAGCCTGACCACCACGCTGCGCGGCTGGCAGTCGCAGGTGGACTACAGCACCGTGACGCTGCAGATCTACGAGGTGACGCGCTACACACCGCCCGAGCGTCAGGGCTTCTTGTCCCGCATGGCAGACGCCGTGCTCGACAGCCTGCGCAGCTTTTTGGACTCCCTTGCAAACCTCTCCATCCGCCTCATTTACCTGCTGCCCTGGCTGGTCGTGCTGGGCGTCCTTCTGTGGCTGCTGCGCCGCCGCCTGCCCAAGCTGCCTCTGCTGCACAAAAAGCATACCCCAGCGCAGGGCACACAGGAGAACGTCTCGTCCGACCAGCCCGACGGGGCAGAAGGGCAGACGCCCCCTGACGCACAGTAAAAAAGCCGCCCGCACCCTGCCGCAGCCCTTGAACCACCTTCTTCCCGGCAGCCGGCCCTTTTCGAAAGGGCCGGCTGCCGCCTTTTTGACATCCTCCCCTTGAAGGCCCCCCTCGCTTGAAAATCCGGCTTTTCTGCGTTATACTGAAAAAAAGCCTCCTGCGGGCAGACCGGCAGAAGGCAGCTTGCGGCGTCCTCCTCCCGGTGCTCTCCAAAACCCTCAGGGAAAAAGGGCGCCTTACCTCTACGGCAGGCCCCTTTGCGCCCAAAAGCCGCGACAGGCCGGCCGCATACGTCTTGAAAGGAGACATCACCCATGGGAAAAACACTTGTGGCATACTTTTCTGCAGGAGGCGTCACCCGTGCGGTGGCGGAGCGGCTGGCTGCCGCAGCAGGCGCGGACTTGTTTGAAATCAAGCCGGCCGTCCCCTATACCGCCGCCGACCTCGACTGGACCAACAAAAACAGCCGCAGCTCGGTGGAGATGAGCAATCCCGGCTCGCGCCCCGAAATCGCGCAGCGCCTGGAGGGGATGGATGACTACGATACCATCTTCGTGGGCTTTCCCATCTGGTGGTACGTCGCTCCCTCCATTGTCTGCACCTTTCTTGAGAGCTATGACTTTTCCGGCAAAACGCTGATCCCCTTTGCCACTTCGGGCGGCAGTGGCCTTGGCAAAACGCTCGAGCAGCTCAAGCCCCTGTGCCCCGGTACGCTCTGGAAGGAGGGCCGCATGCTGACCGGCGCCTCGGAGCAGGATATCAAAAACTTCCTTGCAAATCCATAAGCCCTGCCGGCAGGCCGCGGCCTGCACGGCGCACACGGGGCGGCGGGCTTTTCCCCGCCGCCCCTTTTTTGTGCCTCTTTTCCCGGGGCTGCCTCGAGCGCCTCTTCCCCGCCCCGCCGAGCCTTTTTTGCCGCAGGCAAAAAAGCCGGGGAATTTCCCGAAAGGGAAATTCCCGTTCAAAGCGGCGGCGCCGCTTTTCCCGGCGGGGCGGGCCGGCCCCCACCGCCTGCAGGGCCAAAAAAGGGCTGAAGACCCTTTGCCTCCCGCCCTATGCCGTTTCTCTTTTCGCGGCGGCAACCCGCTTTTCCTTTTGGCAAAAGCCCTGCCTGAAATCTCCCTCAGGGAGACGGTTTTTCATCCTTGTGCCCGAGGGAGGCGGCAAGCTCCAGCTTTTGCTGCCGGCTCAGGCGCTTGACGGCGGCCTCCCGCCGCAGCGCCGCCGGCCGGTCGGCACAGCACTCCCGGTAAATTTCACGCACCGGGCGCCGCCCTCTCGTATACTTTGCACCCTTTCCCTCGTTGTGAAGGGCAATGCGGCGCGTCACATCCAGCGCCGTGCCGGTGTAGAGCGTGCCGTCCGCGCAGCGCACCATATAGACATACCAGGCCAAAACCGTCTCTCTCCTTTCCGGGGGGCCGTCCCGCAGCATCCTTTTGAAGGCCCTCCAACGCCCCGAAAGGCGCCGGCATCGCCCCCTCCTGCGGACAAACCAAAGGCCGGCGCTTTGCGCCGGCCCTTTGTTGCCGTTTTTTAACGCCCTCCCCCGCCCCTGTGCCTGAAGCGGCCCGAGCGGGAGGGCTCCTGCGAAGCCGCAAAGCCGGCAGGGTGCGTTTTTATCCGCGCTTTTTGAAAAAGCTGAGAATGGAGTCGATGTCGTTGATGTCGTCATCGCTGATCAGGCGCTTGGAATCTCCGTCTGCCGGGGCCGCCGTCTCGGTCTGGGAGGCGGCGGGAGCCTGGGTCTGCGGGGCCGCAAAGGGCGTGTTGAAGGGCTTGTGGGTGCTGGGCACGCCGTCAAACGAAGGCGCATTGCCGGCCGGAGACTTGGTCTCCTGCGCTGAGGCGGCAGGGGCTGCTGCCGTGGCCGGGGCAGCCGTGGCCAGCGTTTCAAAGCCGGTGGCGATGATGGTCACGCGCACCTCGTCGGCCAGCTCCTCGTCAAAGGAGACGCCGAAGATGATGTTTGCCTCGGGGTGGGCCGCCGCCGTCACCACGCTGACGGCATCGTCCACCTCGCCAAGGCCGATGTCGGCCGGGGCGAAGATGTTGATGATAACGCCGCGGGCGCCGTTGATGGTGGTCTCGATAAGGGGGCTGTTGATGGCCTCGAGCACGGCTTCGGTCATCTTGTCGCGTCCGGTGCCGTGTCCGACGCCCATGTGGGCGTAGCCGGCATCCTTCATGACGGAGGAGACGTCTGCAAAGTCGAGGTTGATGTATCCGGGCACGTTGATGAGGTCAGACAGGTTTGCCACGCCCAGGCGCAGCACGTCGTCGGCCTTTTCGAAGGCGTTGAAGAGCGTGATGGGGGTGTCGCTGACCAGCTTGAGGCGCTCGTTGGGGATGACAATGAGCGAATCCACCTGCTCGCGCAGCATGCGGATGCCCTCTTCAGCGGCGTTCATCCTGCTCTTTCCCTCAAAGTGGAAGGGCTTTGTCACAATGCCGACCGTGAGAATGCCCATCTCCTTTGCAATGTTGGCCACAACGGGCGAGCCGCCGGTTCCGGTTCCGCCGCCCATGCCGGCCGTAATAAAGACCATGTCGGCGCCCTTGATGGCGGCGGCCAGCTCTTCCCTGCTCTCCTCTGCCGCACGGGCCCCCTTTTCGGGGTTGGTGCCGGCGCCCTGCCCCTTGGTCAGCTTTTCTCCGATTTGGATTTTCTGCGTGGCCCGCGAGGAGTTGAGGTCCTGCTTGTCCGTATTGACAGAGATAAACTCCACACTGGTAATTCCGGAAGAAATCATCCGGTTGACGGCATTGTTTCCCCCTCCACCGATACCGACGACTTTAATGTTGACGGGAGATACTGCGCTGGAATCAAAATCAAAAATCATGTCTGTTCCTCCTGGTGTCGGTCAAATGGCGGCGATGCGCCTCATCACAAAATATTGTGTCTGCTCGAAGCATCTTTTCTTTATAGTGTAGCTTATTCTGCATTCAAATTCAAGAGGTTTCTCCGCAAAATCGCAAGGTTCTGGAAGATACGGGTGGCAAAAACCACCATGGCGGCCAGTTCAAGCTGCAGGTTGATACGTTTTCCAAAATATGTCATCGCCGCAGCCAGCAGTGCGTTGATGAAAAAACCCGAGATAAAAATACTGTCGTTATACTCTCCGAGCGCACGGGCGCGCAGGCCGCCGATGATGGAATCGGCGCAGGCGATGAGCATGATGCCCATGTAATCGGAGAGGGTTTCGGGGAAATACCCGGGAAAGACAAAACCCAGTCCGATGCCGATGGCAAGACCAATCACACCAAGAAGCATGGTTTACTCTCCTTTCTCCTGCGACGAATTATCTTTATATTCCTGCGCGTACTGGAAGGTGGTTTTTCCGGTGTAGGCGCGGATGAGCACCTCTTCCGACTGCTGGACATCGACCTGGATATCCCAGATGGAGAGCTGGTCAATCACGCCGCCGCGCATGCTCAAAGCGGAGCTCATGGCCGCAGGGTCTCCGATGGCGCGGATGACGTAGGGCGCGGCGTAGCGGTTGTTGTTGACGCTGACAATCGAGCCGGCGCACCGGATTTCGCTGGTGGCCAGCAGGCGCTCGCCGTTGATGCTCAGGGCCTCGGCGCCGGCATCGCGCAGCTCGTTGACCACCTGAAGGATGTCGTTGTCGTGAATGATATAGTAGCTGGGGTCGGCGGTGGTGTCGGCGGGGTTTTTGGTGGAGTCGCTCATGGTGACGATAAGCCCCGGGCCGACCACATCGGTAAAACCGGCGGCCAGCTCGGCGCGGGCCAGCTCGTCGGCGAGGATGGTAGCGTAGTCGCCGCTTTGCAGCGCCTGCTCACGATACTGGGACAAATCGTCCTTGCCGCGCAGCAGCTCCTCATAGAGCTCCTGATTTTTTTCCCGCTCCTTGTTGAGCAAAGCCTGCAGCTCCTCGGCACGCAGCTGCTGGCTGGTGAGGGCGTTGCTCGAGATGTCCACGCTCTTAAACTGCATGGAGAGCAAAAAGCCAAACAGGATACAGGCAAAAAACACGCCGAAGGCCACGGGCCGTTTTGTGTGCACCGGCTCCTGCGGCGGAGCCTTTTGCTGCTCTTTTGCAACGACAAGCGGGCAATCGGAGAGCACCTCCCCCTGCACGGCGTCGTCCTGTCCTGGAAGCGGTGTCTGATCGTAGTGGTTATTCGTCATCTTGTGTCCCCCCTTCTGAAAGCTCATCGGTCTGCGCGGCGGCGGAAGACCTGCGCGCACCCGGCTTGTATGTGACACGCCCCACCGTGGAGGCGTCGAGCGTGCCGGCCTCGGTCTCGTCGAGGCGCTTGACGCTCTCTGCCACCATGCGCAGCTTTTCGGGCAGCGACAGGCTGTCCCCAAGCTGCACGACAAAGCGGTCTTCCAGCTTGATTGTCAGCTCCGAGGGGTTTCTCAGGTCCACCTCGGACACCCCTTCCAGTAGCTCATTATCCTGCAAGGCGGCAAAAATGTCAACACATATTCCGCCGTCGCTTTCTGTCTCATAGGCAAGAGTTTGCGCGATTTCCATTGGGCTTACAAAATTTCCCAAAAGCAGCGGCACGCCGGCCGATGCGGGGTCCTCCCCGAGATAGCCCAAAATCTTGCCGTCGGCCGACACATAGAGCTCTTTTCCCCCGTCTTTCACGCGGTAGGCAGGCTGCGCCTTTGTCACCGTCACCTGGACGGTGTCGGGCAGATGACGGCGGATTTCCACCGTCTCAAGCCAGGGCATGCGGGCCAGCAGGGTCTTTTCCATGGAGCCGGTGCGCAGCAGCAGCAGGGCCTGTCCCTCCTGCAGGCCGCAGGTCTCGAGCAGCAGCTCGTCGCTGTAGGGGCTGTCGCCCTCCACGACGATGGTGTTGACCGGGAGGCTTTTGACGGCATAGCCCAGCAGGGTGCACAGCCCCGCAGCCAGCGCCACAAGGGCCAGCAGCAGCAGGCGGCGCAGCAGGCGTCTGCGCGCCGCGCGTCTTCGCTTTCGCGGGTCGCGGCGGGCTTGTCCGCCCGAGCCGGAGCGGCCGGCTTTTTTCCGTGCACGCTCCAGGCGGGCCCGCTCTTTTTTCTCCATACGCTTTTGCGCCTTGCGGGCCTGTTTTTCCATGCGTTTTTTTGCCCTGCGTTTTTTCTTTCCCATGCCGGCCACCTCCTCTCCCCGGTTTATGTAGGCATATCCTCCTGCGTGCTCACCCGGATGGATGCGCCCAGGCTGTTCCACCTCTGTGCAAGCCGCTCATAGCCTCTGGCGATGTGGCCCGCGTCGCACACCGCGGTCACGCCCTGCGCGGCAAGCCCGGCCAGCATGAGCGCCGCGCCGCCGCGCAGGTCCGCAGTTTGCACCCTTGCCCCGGCGAGCCTTGCGCCGCGCACCAGCGCCACGCGGTTTTGCACCTCGATGTCGGCCCCCATTTTGCGCAGCTGCTCCACATGGTGAAAGCGGTTTTCAAACATGCTCTCAATGAACACGCTGCCGCTCTCGGCCGAAGCGGCAAGCGCCAGAAAGGGCGCCTGCAAATCGGTGGGGAAGCCGGGATACGGCATGGTTCTCACAACGCCCAGCCCCGACAGGCGCTTTGGCGCGCTCAGCCAGACGGTGTCCTGCGTGGAGAGCACGGCGCAGCCGGCAAGGCGCAGCAGCTCAAGCGCGCTGCCCATATGCCGGGTGTTGACGTCGCACAGCGTCAGGCTGCCGCCCGTGATGGCGGCGGCGCACAAATCGGTGGCTGCCGCAATGCGGTCGGACAGCGCCCTGTGGCGCACGCCGCGAAGCTCCCTCGCCCCGCGCACTGTAATCACGTCGCCGCCCGCTCCCTCCACCGCAGCGCCCATCTCGCACAGCATGTGCGCCAAGTCCACAATCTCAGGCTCCTTGGCGGCGCCGCGCAGCACGGTGACGCAGGGAATGGCCGCCGCCAGCAGCAGCACGTTTTCGGTGGCGCCAACGCTGGGGAAGGGCAAAACGACCTCACTGTCGCGCGCTGCGTCCAGCGTGGCGGTCAGCTCGTCTTGCTGCCAGTCGATGCGCACCCCCATATCGGAAAAAGCCTTCAAATGAAAATCAATGGGCCGCGCCCCGATGGCGCAGCCTCCGGGAGAGTGGATGACGCCCCGGCCGTGACGGCCCAGCAGCGCACCCAGCACCATGACCGAGGAACGCATGCGGCCCATGAGGGCGCGCGGCACCTCAAAGCCGTCTGCCCCGGCCGCGTCAATGGTCAGCCTTTCGCTCTCCCGCGTGACGCCGCAGCCCAGCGCCTCGAGGATCTCGATTTGCACGTTGACGTCGTCGATGTCGGGACAGTGCTCCAGCACCGACACCTCCCGGCTCAGCAGCGCCGCCGACAGCAGTGGGAGCGCCGCATTTTTTGCGCCCTGCGCCCAAAGCTCGCCTTCGAGGCGGCGGCCGCCTTCTATCTCATATATCGTCATCTCTAGCCACCCTCCATCCTGCCCCATGCTATGCGCCCTGCAGACGGGGGGTTCGAAAAACGCAAAATGCTGCAAAAAGTTACCGAATCAGCGTCATGATGTTATCATAAATGCGCTGGGCGGAGTCAAAAATCGCCAGCCTGCCGGCCGCTTCGTGCATGTCGGCAAGCCGCTTTTGGTCGCCCAGCAGCTGCTTGACGGCGTCATACAGGGTGCGCGCGGTGCAGTCCTTTTCCTCGAGCAGCACCGATGCCCCCGCCTTGGCGAAGGCCAGCGCGTTGTAATACTGGTGGTTGTCTGTGGCATTTGGAGAGGGGATCAGGATGGCGGGCTTGCCCATCACGGCCAGCTCGGCAAGCGTGATGGCCCCGGCGCGGCAGATGAGCAAATCGGCCGCCGCCATGACGTCCTGCATATCGAAGATGTACTCTCTCACGTCGATGAGGGGGCAGCTCTGAGGCGTGATCCCCCGCTCGGCCAGCTCTCCGGGCAGCCATTTGAAGCCGAACTGCCCGGCGGCGTGGACATGCAAAAAAGCATGGTCGCCGCAGTGCAGCGCCATGAAGTCGCGGATGTTCTCGTTGAAGGGGCGGCTGCCCATCGAGCCGCCGAAGGAGACCACCATGCGCGTCTCCTTTGCAATGCCCAGCTTTTCGCGTGCGCGGGCCTTGTCGGCAAACAGGATCTCCTGCTTGATGGGGTTTCCCACCAGCACGCTGCGTCTGCAGTGCAGGCGCTCCTTTGCGTCGTCAAAGCCCAGCATCACAAGGTCAACCCTGGGTGCCAGCTTGCGGGTTGTCAGGCCGGGAAAGGCGTTTTGCTCGTGGATGGCGGTGGGCACGCCAAGGTCGCAGGCCGCCCAGACCACAGGGCCGCTGACATAGCCGCCCGTGCCCACCACCAAATCGGGACAAAACTCCCGCAGCAGGCGCTTGCTGGCCCGGATGGCATTCAGAGCCTTGGCCAGGTTTTTCACGTTGTCCACGGTCAGCCTGCGCTTGAGGCCGTGGACGTCCATTTCGATAAGGGGGTATCCCGCGCGCGGCACCAGCTTTGACTCGATGCCGTAGTTGGTGCCGACAAAGCGGATGTCGGCCTGCCCGTGGCGCGCCCTGATAAAATCGGCAATGGCGATGGCGGGGTTGACATGCCCCGCCGTTCCGCCGCCGCACAGCAATACCTTCATGTCCGCACCCTCCTATAGCTTTGCCCGTCTTGATACGCTGAGCACGATGCCCATTTCAAACATCAGCATGATCAGGGAGGTGCCTCCCGCCGAGAAGAAGGGCAGCGAGATGCCGGTGTTTGGCACGAGGTTGCTCACCACGGCGATGTTGAGAATGGTCTGGATGGCCACCTGGGCCGTGATGCCGGTCACGACGAAGGCAGAGAAGCGGTCGGGCGCCTTGAAGGCGATGGTAAAGCCGCGCCAGATGAGCAAAACAAAGAGCAGAATGATGATGCAGGCGCCGATAAAGCCCAGCTCCTCACAGACGATGGAGAAAATGAAGTCGTTTTGCGGCTCGGGGATATAGAGGTATTTCTGACGGCTTTTCCCGATTCCCAGGCCAAACAGGCCGCCCGAGCCGATGGCATAGAGGCTCTGGATGGTCTGAAAGCCGTCGCCCAAGGGGTCGGAGAAGGGGTCGAGCCAGACCCTGACGCGGGCCATGGCGTAGTCGCTGACAAAGATAATGCCCAGCACCGACAGCACGCCCGCAGCGCCAAAGCCGACAAACCAGCGCCAGTCCACGCCGCCCACGAACATGAGCACGGCGCCGATGGCAAAGACCAAAACGGTGGCCGAGATGTGCTTTTCCAGCGCAATCAGGCCGCAAAAGAGCATGAGCAGCGCGCCGCAGGGCAGCAGGCCGCCCTTGAAGGTGTGGATCTCCTTTCGCTGCCGGCAGAGCAGCCACGACATGCACAAAATGATGGCCAGCTTTGCCACCTCGGAGGGCTGGAAACCAAAAAGCCAGCGTTGTGCGCCGTTTCTCACGGTGCCGAGCGGCGTGAGCACCAACACCAGCGCGGTGATGGAAAACACAAAGGCAGGCAAAACCGACATCTGCAGCAGCTTGGGCGTGAGAAACCTGGCCGTGAGCAGCATGACCACGGTGCCCACCACCGCCCACAGCAGCTGGGAGCGGATAAAGTAGTAGCTGTCGCCGAAGCGGTAGTAGGCGTTGGCGCTGGAGGCCGAAAAGACCATCACAAGGCCGATCGAGACCAGCAGCATGACCAGCACGAAAAAGGGCAGATCCATTTCGGCCGTCTTTGTTTTTAAGGGGAGGATGCGCCCCGCCGCGCGCGATTGACTGCTCATCATTCCGAAGACTCCGTTTCCGCACTGCGCCGTGGCAGTGTCTGCGTCAAAATACGTCTTGTTACAACACGGGGAAGAAGCGGACGTATGCCAGATAGGCCAGCAGGCATCCGGCCGCCGACACCAGCGTAAAGAGCAGGTCGATGCGGCCCTCGCTCAGGCCGCACAGCTCAAAGTGGTGGTGGAGCGGCGCCATTTTAAAGAGGCGTTTTCCGCCGGTGGCCCTGAAATAGCCCACCTGCAGAATGTCCGACAAAGCCTCCAGCACATAGACGATGCCGCACAGGGCCAGCAGCACCGGCATGCCGGCCAGAAAGGCCAGCGCCGCCACGGCGCCGCCCAGGAAGAAGGCGCCGGTGTCGCCCATGAAGACCTTGGCCTTGGGCAGGTTGCTGGGCAGAAAGCCCGCCACGCCGCCCATCAGGGCGCTGGAGGCCACGAAGAGGTCGCCCGCACCCGTGCGCCGGCCCAGCACGGCAAAGAGCAGCGCCACGGGCAGCGTGACGCAGGAGGCCAAGCCGTCCAGCCCGTCGGTCAGGTTGACGGCGTTGACCGTGCCGATGACGATGACGGCGGCGACGGGATAGTAAAAGAGCGAGAGTTCGATGCTCACGTTCCAAAAGGGGATGGCAAGCGCCGTGGAGCTCCAGCCCGCGATGCGCGCCGCCCACAGGAAGGCGGCGGCCGCCAGCACCTGAAGCACCAGCTTTTGCGCCGGGGTGAGCCCCAGGTTGCGCTTTTTGATCACCTTGATATAATCGTCGACAAAGCCCACAAAGCCAAAGGAGAGGGCGCAAAGCAGCACCAAAACGGCGTTTGTGGGGATGCGCCCTAAGCAGACGAAGCCGCCCAGCAGGATGCCCGCCGTGGTGCCGGCCACAAAGGCCAGGCCGCCCATGGTGGGCGTTTTGCCCTTGGCGTTGTGCCAGGTGGGGCCGTTTTCACGGATGGTCTGGTCGAATTTTAGCCGGTGCAGATAGGGGATGAGCACCGGCGAGATGCCCATGCACAGCAGCGCGGAGAAGACAAAGGGCGCAAGGGCGGTAAGTTGCATGCCAAGATTCCTCCTTCACCGGGGCGCCGCCGCAGCAGGCCCCCTATTTCCCGCTCAGCAGCTCCCTGACCACCTCGCGCTCGTCATAGTGAATTTTCCCTGTGGAGAGGATCTGATAGGTCTCGTGGCCCTTGCCGGCGATGAGCACGATGTCGTCCTTGCCCGCCTGGCTCAGGGCGTGCGCAATGGCCTCGGTGCGGTCCTCGATGATGGCGTGGGGCACGGCGCAGTCCTCGCCGATGCCGGCGGCGGCATCGCGAAGGATCTGCTGCGGGTCCTCGGTGCGCGGGTTGTCGCTGGTCAGCACGAAGTAGTCTGCAAAGGAGATCACGGCCTGCGCCATGAGCGGCCGCTTGGTGCGGTCGCGGTCGCCCCCGCAGCCAAAGACTGCGATGATGCGCCCCTTGGCAAAACCCTTGATGGCGCTGCCGATGTTGATGAGGGCGTCGGGGGTGTGGGCATAGTCCAAAATCACGGTGTAGGGCGTGTCGGTGGGCACCACCTCGATGCGGCCCTTGACCCCCTTGCAGGTCTTGAGGGCGGCGACGGCGTCGGCCTGGGCGATGCCCAGCCCCAGGCAGGCCGTAATGACACCCAGCGTGTTCTTGACGTTGAAGCCTCCCGGCATGGCCACGCTCACCCGGTTGATGCAGCCCCTCGACACCACCTGATACTCCACATGGTCGGGGAACAGGCGGATGTTCTTGGCCGTGACGTCGGCAAAGTCGCTGGTGGTGGAGAAGGTGAGGTTTTTCTTTGTCTTTGCCTGCTTCATCATGAGCTCTGTGGAGGGGTCGTCGAAATTGAAAACGCCCACCTCCGAGATGTCAAAGAGCTTTTGCTTGGCAATGCGGTAATTTTCCATGGTCTCGTGGTAGTCGAGATGGTCCTGGGTGAGGTTGGTGAAGATGCCGCAGGCAAAGTGCAGGCCGGCCACGCGGTTCTGGTCGAGGGCGTGGGAGGAGACCTCCATGACGCACCAGCCGCAGCCGCGCTCCGCCATGCGCGCAAAGAGTGCGTGCAGCTGCATGGCGTCGGGCGTGGTGCCGTCGGCCTCCTCGGCCTCGTCCCCCACCATGTTGACGATGGTGCCCACAAGGCCCACCTTCTCGCCAAGCTGCTCGAGCACATGCTTCATGATAAAGGTGGTCGAGGTCTTTCCGTTGGTGCCGGTGACGCCCACCAGCTTGAGCTTTTGCGCGGGATTTCCAAAAAAGTTGCCGGCCATGAGGGCGTAGGCAAGACGGGTGTCCTCCACCAGCAGCACCGGCACGCTGCTCTCGACGGGGCGCTGCGCCACAATGAGGGCCGCGCCCTTTTCCAGCGCCATGGGGACAAACTGATGTCCGTCCACCTTGACGCCGTCCACCGCCACGAACACGCCGCCCGGCTCAACCTTGCGGCTGTCGGAAGTCAGGCCGCTCACCTCCATGTCGGGCACGCTGCCCTTGATCTGCACACCTTGCAACAGTTGCTCTAGTTTCATTCCTCATCCTCCACATTTTGCGGGACGCCTTTGCCTCCCCGTTTCTTTTCCATCAGTATTCCACATTGACCCATTCCGATTCGGACTCATGCACAAAATCCACCTCCACAACGCTGCCCGCCTCGGCCAGCGTTCCCGCCGCCGGCGACTGTGTGGTGGCATAGACCTCGTCTTCGGTCAAATCCTTTCCGTCGCTGCTCATGTTGAATCCGGCCGCCTCCAGCGTGCTGGAAGCCTGTGCGAAGGACATGCCCGCCACGCTCGGCACCTCCTTGAGCGAAGAGGTCTCCTGCTCGGTGGTATAGAGAATCACCTTGCCGCCCTGGGCCAGCTTCTGCCCGCTTCGCGGCACCTGCTCGAGCACCTCCTGGCCGTCGCCCATCACCGAAGGGGCAAAGCCGGCGTCCTTGAGCTTTTCGCGCGCGTCGGCCACAGACATGCCGGTCACGTCGGGCACGCTCTTTTCGAGCGAGGCCAGCTCCTCTTCGGTATACTGGGGCATAATGCCAAGGTAGGGCAGGATGTCTTCAAACATCTTGCGCACGGTGGGCGCTGCGGTGAGGCCGCCCGTGACCTGGTCGACCTCCGGCTCGTCCATGAGCATCAAAATGGCGATCTGGGGGTCGTCTGCGGGGGCGATGCCGCAAAAGGACGAAACACGCTTGTCGGCCACGCCCTCTTCGTTTTTCTCGTCAATCTTTTCCGAGGTCCCCGTCTTTCCGCCGATGCGGTAGCCCTTGATGTAGGCGTTCTTTCCGGTACCGGTGGCGACCACCTGCTCGAGCATGGAGGCCACGGTCTTGGAGGTCTCCTCCGAGATGACCTGCCGCTTGACGCTGGGGTCGAACTCCTGCACCACGGTGCCCTCGTCGTCGACAATCTTGCTGACCAGATAGGGCTGGTTGAGGTAGCCGCCGTTGACGCAGGCCGAAACGGCCGTGATCATCTGGATGGGCGTGACCTTGAAGGTCTGGCCGAAGGCGGCCACCGCCGTCTCCACCACGCCGTTTGCAATGGTATCCCTGTCAAAGAAGATGCCCTCGGCCTCGCCGTAAAGGTCGATGCCGGTGGACTCCAGCAGCCCGAAGGCCTCGGCATAGTCGTAAAACGAGGCGCCGCCAATGCGGGCTCCCAGCTCCATAAACACGGGGTTGCAGGAATTTTTCAGGCCGGTCAGCACGTCCTGCGTGCCGTGGCCCCCCGCCTTCCAGCAGGAAATCCTTGTGCCGGCCACCACCTTGTAGCCGGGGCAGTTGAAGGTCTCGTGCAGCGAGACCACGTCCTTTTCCAGCGCCATCGAGACCGTGATAATCTTGAAAACGCTTCCCGGCTCATAGGTGTCTGCAATGGCCTTGTTGCGCCACATGCTCTGCCAGATCTCCATCTGGCGCTCTGAATACTCCTCCCCCTCCAGCGCCTCCAGCTCGGCCAGAAGCTCGGGGTCGGTGATCTCGCGCGGGTTGTTGAGGTCGTAGTCGGGCTTGGTGGCCATGGCCAAAATGGCCCCGGTGTTGACGTCCATGACAATGGCGGTAGCGCGGTTTTGCACATTGTATTCCACCACCGCGTTTTCGAGCTGCTTTTCCACGAAGTGCTGCACCGCCTCGTCGATGGTCAGCACCAGGTTGTAGCCGTTTTGGGCGTCGATGTACTGCTCGTAGCGGAAGGGCATGTCGGTGCCCCTGGCGTTTTTGGCCGTGATGATGCGCCCGGGCATGCCCACCAGCACGTCGTTGTAATACATCTCAAGGCCCTCGATGCCCTCGCCGTCGACATTGGTAAAACCGATGATGTGGGAGGCGAAGGCGCCGTAGGGGTAATAGCGCTTGGAGTCTTCCGCCAGCGCCACGGCGGCAAGGTCATACTCCTGCTTGAACTCGCGCACCTGGTCGGCCGTCTCCTTTTCGACCTGGCGCTTGATGACTTCGTAATAGTTGTCGGCCTGGGTCTTTTTGAGGATGCTCTCCTCGCTGACGCCCAGGATGCGCGACAGCTCCCTGGCGATGAGAGCCGCCTGCTCGTCGTCCTTGATGGACTTGGGCGCGATATACACGGTCTCAGCCGAGGCCGAAACGGCCAGCGTCTTCATGTTGCGGTCGTAAATGGTGCCGCGCTTTGGCGTCACGGTGGTGTCTCTGACCTGCTGGTCGATGGCCTTGGCCTGATAGAGCTCATGCTGCACGATCTGCACATAAAAGAGCTTTGCCGTGATTGCCACGAAACAAACGGCCAAAAAAACAAACAGGATTAACAGCATCCTGCGTTTGGTTGCCGAGTCGAGCGACGCTTTTTCCAAGGAAAAAATCCCCCTTTCCCCATCTCTTTTTCTCTTCAGTATAGTATTTCCCGCCGCAAAATATGAGGCAATTCCCATTTCCCCTCACTAGAGGCGGCGTGTGGTGTGCCGCCCCGGACGGGCAACACACCACCACTGCAGTCCTTATTCAACCCATTCGGCCACATACAGCGAAACCCCGCGCAGCGCATCGAAGGCCCTGGAGAACAGGCCGTCCTGCTCCTCCACCACGGTGGCATAGTCGTCGCCGGTGAGACGGACATAGACAATCTGCTCCTGCTCAAGCTTTTGCATATAGAGCTGCTCGGTGGCGATGTTTTCGATTTCCGCAAGGTCGAGCTGCATGTCGTAGAGCGCCATGAGGCGTTTTTGTTCGCTGAGCAGCTCCTCGTTTTCGCTCTTGAGGGAGGAAGCCCTCGCCGTGAGCTCGTTGAGCTGTGTGGCGCTGATCAGGATTCCGCTCAGCATGGCCACGCCAAAGCAGCACAGCAGCACGTTTTTGAGCATGTTGCGCAGGGCCATGCGTTTCCTGCGCTTTTGGACGATGGAAACCACCCTGCTTCGGGCCCGCTTTGTCGTCCTGGCGTCATAGGCCGAGAGGTCATAGGCCGTGCTGACGTTGCCCCACTGTGACTCATACCTTCTCTGCTCTTGCATGCGATACGTTTCCTTCCTCTTGTATTGATGTCTGCCGCTCATCCGGCAGTTTTTCCGCCACACGCAGCTTGGCGCTGCGGCTGCGGGGATTTTGCTCAATCTCCTGCGGCGAGGGCGTGACGGGCTTTCTGCCCACCAGCTTCACCACCGGCTTTTTCCCGCATACGCATACGGGAAAATCCTTGGGACAGGTACACCCCTGCGCCAGCGACGCAAAGGTCTCCTTGACGATGCGGTCCTCCAGCGAGTGAAAGGTGATCACCGCGATGCGGCCTCCCGGGGAAAGACGCTCCGCCGCGTCGCGCAGCGTCTTGTCCAAAATGCCCAGCTCGTTGTTGACCTCGATGCGAAGCGCCTGAAAAGTGCGCCGCGCGGGGTGCTGCGCCTCTCTGCGCGCCGCGCCCGGCATGGCCTGCGCCACCAGCTCGGCAAGCTGGGTCGTGGTCTCAATGGGGCGCTCCTGCCTGTGCCGCACAATGGCGGCCGCAATGCGCCTGGCATGGCGCTCCTCCCCATAGCGAAAGAGCAGGTCGGCAAGCTCGCGCTCGTCCCAGCCGTTGACAATGTCCCCCGCCGTGACGGGGCCGCTCCTGTCCATGCGCATGTCGAGCGGCGCCTCCTTGGTATAGGAAAAGCCGCGCGCGGCGTCGTCAAGCTGGAAGGAGGAGACCCCCAAATCCAGCAGCAGCCCGTCGATGGCGGGCTGCCCGAGCCTGTCCAAAATCGCGGCAAGATTGCAAAAGTCGTCCTTCACAAAGCTCACGCGCTGCGCCACCGGCGCAAGCGTCTCGCGGGCGCGCTCATGGGCATAATCGTCCTTGTCAATACAGATCAGCCGCCCCGTCGTCAGACGCTGCGCAATGGCCAGGCTGTGGCCGCCGCCGCCCATCGTGCCGTCGACATAAACGCCCTGCGGCTTGATGTCAAGCGCCGCAACCGCCTCGTGCAGCAGCACCGGAACATGGGTCATGACGCCGCCTCCCCGCTAGAATCCACTGCGCGACAGCGCCGCAATGACATCCTCGTCCTCCACGCTGCCCTCCACACGCTCCCAGGCCTGCGCGTCCCAGACCTCCACGTGCGACTCAACGCCCACAATCACAACTTCCTTTTGGAGCCCGGCAATTTGCCGCAGCTTGGCCGAAATCAAAACGCGCCCCTGCGAATCGGGCTGCTGCTCCTCGGCAAAGCCGAAAAAATATCTCTGCATCGTGCGCCCCTCCGCAATGGGCGCCGACCGGATCTGCTGGGCCAGCCGCTCCCATTCCTCCATCGGATAGAGGGAAATGCAGCCGTCAAGCCCTCTGGTGGCGACAAACCGGTCTCCCAAATCGCTGCGGAACCTCTGCGGGATGATGAGTCTTCCCTTGGCGTCAAGGCTGTGTTGTACCTGACCGATGAGCACGGCTTGTCCCCCCTTTCGGCAAAACGGATATGGAGAAAAAGAACATTCGTTTGTATTTTTATACCTTTGGGAAAATCCCCACTTGGCTCCCTTTAACTCCCTTTTACTCCACTATGACATCAGTTTACCATAGATTTTGAAAATTGCAACAAGAAAATAACCCCGGCAGCTCTTTTTTTCACAAAAGAAAAGCGCCTTCCCCGAAGACGCTTTTCTTCAATATGAATAATTATTCTTGTTTTAATGTATATTCATTTCTTACAGCCGCGCCGACTTGAAATTCTGCTGCGCCTGCCTCACATCGGCCACAGCCTGGCTGAGGCTCTTGTCGACCATGGCCAGCACCTGCTCGACATACTCGTTGGTGGTGGTGCGCAGCTCCTTGACCCGCGCGTTGGTGTCGGCCACCTGCTCGGCCACCTGCTTTCCGGCCAGCTCGAGCTGCTCGGTGGCCTGCTCGGTGGCCTGCTTGAGCACCTCGCTTGCCTGCCGCTTGGCCTCGAGCAGGATTTCATTGGCCTCGCGGTTGGCCGCCGCCACGATTTCCTCGCGCGACGTCATGAATTTTGCCTTTTCCTCGGCGTTTTTGAGCATCACCTCGGCCTCGCGGCGCGCCGTGGTGACAATCTCCTTTCGCTCCTCCACAATGCGCCGCGCCTGCTCCAGCTCCACCGGCAGGTTGGAGCGCAGCTCGCGCACCAGCTCGGTGGCCTCCAGCACATCCACCACGGCCTTGCCGTTGGACAGGGGCATGCGCCAGGACTCCTCAAACAGCTCCTGCAGCCGGTCAAACAGATCCTCTAAATTCATGATATCTTCCTCCCCGCTCCCCCGTCGGGGGAGTGTTTTTTTATCCCTTCCGATAGGCCTTGGCCACCTGCTCTAAAATAACAGGCGGCACAAAGGCGGAGATGTCGCCCCCGTAGGAGGCCACGTCGCGCACGATGGAGGAGCTCAGATAGACAAACTCCTCCTGCGTCGGCAGCAGCAGCGTGTCGACCCGTCCCTGCGACGCCTCGCGGTTGGCGTAGTACATCTGGGTTTCCACCACCATGTCTGCGGCGTCGCGCACGCCCTTGACAATGAATTTGGCTCCGCACTGCACGGCATACTCGGCCAAAAGGCCGCCGCAGGCGTCGACCCTGACGTTGGGCAGATGGGCCACCGACTGCTCAATCCAGTCCACCCTCTGCTGCGCCGAAACATGGTAGGTCTTGGCGGCGTTGTGCATGACCACCACCACCACCTCGTCAAACAGGCGCGAGCAGCGTTCAAAGACGTTGACATGCCCTCTCGTGACGGGATTGAAGCTCCCGGGGCAAATCACTTTTGTCACTTTCCTTCCCCCAGTCCCACCGTCCGATACAAAAAGACGCGGGTATTGCCGTACTTTGTCGTCTTGGACAGCGCAAGCGGGCCCACCTGCTCAGGCAGCGTCTCCTCCGGCGCCGTCTCGCACACGACAATGGCATGGTTTGCCAAATGCCCCTCGCACAGCGCCTCCATCGCCGCAAGGCAGAGCCCCGAGCGGTAGGGCGGGTCGAGAAAGATCAGGCTGTAGCGGGTCTTGGAGGTCTTCAAAAAGGCGTCCCACGTCTTTTGATGGACGGCGGCCTGCTCAATCATGCGGCACTTTTTGAGGTTTTCCGTCACCACGCGCACCGCGCCCGGCGCGCTGTCCACAAAGTCGCACCGGTGCGCCCCGCGCGACAGCGCCTCAATGCCAAGCTGTCCGCTTCCCGCAAACAAATCCAGCGCCGTGCGCCCTTCAATCTCAAACTGGATGGCGCTGAACATGGCCTCCTTGACCCGCTCGATGGTGGGCCGCGTTGCATCGCCCTCCAGCGTCTGCAGCCTTGTCCCCCGCGCCTTTCCGGTAATCACTCTCATGTGCGACACAGCCCTCCTTGCACCGCTTGTGCCCTGCTTGCTACTCCCTATTTTACTTGCTTTTGCCCGTTTGGTCAACATCTTCCATATTTTGTGAAATTTCCCCGTGGAAGTGCTGCCACACGGCCTGCGCCGCCGCCCGGTTCATGCCCGGCACCCCGGCCAGCTCCTGCGGCGCGGCCCGTTTGATTGCGTCAAGCGTCTTGAGCTCCGAGAGCAGCGCCGCAGCCCGGGCTTTGCCAATGCCCGGGATATTGGAAAGCTGGGAGGAGAAGGTCTTTTTCCCGCGCAGCGCCCGGTGGTAAGCGATGGCGTAGCGGTGGACCTCCTCCTGGATCTGGGCCAGCAGCACAAATGCCGGGCTGACGGGACGCGGCGTGATTTCGCCCTGTTCGCCCACCAGGCCGCGCGTGCGGTGCCTGTCGTCCTTGACCATGCCGAAGACGGGAATGTCAATCTCAAGCTCATCGAGAATTTCCCGGACGGCCGAGAGCTGCCCCTTGCCGCCGTCGAGCAGCAGCAGGTCCGGCAGCGTCTCAAAGCCGGCCTCCCCCTTCTGGAAGCGCCGCATGCGGCGCCACACCACCTCGCGCATGGATTCGTAGTCGTCTTGCCCCTCCACGGTCTTGATTTTGTATCGCTTGTAGTCCTTCTTGGAGGGCCTCCCGTCCACGAAGACCACGATGCCGCCCACCACCTCGCTGCCGCTCGTGTTGGAGATGTCCACCGCCTCGATGCGGCGCGGCGGCTGTGCCAGCCCGGTCAGCGCGCCCAGCTCGGCCACGCCCCGGCGCACCTTTTCCTCGCGGTCGGACAGCCGGGCCAGGCTCTGCTCCGCGTTGCGCTCGGCAAGCTCCAGCACGCGGCGCGCCTCGCCGCGCTGCGGCACCCGCAGATGCACCCTGCGCCCCGCCCTGCCCGTGAGATACTGCTCGAGCAGGTCCGCTTCGTCTGGCAGCACCGAGAGCAAAATCTCGCGCGGGATGTCGGTGCGCTGCAGGTAGTGCTGCTTGACAAAGGCCGACATGCCGGCCTCCGGCGGCTCGAGCTGGGTCCGCTCAAAGAGGAAGCTGTCTGCCAGGGTCAGCCGCCCGTTTCGGATGGTGAGCACCACCACGGCGGCGTTCTTGTCGTCAAAGCGCAGGCAGATGACATCGCGCTGCACATTTGGCGCATCCACCACCTTCTGGCCCTGCTCGAGCTTTTGCAGCGCCTGCAGACGGTCGCGCAGCCGCGCCGCCTCCTCAAAGCGCAGCTGCTCGGCAGCCTGCTCCATACGCTTTGACAGCTCCTTCACCAGGTCGCCCTGCTTTCCCTCCAGAAAGGCCACCGCCTCGTCCACCGCCTCAAGGTACTGCTCTTGCGTCACCTTGCCCGAGCAAGGCGCCATGCAGGTCTTGATGGCGGCGTTGAGGCAGGGCCTGCCCTTGCCGATGTCGCGCGGGAACACGCGGCTGCACGAGGGCAGAAGAAAGGTCTTTTGAATGGTCGAGACCACGTCCCTGACACTGCCGCTGTACGGCCCGAAGTAGAGGCTGCCGTCCTCCTCCCGGCGGCGGGTGAGCGTCACGCGCGGATAGGGCTCCTTCACCGTCACCTTGATGTAGGGATAGCTCTTGTCGTCCTTGAGCAGGATGTTGTAGTGGGGCATATACTGCTTGATCTGCGAGCATTCCAGCACCAGCGCCTCAAGCTCGTTGGCCGTGATGATGGTGTCAAAATCGGCCACTTGCGCCACCATGGAGGCCACCTTGGGCGTATGGCTCTCAACGCCTACAAAGTAGCTCGACACGCGGTTGCGCAGCGCCTTGGCCTTGCCCACATAGATAATTTTCCCCTCGGCATTTTTCATGAAATAGACGCCTGGCAGCAGGGGCAGCGCACGCGCCTTGCGGCGCAGCCGCAGCAGACGCTGCTCAAAATTCTCACCCGCAGCGTCTTTGGAAGCTGCCCCGGCACCCCCTTTGGTCGGCTCTTGCCCGGGCGCCGTCTCGCTCCTCGGCTGCTGCCCCGCCGGCGCGGCCTCCCGAAAAGGCATCTCCTGCCTTAAAGCCCTCTCTTTTGCGGCTGTGCTTTCTCCGCGCACCGGCCCCCTTTGGCGGGCTGCCACAGCCGGCGGCGCCTCTTTTCCCCCGGCCTCTGCCGCCTCCCTGTGCGCCGGCGCGGCCCCTCCGGCGGGCGCTTTTCTCCCCCGCGCCGCGTTCTCTCCGGCAGCCGCCTCCCCCGGCACTTCTCCCCTTGCGGGAGCCGCCACTGCCGGCGCATCGGCCTCTCCTTCCGGCTGCGTCTTTGGACGCGCCGCTTCTTTCCGGTCCGCCATAGGGCCCTCCTTTCCTCCGGTATGCGCTCATACAGCTCAAAAAGGGCAGGCGACTCGTCGCCTGCCCTCATAACCTGTGCATGAACCCGTCCTGTTATTCTCCGAAATTGTTGCTGACCAAATCGAGAAGTCCGGCAACGGCCGCATCCTCGTCTTCTCCCTCGGCCACAACCAAAATGGTGTCTCCGGAGGCAACCCCCAGCGAGAGCACGCCCAGCAGACTCTTGGCGTTGACGCGGCGATCCTCCTTTTCCACCCAGATCGAGCTTTTATACTCATTGGCCTTCTGAATGAAGAAGGTCGCGGGACGAGCATGAAGACCCACTGAATTGTTCAATACAAGCTCTTGTTTGACCATGTTTTGTCCGCCTTCCCCGCCGCATCGGCGCGCGCCTGCACGCCGCGCTCCGCTCACGTTTTTCACGGTATTCTCTATATAAACATAATAGACAATTTTTTGTAACAAGTCAACAAGTCGGACGCCGTTTTTTTGCACAATATTTCAACAAAAGAGCCCTTCTTTATGAGACAACCTCCACGGTATCAAAGGTGCCGGTGGTATCGAGCCTGGTGGAGGCCAGCTTGATGGTGCCGCCGGGGGAGCACAGGCGCGAGCCGTCGAGCAAAATGCCGACCTCGCTGGTTTTTCCGGTGCCCTGTGCAAAGATGAGCAGGGTCAGGTATTCCGGGTCGGGGCTTGTCACAATAGAGCCGTCTGCAAGCGTAACCTCTCTCATATAGGGTGTTGCGGACACCCGGGTCACGGTGCCGATGCGGGTGCCGGTCTCGTTGTCAAAGAGGGGGTCGCCCTCCTCCACGGCCATATAGGTCATGACGCGCACCGGCTCAATGCGCACCGAGAATTCCACCGTCACATCATCGGCCGTGCTGCCGAGCTGGTCTTTGACGTTTCCGCGAAAAGCCAGCGCCGCTCCCAGCGACAGCAAAAAGAGCAAAATGATGAGGTCAAGGATGTTGAGCACGCCAAACAGCTTGCCTCTTTTTTCCGAAGTTTTCTTTCCCATACGCTGCCTCCTCACTGCTCTGTCTCAACGTAGTCGAGCGCCACGCAGTAGCCCACGCCCGAGATGCCGGCCGACTGCAGCGCCACCTGCGTGCCGACGCCCAGGGTGAACTCGTTGATGACCACGCGGCCGTCGCGAAGCTGCCCTTGCGCCTTGCAGGTGACGGTGACGTTGTAGCGTCCCTCGATTTCCGCGCGCTTGACTTCGCCGGTCTCCATGTCCGCCTTCATCTGGAAGGCGGGGCTGGAGCTGACCTCGGTAATTTCGCCCAGCATGCTCTTGCGCACTCCGTCGCGCACCGCCACGCCGGCCTTTGCCGAGTCGCGCACCTGCTCGCTGACGTTTGAAATCTCCACCTTGTAGGTCACTTCAATGGGGGTGCCCCCCGTCGCGGGCAGCACCCGGGTGCCCCGGATGAAGTAGGCGGCAAGCAGCCCCACCGCCACCACCAGCAGCAGCACAAAAAGATCAAAGAAATTCACGCCGCGCCTGCGGCGGCTTCCCTTATTCCCATTCACACCCTGTCACCAGCTTTCTGTAAAGACTGTCTGTCTGCCGCGCAAAAACCTGCGCCGTAAAGGTCTGTTCAAAGCGCGCCCTGGCGGCCGCTCCCAGCCGAAGGCGCAGCGCGCCGTCGTCCGCAAGGGCGCGCAGGGCGCGCGCCGTGCGCTGCCTGTCCTGCGGCGCCGTGAAGAGCGCCGTCTCGTTTTCCCGCGCCGCCTCCGACATGCCGCCCACATCGGTCAAAAGGGCCGGCAGCCCCGCCGACATGGCCTCGAGCACCGTGAGCGGCATGTTTTCGCTGTGCGAGGTCAGCACAAAGAAGTCTGCTGCGGCATAGACCGGCGCCACGTCCTCGCGCTCGCCCAAAAAGAGAACCTTGTCCCCGCCCGGCAGCCGCGCGGCCAGGGCCTCGAGAGGCTGCCGCAGCGAGCCGTCCCCGCACAGCAGCAGCGTCAGGGGCGGGCCGTCCCCACAGGCCGCCTGGGCAAAGGCCTCCAGCAGCATGCGGTGGTTTTTCACCGGCTCAAGCCTTGCCACGCAGGCCGCCACGATGCCGCCCTGCGGGATGCCCAGCGCCTCGCGGGCCCTTTTCTTTTGCTCGGGGCCCGCCGGGGAAAAGCCGGTGATGCCGTTGTAGATGAGAAAAACCTTCGAAGGGTCAAGGCCGTCCTGCAGGAGGTTGTCCTGCGCCGCGCGCGAGACGGCGATGGCGGCGTCGGTCACGCGGTTGTCCAGGGCGGCCGCCGCCCTGCCCTTGATCCCCCTTCGCGGCGGGCTGAGCGTGTGCTTGGTGTAGACCGTTTTGCACCGGCCTGCCAGCCGCGCCGCGATGCGTCCCGACAGGCTGCCGTGGGTGTGCACCACGTCGGGCGCGAAGGTCTCGATGCAGGTGCGCAGCACCGCCACGTCGTGCCTGTCAAAGGAGGTGTCGGCATGCAGCGCACACTCCACCACCTGCGCGCCCGCCCGGCGCAGACGTCCCGCCATCATGGCCCCCTGCGGCAGCGCCGCCACGATCTCCGTGTCGGGCGAGGCGTTTGCGGCGTAATTTTCCAGATAGACGCCCGCGCCGCCCCGGTTGGAATCGCTGAGAATCTCAAGCACTCTCATGGGGTTCCTCCCGTCTTCTCCTGGCGTCGGACAGGCCGTCGTCGCGGCCCATGCCGATGACGATCCCCATGAGCAGCCAAAAGAGCAGCACAATGCGGTAGTTGTACCAGACGTTGTCGGTCAGCCCCTGCACCAGCAGCGCAAATACGCCAAGGCCCATCGCCAGGATGGTGGTGGCCTGCGTACGGTCGCCCAGCGTCCTGTAGCAGGAGAAGACGCTGCGGAAAAAGAAAAACAGCATGAGCACAAACACGGCAATGCCCACCACGCCCAGCTCCACGAAAATCTGCAGATACAGGTTGTGGGCATGCAGCGCATAGGCCGCGCCGCCCAGCGCGTAGGCGGGATAGACGGCCGAAAAGGCCGCCGAGCCGGTGCCGATGCCCGACTCAAAAATGTCCTTGAGCATGTTGACGCTGGCCGTCCAGATCGAGACGCGGTAGGCTGTGGAGGTGTCTGCCAGATTGCCGATACTGGTCAGGCGGCTGACGATGGCCGAGGGCAGCGCGGCCGCCACAAAGGGCAGCGCCACAATGGCCGGCACCACCAGGCGCAGCAGCACGGCGTGATAGAGCACCAGCAGCAGCCCAATCGAGGCCATGGCGCCCAGCCAGGCCCCGCGCGACCAGGTGTAGACCAGCGCCGCTCCGGCCGCCAGCGTCACCGCAATGCCGATCAGCCTCTGTGCGCCGCGCCGCGTGAGAACGAGCGCAACGGCAAGCGGCAGCAGCATGATGAGATACTCTCCGAAGACGTTGGGGTTGTCAAAGGGCCCGACGACGCGCGAGCCGATCTCGGCAAACATCTCGCTGTCAATCCAGCTTGCCGTGCTCTCCACGCCGACAAAATTCTGATAGACGCCCAGCATGGAGGCCGCAAAGCAGGAGAGTATGAGGGCAAGCACCGTCTTTTGCGCCATCTGCCTACTGCGCACGCTGTTTGCCGCCATGAAGTAGGTCAGCATAAAAACTCCGTAAACGGCCACCTGGCGAATGCTTTGCGCCGGGCGCAGCGAGGTCAGCCCGCCCAGCAGCAGCTGCACCACGCCAAACGCCGCAACGCCGAGATCCACAGCTTCCAGCCGCAGCACCCGCTTGCAGCGCAGCAGCTTGAAGAAAAAGGCCATGTCGACATACAGGCAGGCTGCCGCCAACAGCATGGTGGGCAAAAAGGGCAGCGCCAGCAAGATGAGCACCAGCCCCGTCTCGGGCACGCACAAAATGAGCGCCGCGCCCACCACGGCCGCCACCCCGAGGAACAGATACAAAATGCGCAGCCTCAGCGTGAGCAGCCCCAGCAGGATGCCGGCCGCCACCGGGACAAAGAGGCTGTGCTCCGCCCTGTCGACCGACAGCGACGACTCGCGCACCCCGATAAAGTCAACGAACAGCCAGCGCAAAATGCCGCTGTCGAGCAGCATTTCGCCGAGCGGCTCCCGGCAGGTGGCACACAGAAAGCCTCCCAGCACCGAGGCGGCGGCGAAGGCCGCCTGAACGCCGTAAAAGCTCTCGATCTCCCCCTGAAGGGCGCGCAGGCCCGTCACGCCCAGCAGCGTGACGCCAAAGGCCAGAAGGCCCCCGCCCCACGACACCATATCCAGCGCCAAAAGGTGCCTGACAAAGCCCTTCCACAGCCCGACCAGCAGGCTGTCTTCCACCTGTTCGGCAAGGCCCAGCCGCAGCCTTTTGCAGGCGGCGGCCGGCTTTACCAAAAACAGCTCGTGGAACAGCCCGTCTCCCGGCAGCACGGTGGTCTTGGACAGCCACCGCACCAGCCAGCTGTTCATGGCGCCCCGGTAGATGGCGCCGCCAACGGCCGCCGACAGACGGTAAAAAAAGCTGTCGCGAATGAGCGCAAGCACAGCCGGTATCCCGCCGGACGAGGCCCTCCTTCGTCCTCCTTCCACCGCCGTATCCCTCCTTTGTTTTCGCGTTGATTTCCCTGCGGCGTCCTCGCGGACGCAGCCCTTTCACAAAAAGGGAGCCTTGCCAAAAAGCGTCTCCCGACGCGCCGGCAGGACATGCCGGCCTACGGCAGGCCGGCGCACCGGCCCCCTTCTTTTTTTACACGTCTTCCCGTGGCTGCTTTGGCCACAGTCCCCTTTGCCGCAGCATGTCCTTTTCCTGCGGGGTCAGCGCCGCCGCCGCCAGCAGGTCGGGCCGGCGCTGCGCCGTCACAATCAGCGACTGCTCACGCTGCCACCTTGCAATCTCGCCGTGGTTGCCGTTTCGCAGCACCTCCGGCACCTCCATGCCCTCAAAGACGGCAGGCCGCGTATACTGCGGATATTCGAGCAGCCCCGAATAAATGGATTCGTTTTCATAGCTCTCTGTCCCCGCCAAAACGCCGGGCACCATGCGCGCCACGGCGTCGATGATGCAGAGCGCCGGCAGCTCGCCGCCCGTCAGCACGAAGTCGCCCAGCGAGAGCTCCTCGTCGACCACGGTGTCCAAAATCCTCTGGTCCACGCCCTCGTAGTGCCCGCACAAAAAGAGCAGCTTGTCATAGGCCAAAAGCTCCCTGGCGACGGCCTGGCTGAACACCCGGCCCTTGGGGGACAGGTAGATGGTGTGGGGCCGGTGCCCGTAGTCTGCCGTCACGGCGTCCACGGCGGCCTTGAGCGGCTGCGGCGTCATGAGCATGCCGCCGCCTCCGCCGAAGGGGTAGTCGTCCACCCGCCGGTGGCGGTCGGTCGAATACTGGCGGATGCCCCGGATGTCGGTGTGCAAAATGCCCTTGTCGGCAGCCCGCCCCAAAATGCTCTCGCCCAGCACTGCGGCGCACAGCTCGGGAAAGAGCGTCAGCACAATGAAGGTCATAGGTCAAACAGCCCCTCCATCGGCGTGATTTTCATGGTCTTGGAGGCCACGTCGACCTCCCGCACCACCTGCGGGATGGCGGGCGCCAGCAGCAGCCTGCCGTCGGGCGTCTTGATGTGGTAGACGTCGTTTGCCCCCGTGGGCTGCACCTGCACAATCACGCCGTAGCACTCGCCGGTGTCGCTGTCGAGCACCCGCATGCCCAGCAAATCCTGGATAAAATAGGTGCCCTCAGGCAGCGAAACGGCGTCCTTGTCGATGTGGAGCACGGTGCCGATCAGCGTCATGGCGCTGTCAATGTCGTCGTAGCCCTTGAATTTCAGGTTGACCGCCCCCCGGTGCACACGGCTGCGCTCCACCACAAGGCTGCTGCCGTCCGCCCGGTAAAACACGGGGTAGTCCAGCAAATCCTCCAGCGCGTTGCTCCAGGCCTCGGCGCGCACCTCTCCGCGCACGCCGTGGGTCGTCACAATTTTTCCGGTCTCCAGAAGTGTCATGGCCCTCCCCTTCCGCCGGGAGGCGGTGCCGCCCCGGCGCGTTGTCCCGCGCGCAGGGCTGCGTCCGCCCCGTCCCCGGCACGCGGACACACGCCCCGCGCCCCGCGCGTTTTTGTCCTTTTAAGGCAAGCGATGCATCAAACAGCGCGGCATGGCCGCCCTCTGTCAGCTGCATCGCATTGCACGGTTTATCCAACAATATCCACTTGGATTTTCTCGCCGGCCTTGGTCGCGGCGGCCTTCATGACCGAGCGGATGGCCTTGGCAATCCGCCCCTGCTTCCCGATGACACGCCCCATTTCCCCCTGTGCCACGCGCAGCTCGTAGAGCACCGTGCCGTCCTCCTTCGTGGAAACGGTGACAGACACCGCGTCAGGGTTGTTGACCAGATTCTTCGCCAGGCAAATTAAGAGTTCCTGTAACATGGGGATTCCTCCACAAGCAACAATGGCGCCCGCTTAGAGAACACCGTTTTTCTTGAGCAGCGCCTTGACGGTGTCGGTCGGCTGCGCGCCGTTGCGGATCCAGGCCTGGACCTTCTCGGCGTCAACCTTGAACTCGCTGGGGCTGACCAGCGGATTGTAGGTGCCCAGCTCCTCGATGAAGCGCCCGTCTCTGGGATAGCGGGAGTCGGCCACGACCACTCTGTAGAAAGGATTTTTCTTGGCGCCCATGCGGCGCAGTCTGATTTTCACTGCCATTGTTGTTCCACCTCAAACAAAATTATTTTTTATTGGTAAACTGCCTTCGGCTAATGGGTTGCTGTTTTTTGTTGCAAAAGGGAATACCCGTCTGCACGGAAGGCCCTTTGTGCCTCGGTTTTCACCGGGCTCCCGGTCTCCTCTCCGGCCCCCTGTCAAAGGGTCTTTCCTGCGCCCCGTGGGCTCCCGGTCTCAGGTTCCCTTCCGCGCGCCCCGGCGCTTGCCCCGGACTTAAAAGGGGAAGCGGATAGCGCCCCGGCGCTTGCCCTTTGCCAGGCCGCCGAGCTGCTTTGTCAGCGTGACAATCTGCTCGAACTGGCGCAGCAGACGGTTGACGTCCTCCACCCTGACGCCGGCCCCCGCCGCGACGCGGCGCTTGCGGCTGGCCCCAAGGATTTCGGGATGGGCGCGCTCCTTTGGCGTCATGGAGGTAATGATGGCCTCCACACGCGCCAGCGCCTTCTCGTCAAACTCGGCGTCCTTGAGGGCCGAGGCCTTGACGCCCGGCATCATGGCCGCGAGCTGCTCCACGCCGCCCATCTGCTTCATCTGGCGCATCTGCTCCAAAAAGTCGTTCAAATCGAATTTCTGGGCGCGCAGCTTTTGCTCCATCTCCTGCGCCTTTTTCTCGTCAAAGGTCTGCTGCGCCTTTTCAATAAGCGTCAGCATGTCGCCCATGCCGAGAATGCGCGAGGCCATGCGGTCGGGGTGGAAGACCTCGATGTCCGAGAGCTTTTCCCCCGTCCCCACAAATTTGATGGGCTTTCCGGTGATGTGCTTAACCGAAAGGGCGGCGCCGCCGCGCGTGTCGCCGTCCATCTTGCTCATGACGATGCCCGTGATGTCGAGCAGCTCGTCAAAGCTCTTTGCCACGTTGACGGCGTCCTGCCCCGTCATGGCGTCGACCACCAGCAAGATCTCGGTGGGCGACACGGCCTCCTTGAGGCGCCTGAGCTCGTCCATGAGCGCCTCGTCGACATGCAGGCGGCCGGCGGTGTCCAAAAAGACCATGTCGTTGCCGTGCTTTTTGGCGTGTGCCACCGCGCGCTTTGCGATTTCCACCACGTCGGTCTCGCCCGGCTCGGCATACACCGGGACGCCCACGCCCTCGCCCACCACCTTGAGCTGGTCCACGGCGGCCGGACGGTAGACGTCGCAGGCAGCCAGCAGGGGCCGCTTGTTCTGCTGCCTGGCATACATACCGGCCAGCTTGGCGGTGCTTGTGGTCTTGCCCGAGCCCTGCAGCCCCACCATCATGACAACGGTAGGCGGCGCGGAGGCGATTTTGAGCTTTGTGCTCTCGCCTCCCATGAGCTTGACAAGCTCCTCGTTGACAATCTTGATCACCTGCTGGGCGGGCGTGAGGCTCTCAAGCACCTCGGCCCCCGTCGCGCGCTCGGTGACGGCGGCCACAAAGGCCTTGACCACCTTGACGTTGACGTCGGCCCCCAGCAGCACCAGGCGCACCTCGCGCATGGCCTCCTTGACGTCGGCCTCGGTCAGCTTGCCCTTGCCGCGCAGCCGCTTGAAGGCGGCCGACAGACGCTCAGACAGCGATTCAAACGCCATTTGCCGCCCCCCCTTCCTGCGCTCTGACGCCCGCGAGACAGGCCGCCTCACGCACGCGCCGGCTCAAATCGGCCAGAGGCTTGACATAGACGTTGTCGGCAGCATAGCGCTCAAGCTCCTCCGACAGCGACACCACGTCCTCCAGCGCCTGCTCCATCGCCCGGATGCGCGCCATGAGGCCGAGCTTTTGCTCCATTTCGAGCAGCTGCGCCTCGCCGCGCTTGATGCTGTCGCGCACACCCTGGCGCGTGATGCCGGCATGCTCGGATATCTCGGCCAGCGACAGGTCCTCGTTGTAGTAGAGGTCGACCACCTCACGCTGCTTTTCGGTCAGCATCCCGCCGTAGTAGTCAAGCAGATAGGCAACCTCCAGATTCTTTTCGTGCATGGTCAACCCTCCTCCTTGTGTAAAGCGTTTTGCTTTACAACTTTGCTTATTATACCCGAAAGAGGAGGGGAAGTCAAGGGCGTTTTGCACAAAAAGCTCATGAAAAAAGACGTCTTTTGGACGTCTTTTTTCGTCGGCTGGGTTTCAGCCCTCCTGCCGGCGGGCGGTGTGTTTTTCCCGAAAGATGAGAAAGCGGCTGATGAGGTAATTCCAGAGAAAAATCATGCCCATCACGGCGATTTTGCACAAAGGCAGGGGCAGGCCCAGCCGCTCGGTGAGCTGCCCCATGACAAAGCTGGACAAAAAGATGTTGAAGGTCATGAGGGCGGCGTAGCCCGCCGCCTGACGCCAGAAGCGGCCCGGGGAGCGAAAGCTCCAGCTCCGGTTGAGCAGAAAGCAGTAGGCCGCCCCCACCAGCATTCCGGCGGCGTTGGCGGCGCCCCGGGCCAGGGAGGGCACCAGGCCGCGCATGGCCTGATAGCTGAGCAAAAAGACCAAAAAGTCCACTGCGGCGCCGCTCGCGCCCACCAAAACATAGCGCAGGAAGCTCCACTGAAGCAGCCTGCGCCAAAGCGGCCGCTCCTGCCCGGTCTGTTTTGTCATGTCCTCAGCCCTCCTTTGCCCCAAAAGGCCTCCTCTTTTTTTGCCCGCGCCCTTTTGAGGGGCAGGCTGGCTTCCCTTCCCCGGGAAGGACGGCCTTTGCCCTGGCTTTGCCTCCCCGGAAGAAAAAAGCGCGCACGCCCCCTTTTTGTGCAATGCGCAAACCGCCTCCCGCACGCCGCTCGGGACGTGCGGGAGGCGGTGGGTTTCCCGATTGCAGGCGGCGTCTCTTGTGCGCCGCCCTTTTCGGCCGGTGCAGCGCCCCGGCCCGCGTGCACCTGCGCGCCGCGCCCTGGCCGCACAGACGGGAAAATCGCTGCGGCTCCCGGCCTGCACACTTGCGGACCGCCCAGCCGCTTTGCCGCGTCTTACGCCATCACGTTGCGCAGCTTGCCGATGCCCTCGATTTCAACGACCACCTCGTCGCCCGGCTTGAGCCAGGGCTTCTTGTCGGGATCGAGCTTCATGCCGCTGATGACGCCGGCGCAGGTGCCGGTGAAAATCAAATCGCCGGGCTTGAGCGTGACAAACTGCGAGATGTAGCTGACCAGGGTGGGGATGTCGAAAATCAGGTCGTTGGTGTTGGAGTCTTGGCGCAGCTCGCCGTTGCACCACAGGCGGATGGGCATATTGCCGCCGTCGATGGCGTCCTTGGTGACGATGCAGGGACCCACGGGGCCGAACTTGTCGGGCGATTTGCCGATCAGCCACTGGCTGACCCTGCCCTGCTGCTCGCGGGCGGTGAGGTCGTTGCCCACGGTGTAGCCGTAGACATAGTCCATGGCCTGCTCCTTGGAGACGCATTTGGCCTCCTTGCCGATGACGATGACCATTTCGGCCTCGTAGTCAAAGCGGCTGCCCGCCTTGGGGAGGGGGATTTCCTCGTTGTTGGCGGCAAGGGCCGTGTTGAACTTGCTGAAGACCTCGGGCACCACGGGCAGGCGCGCTCCGCCTTCCATCGCGTGGGCCAGATAGTTGAGCCCGATGCAGAAAATCTTTTCGGGCTTTGTGACAACGGGGGCATAGGTCAGCTCCTCGAGCTTCCTCTTGGGGGCCTTTGCCGCAATCTCCTCGGCCTTTTTCTTGCCCTCTTCGCCTGCTGCGATGAGGGTCTCCATGGTGCCAAGCGCCTTGCAGTCCTCACAGCCGCACTCCTTGACGGCGGCCGTCAGATCCGCAACGCCCTGCTCGGTGATAACGCCGACGTGGACTTCGCCGTCCTGCCAGAAATTCATGAGTTTCATGGGGGGACGCCTCCTTTATCGTTTTGTTATTGTATGGTATCGTATCGGGTTGCTCCGGGGGTTTGCGGAAAAGGGGCGTCAAAAGCCTGGAGGCCTGCCTGCGGCGGCCTCTTGCCGGTGCAGGCAGCTCCTCACCTCGCGGCAGCTCTTCCCGTGGCGCCAAAGGCCCCCTTCACACAGAGGGGGACTCTCTCCCCCTGCACAAAGACCCGCCCGCCTCGGGCGGGCTTTTGAGGGGCGCCGCCGCAGCCCTTTGCTTCACCAGCGATCGGCGTGCACGCGCGAGGACTCATACCGGTCCCTTGGCTCGGGGTGCTCGGCCGGCTCGCCCACGCAGATGAGCCCGAAGGGCACCACGTCCTGCGGCGTGCCGACCACCTGCGCCACGCGGCCCACCATGCCCTCGTCGGGGTAAACGCCGCACCACACGGCGCCCAGCCCCATGGCCGTCGCCGTCAGCCAGATGCTCATGGCCACGGCGCCGCAGTCCTGCGGGAAAAAGCCGGGGCAGATTTCCTGACGTCCCGGCAGGGCGCAAATGACAATGACGGCGCCGGCCTGCGCGGCCATGCCGGTGTATTTCCCGCAGGCCGCAATGCGCGCAAGCTGCTCCCTGTCGCGCACCACCACAAATTCCCACGGCCGGCAGTCGCAGGCCGAAGGGGTGGCCATGGCGGCCTCCATCAGGTGCCTCACCTGCTCGTCGGTCAGGGGCTTGCCGGTGTAGCGGCGCACGCTGCGCCTGGTTCGAATGGCCTCGTCCAGTGTCATGACAGCATCTCCTTTTTGCAGCTTGTCCGCCGCCAACGCAAGGGCGCGGCGCACAAGGGCTCTTTTTTCCAATATATCACATGCCCCTCCCGATTGCAAGGGCACACAGGGCACTCAAGTCACACAGGGCGCGCGGCCGCTCACGGGCATGTCCTGCTTTCGGCGCCCGCCTGCACGGGGGGCTTTTTGGCGTCGGGCACAAAATAGGAGGCAGCACCCGCCACCGCCGCCATGCCAATCAGAATCCAGAGCACCCGCTCCACGCCTGCCCCATCCGCGATCTTGCCCAAAAAGGGCGAAACCACGCCGCCGAAGCTGCCGGCCAGGCCCATCGTGATGCCCGAGGACAGCCCCAGATGGTTGGGCACGAATTTCTGACCCAGCGTCACCGAGGGGCTGTAGGCCAGATTGAGGGCGGCGGCGGCGGGCACCAGCAGCAGGGTGGAGAGCAGTACCGAGCGCGACAGCGTGACGCTCAGCAAACAAAGAGGCAGCACCGTCAGCCCCGCGCGGATGACCCTGTTGCAGCCCAGGACGTCGGCCATGCGGCCGCCGACCAGCGTAGCCACGGCGCCCGACAGCGCCAAAACGGTGGTCACGCTGCCCGAGACCTGCTCCGACTGCATCAGCACCCCTTGCCAAAACAGGGGCAAAAAGGTGCTCATGCCGGTGGCGATGGTCGAGCGCAAAAACACGACGCCGGTCAGCTTTGCAAAGGATTTCCAGTCGTCTCTTTGCCCTGCGGCGGCCGCCGCAGCCGTCTCGCGGCCTCCCTGCGCGGCAAACTCGGCAAAGCGGCCGTGCTGCGTCACCATGAAAAGGGCCATGGCCACGGCCGGCAGCGCCAGCACCGCCGTGCCCCTGACGCCGAACACGGTCATGCCCCAGACCGCCAAAACAGGGCCCAGCGCGCCTCCCATGTTGCCGCCCACCGAGAAGTTGCTGATGCCTTTTCCCTTGGCCTCGCCCGCCACATAGTTTGCCATGCGGCCTGCGTCGGGGTGGAAGAGGGCCGAGCCGATGCCGGTCAGCATGACGGCGGCAAACATGGCCGGATAGCTGTCGAGAAAGCCCAGCATGGACACGCCGCAGCCCGACAGCAGGATGCCAAGCGACATGAGCCAGGGCCGCGACGTCCTGTCGGCCATCGAGCCGAAGAGGGGCTGGATGAGCGAGCCCACGCTGCTCAGCGCAAAGGTCAGCCCGGCGGCCGCCTCGTAGGTGATGCCCCTGTCCGCCACCAGAAAAGGCAAAATGGCGGGCAGCGCCCCGCCCCCCAAGTCGGCGCACAGGTGCCCGAGCATGATGATATAGCTGTAACGCTCCTTTTTCACGGCGTTGTCTTGTCCCCTTCCTCTCTGCGGCGCCGGCTTGCCCCCCTTTGCCCTTTGCGAAGGGCAAAGCCCCCCCCCTCCCGCCGGACGGGCGGGGCGGGGGCGGGGCGCCCTGCGCGCGCAGGTCACTGCTCTTTTTCTTTTTCCGATTCCAGCGCCTCAAGCTGCTCGGCAAAGCCCGACCACTGCTCATACAGCTCCTCGAGCTGCGTCTCGAGGGCGGCCTGGCGCTGCGTCAGCTCAAAGAGCGCCTCATAGTCGCTCATGCTGCGCTCCATCTCCTCTTTGAGCTGCAAAAGCTGCTGCTCAAGAGCCGCAATCTCCTTTTCACAGGCCGCCTGACGGCGCTGCAGCGTGCGCTCCTGCCGAAGCGGGGAGAGGGATCGTCCGCCGTCGGCCGGCGCCTTTGCTGCCGGGGTCTCCTTCGCCGGCGCCGCTTGCGCCGCCGGAGAGGCCGCCTGACGGCGCGCCTCGCGCGCCTGCTGATAGGCCTCAAAGTCCCCGTGAAAATCATGCACCGTGCCCTGCTCCACCGTGAGGATGCGGGAAGCCATGCGGCTGATGAAGTAGCGGTCGTGCGAGATGAAGAGCAGCGTGCCCTCATACTCCTCAAGCACGCTCTCCACCCACTCGCGCGAGGGGATATCGAGATGGTTGGTGGGTTCGTCGAGCAAAAAGAGGTTGATGGGCTCAAAGGAGAGCAGGCAGTGCTTGAGGCGGGCACGCTCGCCGCCCGACAAATCTGCCACCCGCTTGAAGACCTCCTCGCCCAGAAAGTCATAGGAGGCCAGGCGGTCGCGCGCCATCTGGGCGGTCAGGCCCCGGCGCTCCCACAGCAGGGTGTCGAGCAGCGTGCGCTCGGGGTGCTCGAAGACGAGGTTTTGGGGCATGAGCCCCACCTTGACGTTGACGCCCCACTTCACGCGTCCCTCCATGGCCGGCAGCTCGCCGCACAGCAGCTTGAACAGGGTGGTCTTTCCGGCGCCGTTGTCGCCCAGCAGCGCCACGCGCTCGCCCTTTTTGAGCTCAAAGCTCACATGCTCGAGCAGCTTTTTGCCGTCGTAGCCCACCGCCACGTCCTTGAGCGAGAGCACGTCAAAGCCGCTGCGGCCGCCGTCGTCGAGCGAGGCGCGGATGCGGCGGTTGTTCTGCCGCATCCTCTGGGTCTGGTTTTCCCGCAGCCGGGCAATGCGCTTTCTCATGCTCAGCGCCGCGCGCGACAGCCGCTCGGTCTGGATGCCCCAGCCCAGCAGCCTGGTCGACACGGTCTCCAGGCGCTTGATTTCCTTTTGCTCGCGCTCATAGTGGCGCTGCTGCAGCTCGGCAAGCTGCTCCTTGTAGTCCATATATTCGCTGTAGTTTCCGGCGTAGTCGGTAATCTTGCCGTATTCCAGCTCCATGATGCGGTTCACGGTGCCGTCGAGAAAGGCGCGGTCGTGCGAAATGAGCAGCACGGTGCCCTTATAGTGAAACAAAAACTCCTCCGTCCACTCGATGGAGGCCATGTCCAGGTGGTTGGTGGGCTCGTCGAGCAGCAGGATGTCGGGGTTTGCCAGCATGATGCGGGCCAGGTTGACCTTGGTCTTTTCCCCGCCCGACAGCGCCTCAAAGGGGCGTGCGAGAAACTGCTCTTCCAGGTGCAGCCCCGTCGCCACGCGGGCAAAGGAGAGATCCTGCTCGTAGCCGCCCTCGCTCTCATAGCGCGCATGCAGCCTGTCGTAGCTTTGCAGCAGCGCCGGGGAGGAATCGCGTTCCATCTGCTCGCGCAGGGCGGAAAGCTGCGCCTCCATGTCGTGCAGGGGGGCAAAGCCGGTGCGCATGACCTGCTCCACCGTGGTGCCCGGAGGGTAATATGGGATTTGCTCAAGCACCTCCATGCGAAGCCCCGGCGCGACGGTCAGCGTCCCGCCGTCGGGCTGCATCTGTCCGCACAGCAGGCGAAACAGGGTGGACTTGCCGCTCCCGTTTCGTCCGATGAGGCCCACATGCTCTCCCTGCCGCAGTTCAAAGCTCACGTCCGACAGCACCACATGCTCCCCAAAGGATTTTTGCAGTTGTGTCGCTGTAATCCAAATCATGTCTTTTCCAGTTTCCTTTATTGTTTCTTTTCCCCCGTGCGCGCAGCCCCGGCAAAGGGCGGCGGCGCCTCCAGCAGGTCGGCAATCTCTTCGAAAAAGGAGCACAGCAGCTTTTCCATGCAGGCCACGCCGTCGGGGTGCTCGGATTCCAGGTTGAGCACCAGCACGGGGTCGTGCAGCGACTGCCGCAGCAAAAACCAGCCGTCCCCGGCCTGGGGCGCCACATTGACGCGCAGCCCCTCGTGATTGTCGGGCGCGGGCGAAAGCGTGGGATGGCGTCCCACAAAAGCCGCCAGACGCCGGAGGATCTCGCCCTGTGCCCGCGCAGGGGTCTCTTTTTTCATTGGAATGCGGTATTCCGCGCTTTGGGCCGGCTCGCGCAGGCCGTTGAGCAAATTTGTCAGCTCCCCTCCCCGCCTGCGGCACTGCACCATGGCGGCCAGCAGGCGCGTGGCCAGATACATCCCGTCGTCGAGAAAGCGGTTTTCCAGCAGCGCGGCATGGCCGCTGGTCTCGATGGCAAGCGGCACGCAAAAGCCGGCCTCGCTCAGCCTGCGCGCCTCGTCGATGACGTTTTGATAGCCACGCTTGAAGCGATGGTGCACAAGGCCCTGCTTGCCCAAAAACTGCGTCAGCCCCGACGAGGTCACGGAGTCGGTCACAACGATGCCGCCCGGATACTGCGGCGCCAGCACGGCGGCCGCCAGTGCAATCAGCCGGTTGCGGCTCAGGCAGCCGCCCTGCGCGTCGATGAGGGCGGCGCGGTCGGCGTCGGTGTCAAAGGCAATGCCAAGATCAGCGCCCGTACCCCGCACGGCACGAGACAGCTCGGCCAGATTTTCCTCCTTTTCGGGGTTTGGCTCGTGGCCGGGGCAGCATCCGGCCGGCTCAAGATAGAGGCTGCCCGAGGTGTCGGCGCCCAGCTCCTGCAGCACGTCGCGCGCATAAAAGCCGCCCGCACCGCTGCCGGCATCCACCACAATGTGCCACCCGGCAAGGGGGCGGCGCAGCCCGACATGCTTTCTCACCTGCTCGCGCAGCAGCCCGGCATAGGCCGGCAGCACCGGCCGGCATTCATGCTCCCCGGCACGCAGGCGCCGCTCCTGCGCCCGCTCCAGCACGGCGCGCACCGTCTGCCTGCCGCAGCCACCCTCGGGCGTAAAAAACTTAAAGCCGTTTTTGTCGGGCGGCAGATGGCTTGCCGTCACCATGACCGAGGCGTCGGCCCCAAAACCCTCTCTCACGCAGGCCAGATACAGGGAGGGCGTGGTGGACAGCCCCGTCAAAAAGGGGCGGCAGCCCGCCTTTGCAAGCCCGTCTGCCGTCGCTTGAGCCAGGCCGGGGCCGCTCTCCCTGGAGTCGCGGCCCACCGCCACCACCGGATGCTCCTTCCCCGTCCTTTCAACGGTCAGCCGCCCGAAGGCCTCTCCGATGCCTGCGGCCGAAGCGGGTGTCAGCACCGCGCCCTCTCCCATGGCAAGGCCCCTGATGTCGCTCCCGTTTTGAAGCGCCAGCCATTTGCTTCGCTCCATACAAGATCCCCCTTTCGGCAACTCTCCGGTTTTGTGCCGCCCGCCCCACTCTGAACCCCGTGACAGTCCGTCCCCGCAGGGTCCCTCGGCAGGCAGGCCGGCAGGCTGCATTTTTGTGCCGGGCGCCGCAGCCCCACCGGCAGCCCGGCCTTTGCTGCCCACAGTGCAGACAGCTCCGGCTCACCAGCCCGTGTCCCTGCCGTGGCGTCTCTTTTGAAAAGATATGCTCTTTTTTGCAAAACAGAAGAAACGCCGCCGCGAAAGGAGTGCGGCGGCGTACCCGGCGGGCCATGTTTTCTCAAAATTACAGAAGGATGCCTTCCACGCCGTCAAGCAGGGAGAGGAATCGCTCCCCGTCTTCCCGCACGCCCACGCCTTCCACATCGCCAAAGTGGAAGGGGATGACAAGCTCGGGCCTCATCTGATTGACGGCCTGAGCCGCCTGCTCCACATCCATGGTATAGGTTCCCCCGATGGGCACGAACACCACATCGGCATCGGCTTCGAGAAATTCCGGCGTCACATCGCAGTCCCCCGGCAGATAGTAGGCTCCGTCCCCCGTACGGATGATGTAGCCCACCCAGCCGTTTTCCTTGGGGTGATAGGGCTTGCCGACGTTGTAGGAGGGCAGCACCTCAATCCCAATCCCGCAAAAGGACAGCATATCCCCCGCGGCCACCTCCCGCAGCTTGGCGCCCGGAAAATCGACCGCCAGCTTCTCGCAGACGTCATGCGGGGCGACAAAGGTCGTGTCGTCGCGCATGACGCGCCGGATATCGTCGGGCGAATAGTGGTCGTAATGCGCATGCGTGATGAGAATGCAGGCCGCATCGCCCGTATCGGTCAATAAATTAAAGGGATCCACATAAATAACACACTCTTTTTCCAGACGCACACCCGCTTGTTTGAGCTTTTTCACTCCGCGCAGCAAGGTCATTTTGTCCGACATCTTGACTTCTCCTTCGCACCGGCCTGGCCAAAAAGGGCCGAATCGGCCGTTTCCCGTATAGATTTCCCGTTTGGATGGTATTTCCTATTTTATCAGGTGACAGCCCAAAACGCAACATGCTTCTTGTCCTGTCCCAAAACGAATTTTGAAGCTTTTTGCTTCTTTTTGGGGCGATCTCCCCGCTTTTTACGTATCACATGGGGTCTGGGCCATCTATCACGGCGCGCAGCCCTGTGTTGAGGCCCGGCGTTGCCCTCTTGTTCGTCACCTTGCAGGCTGCGGCTTTTGCCGCAGCCTGCAAGGTGAGGGGGCGGGGGCCCTGCGGCAAAAGCCGCAGGGCCCCCGCCCCCTCTCAAGGCCTCTTTTCTTACAGGCAAGAAAGGCTTATTCCTGCTTTGTTCCGCACCGGGGGCAAAATCTGGCCTCGGAGGCCAGCGCCTCGCCGCACTCGGGGCAGAACTTGACTCCCGTGTCCGATTCGTCAAAGTCCCTTGCCGCGCGGACGGCCTCGATTTCGGCCTGCAGTGATACGATATTCTGTCTGCACGCTGCAATCTCGCCGCAGATCTCAGCCGCCTCTCCCTCCACCGCCAGGGTACCTGCGTCGCACTGGGCCAGATAATACTCGCCCAGACGCAGGGTCAGCGCGGCGATGGCCTTTTCCTGTGCGCTGATTTTTGAGTTGAGCTTGGCCGTTTCAAACATCACGGCCGTTTTGTCCGATGCGTTTTTTGCAAATCCGGACACCTTGTCAAACAATGCCATACGTCCATTCCTCCTGCCTTTATTCCCCCGAAATATCCCGCGTCGTCCTGCAAAAGCGCGATTTCATACAGCATCATACGGCAAAAGGGGCAAAAACATTCCGGCTGCCGCCCTTTTCCGTCCCTGCCGGAAGTGTGAAAGAAGAGCTTTCAGGGACGCTCACCTGCCCGGAAGATGCAGTCGTTTTTCCACGTCCCCCAGCGTCACCTGCGCGAGCTTTTGCCTGCACAGGGCGTCGAGCTCGTCGTAAAGCCCGTCCATCACGGCCGCCATGCCCGAGGCGATCAGGCAGGGCATCTCGGGCCCGCCCGAGCGCCACGCGCTCTTGACCACCCTGTCGTCCACGGCGGCAAAGACCTCGTCGAGCGAGATGTCAGGCGCGCGCTGCACGCAGGCGTAGCCGCCCTTCACGCGGCCCTCATGGGCCTGCACCAGCCCCGCCTTTTTGAGCTTTGCCATGATCTTTCGGATGCGCGCCGGATTGGTGCACACATTTTGGGCCAGCTCCTCGCTCGACAGCCAGCCGCCCCGGTGGTGCAGGTAGACCAGCGCGTGCACCGCCACGGTAAATTCCGCCGTCACACCGATTCCCCCTGCTCTTGCAGATATTCCTCCGCGAATTTGGAGGCCGTCGCCCCGTCGGCCGCCGCCGTGACAATCTGACGCAGCGGCTTTTGGCGCACGTCCCCCACGGCAAAGACGCCGGGCAGCGCCGTTTTTGTGGTCTCGTCAGCAATGAGATATCCCTGCCCGTCAAGCGGCAGCATGTCCCGGTACAGCGCCGTGTTGGGCTCGCGGCCGATGGCCACAAACAGCCCGTCGCAGGCGATGTCGCGCAGCTCGCCCGTGACGGTGTCGCGCACCGTCACGCCGCTCAGGCGCTTTTCCCCCTGCAGCGCCGTCACCGTGGCATTCCACACAAATTCCAGGTTGTCGGCGCCCTCCAGCGCGCTGAGATAGCTCTTTGAGGCGCGCAGCGTGTCCCTGCGGTGCACGAGGTAGACCTTGCGGCAGATGCGCGTCAGATAGCGCGCGTCCTCGGCCGCCGAGTTGCCTCCGCCCACCACGACCACCGTCTTGCCCCGGTACATCATGCCGTCGCAGGTGGCGCAGTAGGCCACGCCCCGCCCTCTGAAGAAGTCCTCGCGCTGCACGCCCAGCGCGCGCGGCGAGGCCCCCGTGGCCAAAATCACGGCGAAGGCCGTCACCCTGCCGGCGCTGGTCTCAAGCACCTTGGGGCTGCTCTTCAAATCAAGCCCCGTCACCTCGGCAAGCAGGGTGCGCGCGCCGAAGCGCTGCGCCCCGCGCTGCATTCTCTCGGCCAGCTCAAAGCCGTCGATGCCCTCGTCAAAGCCGGGGTAGTTTTCGACCTGGCTGGTGGTGGCCATCTGCCCTCCGGCCGACAGCTTTTCAAGCACCAGCGTTTCAAGCCCCGCCCTGGCACAATAGAGCGCCGCCGTATAGCCGCCCGGGCCGCCGCCCACGATTGCCACGTCCACATGGTTGTCCTGCATGCTCTTCTCCCTCCCGTAAGCTACATCACGATGCCGCCGTCGACCGCCAGAATGGCGCCCGTCGTAAAGGAGGCGGCGTCGGAGGCCAGATAGACATAGGCCCCCGCCAGCTCGTCCGGCTGCGCCACGCGGCCAAGCGGCGTCATGCCCTTGAGCGCCGCGAGCATCTGCTCGTCGACCGACTGCGCCACCATGTCGGTCTGCACCACGCCGGGCGCCACCGCGTTGACCCGGATGCCATAGGGCCCCAGCTCCCTGGCGCAGGCCTTGGTCAGGCCGTTGATGCCGAACTTGGAGGCCGCATAGGCCGTCTGCATGCGGCTGGCGTAGGTTCCCACCAGAGAGCTGGTGTTGATGATGCAGCCGCCGGTCTGCTTCATGACCTTGGCAACCTCCCTGGTGCACTTGAAGGGCCCCGTGAGGTTGATGTCAATCATGCTCTCAAAGTCCTCGTCGGTCATGTCGAAAATGGGCTTTGCCCCGGTGATGCCGGCGTTGTTGACCAGAATGTCGATCTTGCCCCAGCGCTCCACCACCCGGGCCACCATGGCGCGGATGGCGTCTGCGTCCGACACGTCCACCCCAACGGGGAGAAACTCCGCTCCGGGGCACAGCTTTTGAAGCTGCGCCACCGCCTTTTGCGCCGTCTCCTCTCTGCTTCCGCACACGGCCACACGCGCGCCCTCGCACGCATAGGCCTTCGCCACGGCAAACCCGATTCCCCGGGACGCCCCCGTCACAATGGCCACCTTTCCCTCAAGCAGCATCGTTTTCTCCTTTCACACCGGCGGCCCTGCCGCCCCTTCCGTCCTGCGGGGAGGCACCCTCCCCGCTCTTTCCGCAGCCCTCTTTCCTACCTGACGCCCTGCTGCTCCAGCCAGCTCTCAATCTCCCCCTTGGAGGCCGGATTGACAAGCGGCTCCGAAGCCTGTCCGTTTTGAAAGAGCACAAGGCTTGGCAGTGTCATGATCTCAAATTCGTCCGACAGCTCGGGCTGCTCGTCGACATCCACCTTGCCAAGGTCAAGCTTTCCCTCAAACTCCTGGGCCAGAGCGTCCAGCGTCGGGGACAGTCGGCGGCAGTAGCCGCACCAGGGCGCCCAAAAATCCACCAGCACCGGTCCGTTTGCCTGGCGCACCTCTTTGGTGAAGTTTTCCTTTGTCAATGTCTGAATGGCCATGTTGTCTCCTCCGTATCTTTTTGAATTTGACGGCGCCGCACAGGCGCCTCTTTTACTGTAACTTTAACAGTTACTAAAGCGTGCTGTCAAGGCCTGTCCGCTCTTTTTTACATATCCGGCAAAATCCCCCTTTCCCTTTGTGCAAATATACAGGTCTCAAGTCCTCTTTTTAGGATGCGCTTTTTTTCCTTTTTTCCGTGTGGTATACTGAAAATATGAAAAAACGCAGTGCCGCACGGCCAAACATTTCACAGACAGGAGGGGATCCCATGCTTTTCGGACAGGAAAAGGTCTCGTTTTTGAACACCCCCACCCCCTTGGAACGGCTGCCTCGCATCTCGGAGGAGCTTGGCCTTGACTTTTACATCAAGCGCGACGACTTGACCAATCTGGGCGTGGGCGGCAACAAGCTGCGCAAGCTCGAATACCTGCTTGCCGACGCGAAGCGTCAGGGCGCCACCACGCTGCTCACCATGGGCGGCGCGCAGACCAACCACGGGCGTCTGACGGCGGCCGTGGCGGCAAAATACGGCATGAAGTGCGTCATCGTGTGTCTGGACGACTATCCCGGGGAGGTCTCGGCCAACATCCTGCTCGACCGTCTCATGGGCGCCGAGGTGGTGCTCAAAAAAGACGACGGGCGCCCTGCCGCCGAGCAGTATGCCCAGGTGGTGGCGCAGGTGAAAAGCCGCTATGAGGCGCAAGGGGAGAAGGTCTATGAAATCCCCATCGGGGGCAGCAACACGCTGGGCATGCTGGGGTACTATGAGTGCGCCGTCGAGCTGACGGGGCAGGCGCTTGCACAGGGCATTCCGGGCGCGCGGGTGGTGTGCAGCGTGGGCAGCATGGGGACATATATGGGGCTGTTCTGCGGCCTCAAAAACGAGCGCTCGCCCCTGCGTCTGACCGGCATTTCCATCATGCCGCAGGAGCCCGGGCTTGAGCAGCGCCTTTTGGCCTATTTTGAGCAGGCAAAGGCGGCCTGGGGCCTTGACTGCACGGCCTCGGCCGACGAGTTTGACGTGCAGACGGACTACACCCGAGGGGGTTACAACAACCCCAGTCCCGAGGTGCGGCAGGCCATTTACCTCATGGCCCGCAGGGAGGCCGTCATTCTCGACCCCTGCTACACCGGCAAGGCCTTTGCCGGCGTGATCGACATGGTCAAGGAGGGCAAGCTGCGGCGCGGCGAGCAGGTGATTTTCCTGCACACCGGCGGCCTGCCCGGCATTTACACGAAGCACCACCGAAAGGCCTTTGAGCAGGAGCTTGTCGGCGGGGTGCACATTCTGGACTAGGCGCAGCCCTTCCCAAATTCAACCACAGGAGGCCTCTTGCCATGAAATTCAACCATTTCAACTTCAACGTGCTCGACCTTAAAAAAAGCCTTGCCTTTTACGACAAGGCGCTCGGGCTTCGCCCCGTCTCGGAGAAAACCGCAGCCGACGGCTCCTTTAAGCTGGTCTTTTTGGGCGACGGGCAGAGCGACTTTCGTCTTGAGCTGACCTGGCTGAAGGACCGCACGAAGCCCTACGATCTGGGGGAGGGCGAGTATCACCTGGCCATGTCGGTGCCCGACATGCAGGAAGCCCACCGGCTGCACGAGCAGATGGGAGCCATCTGCTACGAAAACGAGGCCATGGGCATCTATTTCATCAGCGACCCCGACGGCTACTGGATTGAGATTGTCCCTGAGAAATAGCAGCAACAAGCCTCTCCCCACAAGAGCCGCCCGCAAGAAGGCCTTTTTTCGCCGTTTTCCCGCAATCCTGCCTCTTTTGCCCTGTCTTTTCTGCGCAAAAAATGCCTTTTAGAAATCCCTCCCTGCAAAACCGGCGGTTTTTGCGTGCATCCCGAAACAAAAGGCGGCCAGGCCCCAAAGGGCCTGGCCGCCTTTTTTCCTTGCTCTTTTTGTCCGCATTGCCGCACAAAGCCTGCCGTGGCCTTTTCCTTTAGGCCTTTTTCGCCGGCTTTTTTTCTTCCTTCTTGTCTTTTCTCAAAAAGACCTTGACAATCTCCACCATGGGGATGATGGAAAGGGCAAGCAGCATGGCGACGATATACTCCTCGAGACTCACGGTCTCAAACTGGAAGGCACGCGCCAGCGCCGGGATATAGATGACGGCCAGCGTCGAAAGCAGGCTTGCTCCAAAGGCCAGCCACAGCGCCTTGTTGTGGCTCGACAGCGAGAAGATGCTGCCGCGCTGACTTCTCATGTTGAAGCTGTGGAAAATCTCGGCCATGCTCATGGTCAAAAAGGCCATGGTGATGCCGTCTGGCGATTCTGCAATTTCCCAGACGCCCGACTCCATGTAATGTCCTACGAAATAGGCCGTCAGCGTCAGGATGGTGATGAGCGCGCCCTGGTAGACCACGTCGACCCCCAGCCCCTTAGCCAGCACGCCCTCGGCGGGGTTGCGCGGCTTGCGCTTCATCAGATTGTCCTCCCCCTTTTCGATGCCAAGAGCAAGGGCGGGGAAGCAGTCGGTGATCAGGTTGATCCAAAGCAGGTGTACAGGGCGCAGGATGGTAAAGCCCAGCATGGTGGCGGTAAAGACGCTGAGCACCTCGCTCATGTTGGAGGCCAGCAAAAACTGGATGGCCTTGCGGATGTTGTCGTAGATGCGCCGGCCCTCTTCCACGGCCCCCACGATGGTGGCAAAATTGTCGTCGGCCAGCACCATGTCGGCCACGTTTTTGGTGACGTCTGTGCCCGTGATACCCATGCCCACGCCGATGTCGGCGCGCTTGAGGCTGGGCGCATCGTTGACGCCGTCGCCCGTCATGGCCGTGACGTAGCCCTTAGAGCGCCAGGCATCGACAATGCGCACCTTGTGCTCGGGCTGCACGCGCGCATAGACGGCGTATTTTTCGATGTTTTCCAGCAGCTCGTCGTCATCCATGGCGGAAAGCTGGCTGCCCGTCATGGCCTGAAGCCCGTCTGTCAGGATGCCCAGCTCCTTGGCGATGGCCACGGCGGTGTCGAGGTGGTCGCCCGTGATCATGACGGGGCGGATGCCGGCCTCCCGGCATTCCACGATGGCGTCCTTGACCTCGGGGCGGATGGGGTCAATCATGCCGGCAAGCCCCACAAAGCAGAGCTGTTCTTCCAGCTTCTCGGGGGTCAGCCCCGAGGGCATCTTCTCGTAGCGCCGCAGCGCCACCGCCAGAACGCGCAGCGCCTTGTCGGCCATGGCCTTGTTGGCGGCAAGGATCTCACGGCGCTTTTGCTCGGTCATGGGGTGCTCCTGCCCGTCCTTCCAATAGGAGGTGCAGTGCGAGAGCACGATGTCGGGCGCGCCCTTGGTGAACTGCACCACGCTGCCCTCCACGCTGTGCACCGTGCTCATCATCTTGCGCACGCTGTCAAAGGGCGCCTCGGCCACGCGCGGCATATTGCGTGTCAGCTCGGCCTTGGGCAGCCCGATTTTTTCGGCGTAGGCGACCAGGGCCACCTCGGTGGGGTCTCCCACCATCTCGCCCGAGGCCGACACCTCCACATCGCAGCACAGCGCCATGGCGGTGGCAAGCAGCTTTTCGTCCTCCCCGTAGCACTCGGTCACGGTCATCTTGTTTTGGGTCAGCGTGCCGGTCTTGTCGCTGCAGATGATCTGGGCACAGCCCAGCGTCTCCACCGCTGTCAGGCGGCGGATGATGGCGTTTCGCTTGGACATGTTGGTCACGCCGATCGACAGCACAATGGTGACCACCGTGGCAAGGCCCTCGGGAATGGCGGCCACCGCCAGGCTGACCGCCACCATGAAGAGGTCGATCATAGAATCAAAGGTCAGCCTTCCGGCGCGCAGCACCGAAAAGCCGAAAATGACCACACAGATACCCACCACCAGGAAGGTGAGAATTTTGCTGAGCTCGCTGAGCTTTCTCTGAAGAGGGGTCTGTCCGCTTCCGGCCTGGGCCAGCACGCCGGCAATCTTGCCCATTTCGGTGTTCATGCCCGTCCCGGTCACAACGGCGCGGCCGTGACCGTAGACCACGGTGCTGCCCAGGTAGACCATGTTTTTGCGGTCACCTAGGGGGATGTCGTCCCCCACCAGCTTTTCGGGCGATTTCTCCACCGGCAGGCTCTCTCCGGTCAGGGCGGCCTCCTCGAGCTTGAGGCTGACGCACTCAATCAGGCGTGCATCGGCCGGCACGGCGTCGCCCGCCTCGAGCAGCACGACGTCTCCCGGCACCAGCTCCTCGCTCCTGACGACGACCACGTTTCCGTCGCGCAGCACACGGCTGGTGGAGGCCGCCATCTGCTGCAGCTCCTCAATGGCCTTTTCGGCGCGCCCCTCCTGATACACGCCAAGGGCCGCGTTGATGATGACCACGGCCATGATGATGACGACGTCGGCAAAGCTCTCCCCCGAATAAAACGACGTAACGCCCGAGAGCACCGCCGCCGCAATCAAAATCATGGTCATGGGGTCGTTCATCTGCTTCAAAAACCGCATGAGCAGGGAATCCTTTGGCGCCTCCTGCAGCTTGTTGGGCCCGTGACGCTCAAGCCGCTCCCTTGCCTGGGCGCCGCTCAGCCCCTCCCTGCCGCTCTGCAGGGTCTCGAGAACGCGGTTTTCGTTCTCCTGATAGTAGTTCATCCGTTCCATTCATCCTTTCTTATGTCCACATTACGCCTGAATTTTTCGATAAAAAAGACCCACGTATAGAATACCATGTGGCAGTCTATACATGAGTCTCGTTCTTTCATCCAAGCCAGGCTCCAGAGGACGCCATGTATGTTGACTTGAAACACAGCGGCAAACCGGTGCGCAAACTACTCCCTCATGGTCTTCCTTATCTACTACAAAGTAGTATACTAGATTTTATGCGCTTGTCAAGCAGAATTTGGGAGTTTTGCCGCGCAGCGTCCCCATTTGCGCAGATTCGGCCGCATCCCGGCATCGATGCCGTCGCTTCAAAAAGCCTCAAAGCAGGCGGCCTCATCATGTCTGTCCCGAGGCCTCTTCACAGGGCCACAGGCGCGTTGTCTGCCCCTGGGGCAGGGAGATGGAGAAGACCTCGTAGCGGTGCTCGTCCTGCGTCACCGGCCACGCCAGCACCATGCGATCCTCCTTGATCGCCTGTAAGAAGAGGCTGCGGCGCACGGTGGAAAAGGCGTCTTCCGGCAGGCTGCACAGCAGGCTCAGGCGGCCGTTTTCCAAATTCATGGCGTAAATGCCCCTCACCTCGCCGCGCTGGCCCACAAAGTAGCATTTTTGGTCTCTGCGCCCGACGAAAAAGGCGCTCTCCAGCAGGGGGGAGAAGCCCTCGTCTGTCAGGTAGCCCACGCTGCCCTCCCAGCCCGACGAGGCATAGGCGTACCGCCAGGTCGTCACCAGCAGGCCCTGCTGCATGCGTTCAATCACCTTCAAATCCCCCAGTGAATCGGGCATGTCAAACAGCGTCGTACGCCGGCCGTCCTCCAGCCGGGACACCGTAATGCGATAGCTGTAGCCCATGGCGCCCTCGGTATGCACAAGGCGGCGCTCCTCGATATAGGTGGCCTGCTCGTCCTCGTAAAAGACATGCTCCTCCACGGCCCCCGCCATGAGCTCGGCATACCGTTTTTCCAGGGGCACCGGCGTGTAGCGGTATTCGGTGGTCTCCACGGCAGCCTTTTCGGGCAGCTCGGCAAAGGGGGAATACTCCTGCTGCCCCACGGCGCACAGGTAGGCCTGTCCGTCCTGCCCGACCGCCTGATACAGCACCGTCTCAAGCGACAGGCGGCACACGCCGTCCTCCCCCGGCTCCCCCCACAGGGTGCCCGCCTCACTGTCCTTTTGCCTCTGGGGAACCACCTGCGCCTGCAAAGACAGCCTGTAGTAGACGTCGCCCACCTCCATCACCGACACGTCGGACAGCGCATAGTCGGTCAGGCCCAGTCCGCCGCCACTATAGAGCATGCCCGAAAAAAGCTGCTCGGCATAGGCCAGCGCGCTTTGCGCGGGCTGCTCCCCCGCCCTGACCACGGGAAAGGTCGCATAAGGCGGCATGGGAACGCCCGACACCTCGAGCGCCCCGTTTCGCTGAACCACATTGACCACGGTAAACAAGGGCGCATCTTCAAACAGGCGCTCCCCCGTGTCGTGGGGCAGCAGATATGCGGTGCCCGTGGCGGTGTCCGCCACCAGCACGCCGCGCTCCTGACGCTCCAGCAGCACCAGTCCCGCGCCCGACAGCGCCGCCTGCGCCGCCGCGTCAAGCACCGGGCGCTGTCCCGCATTGAGTTCGCCCAAAAGCTCATAGGCGCCGTCGCGCAGGCCGTACCACCCCGGCGCATCGCCGAAGGGCGCCGCAAAAATGGCCTCGTAGGCAAACTCCACCACGGCCTGTCCTTCCAGGTCGACGACACCCCAAAGGCCGTCTTTTTGCACCACAAGCCCTCTTGTCTCGGCCGTTTCATACCACAGCGTGAGCGTGGGCTGCACTCCCGACAGCGCCGAGGCTTCCCCCTCCACCGTATAGGCAAACAGCCCCACGTCCATATATCCGCCAATGGCGTCGTAGTCACAGGGCACGCACATGCGCCCGCTCTCCCAATCCAAAACTCCCCAGAGGCCGTTCTCGTGGCAGACGGCGATGAGCTCGCTTTCCAGCAGGTGCGGCTGCTCCTCCTGCTGCTCGCCGGCGCTGTAGCCATGGCCGATTGCCAGGCAGTCCTGGCTTGTCAGGGGCAGGATCCCTCCGTCCGACACCATCCACAGGCGCTGCATCCCGGCCCCGTCGGTGGTCACGACCAGCCCCGCCGCCACCTCGAGAAAAACAATGCTTTGATACTGCGGGGGCAGAAGCTGCACCCCTTCCATGCTGTAAAGGCCTTCCATTCCGTCGGCGCCGACATAGCGGTATCCGTAATGACAGCGCTCAAAGCTTCCCGCCATGGGCGGGAAAAGCGGCCCCGCCCTGCGGGAAAACAGCGTGGAGCCCTCCCCGCTTTGCACGGGAAAGACCCCCGAAAAAAGCTGCCGCTCCGCCGCCGACGTGCTGGCAGGCAGCAGAACATATCCCTGGGACTGTACCAGGGCTTCGGTCTCCTCCAGCGCGGTTTCCTGCGTTAAGATAGAAAGCACGCCGCTTTGTTCGTCCCACGAAATCACACAGCAAAAGGCCAGCGACGCCCCTTCAATGGGCACCAGAAAATCCTCGCCCTGCAGCAGGGGCCTGTGGGCCATGGGCGTGAGCATGGGCTCCTCGGCCTCATCGAGCAGCCACATCTTCCCGTCTTCCAGAACGGCGGCAGAGCAGCCGATCTCCGTGCAGAAAACCAGCAGCGCCGGTGTTTGCCCATATTCGTCGCGTGAGAGCTGCACGCCGGAAAGCACCTGCGCCAGATTTTGCGCATGCAGATAGAGCGCATCGTCCTCGTGATACAGCAGCTGCTCCGGCACCTCTGCCGTCTGCCCGTCCACCAGCACCACAGGGCTGAGATATCCCGCCTGCTCCCCTCCGCTCTGCATCCAGGGCACCAGCAAAAACAGCAGGGCCGCCGCCACCATTGCGCCGGTCAGCAAAACCAGCATCCAGCTCGGCAGACGCTGCATCCCGCGCTCCTTTTGAAAATCGGCACTTCGATTCACGGCACCCCACCTCCTTCAGGCCTTCTGGCTGCTCCCGGCCCGCCGCCGCTTGAGGGGCAAAAAGCCGAAAGTCCTTTGTCTGTTATTGTACCACAGAGCTCCCCCGCACGGCAAGGCTCCCCCTTCTCTCCCCGGCAGGCCCGGCGTCCTTTTCCGCCCGTCCGTGCGTCCGCAAAAAAGTTCCCGTCCTCCCCTCTTGAACAGCTCCCTCACCCCACCGCTCCAAGGCTTTTCCTTTACCGCACCGCACCCGGCATCCAAATCCGGCACGGGAGCGCCTGCCGCCGGGAAAGGCTCCGTTTCAGCAGCCTATTCTGGCCTGCCCCTCTTTTTGTGGGCCTTTGTTTTGCCCTGCGGCGCGTTCCCATCGGCTTCACTTTGTGATATGATAAGAAAAAGGGCATTGACGCACAGCGCGCCCACAGCCCGCAATATGGCAGATTGTCCGCCGGGCGGGCGAAAAATCTGCCAGGGCGCATAAACTTTTTTGATTTTGCTGCGTCTAAAAAGGGGAGCAGGCTGGGTATATACAGCCGGCGCGCACCCTTTTTCCGGCTTTGCCGGCTAACCCTTTCCGCATGACGGCCTTTTAAGGGCCCTTGCACCTCAAAGGAGTGAATTGTCATTTTTGAGTTCTTTTTGAAGCTTCTTGCCGCCCCCTTTGTCCTGCTCTTGGCCATTGTCGTCGGCCTTCTCAAGCTCATTGTCGGGCTTTCGACCTTCGTGCTGGGCCTTTTGGCGGCACTGCTGCTGCTGCTCGCCTTCCCCATGCTCTTTTCGCTGTCGGTGGCCGGCGGTCTTGTTTTGATTGTTCTGGCCTTTCTCATCAGCCCCATCGGGATCGCCCTGGTTGTGGGCGGGCTGCTGGCCTGCCTGCAGGGGCTCTACACCTCTTTGCGCAGGTTCCTTTTGAGCTGAACCTGCAAGAAAACAGCTCAACCTCATTTGTTCGGAAAGGACGTGTTTTTTATGAGAACATCCCAACGCCTGTTGGCTCTTTTCCTATGCGGGCTGCTCTGCTTTGCCTGCTGCTCCTGTGACGACGGCCAGAACGGTCAGGACACACAGCAAGACGCCCAGACCATCGCCGACTGCGTCGCCCTGCTGGGGCAGCCTGAGCAGCAGCTTGTCGAAACGCTGGGCGAGGGCCAGCGCACCCTGATAGAAGGGACGCAGGAGACCCTGTTTCGCGAATATTCCCTCTCCCTGTTTGGGCAGTCCATCCCCTTTCTGGCCACCATTGATCTGGGCTGCCTGCTCGACTTCTCGGCCGAAGTCGACGGCACCTGCGAGCAGTGGCTGGAGACCATTGAAGGCTCGCTTGGAGAAGCCGCCCAGACCCAGCAGGACGACACGACGCAATACCTCTGGGCCTGCGAGGGCGGCGGCCTTGCCCTCGTCAGCTCGCAGGACACGCTCACTCTTCGCTTTTACCAGCAACAGCCTGCCGCGTAACCGCTCCTTGGCGAGGGCCCTCCCTGTGCGGGCGGGCCCGGTGCGCGCAGCGCGCAAAGCCCCGCAGCAGGGCAGATCCTCCTGCCCTGCTGCGGGGCTTGTTTTTCTTTCGGGGAGGGGAACCCCCCCCCGAAAGAAAAATATTGCGCCTTGCGGCGCATGAGCGCGCTGCGCGTCTTCCGGCTGCGCCCCCCTCTCCCCTTTTCATCCTGCCAGTCCTGCCTTTTCCCTTTTTCCGCACCGCACCTGCTTTTGCTCCTCTTTGAGGTTTTCCCCTTCTTTTTTGAAACTTTGCCCTCTCTCCCCTGCCAGGGGGCGGCCAAGCATGTTATAATGAAGCAAATCTTACCAAAAAGGGGTGTCATGTATGTCTTACAGTCCTCTGCTCGGCTCCAGCTTCAACCGCACCTTCCTGCGCGACGCCGCGCACCCGTGCACCTTTTCCGGCATGTGCGCCATGTGCACGGCGGACTGCCTGGGCTCCTGTGAAATCGGGCTTTCCGCCGTGCGCGGCATGGAGATGGTCTACCCCAACACCACGGGCGACAATCAGATTGCCTCCGAAAAGCGCTATCCGGTAGACTATTCCCATTTCAACATCAACGGGCGTGTCTTCGGCGCAGTGGGGGCCCCCGAAGACCCCGACCTTGCCAGCATTTACCACGTCGGGCTTGACACCGTCATCGGCCGCACCCACCCCGTCAAGCTGGCCCTTCCCATTGTCCTGCCGGCCGTCATCAAGCTCAACTGGCAGGACTATTTTGCCGGGGCCGCCATGGCCGGCGTTGTCGCGGTGATTGGGGAGGGCGCGGTCAGCAAGGACCCCTCGCTGCGCTATGAAAAGGGCAAGGTTGTGCATGCGCCCAAGCTAAAGGAGATGCTGGACGCCTTTGAGCGATACAACCGGGGCTTTGGGCAAATCGTGCTGCAGACCAACTACGACGACGATCTGCAGGGCGTGTCGGACTACGCCATTTTGGAATGCGGGGCCAAGGCCATCGAGTTTAAGTTCGGGCAGTCCGCCAAAGGCACGCAGCCGGCCAACCGCATCGGGACGCTGGAGGAGGCCCTCAGGCAAAAGGAGCACGGTTTCCTCGTGCTGCCCGATCCCGAGGATCCCGCCGTGCAGGAGGCCTGGAAAAAGAGAGCCTGTCCCGCCTTCCACACCTTTGGGCGGCTGCCCATGTGGCGTGAGGACTGCCTGCTGAGGCGCATCGAGCATCTGCGCGGCCTGGGCATGCAAAACGTCTGCTTTAAGATGGCGGGCTACGACCCGGTCGACATTGAGCATCTGCTGCGGCTGGCCTGCGCCTGCGGCGTTGACCTTGTGACCTTTGACGGAGCGGGCGGCGGCTCGGGCTACAGCCCCTGCAAGATGATGAACGAGTGGGGCCTGCCCACCGTCGCGCTCGAGAGCACGGTGGCCGGCATTCTCAAAAAGCTGGCGGCCGAGGGGCTCGACCTGCCGGCGGTGGCTATTGCCGGCGGCTTTACCATGGAGGATCAGGTCTACAAGGCGCTTGCGCTGGGCGCGCCCCACATCCGCCTTGTGGGCATGTGCCGGGCCCCCATGGCGGCAGCCACCAGTGCCAAAAAAGTCGGGGAGCTTGTTGCGGCCGGAAAAACGCCGCCCCATCTTGCCCAGATGGGCAGCACGATAGACGAGCTCTTTTTGGATCTTCCCTTCCTGCGTGCGCTCTACGGCAGCGAGGCCGACAGCTTTTCGCCCGGTGCCATCGGCGTCTTCTCCTATCTCAACCGCATCGGCTACGGGCTGCAGCACTTTGCCGCGCTCAACCGCAAGTTCCACCTGCGCCACGCCGACGCAAGCGATCTCATCCCCCTAACGGCCGACGCGCTTGCCCTTCTCAGTGGCAACTGGATGGCGCGCTGAGCTCTTTTCGCACATCCCGGCTTTTATAATAAGCCGGGATGTGCGTTTTTTTGTCTGGGGCGCACCCCTTCAAGGCCCATATGCCCTAAAAGCCCTCCCCTAGGCACCTCAAAATCAACCCCAGCTCCTGATTCTCCCGGCTCTCGGCATGAAAACGGCAGCAAAGAAGCGGGCAGGCGCCGCTTCTGCTGCGCCTGCCCGCCAAAAAATCTTTTTTCTCCTATTTGGTTTTGAGCCGATGCCGCGCTTTTTGCAAAAGGCTCAGCATTCCTCTCCCAGGCGCGTCACCGTGAGAGTGGCGTTTTCAAACGAGAAATCGTCTGCGCTGCTGCGCACCTGCAGCGTCATGGGCACATGGTCGACGCGCACAGGCATGGAGAAGACCATGCTGGCAATTTCCCCATTTGAGCCAAAGACATGGCGGGACACCGCCCCTTCGATTCTCGCATTGTTTTGGAACAGATGCACGTTGAGTGCGGCCGGAACCTGGGTGCAGCCACTCATTCTGACCGAGCCGTAAAACGAAATCTGGTAGATTCCGTTTTGATGGATGACAATGTCGGGGCTGTCGGCCTCGTGCGTGATTGCCGTTCCCGAGGACAGCGGCGTGCTGCCAAAGGACAGGGCGCCGTTCGTCCGGGTGCGCTGACTTCTGATGTCGGTCACCGCGAGCACCTCCGGCACCCCCATGGTTCCGACGTCTCCCTTGGGAATCACAAAGTCGAAAATAGCGTTGTGCTCGTCGCCGGAGTTGACCACTCTGGCCTCGGTTCCCGGATCTCCTGTGGAGACGGTGCCCACAGCAATGGTTGAAACCGCGCCGGCAATTCCGGCTTCGCCCGTCGGGCCGGTGGGGCCAGTCGGGCCTGTCGGACCGGTCGGCCCGGTGGGGCCAGTGTCACCCGTCGCACCCTTTTCCCCGGCAGGGCCGGCAAGCCCCTGAGCACCGGCATCCCCGGTGGGGCCGGTCGGCCCGGTTGGCCCGGTGGGGCCGGTCGGCCCGGTAGGGCCTGTCGGGCCGGTGTCGCCCGTCGGGCCGGTGTCGCCTGTCGGGCCGGCGGCACCCGTCGCACCGGTGTCGCCCGTCGGGCCGGTGTCGCCTGTCGGGCCGGTGGGGCCGGTCGGCCCGGTAGGGCCTGTAGCCCCCGTCGGGCCGGCGGCCGTCAGCAGGGTAAAGTCGCCGGAGCTGCCCGGGGTCCCCGTCGGGTCATTGATATCCACCGAATACAACGAACCGTTGTAAAATACCAGATCACCCTGCTGATAGTCGGTTCCCTGGGAAAACTCCTGCGCATCGCTCAGCCCGGGGCCGGGTTCTCCGGTGGGGCCGGTAGGGCCGGTCGGGCCGGTAGGACCCGTGGGGCCGGTAGGACCTGTTGGCCCGGTCGGGCCGGTGGCCCCCGTGGGCCCTGTCGCTCCCGTTGGGCCGGTGTCGCCCGTTGCGCCCGTGTCACCCGTTGCACCCGTGGCGCCTGTCGCGCCCGTATCACCCGTTACGCCGGTCGGGCCGGTCGGGCCGGTGGCTCCCGTGGGCCCGGTCGGGCCCATCTGTCCGTTTGTCCCCGCCGCGCCGGTCGCGCCCGTCGCACCCGTGGCGCCAGTGGCACCGGTCGCGCCCGTGGGGCCCGCCGCCGTCAGCAGAGTAAAATCAGGGGAGCTCCCCGGGGTTCCCGTGGGGTTGTTGACATCCACGGTATACAACGATCCGTTGTACAACACCAGATCACCCTGCTGGTAGCTGGCTCCCTGGACAAATTCCTGCGCTTCGCTCAAACCGGGGCCGGCAGCCCCGGTCGCACCCGTCGCACCGGTGGGACCCGTGGCACCTGTTGCGCCGGTCGCACCGGTGGCACCTGTTGCACCGGTGGCACCTGTTGCACCGGTTGCACCGGTAGGGCCCATCGGGCCCATCGGCCCCATGGCACCCGTTGCACCGGTCGGACCGGTCGGCCCCGTCGGCCCCATGGGGCCCATCGGCCCCATGGGCCCTGTCGGGCCTGTGGGCCCTTGACAACACGGAGCCGGGTGACAGCATGTGCAACAGTTGACATGCCTACCGCACTGCGGGCAGATATTTCTGCTGTACGCATTGCAATTCATAGCATACGCTCCTTAACCTGTAGTATAAAACAGTTACGATATGTGCACTGTCTCATTGTAATGTATTCAAAAAGAGTTCCGGGAGTTCGAAAAAAGTCGCTCAAAGTATTCCAAATTTTTCAAATACGCCGGTGAATTGGGCCGGTAGGTTCCGGCAAGCCGGTTGAATTCGCAGGCTTTTTCATGCTCTCCAAGCCTGTCGTAGCACACGCAAAGCTGGATACAGGGCAGATACCCATAGCAGTTCTCGTTGATGAAGGCCCCGCTCTTCTCTTTTTTGGGCAGGGTGCGGGCCAGCTCATACCAAAATGCGGCTGTCTTATAATTTTGCAGCTTCATCCAGGCGCTGCCCAGCTCGCAGCAGAAGTCGGCGCGCGGCGCGTCATAGCAAAAGGATCTGCTCAGCGCCTCCATCGCCTCTTTCACCCGGTCCTGCTCAAGCCGGCAATAGGCTAAAATTTTACAGGCTTCAAGGTTGTTTTCCAAATATCCGCGCCCCTGCTCGAGAAACTCTGTGAGCACCTGCTCGGCCTGCTCGTAATACCGGTGATAGTAGAGCTCCCTGGCGTAATAAAAGGTGTCGCGCGGGGCCATGGGCGGACCCTCACGCAGCTGCCTGCGGTAGATGTTGAGATTTCGCTCGCTGTAGACCTTTTTCACCGACTGATGGGTCACGGCAATGTCCGAATAAAGCTTTTTGCCGCCGTGCTCAATGGCCTCGTGCACGCGCCCTTTCCAGGCGCAGGGCAGCCCTCTTCGAACGAGGCGCTCTCTGTAATAAAAAAAGGTCGGGTTTGAATTTTCGTCAAAGGCGGTGTTGTAGCGCATCATGACAACGTCAACGTCATCTGGCAGCGTCTGCTTGAGCTGCTTTAGCATCTGACAGTCGTCAGGCAGCAGCACGTCGTCGGCATCCAGCCACAGGATGAAATCCTTTGTCGCCTTGGAGAACGAGGCGTTGCGCGCCGCCGAAAAGTCGTCGTCCCACGCAAAATCGTAAACCAAATCGGTATATTGCGCCGCGATTTCCTTTGTCTTATCGGTGCTGCCCGTGTCGACAATGACAATCTCGTCGACAGCCTCCTTCACACTGTCCAAACACCGCGCCAGAACCGCCTCCTCGTTTTTGACAATCATGCACAAGCTAATGGTCATCACATTCGTCCCCCCTGCTGCTGATATCCTCTCTTGCACAGTATTCTGCCAACGCCTGTTTTGTGCCCTCCAAAAGGGCTTTTGCCAAACGTCTTTTCAGACAGCCGCCTGCGCCATGTCAACTGCAGCATGTCCGTTCCATCCCAGAAATCCCAAAAGGCACTTTACCCGTTCACCCTCCCGGCAAACAAAAAGAGGCCGCCTTCCCTTTCGGAAAGGCGGCCTCATCAAGCTTGCGTCCTTTTCTGATTGACGGCCCCAAGCCGGGCATCCCGGTCAGGCGGAAGCGCAGCCGGGACATCGGGCTTTGCCGACAGCCGTCACTTCACGCTGATTTTTTGCGCGTGCAGCTTGATTTTCTGAAATGTCTCCTCGCTCAAATCATGCTCGATCTTGCAGGCATCGGCCGCCGCGACCTCACGGCTGACGCCCAGGCGCACAAAGAACTCGGTGAGCAGCTCATGCCTCTCGCTGATGCGCCGCGCAACCTCTTCTCCCGGCGGCAGCAGTGTGATAAACCCTTCGGCATCCATCTCAATGTATCCGTTTTCACGCAGCTTCTTCATGGCCACGCTGACACTGGGCTTGGAAAACTGCAGTTCGTTTGCAATGTCGATGGAGCGCACCACGCCAAGGCGCTGCTTGAGCGTTAAAATGGTCTCCAGATAATTTTCGGCCGACTCATAGAGATTCACGGCAGTATCTCCCCCCTTCAGGGCATTTGTTTTTATAAGAGTACCACAAATCCCCCTGCCGCTTCAAGCCTTCCATGGACAAAGGCCCATATTTCCCTTTCAAAGAGGAAGGCCTCCCCTTTTTCCAAAAACGTCCTTGCACAAAAACACAAAAAAGCCCCTTGAAACCATACGGTTTCAAGGAACTTTTTGTTGGCGGAGAGGGCGGGATTCGAACCCGCGTGCGCTTTCGCGCAAACTGATTTCGAGTCAGCCCCGTTATGACCACTTCGATACCTCTCCATATGCTCAAAAAATGGGACTTGCTGCACACATCAGGCGGCACGCCATTTTGCAATGCGCGCAAGTTATTATATCAGATAACGCTGCCCGCGTCAACAGCTCCTGCGACAATTTTCCGGCCCAGGCAGCCTTCTTTTCCGTCTGTTCCGTTCCGCCGTCCGCCTCTGCCTTGTGCCATTCCCTTGGCGGCGGCCTCTTTGCCCGCGCAGGCCTTGCGCAACATACAGGCCCGCGCGCATCTCCCTTTGGCGTTTCTCAAAGTCTCCTCAACCCAGGCTTTTCCACCGTCCCGCCCTATTGCGGCAAAGACCGAAAAAAGAAGGCCGGGGCGAAGGCGCCTTGCACCTTCGCCTCGGCTCGGCTTCCCACGCCGCACTGCTGTGCCAACGGCGCTGTCTTTCGAACTTTCCGTTTTTTTACTCTCTGAATGTAATGCCGTTTTCCATGCTCTCCACAATGCACAGGCTCTGAAGGTTGACGTCCTTGCTGCGAAGCTCGTCGCCGCCGTGCTGAAAGCCCTTTTCCACCACGATGCCCACGCCCACCAGCTCGGCCCCCGCCGTTTTGAAAATCTCCATCATAGCGCCCACGGTGTTTCCGGTGGCAAGAAAGTCGTCGATGAGCAGCACGCGGCTGCCGCGCTCGAGAAGCAGGCGCGAAACGCGCAAATTGTAGTCCTGCTTGTCATAGTAGGAGAGCAGATGGGCGCGGTAGTCGTTTTCCCCCGACACCTCGCCCCCCTTTTTGGCCACGATGAGCGACAGGCCGAAGCATCGCGCCACCGACAGCGCCGCCGGAATGCCAGACGCCTCCACGGTGACAATTTTATCGGGTCTCGTCTCGCGGAAGAGACGGTAAAACTCCTCTCCGATGCGGTCGATGAGCGCCACGTCGATGCGATGGCTCATAAAGGTGTCGGTGCACAGCACGTTGCCCGGCAGCATGCTGGCCTCCTGCAAAATACGCTGTTTGAGAAGCTCCATGGCTCGTCCTCCTTTTTGCCCGGCTTATTCCATGAAATCCTTGAGCCGCTTGCTGCGGCTGGGGTGGCGCAGCTTTCGCAGCGCCTTGGCCTCAATCTGACGGATCCTCTCTCTGGTGACGTTGAATTCCTTGCCCACCTCTTCCAGCGTGCGGGCCCGGCCGTCCTCCAGGCCGAAGCGCAGCTTGAGCACCCGCTCCTCACGGGGCGTCAGCGTACCCAGCACCGAAATGAGCTGCTCCTTGAGCAGCGTGTAGGAGGCGGCCTCCGAGGGGGCGGGCGCGTCGTCGTCGGGGATGAAGTCGCCCAGATGGCTGTCCTCCTCCTCGCCGATGGGCGTCTCGAGCGACACCGGCTCCTGGGCAATCTTCAAAATCTCACGCACCTTGTCCACCGACATGCCCATTTCGCGCGCAATCTCCTCGCTGGTGGGGTCGTGCCCCAGCTCCTGCAGCAGCTGACGCGACACCCGCATCACCTTGTTGATGGTCTCGACCATGTGCACGGGGATGCGGATGGTTCTGGCCTGGTCGGCAATGGCGCGCGTGATGGCCTGACGGATCCACCAGGTGGCGTAGGTGGAAAACTTATACCCCTTGGTGTAGTCGAACTTTTCCACCGCCTTGATGAGGCCGAGATTTCCCTCCTGAATCAAATCGAGAAAGAGCATGCCGCGCCCGACATAGCGCTTGGCGATGCTGACCACCAGGCGCAGGTTGGCCTCGGCCAGCTGCTTTTTGGCTTGCTCGTCGCCCTCCGCCATGCGGCAGGCCAGCTCAATCTCCTGCTCCGACGTCAAAAGCGGCACCTTGCCGATTTCCTTGAGATACATCCGCACAGGGTCGTCGATGGCAAGGCCCTCGCTGGTCAAAACGGCGTCGATTTCGGGCTCCTCGTGCTCCTCGATTTCCAGCGTCTCAAGGTCGGCTAAGTTGATGTCCTCATAGTCGTCCTCAATCTTGACGCCGCTCGTCTCCAGGTTCTCATACAGCTTTTCGATAGTATCGAGCTCAAGCTCGTTTTCGTCGATGTAGGCCACCAGCTCCTTGCCCGAGATGCTCCCCTTCGCCTTTGCCTGCTCCAGCAGTTCCCTCACTGTCAGCTTCTTTTCGGTTGCCATGTCTGCATACTCCTCGCTGTGTTTTTCTATGCTGTGTGTTTTTTATTTTCTCTCTCCCATGGACTGCAGGTAACGCCGCAGCTCCTCGTCGTCCATCCTGTGCTGCCGCGCGGCGCCGCGACGGCGCTCCTGCTGCAGCGTTTCCATGAGCTCCCTGAGCTCCTCCCTGGTTCCCGAGAAACGCTCGCGCCCCAGCAAAATGCCCTGGATCACCCCGATTTCCTCAATGGAAAACTCCCGAAAGCCCGACAGGTCGGGCCGCTCCCCCATTTCAATGGCGTTTGCCATGGAAACCAGCACCCTGCGGTGAAAGGGGGTGACAAAATCGTCGGGCGAGAGCTCTTTTGCCAGTTCGTCATAGTAGTCGGGGTGGTCGTAGAGCAGGCACAGGATGCCCTCCTCCGCACGCGACGCCCTCAGATGGCGCGCCCTGTCCGGGTCAACGCGGCCCACACCGCTCTTGAGCAGCCTCTGCTGCTGCACGAGGTCCTGCTGCTGCGCCTTTTTCCTGTCGCTTTTGCGCAGACGGTTTGCCTCGGTGAGCAGGTTGTCCTTCTCCACGCCGAGCTGCGCGGCCACACGGCCGGCATAGACGTCGCGCTCGACCGGGCTGTCAAGCCGGGCCAAAATGGCAGCCGCCTCCTTGAGATAGCTCACCCTGCCCGCCGCGTCCTCCAAATCAAGGCCAGCTGCCGCCTGCGACAGCTGGTACTCCACATAGCCCTCGGTGCGGCCAAGCTGCGCCCTGAGGCGCTCGGGCCCGTGGGTACGCAGATATTCGTCGGGGTCCTTGGCCCCGTCCAGCCGCAGCACCCGCACCTTGAGGCCCGCCGCCGTCAGCAGCTCCGACGCCCTCTGCGTAGCGCGCCGGCCCGCCTCGTCCATGTCGTAGGCGATGACGACCTCCTTTGCGTAGCGGTTCATGAGCCTGGCCTGCTCCGAGGTCAGCGCCGTGCCCAGCGTGGCGACGGCCTGCGCAAAGCCGGCCTGGTACAGCGAAATCACGTCGAGATACCCTTCGGCCAAAATCAGCTGCCCCTCGCGCGTGCCCTTGGCGTTGCACAGCGAAAACAGGCTGCGGCTCTTCTTGAAGACCGGCGTATCGGGCGAGTTGAGATACTTTGGCTTGCTGTCGTCCAGTACGCGCCCGCCGAAGCCCACCACATCGCCCCGCACGTCGATGATGGGGAACATGATGCGGCCCCTGAAATAGTCGTAATACCTGCCGCTCTGGTTGACGGCGGCAAGTCCCGCGCGCTTCACATCGGGCATGGTGTAGCCCTTTTGCTCCAGATGACGCAGCAGGTTGTCCCACCCCTCGGGCGCGTAGCCCAGGCCAAAGTGCAGGATGGTCTTTTCGGAAAGCCCCCTGCCCGACAGATAGCGCACCGCCTGCGGCGTTTTGCGCAGCTGCTCGTGAAACCAGCGCGCCGCCGTCTTGTTGAGCTCCAGGATGTCGGCGCGCTGGGCGGCGCTCTCCCGCGACCCCTCCTCCTGCGGCACCGTCATCCCTGCTCGGTCGGCCAAAAACTTCACGGCGTCGACATAGTCGAGATGCTCCATGGCGCGCACGAAATTGATGGCGTCGCCCCCTGCGTGGCAGCCGAAGCAGTAGTAGCTCTGGCTGCCCACAAACACCGTAAAGGAGGGCGACTTCTCGCTGTGAAAGGGGCACAGCCCCGTCAGGTTGCTGCCCTGACGCCGCAGCCTGACATAGCCGCCGATCAAATCTTCAATTTCCACACGGCTCTTCAGCTCTTCGATAAAGCTCTGGGGAATGGCCAAGACGCGTCTCCTTTCTCTGTTTTGTCAAAAGCCCTGCCTGCGGCGCTTGTTACCGCCACACCTTGGGCACGAAAATCTCTTCAAAGCGGGCGATGCAGTAGCGGTCGGTCATGCCCGAGATGTAGTCGAGCACCACGCGCTCAAGCCCGTCTTGCTCCATGTATTTCTGGTATTCCTGCGGCAGCTCCTGCGGCTTTTGCATAAAGTGCTCAAACAGGGCGCCGATGGCCTGCTTGGCCTTGCCCTCCTCGGCCTTGGCCACGGGGTTGAAATACACCCGCTCAAACAAAAAGGCATGCAGCGTCTCGTAAGCTTCGAGCACCGGCGGCGTCATGCCGACGTCCCCCTGCACGCTGCCCTCGAGCATGCTCCAAATCATGGTGTTGATGCGCACCGAATGCCTGCTCCCCAGCACGGCGGGGACGATGGGCGGCAGGTCGCTTTCGCGCAGCACGCCGGCGCGGATGGCGTCGTCAATATCGTGGTTGACATAGGCGATGTGGTCGGCCCAGTAGACCAGCCGGCCCTCGGGCGTGGCGGCGGCGTCGCGCAGCGAGTGGCAGAGGATACCGTCTCGCACCTCCTGCGTCAGGTTGAGGCCGCAGCGCTCCTTCTCCAAAACGTCCGCCACCCTCAGGCTCTGCTCATAGTGGGTAAAGCCGGTGCTCGACAGCGAATTGAGCATCTCCTCCCCCGAGTGGCCAAAGGGGGTGTGCCCGAGGTCGTGGCCCAGGCAGATGGCCTCGGTGAGGTCTTCGTTGAGCGCCAGCGCCCTGGCGATGGTGCGCGCAATCTGCGCCACCTCCAGCGTGTGGGTCAGACGCGTGCGGTAATGGTCGCCCTCGGGCGACAGGAAAACCTGCGTCTTGTGCTTGAGCCGGCGAAAGGACTTGCAGTGGACAATCCTGTCGCGGTCGCGCACAAACTCGGTGCGAAGCGGACAGGGCGGCTCGGGACGGCGCCTGCCGGCCGTGCCGTCGGCAAAAGTGGCCCAGGGCGCCAAAAACAAATGCTCCCTGCGCTCAAGTTCCTGTCTGTCAGTCAAGGCATGTCTCCCTTCTCGCGGCCGCGCCGCGCAGCGTCCTGCCGCCGCCCTGCCCTGCCGGTCCTTCCCGGCAGAAGGCACGGGGCGGCTTCTCCCCTGTAATACGACAATACGACGCGCTTTGCAAAACTCCTTCCCCTTTTGTCAAAATTTTTCAAAATCGCAGGGCACCGGCAGCGCACGGTATTGCCGCTCCACCCGGATGGGCTGCGCCTGCCCCAGCGTGAGCTCGGTGAGCGCCGCCTCAAACCCGTCTGTGCGCGCTGCCGGCGTATAGTAGGTATACAGCAGGTCGGCGCCGAATTCGAGCTCGTCCACGCCGCCGCCGTGCTGCGCAATCAGGGCCTCCACCTGCGTCTTTTTGTTGTAGGCCACGGCGCACATGGCAAGGTCGCAGGCCGTCATGCGGGCCACGCCGGCGTCAGCCACGGCTCGCTGCGCCGCCTTGGTGTAGGCGCGCACAAGGCCGCCCGTGCCCAGCAGCGTGCCCCCGAAATAGCGCGTCACCACCACGATGACGTCGACGATGTCTCCCCCCGTCAGCACCTCCATCATGGGCAGTCCCGCCGTGCCGGCCGGCTCCCCGTCGTCGGAATAGCGCGCCAGGTGGTTGTCGCGCAGCCGCCAGGCGTAGCAGTGGTGGCTGGCGTCGCGGTAGGTCTCGCGCACCGATTTCAAAAAGCAAAGCGCCTGCTCTTCGGTGGCAACGGCCGCCGCGTGTCCCAGAAAGCGGGATTTGCGGTCCTCATACAGCGACTGCCCGCCGCCGGCAAGCGTCAGATAGCTCAGTTGTGTCGACATGTTCAACCCCCCTGTGTGCTCCAGACCGGGCTCCCCGGCGCGTCAGCAGTCCCCCTGCTCCCCCGCGCGCACGCGCCATGCCGCCACGCGCCCCAGTGCCGCCGGGGCGGCGCGCACTTTGAGAAAAATCCCGTCTTCCCGATACTCGAGCTTGAGGATTTCGGCATGCCTGCGCAGCTGCTCTGCCAGTTTGCCCTGCGCATAGGGGAAAAGCAGCTCCGCCGTCTGACGGCTCTTAGCCAGCGTGCTCTCCATCACGGCGAGCAGCCGGTCAATGCCCCGCCCCGTCGCCGCCGAAATTTCCACACTGCACGGCAGGTGAGGCAAAGGCTGCCCCCTGCTGCATAAATCTATTTTGTTGAGCGCCGTGACCACCGGGAGATGGCCGGCGCCAAGCTGCTCGATCAGCTCCTGGCACACCGCGATCTGCCCGTCGCACCCGGGATTTGAGACATCGACCACATGCAGCAGCAGGTCGGCCTGCGACACCTCCTCCAGCGTGGAGGCAAAGGCCTCGATGAGGTGGTGGGGCAAATTGCGGATCAGGCCCACCGTGTCCGACAGCAGCACCTTGGAGCCGCCCGGCAGCGTCAGCACCCTGGTGACGGGATCCAGCGTGGCAAAGAGCTTGTCCTCGGCCAAAACCCCCGCTCCGGTCAGCGTGTTGAGCAGCGTGGACTTGCCGGCATTGGTATAACCCATGATGGCCACGCGCGGCAGCTCCGACCTCATGCGCGCGCGGCGCTGCTCCGCTCTCGTGCGGCGCAGCGCGGCAAGCTCTGCGCGCAGCGCCGCCATGCGCTTGCGCGCGTTTCTCCTCTGCAGCTCGAGCAGCGTCTCGCCCTTGCCTCGGCGTGCGCCTGCGCCGCCTGCGCCGCCTCCGCCGCCCAGCCGCGACAGCTCGATGCCTCTTCCGGTCAGGCGCGGCAGCGTATACTGAAGCTGCGCCATCTCCACTTGCAGCCTGCCCTCACGGGTGAGCGCATGCTGATGGAAAATCTCCAGGATCAGCATGCTGTAGTCAAAAACGCGGCAGTCGCAGGCCTTTTCAATATTTTTGATCTGCGAAGGGGTGAGCTCGTTGTCAAAAAGGATGAGCTCGACCTCGTTTGCCTTCACAAACTCGCGCAGCTCACGCAGCTTGCCCTCGCCCAAATAGGTGCGCGCGTCGGGGCTGCCGCGCTGCTGTGTCAAAATGCCCGTGACCGTATAGCCCGCCGTCTCGGCCAGGCGGGACAGCTCCTGCAGGTCTTCCTGCTGCCGTGCCTCATCCTCCCCGGCCCAAAACAGGGCGGCAAGCACCGCCCTGATTGCTTCTTCTCCTGCCCTGTGCTCCATGCACTGCCTCCCATGATGACAAAAGGCACGCCTCAATCGGGGTGCCGCAGGGTGTTTCAAAGCGCCCGTCCCTCGCGAGAGGGCGCTTCGACATAAAAACGCATATTCTTCCGATGATATTATAACACGAAACGCACCGTTTAGCAAACCCTGCACAAACGCCGCACACCTGCCCCGTAAAAGCCCTTTCACTGTACCGGGCCGCCGGCGCTGCACGCTCGCCTTTCTAATGCGCCTTCCCCGTTTTGCGCCGTCCGCCGGACTCGATGCATTTCTTTGGGCCGGCGCGTCTGTGAATCCCAAAACGCTCTTGACTTTTTCGGATGGATGTGGTAAATTGATTAAGCATCTTATATGCGTATCGTGCAGGTGTAGTTCAGTGGTAGAACTCCAGCCTTCCAAGCTGGCCATGTGGGTTCGATTCCCATCACCTGCTCCAACAAATTTTCGCAATGTGCGCCCGTAGCTCAGCCGGATAGAGCAACTGCCTTCTAAGCAGTGGGCCAGGGGTTCGAGTCCCTTCGGGCGCGCCACTTGAATGATTCGGTGGGTATAGCTCAGTTGGTTAGAGCGCCAGATTGTGGCTCTGGAGGCCGACGGTTCGAATCCGTTTACCCACCCCATTTTTCGAGGGGGACGCACACCCTGCGTCCCCCCCATTTTACCCCTTTGAGGGCGCCTCCACATTGGGATGTAGCCAAGTCGGTAAGGCACAGGACTTTGACTCCTGCATTCCGCTGGTTCGAGTCCAGCCATCCCAGCCAGAACACCGCACGGCGTTTGCCGTGCGGTGTTCTTTTTTGTGCCTTTGGAGAAAGAGGGCTTTAGGGCCCCCGCACCCTGTCCAAAAAGGGGCAGTTTTTGCACAGGGCAATATTTCGGAAAGGCCTTGTTTCCACAGGGCCCTTTGGGAAAAGGGAGCCTTGCCATCAAAAGGGCTTTAGGCCTGCAGCTCCTTTTTGTCCAGCGACCTTGCCACGATTTTTCCCTCTTCGAGCTGCACGGTCAGGTGCTCCACGTCCTTGCCGCGCGACTCCACAATGAGCATGGCCAGGGCGTCTTCCACCTCTTTTTCCACGGCGCGGCGCAGATTGCGCGCCCCATACTTTTCACTGTAGGAGTCCTCCACCAGCTTTTGCACCACGCCCTCGCCGATGGTCAGAGTTCGGCCGTTTTGCTGCACGGCCTTTTGCAGGTCGTCGAGCATGATGCCGGCAATCTTCACGAAGTCCTCCTTCGAGAGCGGGCGGAAGGCCACGATCTCGTCCACGCGGTTGATAAATTCGGGGCGCAGAAAGCTCTCGAGCGCCTTGAGCGCCTTTTCCCTGCTGCGCGTCTCGGTGGTGCCGCCAAAGCCGAGCGGGGTGTCCCGGCGATCGCTTCCGGCGTTGCTGGTCATGACGATGACGGTATTTTCAAAGTTGACGGTGCGCCCGTGCGAATCGGTCACGCGGCCGTCGTCAAGAATCTGCAGCAGGACGTTGAGCACGTCGGGGTGCGCCTTCTCGATTTCGTCAAAGAGGATGACGCAGTAGGGCTTGCGGCGCACCTTTTCGGTGAGCTGGCCCGCCTCGTCGTAGCCGACGTAGCCTGGCGGCGAGCCGATCAGGCGCGACACCGAGTGCTTTTCCATAAATTCGCTCATGTCAAGACGGATCATGGTCTCGGGCGTGTCAAAGAGGGCGCCCGCCAGCGTCTTGCACAGCTCGGTCTTGCCCACGCCGGTCGGCCCGATGAAAATGAAGGAGGCCGGCTTGCGCTTGGCAGAGATGCCGGCGCGGTTGCGGCGCAGGGCGCGCACCAGGGCGTCGATGGCCTCCTCCTGGCCCACGACGCGCGAGCGCAGCTCGTCGGGCAGGGCGCTGAGCTTGTCAAATTCGCTTTCCGCGATTTTGGCGGCCGGGATGCCGGTCCAAAGCTCCACCACCTGCGCCAGCTGCTGCGGCGTGACGCGCAGCACCTTCTTTTCCTTTTCAAGGCCGTCGAGCTCCTCCTGAAGACGCATGCGCTCGCTGACCAGCTCGGCGCGCGACTCGAAGAAGCTGCTGTCGTCTGGCGAGAGAGCCGCCTCCTTTTCACTCAGCTCGTCGATGCGGCGGCGCAGCAGCAGCGCCTTGTTGCCGGCCTCGTCCTGGATGTTGCACAGCGAGGCCGCCTCGTCGATGAGGTCGATGGCCTTGTCGGGCAAAAAGCGGTCGGTGATATAGCGCTCCGAGAGCTGCACGGCGGCCTCCACCGTCTCATGGTCGATGCTGACGTGATGATAACTCTCGTAGTAATTCTTGATGCCCTCGAGAATGTCCACCGTGTCCTTGAGCGAGGGCTCCTCGATGGTGACGGGCTGGAAGCGCCGCTCGAGCGCGGCGTCCTTTTCAATCGACTTGCGGTACTCGTTGAAGGTGGTGGCACCAATCACCTGGATTTCGCCTCTTGAGAGGGCGGGCTTGAGGATATTGGCCGCCGACATCGAGCCCTCGGCCTCGCCGGCCGACACCAGCGTGTGCACCTCGTCGATGACCAAGATCACGTTGCCCTGCTCCTTGATTTCGGCGATCAGGTTTTTGATGCGGCTTTCAAACTGGCCGCGAAACTGGGTGCCGGCCACAAGGGCGGTCAGATCCAGCAGATAAATCTCCTTGTCCTGCAGGCGGGCGGGAACCCTGCCCTGTGCGATGCGGATGGCAAGGCCCTCGGCCACCGCCGTCTTGCCAACGCCGGGCTCGCCGATCAGGCAGGGGTTGTTTTTCTGGCGGCGGTTGAGAATCTGCAGCACGCGGTCGGTCTCGCGCTCGCGGCCCACGATTTTGTCCAGGCGCCCTTCCCTGGCGCGCTGGGTCAAGTTGATGCAAAACTGCTCGAGCAGCTTTGGCTGCGCCTTCTTCCTGCCGGGGCGGCGCGGCGTCTCCCCCTGCTGCGCCGGCTGCTGCGCCGGCTGCTGCCCGGGCGGCGGCTGCATGGCGCCGAAGGGCCCCATGGCAAACATCTGGGGATTTTTGAGCATGTTTTGTAAAAAGGGCGGCATGGCCAGTGCGTGCCCGTCGGCATCGTCCACCTTGCCCTCCAGAAAATCCTGAAGCTCGTTTTCCATCTGCTCAATTTCCTCGCTGCCAAGGCCCATCTGCGCAAGCATGTCGTTGACCGGCTGGATGCCCAGCTCCTTGGCGCACAGAAGGCAGTATCCCTCGTTGATGGTCTTGTCATTCTCCTGCCGCGTCACGAAGACAACGGCGGTTCTCTTTTTACAGCGGCTGCAAAGCATATGTTCACCTCGTCTGATTCCAAACTAAACTAAATTTTTTTCTGCGCTCGGACGGTGCTGCACACCGCCCTACAAGAGCCTCTTAAACGGGCTCAGCTCATAAAAGTATTTGAACACCAGCGTGGAGCTGATGGTATTTGCGTCGAATGCGGTTGTCATGTAGTTTTCCAAAAAGGGGGCCAGATGCGTCATGACGCCTGCAAAAAAGCAGACAATCACCACGCCTTGCAGGGCGCCCAGCGCCACGCCGAGGCCCTTGTTGACGCTGCGCAGCACCGGCAGCTTTGCCGCGGTGTCAAGCAGCACGGTCAGCAGCTTGATGAGCAGCAGGGCCGCCACAAAGACCAGCAAAAAGCCCAGCGCGCTACTCACCGCCTGCGACAGGGGCGTGCTGATGGCCGAGACGGCGGCCTCGCGGGCCGATTCGATGGTCGCCGAGGACTCAAAGCTCTGCCGCACTTCCTCGGGGCTGACCGAAAAGCGCCGCAGATAGGCCTCCAGCACCTCGGGCATCTCGGCGAGCAGCTGGTTGAACTGCTCGGCAAAGGCCTCGGCGCTCTCGCCCACGCCGCTCATGTAGGTCATCAGGTAGTCGCCCACCGTCCTTTCGAAAAAGGGGCCCACCATCCGCGTGCGGATAACCGAGGCCGCCGCCGGGCCGAAGGCCGACGCCAGCACCACAGCCGCCAGCGTACCCACAAGGCCGATGATGGTCTTGATAAAGCCTCGCCGGGCGGCCGACCAGACACACGCCACCAAAATCACAATTGAAACAATATCCAGCAGAGCTCCCATAGTACGCTCCTTTCCAAAAAAATCACGGGAGCAGCTCCACGCCGCTTCCGTCCACCAGTGCGGCCACGCCGCCCTTGAGCAGCACGCCTGCGCGGACCGAGGCAACCTGCCGCTCCTCCAAAAGGGCTGCATTGGCGTCAAAGAGCATGGCGCCGTCGCCCAGCAGGGCCAAAACACGGCCGTGCCCCGCCGAAAGGGCCTGCACGTCCTGCTCGAGCACGGTGCTGCCCTTGAGCTCGCCGTCCGCCCCGTAGTGCAGCAGCGTGCTGCCCTGCCCCACGGTGTAGCGGCCCAGCGTCAGCACGGCGCCCTCGCTGTCCGACAGCGTGTAGTGCAGCAGATGCTGCCCGTCAAAGCCGATTTCGCTCTCGAGCTGCCCGCTCTTGAGGTCGTAGATGCGCAGCGCACAGTCGGTCACCACAAACAGGGCGTCGCCCGTGCGCCCGATGTCGAGAATGAGCTCGTCGGGCAGCAGCACCTCGGCGGTCGGCTGTTCGGAAGAGGTGTCGAGAAAACGCAGCACGCCGCTCAGTTTTGCCTCGCTGACCGAAAAGCCGGCCACGGCCAGGCAGTCCCCGTCGTTGGAGACGGCCACGCCGCTGATGTAGCTGCTCGAGGAGACAAAGCGGTAGCGCAGCCTGCCTGCTCGGCTGTAAACCTCCACCGCAGACAGCGCCTCGGGCGGCGACGTGACGATGGCAAAGCTGCCGTTTTTTCCCACGTCGCCCGTCAAAACCGGCGTCTCGCTCTCCATGGTGCAGGACAGCGAGCCCGCCCCCGCGAGGTAGACGTTGCTTCCCCCACGGTCATATACTAACGCATATTGGTCGGCTGTTGCAATAGCCGGATTGGAAAGCGACACCGTTTCACTGAGCCGCTGGCTGCCATCCTGCCGGTAAACGGCAAGCACCGAGCCTGAGCACAGCACCACATTTTCCCTGGAGGCACCCAGTGCCAGCGCACCATTTGTGTCGAAATCCACCGCAAAACGTTCCACCGTCTCCTGCCCCTCCCCCGTCAGGTAGCGGCGCAGGCGGTAAAAATCAATGTCTTCGCGGAAAATCATGAGCAGCAGCGCCGCCAGCAGGAAAATCCCCGCCGCCATGCGCCGCCGCCTGCGGGCCTTGCGGGCGCGCCGGCGGGCCTCCCGGTTGTCCACCAGGACAGGGCCTCTCACCTTGCCGTCCGCGCCGTTTCCCGCATTCTTATTTGAAGGTTCTTTTTTCAAAAGGGCACCTCCGTCTGCTCAAACCCGGTCGTCCCCGGCCGGTAAAAGACCTGCCACAGCGTCAGCCCATGGGCCGGCGCCGTGGGGCCCGCCCTGCCGCGCTGCCTGCTTTGCAAAATGGAGAGAATGTCCGTATCCCCTCCCGTCGCCGCGGCCAGCAGCGTTCCCGCCACGATGCGCACCATGTTGTAGAGAAAGCCGTTGCCCGTGATTTCCAGCGTCAGCATGCCCTCCTGCTCAAAGGCCCGGCACCGGTAGACGGTGCGCACCGTCGATTTGACAGAGCCCCCCGACCCCGCAAAGCCGCAGAAGTCGTGCGTGCCCTCAAAGAGGGGCGCCAGCCGGACAAAGGCCTGCAGGTCGACCGGGCGGGGGTGGTGGAAGCTGGTCTGCGCCTCAAACACATTGCGCGAGGCAGGCAGCCAGATGCGGTAGCGGTAGGTCTTGGCCAGCGCGTCGTAGCGCGGGTGAAAGGCCTCGTCCACCTCGCAAGCCCCCAGCACCGAGATGTCCTTCGGAAGATGAAAATTGAGGGCTGCGGGGATGCGCTGCACGGGAATGGGGCTCTCCGTCGGGAAGGCGGCGTAGTAACGCCTGGCGTGCACGCCGGCGTCGGTGCGCGAGCAGCCGGTCAGGGGCGGGCGCTGCGACAGCAGCGCCTCCAGCGCGTCCTGCACGGTCTGCTGCACCGTGGGGGCGTTTTTCTGCACCTGAAAGCCGGCGTAGGCCCCTCCCAGATAGGAGAGCTCCAGCAAAATCTTTCTCATGGGGTCCGTAACACGCCTCCTTCACGCAAACACGCTCCCGGCTGCGGCGGGAGCTTTGCGCCCTAACCCCTGCGTCCGACGCAGGGGCCCGCCCGCATGAATCAATCCTGCCATATCAGCCCAGGGCCGACGGTATGATGGAAAAGAGCACCTGATTGGTCCCAAGCAGGATGGCGGGGATGGCCGCCAGCATGACGGCCAGCGCCACATAGTCGCGAAAGCACATCTTCATGACCTTCAGGCGGCTGCGCGGGCCGGAGGTGTGGTAGCATCGGCACTCCATGGCCACCGCCAGCTCGTCTGCCCTGCGGAAGGAGGAGACAAAGAGCGGCACCAGAATGGGGATGAGCGCCTTGGCGCGCTTGAGCACGCCGCCCGACTCAAAATCGGCTCCCCTGGCCTTCTGCGCCGACATGATTTTGTCGGTCTCCTCCACCAAAAGGGGGATGAAGCGCAGCGCAATGGTCATCATCATTGCCAGCTCCCCCACCGGCACATGCAGGGCCTTGAGCGGCCCCATCAGGCGCTCCATGCCGTCGGTCAGCATGATGGGCGAGGTGGTGTAGGTCAGAAGGGAGGATGCCATGATGAGCAGCGAGATGCGCAGCATCATAAAGAGGGCCAGCTCCAGGCCCTGCCACGAGGCCGTCAGCTTCCAAATGGTAAACAGGGGGTCTCCCTTGGTGTAAAACAAGTTGAGAACGGAGGTAAAGGCCAGCAGCAGCAGCAGGGGCTTGAGCGAGCGCAGCATCATTTTGGGGGGCACTTTGGAAATTGCCACCGCCAGGGCCAGCAGCACGCCCATGAAGGCAAAGCCGCACAGCGTCTTGACCAGAAAAAGCTCCACGATAAAGAGAATCACCAGTACCAGCTTGACGCGGGCGTCCAGCCGGTGAATCAGGGTGTCTCCGGGAAAGAACTGCCCGAGTGTGATGTCCTTCACGAAATGACCCCCCTCTCCCGAAGCAGCCTGCGCAGCGCGGCTTCCCCCTGCTCCACCGTAAAGACGTCGGTGGGAACGGGCAGCCCCGCGCGGGCAAGCCTTGCAAACACGGCCGTCACCTGCGGCACGGCAAGCCCCAGCTCCGACAGCCGCTCCCCCCGGGAGAAGACTTCGGACACGCTGCCGTGCATGGCAATTTTGCCATGCTCCATCACCAGCACGCTGGTGGCATGGCGCGCCACATCCTCCATGGAGTGCGACACCAGCAGCACGGTGGCGCCACGCTGCTCGTGGTAGCGGTGCACATGCGAGAGAATCTCGTCGCGCCCCCTGGGGTCAAGCCCCGCCGTCGGCTCGTCCATGATGAGCACCTCCGGCTGCATGGCCAGAACACCGGCAATGGCCACGCGCCGCCTCTGCCCGCCCGACAGCTCAAAGGGCGAGCGCTCAAGCAGCTCGTCGCCCACGCCGCACAGCAGGGCGGCCTCGCGCACCCGTGCGTCAATCTCCCGCTCCTCCAGCCCCATGTTGCGCGGGCCAAAGGAGATGTCCTTATACACCGTTTCCTCAAAGAGCTGATACTCGGGATATTGGAACACCAGCCCCACCCGAAAGCGCAGGGCCCTGATTTCCTCGGGCTTTTCCCAGATATCCTTCCCGTCGAGCAGCACCTGGCCGCTCGTGGGCTTCATGAGCCCGTTGAGATGCTGCACCATGGTCGACTTCCCGCTTCCGGTGTGGCCGATGATGCCGACAAACCCGCCGGACTCCACCGTAAAATTCAAATCCTCGATGGCCGTGCGCTCAAAGGGCGTGCCCTTGGAGTAGACATGCGTCAGGCCCTTCACTTCCAGCCTGCTCATCCGGCCACCCCCTCAAACAGATGCAGGATTGCCTGCGCCGCCTCCTCCTCGTCGAGCACGTCGGCCGGGAGGGAGGGGCAGTCGCCGCGCAGCCGGTGAATGAGCGTAGTGGCCTGCGGCGCCTCGAGGCCCAGGCTCTCGAGGTAGTCAACCTCGGAAAAGACCTCGCGCGGCGTGCCGTCAAGCACAACCTTCCCCTTGTCCATCACCACCACGCGGTCGGCCATGGCGGCCTCCTTCATGTAGTGCGTAATCATGACAATGGTGATGCCGTTTTCCCGATTGAGCCGCCGGACGGTCGAGAGCACCTCCTCGCGCCCCACGGGGTCGAGCATGGCGGTGGGCTCGTCGAGCACGATGCAGTGGGGCATCATGGCGATGATGCCGGCAATGGCCACGCGCTGCTTCTGCCCGCCCGACAGCTGGTGCGCCGAGTGGGTGCGGTACTCCCACATGTCCACGGCGCGCAGCGCATACTCCACGCGCCGCGCCGTCTCCTCCTGCGGGATGTTGAGGTTCTCGGGCGCAAAGGCCACATCCTCCTCCACAATGGTCGCCACAATCTGGTTGTCGGGGTTCTGAAAGGCAAGGCCCACCTTCTGCCGCACCTCGAACACACGCGCCTCCTCCCTCGTGTCGATGCCCTCCACGAGCACCTTTCCCTCGGTGGGAAGCAGCACGGCGTTCATCTGCTTGGCCAGCGTGGACTTGCCGCTGCCGTTGTGGCCCAAAACGGCCACAAAGCTCCCCCGCTCCACCGTCAGGCTCACGCCCTGCAGCACCGGGGCGCCGCCCTCTCCGGGATAGGAGAAGCCAAGCTCTATGGTCTGAATCATATCCTCTGTTTTGTTCATGGTTTGCGCTCACTCCTCATTTTGGCACATGCCGCCTGAGTCCCCCGTTGCACCCGGCGGAAAAAAGGGGGGACTGCCGGGCGTCCAAAGCCCTCTTGACAAAAGGGCACGGCGTTTTTGCCCGTCTTTTTCTTTTTACAGGGCGTCCGGCACCCACCAGGCGCTGCTGCCGCAGGGAAGCGGCAGCGAATCCTCCACCGGCAGGCCCAGCTCGTCGGCAAACACCCTGCCGCCAAAGCGCGGCATGACGGTCTTGCCCAGCAGGCAGGCCATGACCGAGGCCGAAAGCCCCGTGGTGTAGGAATTGAGCAGCACGAAAATCGGGCTGTCGCTGAGCACCTGCACCAGCAGCTCCAAAAAAGGGAAAATGGACTGCTCGAGCTTCCACACCTCTCCCGAAGGCCCCCGGCCGTAGGAGGGCGGGTCCAAAATCACGGCGTCATACCGGCGGCCGCGCCGAATCTCGCGCTCCACGAATTTCTTGCAGTCGTCCACAATGTAGCGCACGGGCGCCTGCGACAGGCCGGACAGCGCCGCATTCTCCTTCGCCCAGGCCACCATGCCCTTTGCTGCGTCAACATGGCACACGCTTGCCCCCGCCTTGGCGCAGGCCAGCGTGGCCGCCCCCGTATAGGCAAACAGGTTGAGCACCGAAACGGGGCGGCCGGCCTTCCCGATGGCGCGGCGGCAGGCGTCCCAGTTGTAGGCCTGCTCGGGGAAAACCCCCGTGTGCTTAAAGCCCATGGGCTTGATTTGAAAGGTCAAATCCCCATAGCGCAGCAGCCAGCTTTCGGGCATGCCCCTGTTGTCCCAGTGCCCGCCCCCGGTGGCGGAGCGGCGGTAGTGCCCCTCGGCACGCCGCCACAGGGGATGCCTCCTGGGGGTGTCCCAGATAATCTGGGGGTCGGGACGGATCAGTATGTAGCCGTTCCAGTCCTCCAGCTTCTCGCCGCCGGAGGTGTCGAGAATGCGGTACTGCTCCCAGTTGTCGGACAAAAACATGGCGGCCTACTCCTCCTTTTTGAGCATGGCGGCGGCAAAGCGCGCCATGAGCAGCTTGGTGCCCACCGTTTCAAATTCTATGGTCAGCAGCTGGTCGCCGCCCGAATCCTTTACCTCCCGGACGACGCCTCGGCCGAATTTCTTGTGTACCACACTCTCCCCGGCGGCATAGCGCACCCCGTCCGTGCCGCCGGCCGGCGCGCTGCCTCCGCCGAGAAAGGCCGACTGCATACCGGCTGCGGCGCGCCTTTTGAAGCGGTCACCCCCGTGGGGCGCCGTGCGCCCTCCCGGCGCTGCGCCCTGCGCGGCTCCGGCCCCCCGCCCGAGGGGCGCGGGCGCGGGGGTGACGTCCTGTACCAGCTCCTTGGGAATCTCCCCCAGAAAGCGCGAGAGCGTGGTGTGGCGCGTCATATTGTAGGTGCGCCGCAGGCGGGCCGCCGTGAGATAGAGCCTCTGCTTGGCCCGTGTGATGGCCACATAGCACAGCCGGCGTTCCTCCTCGAGCTCCACCGGATCCAAAGCCGCGTGCTGGGAGGGGAACAGCTCCTCCTCCATGCCGGTCAAAAACACGATGGGAAACTCAAGCCCCTTGGCCGAGTGCATGGTCATGAGCGACACGCTGCCGGCGCCCTCCTCGTAGTTGTCGAGGTCCGTGGCAAGCGCCGCCCCCTCCAGGAAGCCGGCCAGCGTGGGGGCGTCGACCCCCTGCTCGTAATTTCGGATGTTGTCGGCCAGCGTGTCGATGTTGGCGGTGCGCTCGCGGCCGTCGGCAGCGTCAAGCTGGCGCAGCATGGCAAGATAGCCCGTGCGCTCCACCACCTGCTCGAGCAGCAGCGAGGGCGTCAGGTGCTCCGACAGCTCCCGCAGCTCCTCGATGAGCTCGTAAAAGGCGGTCAGCCGCTCTTTTTGGCGCGACAGCTCGGGAAACTCGCCGCAGCGCCCGATGAGCTCGAGCAGCGACAGGCCCGACGCTGCGGCCAGCTGCTCCATGAGCGCCACCGTGGTGTCCCCGATGCCGCGCTTTGGCTCGTTGAGGATGCGGCGCAGCCGCAAATCGTCGCGCGGATTGACCAGCACCGTCAGATACGACACCACGTCCTTGACTTCCTTGCGCTCGTAAAACTTCATGCCCCCGTAAATGCGGTAGGGCACGCCAGACTTGAGCAGCGCCTCCTCAATGGCGGCCGACTGCGCATTGGTGCGGTAGAGCACGGCAAAGTCACCGTAGTCGCGCGCCTCCCTTGCACAGGTGTCGAGCACGGTCTCGGCGATGAAGCGGGCCTCGTCATAAGAGTCCTGCGCCACATACAGGCGCGCCGGCTCGCCGCGCTCGTTTTGCGTCCACAGCCGCTTGCCCTTGCGGCCCAGGTTGTTGGCAATGGTCCCGTTGGCACAGTCCAAAATGGTGCCGGTGGAGCGGTAGTTCTGCTCCAGGCGCACCACCGCCGCGTCGCGGTGGCGGCGCTCAAAGCTCAGGATATTCTCGATGGTGGCGCCCCGGAATTTGTAGATGGACTGGTCGTCGTCGCCCACCACCATGAGCACGCCGCCCGACGACAGCAGCTCGGTGAGCACAAACTGCGCATGGTTGGTGTCCTGATACTCGTCGACCATGACAAAGGCAAAGCGCCTTGCATAGTACTCGCGCAGCTCGGGCTCCTGCCGCAGCAGCCGCACGGTCAGGAAAATGAGGTCGTCAAAATCCATGGCGCCGGCCGCCGCCAGGCGCGCCTGGTAGGCGGCATAGAGCTTTATGGCGTGGCGCATGCCGAAATCGTCTTTGTACTGGGCGGCAAACTCCTCAGGCCCCTGCAGCGCGTCCTTGGCCCTGCCGATGATGCCCAGCATCTTGGGAGGGGGGAATTTCTTGTCGTCAAGCCCCGCCTCGCGGATGCACTCCTTCATGAGGCGGCGGGAATCGTCGGTATCGTAAATGGTAAAGTCTTTCGGGTAGCCCAGACAGTCGGCATCTTTTCGCAAAATGCGCGCGCACAGCGAGTGAAAGGTGCCGGCCACCACCTGGTCGCCGCCCGGCCCCACCTGCACGCTCAGCCGCTCCTTGAGCTCGCGCGCCGCCTTGTTGGTGAAGGTGACGGCCAGCACGCTCCACGGCCTGACCGGCTTTGCCCCCACAAGGCGCAAAATCTCGCTCTCCATCCCGGGCTCCGGCTCCTTGGCGTATTCCTCCAGAATGTCCACCGTCAGCTCGCTTAAGCCTTCGGGAATGCTCTCGTCCTGGTAAATGGGGCCGAAGCGAAGCAGGTAGGCAATGCGGTTGACCAGCACCGTGGTCTTGCCACTGCCTGCTCCCGCCAAAATCAGCATGGGCACGGGCGGGGCCAGCACCGCCGCCCTCTGCGAGGGGTTCATGGCGGCAAAGGGCGCCTCCAAAACGGCCCGCCGCGCCGCCAGGTATCGCTGCGCCAGATGTTCCATGCCGGCTCCTCCCTTCCCTGTCTTTTCTAACCTTGTTATTATATCTTGTTTTAGGGCAAAAAGCAATCAAAACAACACCCCCGCCCTTCCTTTGCCCCTCCTTTTGCAGTGCGCCCTGCGCGAAGCGGGCAAACTGCTGCCAAGTGTGAGCGCTGTATGCTGGCCCCAAAGGCCGGCACGCAGCAGGGGCCCGCCAGGGGAAAGCCGAGGGCAATCTGCCCCGGCCTCCCCTGGCGGGCCCCCCTGGCTGCAGGTTTGCCAAAGGCAAACCTGCAGCCAGCTTGTTATGCCAGCAACTCCCGCAGGGCGGCCAGCGCCTTTTTTTCCAGGCGCGACACCTGCACCTGCGAAATGCCGAGCTCTCTTGCTGTCTCCTGTTGGGTTTTGCTGCGGTAATACCGCAGCAAAACCAGCTTTTTCTGCCGCTCCGGCAGCCTGTCGAGTGCAGCCCCCACCGCCGCCTTGTCCAGCATGCTCTGCGTGGGGTCGTCGCCCAGCAGCTCAAAGAGCGGGCTTGCCCCCTCCTCGCCGGCGCAGGAAAGCGACAGCACGGGAGCCAGCGAATCCAGCGCCATGGCCACGCTCTCAGGCTCCATCCCCGAAGCCTCGGCCAGCTCCCTCACGCTGGGCTCCCTGCCCAGCGAAAAGGAGAGGCTCTCGCGCAGCGCCGCAAGCCTGTGGGCCTGCTCCCTGATGCTGCGGCTGACGCGCAGCGCCCCGTTGTCCCGGAAGTACCGCCGCACCTCCCCCAGCATCACGGGCACGGCATAGGTGGAAAACTGCACTCCGGCCGACAGCTCGAAGCCCGCCACCGCCTTGACAAAGGCCATGCAGGCCACCTGAAAGAGGTCGTCATATTCCGCGCCGCGCCCCGAAAAGCGGGAGACCACCATGCGCACAAGCCCCTTGTTTTCCTCAAAAAAAGTGTCAAACGCCGCCTTGTCTCCGGCCTTGGCCGCCCTGAGCAGCTCCGTGCGCCGGCACCTCTCCTCCTCCATCACCGCAGCCTCTTGCTCATGGTCACGGTGGTGCCGCGCCCCGGCCTCGAGCTGACGCGCAGCGTATCCATGAAGGTCTCCATAATGGAAAAGCCCATGCCGCTGCGCTCCTCGCCGGGCGCCGTGGTAAAGCAGGGCTGCCGCGCCTGAGAGACGTCGGCAATGCCGCAGCCGGTATCGCGCACGGCGATGACAATTCTGCCATCTTGGGTCAGCTTCATGGTGATGTAAATTTTCCCGTCCTTTCTGTCGCGGTAGGCATGGACGATGACGTTGGTCACAGCCTCGCTGACGGCGGTCTTCACGTCGGCGAGCTGCTCGACCGTGGGGTCAAACTGCGCGGCCAGCGCCGCCGCCGCAATACGGGCATAGCTCTCATTGATAGACTTGGCCGGCAAGACCAGCTTGACCTGATTGATGACTGTCACACCGGATTCCCCCCTTCGATTTTTTCAACATAGCGGTAGGCCCCCGCCATCTGCAGCACGGCCTCCACGCGTCCCTTGGCCCCCTTTACGGAGACCTTGCCGCCAAGTCCCGCCATGCTGCGGTAGCGGCCCATGATAAAGCCCAGCCCCGAGCTGTCCATAAACTCCACACCCGACAGGTCGATGCACAGCTCCGCCGGCCGCATGGCCGCAATCTGACGGTCGACCTTCTCGCGCAGCAGCAGGGCGTTGTGGTGGTCGATCTCCCCCGTGACAGCCGCCACCAGCGTGCCCTTGTCCTCCATCAGCTTCAAATTCATGTCGTCACTCCTTTTGGGGCGCTTTGTCCGCCCCCCTTGCTCGGGTGCGCACAAAGCGCCCCCTCTCCCGCATCGCGCCCAGGGCCTCTTTCTGCGCCGCCCTGAGAGTGCAAAAAAGCGCACAAAAAAACAGCGATACGGTGCTTGTCCCACCATACCGCTGTCTGCCGGTCGATTTGAGCCGGATTGTGCGATGATATTCCAAAAAGTGGTATTTTCTGTCCGTGCGGGCCGTCTTGCGCAAGGGGGCTATTCCCGCGCCAGCTCCGCCCGCAGCTCGCCTGCCAGGTAAATGGAGCCGCACACCAAAATCCCGTCGCACGGGGTTGCCAGGCTGCGCGCCAGCGCCAGCGCCTTTTTGCCCTGCGGCTCCACCCTGGTGTCAGCGCAGGTGCTCAAAGAGGCAGCCAGAGCGGGGTCGAGCGAACGCGGGTCGGGCGTTTTTGTCAGGATGAGAATGTCTGCCATGTCGGCCGCCGTGGCCAGGCAGGGCTCCCACTTCTTATCCTCCATCATTCCAAAAATGACGATCAGGCGCTCGATTTCGGGGCGCAGCAGCAGCTCCACGGCGCGCTGCAGGGTCTGCATGCCGTCGGCGTTATGCCCGCCGTCCACCATGCGCAGAGGGTTCTCGCCCACCAGCTCGAAGCGGCCGGCAAAGCGCGTGTTGTCCAGGCCGCGCGCCACCGCCTCATAGGGCAGCACAAACCCACGGCCGCGCAGCACCTCCACCGTCTCGAGCACGGTCACGGCGTTGGTGGCCTGGTGCATACCCGGCAGAGGCAGCTCGTAGGCCTCCCCCCGGTAAGTAAAGGCGTTGCCGTCGAGGCTGCAGTAGGTCACTTCGAGCTCGGTCATGACGGGAACCACCGCCTGGGCGCCCTGCTCAAGGGCGCGCCCCATGAGGATGGTGGCCACCTCCGGCTCCTGCACGGGGTAAATCACCACGCGGCCGCCCGGCTTGATGATACCGGCCTTGTCGCGCGCGATGTCGCCCAGCGTCTCGCCGAGCTGACGGGTGTGGTCGATCGAAATGGAGGTCAGCACCGCGGCCTCCGGCGTGTCGATGACGTTGGTGATGTCACGCGCGCCGCCCAGCCCCGCCTCGAGCACCACGATTTCGCAGCCCTGCCTGACATAGTGCAGCAGCGCGATGGCAAACACGGTCTCAAACTCGGTGGGCGGGGTCAGGCCGTCCTTCTGCATTTGCGCAGAGGCCTCCTGCACCTGCTCCAGGCAGGCCACAAGCTCGCGCTCTTCGATCTGGACGCCGTCCACCGTGATGCGCTCCTCAAAGCGCTCGAGATACGGGGAGACAAAGCGCCCCGTGCGGTAGCCCGCCTCGCGCAGGATACTGTCGAGCATGGCTGCGGTGGAGCCCTTGCCATTGGTGCCTGCGATGTGGACAAAGCGCAGCGACTTGTGCGGATTGCCCAAAAGCCCCAGCAGATACAAAATGCGCCGGTGCCCGGACTTTTCCCCCGGACGCCAGGCGCTGTGAATGAGATTGATCGCCTCGTCTCTGGTCATGGGCGCCTCCCCCTTTTGTGTCAAAATACCTGACTTGAGCAAAGGCCCGGCGGCGCATACGCGCCGCCGGGCGGGCCCGCCCTTCGCGCCGGCGCGAAGGGCGGGCCCGGTTTGCCTGTTGTTTTTTTATTTCTGCTTGTCCGAGAGCTTTGCGATGCTCTCGTCCACCTTTTCGAGCATGGCGGTAAACTTCCCGAGCTTGGTCTTCTCCTCTTCCACCACCTCGGCCGGCGCCTTGGCCAAAAAGCCGGGGTTGTTTAACTTGGAACCTGCCCGCTCAATCTCCTTGTGCAGCTTCTTCTTCTCGTTTTGCAGCCTGGCAAGCTCGGCCCCAAAGTCGACCAGGTCCCCCAGGGGGATGAAGAGGCGCGCTCCGTCTGTCACGATGGTGACGACGTCTGCCGGCGGCTGCTCAAAGGAGACCTCCGAAATGCCGGCCAGCCTCTGGAAGAAGGGGATGCCTGCGGCAAAGAGGTCGTGCTCCTTTGTCTCGATGAAGAGCGCGGCGCGGCGCGACGGCGGCACATTCATCTCGGAGCGGCGGGCACGGATGGCGTTGATGGCGCCCATGATTTTCTCCATGTCGGCCTCGTCCGCCGAAAAGCGCAGCGCATCGTCGGGCTTAGGCCAGCTCTCAAACATGATGCTGGTCTTCTCATGGGGCAGCGAGAGGTAGAGCTCCTCGGTGATAAAGGGCATGAAGGGATGCAGCAGCCGCAGCGCCACGAACAGCACATGGGCCAGCACGCTCTGTGCCGTCAGCTTGGCCTGAGGGTTGTCGTCCTCGGCAAACAGGCGGGCCTTGCACAGCTCGATATACCAGTCGCAAAAGCTGTCCCAGAAAAAGTCGTAGAGCTTGGAGAGCGCCACGCCCAGATCGTAGCTCTCGAGGTTTTCCGTAACCTCTTCCACCAGGCGGTTCATCTTGGACAAAATCCACTTGTCTTCAGGCTCAAGCTGCGACAGGGGCGGCAGCGCCGTGTCCTCCACTTCCAGATTCATGAGCACAAAGCGCGAGGCGTTCCAAATCTTGTTGGCAAAGTTGCGCGCCGCCTCCACCTTGTCGGCGCTGAAGCGGGTGTCGTTGCCCGGGGAGTTGCCGGTGATGAGCGTAAAGCGCAGCGCGTCGGCCCCGTAGAGCTTGATGATCTCAAGCGGGTCCACGCCGTTGCCCAGCGACTTGCTCATCTTGCGGCCCTGCGCGTCGCGCACCAGGCCGTGGATGAGCACGTCGGAGAAGGGCTTTTGCCCCATGTGCTCAAGGCCTGAGAAAATCATGCGGGCCACCCAGAAGAAGATGATGTCATACCCCGTCACCAGCGTGCTGGTGGGGTAGAAATAGGCCAGATCGTCGGTCTTTTCGGGCCAGCCCAGCGTGGAGAAGGGCCACAGCGCCGAGGAGAACCAGGTGTCGAGCACGTCCTCGTCCTGACGCACGGGCGCGCCGCAGTCGGGGCACACGGTCAGGTCCTCGCGGCTGACAAACATCTTGCCGCAGGCGTCGCAGTAAAAGGCGGGAATGCGGTGGCCCCACCAGAGCTGACGGGAAATGCACCAGTCGCGCACATTTTCCATCCAGTTGAAATAGGTGTTTTCAAAGCGCGACGGCACAAAGCGGATGTCGCCCTTGCGCACCGCCTCAATGGCAGGCTGCGCCAGCGGCTTCATTTTGACAAACCACTGCGTCGAGGTCATGGGCTCGACGTCGGTGCCGCAGCGATAGCACACGCCGACATTGTGAGGCAGCTCCTCCACCTTGCGCAGGAGCCCTTGCGCCTCGAGGTCCTCCACGATGACGCGCCGCGCCTCGTAGCGGTCCAGGCCGGCATACTTGCCGCAGCCCTCGGTCATGCGGCCGTTTTCGTCGATGACCAAAATGAAGTCCAGCCCGTGGCGCTGGCCCATCTCAAAGTCGTCTGGGTCGTGCGAGGGCGTGACCTTGACGCAGCCCGTGCCAAACTCCATCTCCACATAGTCGTCTGCAAAAATGGGGATCTCCCTGCCCACAAGCGGCAAAATGGCGGTTTTGCCCACCAGATGGGTATACCGCTTGTCGTTGGGATTGACGGCGATGCCGGTGTCGCCCAGCATGGTCTCGGGCCGCGTGGTGGCGCACACCACCACCTCGTCGCTGTCCTTGACCTTGTATTCAATGTGCCACAGCCTGCCAGCCTTCTCGGTGTACTCCACCTCGACGTCCGACAGGGCGGTCTTGCAGTTGGGGCACCAGTTGATGATGCGGTTGCCCTGGTAAATCAGGCCCTTTTCATAGAGGTCGACAAAGACCTTGCGCACGGCGGCCGAGCAGCCCTCGTCCATGGTGAAGCGCTCGCGGCTCCAGTCGCAGGCGCTGCCCAGCTTCTTGAGCTGGTTGATAATGGTCGAGCCGTATTTCTCCTTCCAGGCCCACACTCTTTCCAAAAAGGCCTCGCGGCCCAAATCATAGCGTGTCAGCCCCTCCTTGCGCAGCATTTCCTCCACCTTGATCTGGGTGGCGATGCCGGCGTGGTCGGTGCCGGGCAGCCACAGCGTCTCGTAGCCGCGCAGCTTCTTGTAGCGAATCAGGATGTCCTGGATGGTCTCGTCCATGGCATGTCCCATGTGGAGCTGTCCCGTCACGTTGGGCGGAGGAATTACGACGGTAAAAGGCTCCTTCTTACTTTTGTTGTCGGCCTTAAAACAGCCAAGTTCTTCCCAGTGGGCATACAGACGGTCTTCCACTTCCTGCGGCTCGTAGACCTTTTTGAGCTCTTTTGCCATTTTCGCTTTCCTCCTTTTTTATTTTGCACTCTTTCCCCTTCAGAAGGCTCACCTGAAGCTCCCTATTGAAGGCCAGCCCTTTTCCCGTCGCTTTGCGGGACGTTTTGACTGCCGGAAAGAGGACAATTGTTTTTCTATTATACCGCCGCGCCACAGCTTCGTCAATGAATTTTTCCTCCTCGCCGCCGACACGGCAGCGCGCTTTGGGGGGCCTCCTCCCGACGGGGGAGGGCTTCGCCAACGCAAAGCCCCCGGCGCCTGCAAGACGGCGGGCGGAAAAGAGGCCCTTGTGCCGCAAAATGCCATGCCCGGCTTGCTGTCTCTAAAGAGGCTGCCGGCCCCCCTGCCCGCCCTTTTTCACGGTCTTTGAGGCCCTCCCGCCCCAACGGGAAAAGCCGCCGCGCGCCTGCGGTGAAGGAAAAACACCGCAGGCGCGCGGCGGCCAATCCCCATAAGGCCGCCAGCCCGCCGCAGGGGAAAATCCCCTGCGGCGGGCTGGCACAACCCCCTTGGGAAAAGCGTCCTTTCGGGCGCTTTTCCCTTAAGGGGAGATATCTTTGCGGCAGGCCCGCCGGCCCTGTCAGGCCGGGCCCTTGCGGGCGCCGCAATACTTTTTTTATTGGCTTTAGCGCAGCTTTTCGATGATGGCGTCGGCAAACTCCTGCGTGCCGGTTTTCCCGCCGAGATCCTGCGGCAGGTGGGTTCCCTCACGGATCACGGCCACCAGCGCATCCTCCACACGCTGCGCCGCCTGCTCCTCCTTGAGATGCCGCAGCATCATCACGCCGGACAGCAGCAGCGCCATGGGATTGGCCGTATTGGTGCCGGCACGGTGGGGCACGCTGCCGTGGATGGCCTCAAACACCGCCTCATGCTCGCCCAGGTTTGCCCCCGGCGCAACGCCAAGCCCTCCCACCAGGCCGGCGCACAGGTCGGAGACGATATCGCCATAGAGGTTGGGCAGCACCAGCACGTCGAACATCTCGGGCGTCTGCACCAGCTTCATGCACAGCGCGTCGACGATGCGGTCTTCAAATTCGATGTTCGGATACTGCTGCGCCATGGCGCGCGCCTCTTCGAGGAACATGCCGTCGGTGCACTTCATGATGTTGGCCTTGTGCACGGCCGTGACCTTGCGGCGTTTGTTGTTAACGGCGTATTCAAAGGCATAGCGCAGGATGCGGCGGCAGCCTTCGCGCGTGAAAATCTTGATGCTCTCGGCGGCGTCCTTGCCCACCATGTGCTCCACGCCGGCGTAGAGGTCTTCGGTGTTCTCGCGCACCAGCACGATGTCGACATTCTCGTAGCGGCTCTTGACGTTGGGGTAGTTTTTGGCGGGGCGCAGGTTGACATACAGGTCAAGCTCCTTGCGCAGTGCCACGTTGACGCTGCGAAACCCGGTGCCCACGGGGGTCGTGATGGGCCCCTTGAGGGCCACGCCGGTGCGCCTGATGGAGTCGATGGCGCTTTGGGGGAGCGGAGTGCCGCAGCGCTCCATCTGGGCTTCGCCGGCCTGCTCGACCTCCCACTCAATGGGAGCGCCCGAGGCGTCGATGATGCGGCGCACGGCCGAGGAAATTTCGGGGCCGATGCCGTCTCCGGGAATCAGGGTAACTTTATGCATGCTTGTTTACTCCTTCCTTGGTCGCGTTGAGCAGTCCGCCGGCCAGCAGCATGTCGGCCTGGCGCTGTGAAATTTCAAGCCTTGTCAAAATCTTCTTCCCGCCGGGGGCGTTCACCACGACCGGCGTGCCCGACACGGCGGCCCTGACCTGCTCGCGGGCATTGTCGACGGTCAGCGCGTCGCCCTGCGACAGCGCGTCGTAGTCGGCCTCGTTTTCAAGTACCAGGGGAAGGATGCCGTTGTTGATGAGGTTTGCCGCATGGATGCGGGCAAAGGATTTGGCCAAAACGCCCTTGACGCCCAGGTAGAGCGGGGCAAGCGCCGCGTGCTCGCGGCTGGAGCCCTGGCCGTAGTTGGCGCCGCCCACGATAAAGCCGCCGCCCTTCTGCTTGGCGCGCGCGGGGAAATCGGGGTCGCAGGGGGTCAGGCAGTAGTTTGCCAGATGGGGGATGTTGGAGCGGTAGGGCAGCAGCGCCGCCGTGGAGGGCATGATGTGGTCGGTGGTGATGTTGTCCTCCACCTTGATGAGGACCTCGCCTTTGATCTGCTCTCCCATGGGGGAGCCGGCGGGGAAGGGCTTGATGTTGGGGCCGCGCACGACCTCCACCTGCTCGCCCTCTTGGGCGGGAGCCGCCACCATGTTGTCGTTGACGAAAAACTTGGGCGGCCGCAGCGTGGGCGGGGCGACGGGGAGCGTCTGCGGGTCGGTCACAACGCCCGTGATGGCCGAAACGGCGGCCGTCTCGGGGCTGACCAGATAGACCTTGGCGGAGGCCGTTCCGCTGCGTCCGCAGAAGTTGCGGTTGAAGGTGCGCAGCGAGACGGCGTCGGTGGCGGGGGCCTGTCCCATGCCGATGCAGGGGCCGCAGGCGCTCTCGAGAATGCGCGCACCGGCCGCCACCATGGTGGCCAGCGCCCCGTTTTGGGCCAGCATGGTCAGCACCTGGCGCGAGCCTGGCGAAATGACAAGGCTGACGTTTTCGGCCACCGTATGCCCCTTGAGGATCTCGGCCACCTTCATCATGTCGGCAAACGAGGAGTTGGTGCAGCTTCCGATGCAGACCTGATCCACCTTGGTGCCGGCCAGGCTGCCCACCGTGCTGACGTTGTCCGGGCTGTGGGGGCAGGCGGCAAGCGGCACCAGGGCCGACAAATCAATGGTGACGGTCTCGTCGTACTGTGCGTCGGCGTCGGGGGCAAGCGGCGACCAGTCGCCCAGCCGTCCCTGCGCCTCAAAGAACTGACGCGTCACCTCGTCGCTGGGGAAAACCGAGGTGGTGGCGCCCAGCTCGGCGCCCATATTGGCGATGGTGGCGCGCTCGGGCACCGACAGCGTCTCCACGCCCGGCCCGGCATACTCCATCACACGGCCCACGCCGCCCTTGACGCTCAGGCGGCGCAGCACCTCCAAAATGATGTCCTTGGCCGACACCATGGGCGGCAGCGAGCCCTCCAGCCAGACACGGCAGACCTTCGGCATGAGCACATGGTAGGCCCCGCCGCCCATGGCCACCGCCACGTCCAGCCCGCCGGCTCCGATGGCCAGCATGCCGACGCCCCCGCAGGTTGGGGTGTGGCTGTCGGAGCCCAGCAGCGTCTGCCCGGGCTTGGAAAAGCGCTCGAGATGCACCTGATGACAGATGCCGTTGCCCGGACGCGAAAACCAGATGCCGTGCTTTTTGGTCACGGTGGCGATGTATTTGTGGTCGTCGGCATTTTCAAAGCCGGCCTGCAGCATGTTGTGGTCGATGTAGGCCACCGAACGCTTGGTTTTGACCTTCCCGATGCCCATGGCCTCAAACTGCAGGTAGGCCATGGTGCCGGTGGAGTCCTGCGTCAGCGTCTGGTCAATGGCAATGGCAATCTCCCCGCCGGGCTGCATGCTGCCCGACACGAGATGCGATGCGATGAGCTTTTGCGTCATATTCATGGTGTCCATGATGTCGTCTCTCTCCCCTCAGGCTGTGATGCCCAGCGTTTTGCAAACCTGCTCGAGCTCCGCGTTTCCAATGATGGTCACGCGGCCCTTGTCATACTGCTCGTCAACCCACTCCTTGAGCTTGACGACGCGCGGATCGTCCTTGTCCACGGGATGCTCCTTGCAGCCTAAGTGCCCCGTCAGCCACATGGCCAGGCCCGCCGCGCCCGACGTCTGCGTAATCGAGACCTTGGGCGGGCTCTTGAGAATGGTGGTGGTATCAAAGATGTTGTAAATCTCCTCGTCCTTGAGCAGCCCGTCGGCATGGATGCCGGCCTGGGTCATGTTGAAGTCTCTGCCTACGAAGGGGGTGTTGGCCGGAATCTGGTAGCCCAGCTCGGTCTCGTAGTAGTCGGCAATCTCGCGGATGACGGTGGGGTCCATGCCGTCGAGCGTGCCGCGCAGCTGCGCATACTCGATGACCATGGCCTCGAGCGGCGTGTTGCCGGTGCGCTCCCCGATGCCCAGCAGCGAGCAGTTGACCGAGGCGGCGCCGTAGAGCCAGGCCGTGGCCGAGTTGACCACCGCCTTGTAGAAGTCGTTGTGGCCGTGCCACTCGAGCAGCTCGGGCGGAAAGCCCGCATAATTTCTCAGGCCGTAAATGATGCCGGCCACGCTGCGCGGCATGGAGGCCCCGGAATAGGGGATGCCGTAGCCCAGCGTGTCGCAGGCGCGAATCTTGATGGGCCGCCCGCTCTTCTCCATGAGAAGCTGGAGCTGATGCGCAAAGGGGATGACAAAGCCGTAGAAATCGGCGCGCGTGATGTCTTCGAAATGGCAGCGCGGATTGATGCCCGCGTCAATGGCGTCCGACACCACTTTGAGATAGTCGTTCATGGCCTGTGCGCGGGTTTTCTTAAGCTTTTTGAAAATGTGGTAGTCCGAGCAGCTCACCAGAATGCCGCACTCCTTGAGCCCCAGGTCGCGCGCCAGCTCAAAATCCTTTTGGGTCGCGCGGATCCAGCCCGTGATTTCGGGGAAGCGAAGGCCCAGCTCCTGACAGCGCCGCAGCGCCTCCTTGTCCTTCTCACTGTAGAGAAAGAACTCGCACTGGCGGATCTTTCCCTTGGGGCCGCCCAGCTTGCTCATCAGCTTGTAGAGATGCACGATCTGCTCGGGCGTATAGGGCGCTCGGCTCTGCTGCCCGTCGCGGAAGGTGGTGTCGGTAATCCAAATCTCCTTGGGCGGGTCAATGGGGGACAGCCGGTGGTTGAAGGTACACTTTGGGATTTCCGTGTAGGGGAAAATCTCCCGGTACAGATGCGGCTCTTTGACGTCCTGCAAGTCGTAGTTGTGCTCGATTTCGGTCAGCAGGTGGGAATTTTTGTCGTATTCAATCACTGTCGTATACCTCCATATCGTCCTGCGGCTGCAATTTGAATCATTGCATACAAGAATACGACTAGATCGCCCTTTTGTCAAGTGCCCTTCCTGTCTTTTTTTCAAAAAATATGGGATTTTTCCTTTCAGAACGCATGCAAAAGGCGGAAAGGAGGCGTCAAAATTGACTCCCTTCCGCCTTTTGAAGCAGATTTTCTCAGGTTTGGAGCTTCTTACCTGCGTCCCCTGCGGGCCGGCAGGGCTGTGCCGGCCCGCAGGTCAGCCGTCGCTGCCGCCCGGGCCAGGGCCTGCCTGCGGGGATGCGGACACCGGAGCCGCCGGCTCCTTCCTGCCCGAAAACAGGTATTTCAGGCAGGCCGCGATGACCAGCACCGTGGCGGTGAGCTGCAGGGCGCCCGACAAAAAGGGCGCCACCAGCCAAAAGGTTCTCCAAAACTCATTCATGCTGCGCACCTCCGTTTTTTTCCCGGGCCCTTTTGGCGGGCAAAGCCCTTCCCGCCGGCCCGGCTTTTCCCAAAGTATAGCGCAGCGCGCAAAACATTTCAAACAAAAATCCTTTTTCCTTTTTTTCTCTTTGTGAAAAAAAGAGGTTCTATTTTCCCCGATTCCCCCATAGCTTTTGGACAGGTTCCCGCGATTTCCCATCAATATTTTTGGAGCCATGCCTCCCCATTGCAGTTCTTGTCGGATTTTGCGTTTTGGGAGAGGGGGGCTCCCCTGCAGCTTTGGAAAGGGCGTTTTCTGCCGCCAAACGCTGCGGCAGCCGCAAGATATGCCGCCCCAAAAGAGGGGCGGGGACCGCCGGCGCGACTCTTGCCTCACAGGCGTCTCTTCCCGTCAGGCAAAGGACATGTGCTCACCCGCACGCAGCTCACTGACCGGCAGGCGATTTGCCAGAAAGCAGGCGCTTTCAAAGCCGGTGCAGTGCATGGCCACCACCTGACGCACGCCCTCCCGCAGCAGGATGTCGGCGGTGAAGGGCAGCGTGTCGTCGGGCGGGTCGGGCAGGTGCAGGCCGCCCACGAGCGCCTGCACGGCGTCAATCCCGGTCATGCTCTTGACGTGCCGCACCGCGTTGCAGACGCCGCAGTGGGTGCAGCCCGTGACAATGACCAGCCCCTGCTTTCCCCGGTAGGCCAGAACCCCCTCTTCGGGCACCGTGTCGGGCGCCAGGCTGCCGTCCTCCCGTACCAGCCTGTCAAACACCCTCTGGCGCTCATGGCTGGTGCGCGGGATGCCGCTCAAAAAGGCGAGGTCTTTGGTCAGGCGCAGCTTTGAGGTGACAGGCGTTGTTGCAAAGACGTCAGACAGCGTGCGCAGGGGGACAAGCGGCGGCCAGGGGCTGTTGTGCGCTGCGGCCCGCGCGGCGAAGAGGTCGGGGTGAAAGACCAGCTCGGGGCGGCGCTCCAGGGGCAGGGCGGCGTATTTTTCGGCCAGCGCCGCGAGGCCCCCCGTGTGGTCGGAGTGGTGGTGGCTGAGCACGATGTAGTCGAGCGCCAGCAGGTCGATGCCCAGCAGCGCGGCGTTGTGGAAGAGCAGCTCCGACGCGCCGGTGTCAAAGAGCAGGCGCTTGCCGTCGCACTCCAGATAGAGGGCCAGTCCCGATTCCCCGTACAAAGGGGAGCCGACCGGCACCGCGTTGTCGACCAAAACCGTCAGTTTCATGGTGCTTTCCCCTTTCTTTTCGTTTGCTTCATCATACCAGACCCCGCCCTCTCCCGCAACAGCGCCCTCCCATTTTTCTTTTTGCTTCCCTTGCCGCAGGGCTCCTTTTATGGTAAAATATGAAGTCGTATCAAAAATTTTCCGGCCTTCCCGTCTCTTGGGGGAAAAGGGGGAATGCCGCAGCAGCCCTTGCACTGTGTGCCTGCACTTTGGAAATTTTCACGTTTTTCCCCCTGTGCCCTTTCCCCGCCGGACTTTCTTGTCCCGCGCACCCCGCAGGCAGGGCGGCACTTCCCCGCGCCGCAAGGGGCCCCGTTTGGGACGGCACGCCCCTGCCCCGTATCCCCTTTGCGCATCGTGTCACATTCTCGGCGCCCCTGCCGGCGCCGTTTTGGAGGGAACACCATGAACAGCCAGCAACAGCCCATCTGCGTGATTGGCTCTGTCAATGCAGACATCAGCATACGCGTGCCCCGGTTTGTCCGTCCGGGAGAGACGCTCAAGGGGAGGGATTTCCAGTTTTCCCCCGGGGGCAAGGGGGCCAATCAGGCGGTGGCGGCCGCCCGCCTGGGAGGGAAGGTGTGCCTGCTGGGCCGCATTGGGCGCGACCCCTTTGGAGAGGAGATTTCCCGTCATCTTGAGGGCTGCGGCGTCAACTGCGCCGGCCTGGAGCGCGATGCGGAGCTCCCCACGGGCAGTGCCGTGATCCAGGTGGACGACAGTGGGCAAAACGCCATCTGCATTGCGGCGGGCGCCAACGGCAGCGTGACGCCAGAATACCTGCGCCGCGTCAAGCGCCTGCTCGACGAAGCCGCAATTGTGCTTCTGCAGCTTGAAATTCCAATGGAAACCGTCCTGTGGGCAGCCGAATACTGCGCCGGGCAGGGCAAGCTGGTCATGCTGGATCCCGCTCCGGCCGCGCCGCTCTCGGAGGAGCTGCTGTGCCATGTCGGGATCATCACGCCCAACGAGACCGAACTGCGCGAAATCACCGGCATCGAGGTCTCCGATGCAGCCAGCCGGCGGCAGGCCTGCCGGGCGCTGCTGACGCTGGGCGTCAAAACCGTCATCAACAAGGCGGGGGCCGACGGCGTGTATGTCTATACGGGCGATGAGCTCATGCACTATCCCACCTATGACGTGCCGGTGGTCGACACCACCGCCGCAGGCGACTCTTTCAACGGCGGCCTGGCCTACGCGCTGGCCTGCGGCATGCCCTTTGCGCAGGCCGTTGACGAGGCCAACCTGGTGGCCTCTCTGTCCACCACGGGCTTTGGGGCCCAGTCGGCCATGCCCACCCGCCTGCAGCTCGAGCAGGCGCGTCAGACGGTGCGGCACAAGGCATAGCTCCCTCACGGCCGCCATTTGCCATTTCTGCCGCACTGCCCTCTCCGCAGCCGCCCTGCGTCGGGGCCCCGGCCCTACAGCCCACGAAAGAAAGAAAAGGAAGGGAGAATTCACCCATGAAGCAGCAACTGGCACTCGCCAAGCAAGCCTTGAATCCGCCCGACGTCACCTGCGCCGTCGTGCAAAAGGGCGCCGTGGTGTCCACCGGCAAGGGCATGGGGGTCAAGCCCCTGCTTTCGGTTTACAACGCCACGCCCGAGCTGCTGCGCGGCGCCGCCGTGGCAGACACCGTGATTGGAAAGGCAGCCGCCATGCTGCTCATCCACGCGGGGGCCCTGGCCGTCTACGGCGCCGTCATGAGCCGTCCGGCCGCGCAGGCGCTCAAGGCCCACGGCCTGTTTCACGAATACGGCACCCTGGTGCCCATGATCCAAAACCGCACCGGCAACGGGAGCTGTCCTCTGGAGCAGTCGGTGACGGACATTGACGATCCCGCTTTGGCCGTGCAGGCGCTCAAGCGGCGCATCGCCGAGCTCATGGATGGGAAATAGCCTTTTTAAAGGCTTTTCAGAAAGGCAGAAGATATAAAGAGAAAAAGGAAATCGCAACAGACAGGGCGCAGCCGCGCGGTCTTTTTGCCAAAAAGAGAGATCTCGGGCATGCCCCATCAAAGGAGAAACAACTTGAAACGTCACGCCACAACCAAATCGTTTTGCCGCGCGGCGCTGCTGCTTGTCACCGCGCTGCTGCTCGCCGGCCTTGCCCTTTTCCCCGCCCTTGCGCAGCAGGAGCAGCCGCTTCGCGGCGTCTGGATTGCCACTGTGTATTCCATCGACTTTCCCCACACCTCGACGGTGGCCGGCCAAAAGCAGGAGCTCGTCGACATTCTCGACACGGCGCAGGGCGCAGGGCTCAACGCCGTCTTCTTCCAGGTGCGCCCGACGGGCGACGCCTACTACAACTCCTCGGTCTTCCCCTGGGCGAAGTCGCTGACCGGCACGGCGGGCAAAAACCCCGGCTGGGACCCGCTTGCCTATCTGATTGAGCAGGCCGACCTGCGGGGCATGGAGGTGCACGCCTGGATCAACCCCTACCGTCTGACCGAGGGCAGCGTGGCAAACCCCGACACCGACGTGTCAGCCCTGCCGCTCGGGCATCCGGCGCGCGAAAACCCCTCGCTCGCCGTGGCCTATGACGACGGCAAGCTCTACCTTGACCCCGGCAATCCCGAGGCCATAGAGCTGGTGGTGGAGGGGGTCAGGGAGCTGGTGCAAAACTACGACATCGCCGGCATCCACTTTGACGACTACTTCTACCCCTCCCCCAGCGTGACCAAAGACGGCAAAAGCTACGCCGCAACCTTTGACGATGCCGCCACCTACGCCAAATACGGCGGCTCGCTCTCGCTTGCCGACTGGCGGCGCTCGAACACCCGCGAGCTGGTGGTGCGCGTGTCGGAGGCCATCAAGGAAATCGACCCCGACTGCGCCTTCGGCATTGCCCCGAGCGGCATCTGGCGCAACGCCAAAAACGACGTGTTGGGCTCCGACACCAACGGTTTTGAAAGCTACAGCAGCATCTATGCCGACACCCGTGGCTGGGTGAAGGAGGGGCTGCTCGACTATATCTGCCCGCAGCTCTACTGGACCATCGGCCAGAGCGGCAGCGACTATGAAATTCTGGCCAACTGGTGGAGCGACGTATGCCGTGGCACCGGCGTGGAGCTCTACATCGGCCATGCGGCCTACCAGGTGGGCGAGAGCACACGCTGGCAGGACGCGCAGGAAATCCCCCGCCAGATCGCCCTCAACCAGTCGCTGGGCAGCGTCTCGGGCGAGCTCTTTTATGGCTACTCCAAAATCAAGTCCAACGCGCTCGGCCTTGCCGATTCGCTGAAGGCGGTCTTTGCACAGCAGGATGAAGGCTCCGTGCAGGCCTCTGCCCCTGCGCTCTCCTCCTCCTCTCCCACGGCCGACCGGCTGATTATCGCCGCCCCGTCAAACGGCAGCTCGACCACCAGTGCCAAGAGCTACATCATCGGGGCCGGCGCGCCGGACGAGCCCATCTATGTCAACGGGGAGGAAATCGAGCGCACCCCGTCGGGCTACTTCTGCCTGTATGTTTCGCTTGACATGGGAAAAAACACCTTTGTCTTCGAGCACCAGGGCAAGGCCACGACCTACACCATCACCCGCAAGTCGGCTTCGTCGGGCGGCGGCATCAGCTATACCCTCAACAGCCCCGCCTTCGTGGAGGGCACCCTGTTCCCCACCGCCAACTCCCGCTACGCCCCCGGGGAGACCTTCACGCTGACCTGCGTGGCGCCGCAGGGCGCCTCGGTCTCGGCCTTTCTGGACGGCACGGTCTACGCCTTGAAGCCCGAGAGCGTCATGTCGTCGTCGGGCAGCGTGACCTCGCAGAAATACACCGCCGTCGTGACCATGCGCGAGCACAGTGGGCGCGGCCTCATCAACCTGGGCAAGCCGGTCTACACCTTTGTCTACAACGGCCAGACCGTGAGCAAAACGGCGCCCTATTCGGTCTACTGCTACATGCAGGACAGCCAGCTTGTCGGCACCATCTCCAGCGACATCGCCATCATGCGAAACTCCAACAGCTCCTCGGCCTCGCGCAAGACCTCCCTCTTCAAGGGGGCCACCGATTACATCGTCTGGGAGACCGACACCTATTATCAATTCCGCTACGGCGGCTGGACGCTCAAGGAAAACGTCACCACCTCGCGGCGCACGCTGCCCGTCAACCTGGTGACCACCGTGACCGGCTTTGCCACCAGCCGCACCACCGCCATCCAGTGGAAGCTGCCCGTCTTCCCGGCCTACACCGTGCGCGAGCTTGACGACGCCTTTGAGCTGACGCTCTACAACACCACCGACACCCGCTCGCGGGTGCTGACGGCCTCCAACCCGCTCTTCCAGAGCATCACCTGCCGTCAGTCGGGCGACAACGTGATTTACACCTTCACCTACAAGCCCGGGGCGGCGCTCTACGGCTTCACCTTCTCCTACAACGGCGGCTATCTGACGCTGGCCTTCCGCAACCCGCCCACCGCCTCGGCGGGCACCAAGCCCCTGAGCGGCAAGACCATTCTGGTCGACCCCGGCCACGGCGGCAGCGATGCCGGCGCCACGGGGCCGCTCGGCACGGCGGGCGACATGGAAAAAGACCTCAACCTGCGCGCGGCGCTGGCGCTGCGCGACAGGCTTGAAGCGCTGGGGGCCGCCGTCATCCTCACGCGGGACGACGACGCCTCGGTCACGCTTGACGAGCGCACCGCCGCCATCCGTGCAACGCGTCCGGTGCTGGCCGTGTCGCTGCACCACAACTCGGTGGACTATGTGACAAACGTCGGCGACTGCTACGGCACCGTGACGCTCTATTCGGAGGATTTTTCGGGCCCCTTTGCCAAGGCCGTGCAGGACGGCGTCACGGCGGCCACCGGCGCCTACAGCCGGGGCACCTCCATGCAGGGGCTTGCCGTCTGCCGGGTATACGAATGCCCCTCCATCCTGGTGGAGCTGGGCTTTGTTTCCAATCCCAACGAGTATGAGTCTCTGGCAAGCGACCGGTACATTGCGCTTGAGGCGCAGGGCATTGCAAACGGAATTGTGGCGTATCTGCAGAGCAACAAGGGCTAGGGCGCTGGCTTGGCAGGAATCTGAAAAGGGATTTTCGGAATTTTTTTGTGCCGCACAATTGAAATGGCCCTAAATTTTGCTATAATACTATAATATATCCGATCTGTGCCAACCTGACCGATTCCGGCCGGCGCCCCGTCCGAGGCGGCGCCGGCCGGCGCAACATTCTTTCGCCCTCCCGGGGCGTGAGAGGGGTTTTTTTACGATGCTCAACAAAACGCAAATCCGCTGCAATCTCAAGAGCATGGCCAAACGAATGCTCAAGGGCAGTTGGAAGCCGGCCGTTGCGGTGCTTCTGATTCCGGCGTTTGTGAAGCTCAGCTTTACGCTGCTGCTGTACGCCACGGCCACCCTGCTGGGACTTGCCCCCATCTTTCTTTCGTGGGACAATTTCTTTTCCGCTTCCGCTGCCCAGATTTACACCTACACCCGTCTGAGTTCGCTGACCTGGCTGATGCAGACACTGCTCACCGTCCCGATCGGCTTTGGCGTGGCGGCATGGTTCCTCTCCCTGACCGACGGGGAGAGGGAGCCCCTGTCGGCCGTCTTCTGCTGGCTCGATTCGCTGCGCCGTCTGGGCAAATCCCTGCTCATGGCGCTGCTTTTGTGGCTTCGCATCCTGGGATGGATGCTGCTTTTTCTGCTGCCCCTGTGCATGGGCTTTCCCGCCCTGATGTTTCATCTGGCGCAGCGCGGTATTTGGCTTCTGCCCCCTTCCGGCGGGCTGCTCTTTTACGAGCTGCCCGGAACCGGACAGGCCGTCACGCCGGGCATGCTGCTACACGTTTCTCCGCAGGCCTTCTTTATGCTGCTTGGCCTTGTATTTCTTGCCTTGGCGCTCGGCATTTTATTTTGCCTGATGATGATGCGCTACCTGCCGGCCTCCTATCTGCTCAACCGCTACCCCGAGCAGCCCTGCGGAGTGCTGATCCGGCAGGGGGTGCACATGATGAAAGGGCACCTGTGGGAGGGACTTTGGCTGCAACTGAGCTTTATGGGCTGGCTGCTTGCGGCAGGCTTTGCCTGCTGGCTGCTCTCGCTTCCCTTTCACTTTCAGTCGGGCGTGCTTTCAAGCATCTTCACCATCCTGATTTTACCCATTCCCTTTCTCTTCGTATCCGCTTACCGCAGCGTGACCAATCTGCTTTTCTGTCAGTATGTGGAAGAGGCTTCCCGCCTGCGCGACGGACAGGCCCACTACACTGCCTGCCCCGACGAAAGCCCCTTCCCCTCCGGTCAAAACGAGACCATGCGAGACACTTCGGACGACACGCCCCTACCCTGGAATTTCGACAGTCCGGACAACCCCTGAAAATTTTTTGTCTTTCCCTTCCCCCAGAAAACCAAAAAGGAGGATTCCCTTATGAGCGACAAAAAGACGTATTATATTACCACTCCTATTTACTACCCTTCCGACAATCTTCACATCGGACACGCCTATTGCACCGTCGCGGCAGACGCCGAGGCGCGTTTTCGCCGCCTTGAAGGCTACGACGTCATGTTCCTGACCGGCACCGACGAGCACGGCCAGAAAATCGAGCGCAAGGCTATCGAGGCCGGCAAGACCCCAAAGCAGTATGTCGACGACATCGTCGAGGGCATTCTGGAGCTGTGGAAGGTGCTCAACATCAGCAACGACCGCTTCATCCGCACCACCGACGACTACCATGTCAAGGCCGTGCAAAAGATTTTCAAGGAGCTCTACGACAGAGGCGACATCTACAAAAACGAATATGAGGGCTGGTACTGCACGCCCTGCGAATCCTTTTGGACCGAGCATCAGCTTGTGGACGGCAAATGCCCCGACTGCGGACGCGAGGTGGAGCTGACCAAGGAGGAGAGCTACTTCTTCCGTCTGTCCAAGTATCAAAAGCGGCTGGAAGAGCTGTATGAGAAGAACCCCAACTTCATCTCGCCGCAAAGCCGTCTCAACGAGATGCTGTCCAATTTCATCCGCCCCGGCCTTGACGATTTGTGCGTCTCGCGCACCTCCTTCAAGTGGGGCATCCCCGTCACCTTCGACGACAAGCACATCGTCTACGTCTGGGTCGACGCGCTGTCCAACTATATCACGGCGCTGGGCTACGGCTCGGACGACGACTCGCTTTACCGCAAATACTGGCCGGCGCAGGTGCATCTTGTGGGCAAGGAGATCGTCCGCTTCCACACCATCATCTGGCCCGCCATGCTCATGGCGCTTGACCTGCCGGTGCCCGAGATGGTCTTCGGCCACGGCTGGCTGCTGCTTGAGGGCGGCAAGATGAGCAAGTCCAAGGGCAATGTGGTAGACCCCCTGGTGCTGTGCGAGCGCTACGGCACCGACGCCATCCGCTACTTCCTGCTGCGGGAGGTGCCCTTCGGCTCGGACGGCATCTTCTCCAACGAGGCGCTTATCAACCGCATCAACTCCGACCTGGCCAACGACCTGGGCAACCTGGTCAGCCGCACGCTGACCATGAGCGAAAAGTATTTCAACAACGAGATTACCGCTTCGGGCGTCACCGACCCGCTTGACGACGAGCTCAAGGCCGTGGCCGCCGAAGCCGTGTCCAAATACGCCGGCCTCATGGAGCAGCTTCTCTTCTCAAGCGCCTTCTCCGAGGTCTTCCGCCTGGTCTCGCGCGCCAACAAGTATATCGACGAGACCATGCCCTGGAAGCTGGCCAAGGACGAGGCCTCGCGCGGCCGCCTGCAGCAGGTGCTCTACAACCTGTGTGAGGCACTGCGCATCGTGGCCATCCTGTGCCAGCCCGCCATGCCCGACACCTCTGCCAAGATTTTGTCCTGCCTGGGTGTCGACGAAGCCGACTGCGCCTGGGATACCGCGGCCAATTTCGGCGCAACCAAGGCCTTCCACACCTCCAAGGGCGAGATCCTCTTCCCCCGCATCGACCTGGAAAAGGAGCTCGACGCGCTGGAGAAGGACAAGAAAAAGCGGGCCGCCGAGGCCGAGAAGGCTGCCAAGAAGGCCGAGAAGGCCGCCAAGAAGGCCCATCACGACGATGAGGCTCCCGCCGAAATCACCATTGATGACTTTGCCAAGCTCGACCTGCGCGTCGCCGAGGTGACGGCCTGCGAGGTGGTGCCCAATTCCGACAAGCTGCTCAAGCTGACCCTCAGGGTGGGCGACGAAACCCGCACCATTGCCTCCTCCATCCGCCCGTGGTACCGTCCCGAGGAGCTGGTGGGCCGCCACATCATCATCGTGGCCAACCTCAAGCCCGCCGTCTTCCGTGGCGTGGAAAGCCACGGCATGCTGCTGGCCTGCGACAACACAAAGGACGACTGCAAGCTGATTTTTGCCGACGACTGCACCCCCGGCCGCAAGGTGCGCTAAGCCCGGGCCGCCCGGCTCCCGGGGCCTTGAACCAAGGCCCCGGGCAGCACGCCTGCAGGCCCTTTGCGCGGCAAAAGCATCCTTCCCGCCCGCTCCCCCTTACATCCCCCCTTCTCTCCTTTTGGGCTCCTCTTTTGGGGCCTGCAGGCGGGAAGGCCCCCCAAAGGGGGCCGGCCGGGCGGCCCGCAGGATACGGCCTTGCGCGAAGGCCCTCTCAACCTTTTTGCGGCAGCCGCCGTCTCTTAAGGCGGGGCGGCGGGGCGTACCCCGCCGCCCCGCGATTTTTTATTCGGAGGTGTTTTCCATGCTGTTTGACTCCCATGCCCACTATGACGATGCCCGCTTTGACCCGGACCGCGATGCGCTGCTGGCCTCCATGCCGCAGCGCGGTGTGTCGCGCATCCTGTGCGCCGCTTCCGACCTCGACTCGGCAGACAAGTGCCTTGCACTCGCCGAGCGCTACCCCTTTGTCTATGCCGCCGCCGGCGTCCACCCCCACGAGGCAAAGAGCTTTGCCCCCGACCAGTCCGACCGCCTGCGCGCCCAGCTTGCCCATCCCAAATGCGTGGCGCTGGGCGAGATCGGGCTGGACTACGCGCTCGACCTCTCCCCGCGCGACCTGCAGCGAGCCGTATTTTCCTACCAGCTTCGTCTGGCAAAGGTGCTGGACAAGCCTGTGATTATCCACGACCGCGAGGCCCATGCCGACACACTGGCCCTGCTCAAGGACGCCGGCTGCCGTGGCGTGGTGCACTGCTATTCAGGCTCGGTGGAAATGGCGCGCGAGCTTGTGGACATGGGCTTTTATCTCTCCTTTACCGGGGTGATTACCTTTGCCAATGCGCGCAAGAGCCACGAGGTGCTGCGCGCCGTGCCCAAGGACCGGCTCATGATTGAGACCGACGCGCCCTACCTCACCCCCGTGCCCCACCGTGGCAAGCGAAACGACTCCTCCTATGTTCGATACACCTGCGAAACCATGGCGCAGGTGCTGGGCCTTTCGTTTGAGCAGACGGCGCATCTGACCTACGAAAACGCCTGCCGGTGCTTCTCGATTGCACCGCAGTGACGGTCTGTTCCAGGGGCTGCTTGCCGCAGCCTGCCAAGATGTCCTGCTGCTTTGAGATTTTTTCAAACAAAAAACCACCCCCGCCGGGGGTGGTTTTTTTTGCCTCCTTTCGTCCTTTCGACATTTTTCACCGCACAGGTCGGGTAGCATAGGGATAATGCAAAAGCCCCCGTTGTATTTTCGACTCTTTTCGCTGGAGGTAGCTGTGTGGAAACAACTCGAATCAACGGCATTCCCCTGGTGCCCGGTGCCGCAAAAGGGCGCTACTGCTCCAGCGCCGAGACGGCCTCTTCGACCCGGCGCAAAACGCTGATTTTACTGATAGACCATCTGGACATCTCCACTCTCAAGGAGCTGCGTCCCAAGCTCAAGGGACTGCTTGTCACCCGGGAGGGGCTCTTGTCCCACACGACCATTTTTGCCCGGGAGCTCTCGATCCCTCTGCTGCTGGTGGAGTCTGCACCGGCGCTGCCCGAGGGGGCCAGCATCTGTTTTGGCGAGCCGGGCGACATCGGGCCCATTCCCACCCAGGTGACAACGGCCGACGGCCTGCTCATTCGTTTTTCGGCCTCGGTCTGGAGCATGGACGGGCTTCGCCAGGCCATTTTGGCCGACCTCCCCATCGGGCTGCTGCGCACCGAGGCGCTGACGCCCTCCCGCAGTGCGTCGGCCTATTCCCTTGCCATGAAGGCGACCGACACCATCATCCGCCTGTATGACTTTGAAGCCGACAAGGCCGATTTGCTGCACGGAGATCCCGAGCGTCTGCGCGCTGCCCAGCTCTCGCAGCTTTCAGCCCTTCCCACCCAGACACTGGGGATTCTGCTGCCGGGCGTCACCCATCCGGGGCAGATGCGCGCGCTGCGCGAGCAGATGTGCTCCCTTCTTCGAGGAGGGCTCCCGCCCCGTTTCGGCGCCATGCTGGAAACCAGAGAGGCCTTTTTGCTGCTGCCGGAAGTGCTCTCTTTTTGCGACTTTGCCCACATTGGGCTCAACGCCCTGCTGCGGGCCGACATTCCCCAGCCCACCCTGTTTGACATGCTTGCGGCAGCTGTGCGCGAGGCAACCCGGCAGGGGGTTCCCCTTACGCTGTGCGGGGAGCCTCCTGCCGAGCTGCTGCCCCGTCTCGTGGCAACCGGTATCAGGCGCTTTTGCCAGGCCCCCTCCAGCCTGCCCGACACCGCCTCAGCACTTTCCGAGCTGCGCCTGTGGCAGGCCATCTCCCCCTGACAATCTTTTACAACTTCAATCCCGTCATTTCTTTATGTCCCTTCGCCGTCATGGGAGCCATGACGCTTGCGTTTCCCCGGGGCACCTTTCCTCAGAGGTGCTTCTTTTTTTACATGAAAAAGGCGCGAAGAGAGCTCCTTCGTGCCTTTTTCATGCTCCGATTCTTTCAAAGTGCAATGGGAGCGCCCTTTTGCTCCAGCAGCCCTTCGGTACGCGACGGGCATTCCCTTGCAAATTCCCGCAGCAGACGGGCTGCGCTGCCGTCGTTTTTTACCATTGCATAATAACAGCCCTCCATGCGGTAAAGCCTGGTCTCCTCCTCCCGAACCCTTTTCAGGCCGTTCAGGGCGTCGAGCAGGTCGTCGACCTGCTCAAAGCGAAACACGCTTTTACCCTCTCCCGCCTTACGGACCGAGCTGCGTCCCTTGCGCTGCAGGGGCTGCTTGGTCACAACCAGAATGCAGCCTCCTCCCTCGGCAGGCCGGGCCTCCACCAGAAGCCGGCAGCCTTCCGACGAAAACCCCACGTCGCGCCGAACCCGGCTCATCATATCGCGAAACGCCCTCTGTGTCGCGGGACGTTCATAGTCAATCTCCTCAAAGGTCAGGCCGTAATAGCTTAAATCCTCCGCCTCCAGCATCAGCTTGACCTTGTTCTCGCACAGCATCTCAATCTTCATCTCATCGCTCCTCTCCCCATGTACTGCAAAGAAATCCGTGCTTCCTTATACTATATGTGGTCTCCCGCGCCATCGTGCCGCAGGGGGAGGCCGTTCTTTTTTAGAGTATCGGAAGCCCGCGCCCCGATGCAAGGGGCAAGAAACGGCAGCGCTGGGGGAATTTGGACAAAATGCGCCCCTTTGCCCAATATTCCCCTGCAATTCCACAACCTGTAGCCATCGCACATGCCGGGATCGCCGCCCCACCCCCTCCCCTGTCTCCGGGAAACCCGGCCTTTTGACCGGGAAAGAGCCTTTTTTCGTGGTTGCGGCGCTGGACAAACCCCGCTATAATAAAGGCAGGAATTTTCAGCAGCTTTCAGCAATCTATGGAGGTAAGCCATGCCCAAAAACAGCATCCCACGTCGCTATACCGGCAGAAAACGCGTGCGGCCGATCTGGATTTTGTGCGCCATACTTCTTCCGGCGGCACTTTTCCTGCTGTATTCCTGGCGCACCGACCCCAATTTCCGGGAGGCCGTCAGCCATCTGACGGCCACGCACGGGCAAGAGGAGCCTGCCGCCGACGAGGCAAACACAAACACCCCCTCCCCGCCGGATGCTCCCTCGTCCGACGCTCCCTCGTCCGACGGGGAAACCTCTTCCGACGGCCCTTCGGACAGCCCTCTGCCCGAAAATTCCGCAGGGCTCCTTCCTGAAGGGCTGCTGCTGACGCTCTCCCCCGAGCGGGTGCGGCAGGACATGGCGTCGGCCGTACGGGAGGCGGCCGAACTCGGAGCGGCCGGCGTTGTGGTGGATCTCAAGCAGCAGGGAGGGGAGATTCTCTACCGATCCTCCCTGCAAAACGCTGCAGTCGCTAGGGCGATGTCCGAAGATGCCTTTGATTTGGAGGCCCTGCGCATCCTGTGCCGTGAAAACGGGCTTTTGCTGGTCGGGCGCTTTTCCGCCTTTCTCGACCATCTGGCGGCAGGTGCCCTTCCTGACGCCTGCACCTGCGTAGAGGGCGGCGTTCCTTTTCTCGACGGAAACTACCGGCGCAGCCTTGACCCCTATCGCACTCAGGCGCTCTCCTATCTTACGCTGCTGCTTGAGGAAATCTGCCCCATGGTCGACTGCATACTGCTGTCGGATCTGGCCTTTCCCTCTTATGGCAAGCTCTCACTCATTGACTACCCTGATGCTCCAGACAAGGCTTCTCAGTTGCTTTCGTGCCTTGGCGGGCTGCAGGACACTGCGCAAGGGCTGGGCTCGGCGCTCTGGTTGGAGGTCCCCCATCAGGCCCTCACGGATCAAGCCTATGCCGCCGCCTCGGGCCAGACCTATCTGGAGCAGCTCTCCCGGGAGGACGGCGCCCCGCCGGTGGTGCTCTCGCTGCCGGACGGCATGGCGCAGGAGGCACTGCGGCAGTCGCTTTCTCTGCTGCCCGCCTCCCTGCAGGCCACCCTGCTGCTGCACGCCCCGGCCGAGCAGGCGCTGTCGCTGTGCGAGGCGCTGTCGCTCAACGGCATTTTGTGCCGGCCTGACTGAGCCCGGCCAAACGCAGGCGTCCTCGCCTGCGTTTGGCCTTTCCTTCTCCTGTCAGTGCGCACCTCCATTTTTTGCAAAAAAGCTCCGGCCGCAAGTTCCCCTCTATGGAACCTGCGGCCGGAGCCTTTTCTTTATTTTGTGCATTTTACCGGTTTCTGCGCAGCTTGGGCGGGGAGGGGGCGCGCATGGGCTCGCGTTTTTGCTGCTCCACCTCCTGCAGGCGTCCAAACCCGTCAAAACGCACCTGCGTTGCCTGTGATCCGGTCAGCCGCAGCACCTCCTTGAGGCGCGACGCCTGGTCGGGCGCGTAAAGCGTGTAGGCCACACCCTCCTTGCCGGCGCGCGCCGTGCGTCCGATGCGGTGCAGATAAAAGGCGTTTTCGTCGGGCACGTCGTAGTTGATCACGGCGTCCACATCGTCCACGTCGATGCCGCGTGCCGCCACGTCGGTGGCGATAAGCACGGCCAGGCTGCCGTCACGGAAGGCCCCCATCACCTGATTGCGCAGGCTCTGGCGCATGTCGCCGTGCAGGCAGTCACAATTGAGGCCTCTTTTTTTGAGCATCTGGCTCAGGCTGTCGGCCATATGCTTGGTATTGCAGAAAATCATCACGCGCCCGTACTTCCCCTGCCGGATCAGCCGCTCGCAGTCCGCCACCTTCTGGCTGCCCACACTCTCCAGATAATACTGGGCAATCTTTGGCTTTGACTGCTCGGTCCTCTCGACCAGGATTTCCTCGGCATCGCGCTGGTAAAGCCACGAGATGTCGAGCACCTCCCGGCTGAGCGTGGCTGAAAACAAATCGAGCTTGCGATCTTTGGGGGTCCTGTCGATGATTTTGCGCACGTCCTTGTAAAAGCCCATGTTGAGCATCTCGTCGCACTCGTCGAGCACCACGCGCCGCACGGCGTCAAGCCGGACGGTGCGGCGATTGTAGTGGTCGAGCAGACGGCCCGGCGTTGCCACCACAATTTGAGGCCGGCGCTTGAGCGCGGCAATCTGCCGGTCAATGGGCTGTCCGCCATACAGCGTCACAATGCGAAGATCGGGCTTAAAGCGCGCCAGCGCCCGCAGCTCCTGCGTAATCTGAACGGCCAGCTCCCGCGTGGGCGCCAAAATGAGGGCGCGCACCTTCTGCTCCCCCTCCTCGATGCTCTCAATGATGGGAATGCCGAAAGCGCAGGTCTTTCCCGTGCCCGTTGGCGCCTTGGCAATCACTTCCCTGCCCTCCAGCAAAACGGGCAGCGCGGCGCGCTGCACCTGTGTCATCACCGAAAAGCCCATCTGGGCAATGGCCCGCTTCACTTCAGGGGAAATGGGCAAAGCGTCAAACTCCGTCTCCCGGGGCGCATTCTCCGGCTGCCTGTGTTCTGTATCGTAATCCATCAATTTTCCTCATTTTTCCTTTCATTGCTATCTTGAATTAAGGTAAGTGTATCATACCGGGCATGTGCCACGCAACCGTTGAAAGCAAAATCGCGTTTTGTTCTAAGCGCCGGCACACATCCCCATCGGGCGGCTTTTCCGCAAAGTGCATCTTGCGCCGGCCGGCCATACAAAGTATAATGACAGTAAGATCCTGCCATGGCCGGAAACCTTGCTCCCGGCCGGTATCGGTGAAAAAAGAAACGGGGGAACTTTTATGGGATTTAACGAAAAAGTACACGCCTTTCTCGCAGCAAAATTCTATACTCACCTGACCGAGAGCTTTGGCGAAAGAGGCCGTCTTGCCTTTGTCCACGCCACGCAGCATTATGCCGAGCAGCGCGGGCGGCGCATGGCACAGCGCGCCATTCGCGACGGCAAGCCCCTGACCTATGAGGTCTACTGCCAATACGGCGAGTGGGTTAACACCCCCGAAATTGTCGATCAGGGCGACGCCAACCAGTCGGAGCTGATGTCGCTGTCGCCTGATTACATGGTGAAAATCACCAAGTGTCCCTGGCATGCCCAGTTTGCCGAGATGGGCCTTGTGGAAGCGGGGCATGAATACTGCCAGCACCTTGACAATTCCATCTGCCGTGGCTTTAACCCTTATCTGGTCTACGAGGTGCCCCAGACGCTGCACAAGAGCGACTGCTGCATTCACATCGTGCGAAATGCGGGCCTGTCTGAAAACTCAAATACAAAAAAGAAAATGGAATACACCAAGCCCTTTGAGTACCACTGCGCCCACTCCTACTTTGCATACAGCGAGGTGACGCGCGCCATCTTCGGGGCCGAGGGCGAGCAGATCAACGCTCAGGTCCTGGCCGACTTCACTAGGGAATACGGCAGCGAAATGGCCGATACTTTGCTCTCCTACCGCGACACCAATTTCAACGTCTGCTAGAAACAAGCGGACATAATAATGCAACAGCCTGAGAGGGTCGGCACCGTACATGCGGCAGGCCCCTTATCCAGCTTGATTTTGACCCAAAAAGCGGCAAATACAGAAGGCGCTGCGGAGCATTCCCGCGGCGCCTTCTTTGACAAGGGCCTTCCTTCGGCAGGGCGCCGTCTTTTTCCGGCAAAACGCGCCGATGCTCTCATGGAAATATCGGATGGGCCCCTGCGGTCCCCGCCCCGCAGCAGCCACAGCCGCTTTTGCGCAGGCGGTCTTGCAAAATCCAAAGCTGCCAAAAACCCCATCGGCCCTGAAAAAAGCCGGAGCAAGCGACAAATCGCTTGCTCCGGCCTGGCGGAGAAGGCGGGATTTGAACCCGCGCGCCGGTTTCCCGACCTACACCCTTAGCAGGGGCGCCTCTTCGGCCAACTTGAGTACTTCTCCATGGTCGAAACAAATGACCCGCAGCACGGGTCTTGCCTGTATCAAAAATCTATAAGCTAAAGAATCTCTGCCGGCAGAGCTCGCTTTCAGGGTTGCTTTCCAACGGCTCGACAAAGCAGCCATACGCGAGACTTCCCCCGGAGTGTCCTGATGCGCTGGCGGAGAGAGTGGGATTCGAACCCACGGCCCTTTTGGGGTCACTGGTTTTCAAGACCAGCTCCTTAAACCGCTCGGACATCTCTCCCTTTATCGGGTGAAGCGGCCGCGTTCTTGGCGCGCGGGCCGGTTCAGTGCTTATATAGTTTAGCATCTCGGCATCTGTTTGTCAATCGTTTTTCGTTGACAACCTTTGACCCGTCTAGTACAATAGAGCCAAAAGGGCACGCCGGATTTTCCTCTCCGTCCGCCCTCGTTTTTTTGACAGATGCCGCGCCCTCGCGCCGGGCGTTTTCCCATATTTTTTTGTTTCCAAGAAAGGACGTGAAACCATGCGCACCATCCGAACCCGCTTTGCCCCCAGCCCCACGGGGTATATGCATGTGGGCAACCTGCGCACCGCGCTGTATGCCTATCTGCTGGCTAAGAAAAACAACGGCACCTTTATCCTGCGCATTGAAGATACCGACCAGGAGCGGCAGGTGGAGGGCGCCGTGGACATCATCTATAGGACGCTGGCCGAGACCGGGCTGGTGCACGACGAGGGACCCGACATCGGCGGACCCTGCGGGCCGTATATCCAAAGCCAGCGCAAGGACATCTATAAAAAATATGCCCTTGAGCTGGTGGAAAAGGGCGCCGCCTACTACTGCTTTTGCGACAAGGAGCGGCTCGACGAGCTGCGTCTGGTGCAGGAGGCCTCCAAGATGCCCTCCAAATACGACGGGCACTGCCGCAACCTCTCCAGGGAGGAAGTGGAGCAAAAGCTGCGCGACGGCGTGCCCTACGTCATCCGTCAGAAGATTCCGGAGGGCGGCGTCACGGTGTTTGAGGATGCGGTGTTCGGCACCGTCTCCACGCCCAACGATTCGCTTGACGACAACATTTTGCTCAAGAGCGACGGGCTTCCCACCTACAACTTTGCCAACGTGGTCGACGACCACCTCATGGGCATCACCCACGTCGTGCGCGGCACCGAATACCTCTCCTCCACACCCAAATACAACCTGCTCTACGAGGCCTTCGGGTGGGAAATCCCGGTGTATGTCCACTGCCCGCCCGTCATGAAGGACGCCCACACCAAGCTGTCCAAGCGCAACGGGGACGCCTCTTACGAGGATCTGGTCGCAGCCGGCTACCTCAAGGAGGCCGTGCTCAACTATATCGCCCTGCTGGGCTGGAGCCCCGGCGGGGAGCAGGAGGTCTTCACGCTGCCCGAGCTGGTGCAGGCCTTTGACATTTCGGGCATCTCCAAGTCTCCCTCCATTTTCGACACCAATAAGCTGCGCTGGCTCAACGGAGAATATATCCGCCGCCTGTCGCCTGAAGCCTTTTACGACATGGCCAGGCCCTGGCTTGACCAGGGCATTCACTCCGACAGCATCGACAAGCGCGCCGTGGCCGCCCTGTTGCAGCCGCGCTGTGAGCTCCTGTCGGAAATTCCCGAGCAGGTCGACTTCCTCGACAAGCTGCCCGAGTATGACACCGCCCTCTACTGCCATAAGAAGATGAAGACCGACTGCGAAAACTCCCTTGCCTCCCTGCAGGCCATTTTGCCGGTTTTGGAGTCGGTTGACGACTGGACGCAGGAGAGCCTGCACGACGCTCTCTTTACCCTGATTGAAAAAATGGGAGTCAAAAACGGCGTGGTGCTGTGGCCCCTGCGCGTGGCGCTGTCTGGCAAGGCCTTTACGCCGGGCGGCGGCATCGAGCTTGCGCTGCTGCTGGGCAAAGAGCAAAGCCTAGAGCGCGTCAGGCACGGCATTGCGCTGCTCTCCTAACCCGCTTTGCCGCTCTCCGGGCCCTTTTGCCCGGAGAGCTTTTTTCTCGGCCGAAACCCCGCCGTACACTCTGCCCGCAGGCTCCCGTCGGATACCTTCCAAAAGCCCCCTCGCGCCGCGCGTCCTCCACTTTTCTCCCCTGACACAGCAGGCCGGCGCGCGCGCCCTGCCCGCCGGGCGGGCTGCGGCATTTTCCCCGTAAGGAGGTACACAGCATGCCGTCTGTCTCCTGGAATCCGTGGCACGGCTGCCACAAAATCAGTGCCGGCTGTGAGCACTGCTATGTCTACCGGGGCGACGCCCGCTACGGGCGAGACCCCTCCGTTCCCGCCAAAACCTCCAGCTTCCGCTTGCCTGTAGCCCGGGCGCGCAGTGGCGCCTACCGTATCCCTTCGGGCAGCACCGTCTACACCTGCTTCACCTCCGACTTTTTGCTCGAGGAGGCCGACGACTGGCGTATAGAAGCCTGGGAGATGATCCGTGCACGGCCCGATTTGCGTTTTTTCTTTGTCACAAAACGCATTGAACGGCTGCCTGTCAACCTGCCGCTCGACTGGGGGACGGGATATGAGCACGTCACCATCGCCTGCACGGTGGAAAACCAGGACCGCGCAGACTTCCGGCTGCCTATTTTCCTGGCCTCCCCCATCGCGCACCGCCATATCGTGTGCGAGCCCCTGCTTGAAAAAATTGAGCTTTCAGCCTATCTGACCCGGGGAATCGAGCAGCTCTCGGTGGGCGGGGAGTCGGGCCCTCAGGCCCGGCCCTGCCACTTTGACTGGGTGCTCGGCCTGCGCCGGCAGGCCGTGGAGGCCGGCGTGCCCTTTGTCTTCCGGCAAACGGGGGCAAACTTTGTCAAAGACGGGCGTCTCTACCGCATTCCCCGCCCCCTTCAGCACGAGCAGGCTCAAAAGGCCGGCCTCGACTTTTTGCCGCAGTCGCGCTAAGTGCCCCTTTTCGGGCGGGCGCGGCTTTAAAAATCCCCTGCCTTTTTGCCCCCCTGCGCCCTTTCCCAAAAGCATCCCCGCCTTGCCCCAATGCCGCCGGGGTTTCCCCTTTGCAGGGAGCCCTCTCTGCGCCCCGCCGGGCTTTTTTGCCTGCGGCAAAAAATTCGCAGGCGGTGTCTGCGGCGCTCTGGCGCCGAGACACCGCCTGCGCCCGGGGCGGCAGGGCCGCCCCTCCCGGCGGGGCGGGCAGCCCCCCCTGCACCGGCCTGCTTTTTGGAGAAGAGCAAAGGTTTCGGCCCGATCGAAAAGCCTCCCGCATGATGCCCTGTTTTGCCTGCGCACTCACTTGCGGCACTCTTTCAGGCTCTATTTTTGTTGACTTTTTAAGGCAATTTTGTGGTGTCTCCTATCCTTTTCTTTTCTTTTTGCAAAATCCCCTGAAAAGCGCCGGACAGGCCTCTTCTTCAAACACTCTCCCTTTTCGGGAAGTTGTGCCCAAGTTGGGCCGGGAAACTCCCCTGAAAATCCGGCTTGTTGCACAAACTTGATACAACCCTGTTGACAAACGGGGCAAGCTGCGGTAAACTTGCCTCATTCGCCAGCAAACGTGTCACAAGCACGTCACAAGTTCATCTCCACAAAAGGCAATGAAGAGAAGAGTAAGCGAAAAGGCGCGGCACAGAGAGCCCCGGTCGGTGCGAAGGGGTGCGCAAGAGTTCGCCGAACATGGTCTCGGAGCTGCGCGCCGACTGTAGGGCCTCCCATGCAGGAGCTTTGCACAGGTTGCGACGGGTGCGCCCGTCATCGCGTCAGGGTATCGAAGGGCCGGTTTTGTCCGGGTTTTCCGTACCTGTCAAGGCACAGGCCGTGAGGTCTGTGTGAAGCAAGGTGGTACCACGAAGCAGCTATGCTCTCGTCCTTGCATCAGACTGATGCGGGGGACGGGGGTTTTTTTATGCCCTTTCCCGCTATCGTCACAAAAAGGAAGGTTGATTACCACATGGAGCAGGCCCCCATTATCGAAATCAGGAATTTAACAAAAATATTTTCGGGCTCGGGAGGCGAGGTCACGGCGCTGAAGAACGTCAACCTGTCCATCCGGCGCGGCGAGATTTTCGGCATCATCGGGCTGTCGGGCGCCGGAAAGTCCACGCTGGTGCGCTGCATCAATTTGCTTGAGCAGCCCACCGAGGGCCAGATTTTCATTGACGGCGTGGAGCTCACGACGCTCAGCCAGAAACAGCTTCGCCAGGAACGCCAGCAGATCGGAATGATTTTCCAGTCCTTCAATCTGCTCATGCAGCGTTCGGCGCTGCAAAACGTCTGTTTCCCGCTCGAGCTTGTCGGCACGCCCAGGGAGCAGGCGCAAAAGAGGGCGATGGAGCTGCTCGACATCGTGGGCCTTTCCGACCGGGCGGGCGCCTATCCCACGCAGCTCTCAGGCGGCCAGAAGCAGAGGGTGGCCATCGCCAGGGCGCTTGCCTCAAACCCCAAGGTGCTGTTGTGCGACGAGGCCACCTCGGCACTCGACCCGGCCACTACGCAGTCCATTTTGGAGCTGCTGCGGGACATCAACCGCAATCTGTCGATCACGGTGGTGCTCATCACCCACGAAATGCGTGTCATTCAGGAGATTTGTCACCGCGTGGCCATTTTGGCCCAGTCGCAGGTGGAGGAAATCGGAGAGGTAGAGGAGATTTTCCTCAACCCAAAGAGCGAGGCGGCGCGCCGCCTGATTTATCCAAGCGACAGAGGCCAGGAGACCTTCGGCACAGGCCGGCGGCTGCGGCTGTCCTTCGACGGCAGCAAGACCGACGCCCCCATCGTGGCAAACATGGTGCTCGACTGCGGCGCCCCGGTCAACATCTTATCGGCCAACACGCAGATTATCGACGGAAAAACCTTCGGCCAGCTCGTTTTACAGCTTCCCGACAACCCTTCTGCGGTATCGCGCATGCTGCTCTATCTCAGGCAGCAGGGAGTTTCATATCAGGAGGAGAACATCGATGTTCACGGCTAAAATGCTCCAGCTTGTCGGCGTGGGGATTCTAGAAACCTTTTATATGACGCTGAGCTCCACGGCACTGGCCTATCTGGTCGGCCTTCCGCTCGGGCTGCTGCTGGTCATTTCGGACCCTGCCGGCATTCATCCCATGCCAAGGCTCAACAAGGTGCTGGGCGCAATCATCAACTTTTTGCGCGCGGCCCCCTTTCTCATCCTTCTCATGCTGCTCATCCCCTTCACGCGTCTGCTGATCGGCACCACCATCGGCTCTTCCGCCATGATCCCCCCGCTTTTCATTGCGGCCTTCCCCTTTGTGGCGCGCATGGTGGAGAGCTCGGTCAAGGAAGTCGACGCCGGAGTGGTGGAGGCGGCGCAGTCCATGGGAGCTTCCACGCTGCAGATTGTCTGCAAGGTGATGCTTCCCGAGGCAAAGCCCTCGCTGCTGCTGGGGGCGACCATCGCCACCACCACTATTTTGGGATACTCGGCCATGGCCGGTATCGTGGGCGGCGGCGGCCTGGGCGCCATCGCCATCAACTATGGCTACTATCGCAAGCAGTATGACATCCTGGCCGTCATGGTCGTATTTTTGAGCCTGATCGTGCTTGTCTTCCAGACGCTGGGCGAGAAAATCTCCCGCCGTGTTGACAAGCGTATCCGATAAGCGTTTCCCCGAGGCCGGCGCCTCTTTGAATAAAAAAGCAAATCAATTCGCCATGAAAAGGAGATGCACCCATGAAAAAGAAACTTTCTCTTCTTCTCGCACTTGTTCTGGTATTCGCCATCGCGCTGAGCGCCTGCTCCACCGACGAGGGCAACGAAGGCACTGAGGGCAACGAGGGCACTGAGGGCAACGAAGGCACCACTCCCGTCACCGTGAAGGTCGGCGCCTCGATCACCCCCCATGCCGAGATTCTGGAAGCCGCCCGTGCCGACTTTGAGGCCAAGGGCTATACGCTGGAAATCGTGGAATACACCGACTATATCCAGCCCAACCTCGCGCTTGACGGCGGCGATCTGGACGCCAACTACTTCCAGCATCAGCCCTACCTCGACGAGTTCAACGCCTCCAACGGCACCAGCATTGTCTCGGTCGGCACCGTGCACTATGAGCCCTTCGGCATCTACGCCGGCAAAACCACCTCTTTGGAGGATCTGCCCGACGGAGCCACCATCGCCGTTCCCAACGACGCCACCAACGAGGCCCGCGCCCTGCTGCTGCTCGAAGCCAACGGCCTGATCACGCTGAGAGAAGACGCCGGTCTGAACGCCACCGTGCTGGATATCGAGGAAAACCCCCACAACTATGAAATCACCGAGCTTGAGGCTGCTCAGGTTCCCATTGCTCTGCCCGACGCGGACATCGGCGTCATCAACGGCAATTTTGCCATTCAGTCCGGCCTGAAGGCCTCCGACGCGCTGGCCATCGAAGACAAGGACTCCCTTGCCGCCACCACCTATGCCAACGTGCTGTGCGCCAAGGAGGGCAACGAGCAGAATCAGGCCATCCTCGACCTGCTTGAGTCGCTGCACAGCGAGACCGTGCGCACCTTCATCGAGGACACCTACGAGGGCGCCGTTGTCCCCTCCTTCTAACAGTTGTCTGCCTGACTTCTCTCCATCAAGGGCCGCTTTTTCCTGCCGCAAGGCAGGAAAAAGCGGCCCTTTGAAAATGCCCCTTCCGTTCGTCCGGGGTGCCGCTTCTTTTACTCTGCCAGCCCTTTCTTTGGGCATTCCGATAAGGCTATCCCTGCTCTTTGGGGTTTGCTAAAAAACCGGTTGCGGGCCGAGTGCTCCCCGGTCGCGGCATGTGTCTTCTCATGCCCGGCCAGCACCCTTTCCGCTTCACAGTTTTTCTTGACGGCACCGCACAGATTCGATAGGATAGAAAAAACGCAGCAAAGGAGTTGACTTGCCCTATGAACGTCTCTTCCCTGGTCGCCGGCTGCCGCGACGATTTGCGCCGTCTGCGCCGGCACTTCCACACCTACCCCGAGCTCTCGCTGCAGGAGAGCGGCACCATTGCAGCCATTTGCGCCGAGCTCGATCGATTCGGCATCCCCCACAGGGAAATTGAAAAGGGCGGCGTTATTGCCACGGTTGAGGGCGCGCTGCCCGGCAAAACGCTGCTGCTGCGCGCAGACATGGACGCGTTGCCCATGCAGGAAAGCGAGTGTAACCTGACAGGGCCCCGCACCTGCCGCTCGGCCGTGGACGGCGTGATGCACGCCTGCGGGCACGACGGGCACACCGCCATTTTACTGGTCGTGGCCCGGCTGCTGCAGCAAAACCGTCAGCAGCTCAAAGGGCGCTACCTGCTGGTCTTTGAGCGCGGGGAGGAGGAGTTTGACGGCATCGAGGCCCTCATGCAGGAGCTCGACGCCACCGAGCATTACGACGGGGCCTGGGCGCTGCATCTCATGGCGGGCCTTGACACCGGAAAGGTGTCGGTGGAGGCGGGGCCGCGCATGTCGGGCCCCTTCAGCTTTTCCTATACCATTGAAGGGAAAAGCGGCCACGGCAGCCGGCCCGACCTTGCCAACAACCCTCTCAACACTTTCCTGGACTTTTACCAGTCGGTGCTGCTGCTCAAGGGACAGCGCGCCAACCCCTACTATCCCGTGACCTTCTCCATCGGCAGCATCCACGCGGGCACCGCCTCCAACATCGTGCCGCCCGCGCTGACCTTTTCCGGAACCTGCCGTATTCTCGATTTTGACAAGGTGGGCGCCTTCTGGGTCACGGCCATTGACGCTGCCCTGCGCGACGCCTGCCGCCGCCACGGCACCACCTGCCGGCGCCACAGCTACACCCCGCGCGACATGGCGGTCGTCAACAACGAGGTCTGTGCCGGCATTGCCCGGGGCGCTGCCGTCAAGCTGTTTGGCGAGGGCTCGCTTGCCTGCATGGAGCCCTGGATGGCGTCGGAATGCTTTTCCATGTATCTCAAGCGCGCACCGGGGCTGCTCGCCTTTGTTGGCACGCGCAATCCCCAAAAGGGCTCCGGCGCAGACCACCACAACGTCCAGTTTGACCTCGACGAGGACTCGCTGGACATCGGCGCCTGCCTCACGCTGCAATACGCCCTTGACTTCATGGACTTTGACGGGGACTTCCGCTTTACGGCAGACCCCTCTCCCATCGGCGCCCTGCTGCGCGGCGACAAATGGCTGGCCCTGCTGCCGGATTGACCCCGCGCCTCGGCGGCAAGCGGCGGCAGGAAGGCAGGCTTTGCCTGCCCATCCCTGCCGGGCGGGCAAAGCCCGCCCGGCAGGGACCCCGCGCTGCCCCGGCGCCCGCAAAAAAAGGGGGGGCGCCGCCCCCCTTTTTTCAAAAAGCCTGCTTTTCACAAAAAGCCCCCTGGCTCCAAACATGGGTTTGGAACCAGGGGGCTTTTTTAACGGGCGCCGGGGGCAGCGCGGGGCCTGCCGCCGCACGCCGCACAGCCTTAAAGGAGCGGCCTGCCTGCTCAGCCCAGCACCGTCAGCTCCTTGGGGTTGTAGTTGAGCAGCTCGCAGCCGTCTTCCGTGACCAGCACCAGGTCCTCGATGCGCACGCCGAACTCACCGGGCAGGTAGATGCCGGGCTCGATGGAGAAGGTCATGCCGGGCAGCACGGGGTCGGGATTGGCCGAGGAGACGTCGCCGGCCTCATGTTCGTTCATGCCGATGGAGTGCCCCAGGCGATGGATGAAGCGCGGGCCGTAGCCTCCCTGCGTGATCACGTCGCGCGCCGCCTTGTCGATATCGCAGAAGCGCACGCCGGGCGCCACCATGGCCTCGGCGTCCAGATTGGCCTTGAGCACGAGGTCGTAGACCTCTCTTTGCCTGTCGCTCACCGTCTTGAAGAAGAAGGTGCGGGTCATGTCCGAATAGTAGCCGTTTTTGACGCAGCCCATGTCGATGAGCACGCAGTCGCCGCTCTTGAGGCGGGTATTGTCGTTGCGGTGATGGGGGTCTGCGGCATTGGCGCCAAAGGCCACAATGGCAAAGCCGGCCTTGTCCGCACCGCACTCGACAAAGATATTTTTGATGATGTCGGCCAGCTCCAGCTCGGTCATGCCCTCTTTGACATGGGCAACCAGCCTGTCCATGACGGCATCGTTGATCTTCGAGCTTTCGCGCATTTTCTGAGCCTCGTCGGGGCTCTTGCAGGCGCGCACGGTGTCGACGATGGGCGAGGCGTTGACAAACCCCTTTGCCGCGCCGCTCTCCTGCAGGGCCAGCAGCAGCTTGGCAACAAAGGTCTTTTCCACACCGCAGACACTGTTCTTGTCGAGCTGTGCCGCCAGTACGGCGGCGCTGTCGTCGGTGTCGAAGTAGCGCACCTGCTTGACCGGCACGCCGTCGGGGATGACAAAGAGGTCGTTGAGCAGCAGCACCGGCTCGCGCTCGGTGGACACCACCATGGCATACATGCGCTCCATCGGGGAGAGCGGGTAGCCCAGGACATACTCCATCGTGGAGGGATCGCTGAGGACGAGCTGCGGCAGCCCGTCTTCCTTCATGCGCCGAACAATGCGCTCGAGACGTTCCTGATTCACGCAAATCACTCCTTTGTCGGTTGCCGTCTCAAGGGTGAGACGTTACCGACATTATAGCATGGCCGTGCTGCGCTTTTCAATTGTCCCGGGAACGTATTTTGCGCCGGGTGAGCACATCATTTGCAAAAGACATGCCTGCCGATGGTGACAATCACGGGGCGCGAGTGCATCCACTCATTGGTGGTCTTTGCGGGGTTGAAAAAATAGATGGCGCCGCCCGAAGGGTCGCTGCCGGCAATGGCCTCGCGTGCCGCACGGATGCAGCTCTCTGTTGCGGCCTTGAGATATTCGCCGTTTGACACCGACTCGAAGGCCCCGCCCTGATAAATCACGCCGGCCAGCGTATTGGGGAAGGAGGGGTGCTCAATGCGGTTCAAAATCACGGCTCCCACTGCTACCTGGCCCTCATAGGGCTCGCCCTTGGCCTCCGCCGAGATCACGCGGGACAGCAAATCAAGGTCAAGCGAGTCGGCCGTCACGCTGCCCGCAGTGCCGGACAGCCCCAGCGCGGCCAGCGTCTGGCTGCCCACCACGCCGTCGGCCGTCAGGCCGTTGTCCTTTTGGAATTTGATGACGGCGTTTTTTGTCTTGCTGCCGAAAACGCCGTCGACTTCGCCCACGTCATAGCCGAACTCGGCAAGGCGCTGCTGGATTTTTGTCACCTGCTCCCCTGAGGATCCGAGCTGCGCCAGGGCGGGCACCGCCTGCCGAGACATGCCGGCCGTCAGCAGCATGCCGGCCAGAAAAAGGGCCATGGCCATCCCGGCCAGTTTCCACCGTTTCATGTTCTTCCCTCCCGGTTTTTGTTTCAACTGCAGTATGGCCTTTGTCCAAAAGATTATGCAAAATATGTGAATGACCAGCTTGACAGGGTGTTGGCGAACCCTTATACTAAATTTTGTACTATCCTGCGGGGATTTGCCGTGCAATTTCTGAAATTGCACGCAATCAGCGATATGTGACACAACTGAAGATAGGAGGTGCTGTATGGACGTTCTGATGCAGGTTCTTCCCTATCTGGTGGTTGCCGTTTTGTGCTCATGCACATTTTTTTGTTTTGGTATCCTATATCGAAAAAAGGTCGCGGAGTCTGAAATCGGCCAGGCTGAAGTTGAGGCCCGCCGAATTATCAACGAGGCAATAAAAAGTGCGGAGGCAAAGAAAAAAGAAGCAACCCTGGAGGCGAAGGAGGAGGCCATTCATCTGCGTGCCGAGGCTGAGAAGGAGCTCAAGGAGCGCCGCAGCGAGATCAGCAAGCAGGAACGACGCATCCAGCAAAAAGAGGAATCTCTTGACAAGAAAAGCGAAAACTACGAGCAAAAAGAGGAAAAGCTCAACCGAAAGCTCAAGGAGGCCGAGGCTCTGAAGGAGGAAATCGAGGAGTTTCGGCGTCAGGAATGGGAAACGCTTGAGCGCATTTCCGGGTTTACCATTGAGCAGGCCAAGGAATATCTGCTAAACAACCTGGAAAAGGAAATTCAGCACGAGTCGGCGCTGCGCATCAAGGAAAGCGAGCAGCGGGCCAAGGAGGAGAGCGAGCAGCGGGCCAGGGAGATTGTCACGATGGCAATTCAAAGGTACGCGGCGGACTTTGTCGCCGAGGCCACGGTATCGGTGGTTCCCCTCCCGTCCGACGAGATGAAGGGGCGCATCATCGGCCGTGAAGGCCGCAACATCCGTACCATTGAAACCATGACGGGGGTCGATTTGATTATTGACGACACGCCCGAGGCCATCACCATTTCGTGCTTTGACCCGGTGCGCCGCGAGATTGCCCGCATCGCGCTCGAGCGTCTGGTGCACGACGGGCGCATCCACCCGGCAAAGATTGAGGAAACGGTGGAAAAGGCGCGCAAGGACGTGGAAAACACCATCAAGCAGGAGGGCGAGCGCGCCACCTTCGAGACCGGGGTTTACGGTCTGCATCCCGAGCTTGTCAAGCTGCTGGGCCGTCTGCGCTACCGCACGAGCTATGGGCAGAATGTGCTGCTGCACTCCATTGAGGTTTCGCACATTGCCGGCATGATGGCGGCCGAGCTTGGGGTCGACGTCACGCTGGCCAAGCGGGCCGGGCTGCTGCACGACATCGGCAAGGCCCTTGACCATGAGATTGAAGGCTCCCACGTTCAGATTGGCGTAGACGTTGCCCGAAAATACAAGGAATCTGCAGGAGTGATCAATGCCATCGAAGCCCACCACGGCGACGTGGAGCCCACTTCTGTGGTCTCCTGCCTGGTTCAGACGGCAGATGCCGTCTCGGCCGCCCGTCCCGGGGCGCGTCGGGAAAATTTGGAAGCCTACATCAAGCGGCTGCAAAAGCTCGAGGAAATCTCGAGCGCCTTTCCGGGCGTGGAGCGCTCCTTTGCCATTCAGGCGGGCCGCGAAATTCGCGTCATGGTCAAGCCCGAGGCCGTGTCGGATGACGAGCTGACGCTGCTGGCCAGGGACATCGCCAAAAAGATTGAAGACGAGATGGAATATCCCGGTCAAATCAAGGTCAACCTGGTTCGGGAGAGCCGTGCCATTGACTATGCAAAATAAGAGACCCAAGGCGCGCGAAAGCGCGCCTTTTGTCTTCCGAAAAGGGCGGCAGGCCAGTCTGCATGCACAGGGCCTGGCTTTCTCTGGGGAACCGGCCGCCCGATTTTTTCGTCACTAGGAGGGAATACCCCATGAAAATCCTGTTTCTCGGAGACGTCGTGGGCGCGGCGGGCTGTGCCTTTCTGGAGCAGCGCCTGTGGGGCGTGCGCAAGCTGCTGGGGGCGGATTTCGTCGTAGCCAACGGGGAAAACGCCTCGGTGGGCAACGGCCTGCTGCCGGGCGACGCAAAGCGGCTGAAAAATGCCGGCGTCGACGTAATTACCACCGGGAACCATGTGTTCAACCGGTGGGAGCTGCGCAGCCTGCTCGACGAGGACGAGACGCTGCTGCGCCCCCACAATTACCCGCAGGCGCCCGGCGCGGGCTATGGCATCTATGCCACCCCCTTCGGACGGGTTGCCGTCATCAACCTGATTGGGCGCACCTTCCTGGCAAATGTCGACTGCCCCTTCCGCACGGCCGACCGCCTGCTGGAAAAGACGGCCGACGTGGCGGTGCGCGTCGTGGATTTCCACGCCGAGGCAACCAGCGAAAAGCTGGCGCTGTGCGCCTACCTTGACGGACGGGTCACGGCGGTGGTCGGCACCCACACGCATGTCCAGACCGCCGACGAAGCCGTATCCCCTGCGGGAACAGCCACCATCACGGACCTTGGCATGACAGGCCCCGTCGACTCCATTTTAGGTATGGGAAAGCTGGAGGTGCTCGAGCGTTTTCTCACGGGCATTCCAGTGAGGCTTCAGCCGGGGCGCGGAGAGGTGGAGCTGTGCGGCGCCCTCGTGGAAGCCGATGAGGGGGGACGCGCGCAGTCCATCGAGCGCATCCGGCTGCGCTGACCGGAGCGCTTTAAGATGCCGGGCGGCAGGCCATAAGCGCGCGGCCCTTTGCATATGGTACAATGAAGAAAAGAGTCGTGCGTTTTTTCAGATGCCGCCTCACGGACGATTCGCTTGATCTGCAAAGCACCCCTCGCTCTTTTGTCCCAGCGCGCCCTGCACGCCGGGCAGGCACACCGGCCCTCCTCCCGCTCCGTGGTGCGGCAGCGCAGCTCTGCCGGCCTGAAATCGCCTCATTTCCCTTTTTTGAAAAGCGGCTTTTCCCATTCTGTGTTTTTCCTCCCCGCCGAGGGCAAAAAGGCCGGGCGGGGCACGTCTCGCGAAAGGACGGTGCTTATGAAATACGAAAAGGTCGCCGTTGTCTCAAACGGCATCCCCTATCTCACCACGCCGGATTTTCTGCGCGTGCCGGGCCTTGCCGCAGGCTTTTCCACGCGGCGGGGAGGCGTCAGCCTGGGGCACTGCGCAAGCTTTAACTTCGGCTTTTCCCGGGGAGACGACCCTCGGCATGTGACGCAAAATTACCGCCTTTTTGCGCAGGCGCTGGGGGCGGATGCCCGTGGCATTTCGGCCGTGCGGCAGGTGCACTCGGCACGCGTGCTGGTCTCCCCGCGCGACGGCGTGGCCAACCCTTTTACCAAATCCCCCTTTGAGGCTGCCGACGGCGTTGTGACGGGGCAGCGCGGCATCTTCCCGGCCTGCTTTTATGCCGACTGCATCCCCCTGCTGCTCTACGCTCCCGACAGGGGGGTGTGCGCCGCCGTGCATTCGGGCTGGCGCGGCACCGAGCAGCACATTCTGAAAGAGGCGCTGACGCTCATGGCGCGGGAATTTTCCGTTGATTTGTCCCAGACGCTGATGGCCATTGGGCCCTCCATCTGCCCTCGCTGCTTCGAGGTCGGTCCCGAGGTGGCGCAGCGCTTTGAACAGGCCTTCCCGCAGCATCCCGAAATCATCCTGGGAGGCTATCCTAAGCCCCACATTGATCTGTGGCGTGCAGTGGAGTTCACGGCGCTTGAGGCCGGCATGCGCGGCGACAACATCACCTGTCTTGGCGAATGCTGCTATGAGCACCCCGAGCGTTATTTCTCGCACCGGGTTCACGGGGAGCAGCGCGGCGTGCTCATGGCGCTCATCGGACTGCGCGGGGAGGAGGCATGATGTGATGACCCTGTCCAAGCTCCTTCCTCTTTTTGCGGCGCTGCTGCTGCTGTGCGGCTGCTCCGTTTCCACCCCGGCCGATGGGGTTCCCGCCGAGCAGGGCGGCTCCCCTGCCTCTCCCGCGCCGCAGGAGCTCGTCCTGCCCTACGTCAAAGACGCCTCGCTTGACCCGCTCTCCACCACCAGCCGCGTCAACCAGGAGCTCGGCGCACTGCTGTTTGACAGCCTTGTAGAGCTCGACGACTCGCTCGAGCCCTCCCTGCGGCTGGCCAAGTCCATCGACATCGACGGCCTGACCGTCACGGTGACGCTCAAGCCCGACCTGGCCTTTCACGACGGCAGCCCTCTGACGACGGCCGACGTCGCCTATACGCTGTCACGCATTCAGGCGGGCGGCACCAATTACGACGCACGCATGAAAGGGGTCGCCGCCATCGAGGTTGTGGACGAATCCACCCTTGTCTTCACGCTGAACGCCGAAAACAGCCTCTTTGCCTCGCTGCTGGAAATCCCCATTCTCAAAGCGGGCGAGGAAGGGGCCTCTCCCGTCGGCTCGGGGAAATTCTCCTATGACGCCCAAAACGAGCGGCTTGTGCGCAACGACAACTGGGTGGGCGGCCCGGTGGAGCTTGCCTCCATCCGCCTTGAGGACACCCCCGACCTGCAGACGGCTGCCTTTTCGCTGAGCTCGGGCGAGCTCAGCCTCATGACCCTGTTCGGGGCCAAGTCGTCGTACGAGGGGCTCAGCTACGTTTCAAACAACCTCATTTTCCTGGGCGTCAACCCCTCCTGTGCGGCGCTGTCCACCCCCGAGCTGCGCCGGGCGCTCTCCTGCGCCCTGTCGCGCTCCACGCTCATTGACGACAACGTGGCCTCGGGCGGCTTTGTGGCGCTCTCTCCCATCAGCTCCAAATGGTATCTCTACGATTCCTCCGCCGTCTCGCGCGGGGCCGACGCCGCCTACACCGAATCGGTCCTGGAATCGGCCGGCTATCTGCTCACCGAGCAGGGCGTGCGGGCAACGGCGGGCGGGAAAAGGCTCTCGCTGCGGCTGCTTTACAACAACGCAAATTCTGAACGGGGGGCGCTGGCCGCCTCGGTCGCCAACCAGCTCTCCTCCTTCGGCTATGAGGTGTCGGTGACGGAAGCCGGCGCGCAGGAATACTCCTCTTTGGTGCAGTCGGGCAGCTTTGACCTCTATCTGGGCGAAATCCGGCTGACGCCCGACATGGACGTGGCGCCGCTCGTCCAAAGCGGCGGTGCGCTCAACTTCACGCGCTTTTCCTCCCCCACGCTTGACAGTGCCCTTCAGTCGCTCAAGAGCGCCTCGCCGCAGGAGCTTGCTGCGGCAGCGACGGTTCTGATTGCCGCGCTTGACAGTGAAATGCCCCTCATCCCCCTGTATTTTGCCTTAGGGGAGGTGGCGCTGGGCGAGCAGGCGCTGCGCGGCGTTCTCGCTCCCACCGCCTCCAACCCTCTGGCAGGCATCGAAAACCTCAGACTCTCCTCCTAAAATTTTTCCTTCTTTCCGGGAGCTTCTTTTGGCCTTATGCGCCTGACGGGAAAATGGGCGCGTTACTTGTTATTGGCAAAAAACTGTGCTATACTAAATTGACATTCTCGCGGGCAAACGCCCCTTTTAACAGGATTATCACCCTTTTTGATGGAACATAAAACGCATGGGAGGTGCGATATGGTGAAACTGGAAACCGCTCTCGGGGAAATTACCATTTCGGCCGAGGTTCTTGAAACCATTGTGGGCCGTGCCGTCAACGAGTGCTTCGGGGTGGCGGGCATGGCTGCCAAAGACTCTGTGGAAAATCTGGTGTCTCTTTTCAAGCGCAACCGTCTGGACAAAGGCGTGCGCGTCATCCCTGCCGGGGAGGACATGGTCTCCATCGAGCTGCATATCGTCGTCATTTACGGCCTGAACATTGCGGCCGTGTCGAGCAGCATCGTCAACCGCGTGCGCTACACGGTGGAGGAGCTCACGGGACTGACCGTCCATGAAGTCACCATCTGTGTGGACGACATGAAAGCCTGACAGGAGGACACGACTTTGAATACCATCAATGGGACGCTCCTGCGCGACGCCATTTTGTCGGGCGCCTGCAACGTGGAGCGGCATAAAGCCGAAATCAACGACCTCAACGTATTCCCGGTGCCCGACGGGGACACCGGCACCAACATGGCCATGACGCTGCTGGGCGGTGCCGCGCCGCTTCGCAGCGCCCAGGGCACCTGCGGCGAGGTGGCAGAGCTTGCCGCCTCCATTTTTCTCAAAAATGCGCGCGGCAACTCCGGCGTGATCACCTCCCTGCTCTTCCGTGGCTTTGCCAAGGAGCTGGCCGGGGTGGACGAGGCCGACGCCGCAAAGCTGGCGGCTGCCTTTGACGCCGGCGTCAAGTCGGCCTACAAGGCGGTCATGAAGCCCACCGAGGGCACCATCCTCACGGTATCGCGCGTGGCAGCCGAGCAGGCGCTGGAAGCGGCGCAGCGCGGGGCCGACATTGAGGGCGTGCTCACCGCGCTGCTGGAGGCCGCAAGGGAGACGCTTGTCAAAACGCCCGACATGCTGCCCGTGCTCAAAAAGGCCGGCGTGGTGGATTCCGGCGGGCAGGGCTATGTGCGCCTGCTCGAGGGCATGGCCAGCCTGCTGATCGACGGGGTCCCGGTGGAGGCGGGCGAGGCGCCCGAGCAGGAAAAGCAGGCCCCGGCTGGCACGGGCGAAGCGCCGCGCATCGACCTTGCAGCCCTCAATCCCGAAGACATCAAATTTGCCTACTGCACCGAGTTTTTCATCAATAAGACCCACAGCAAGCGCCTGAGAAATCCCGAAGCCCTGCGCGCCTATCTCGACAAGCTGGGCGATTCGCTGGTCTTTGTGGACGACACAAACGTCATCAAGGTGCATGTCCACAGCAATGCCCCCGGCCGCGTGCTGCAGGAGGCCCTCAAATACGGCTATCTCTCAGGGGTCAAAATCGAAAACATGATTGAGCAATACGGCGACTTTGTGGCGCAGATGACGCCCGAAACGCGCACCATTGCAGCGCCTGAAAAGCCCTATGGCTTTGTGGCCGTCTCCCCGGGCGACGGCATCACGGCCGTCTTCCGTGATTTTCTGGTCGACCAAATCGTCTCGGGCGGGCAGACCATGAACCCCGCCATTGAGCACGTCCTGGCCGCCATTGACGCCACGCCGGCGCAGACCGTCTTCGTGCTGCCCAACAACTCCAACATTATTCTCACGGCGCAGATGGCCGCCAAGATGACCGATAAGCAGGTCATCGTGCTGCCCTGCCGCACCATTCCCGAGGGCATGGCCGCCCTCACGCGCTTTGACGAGACGCTGTCTCCCGAGCAAAACGAGCAGGCCATGACCGAGGGCATCGCAGCCGTCAAGAGCGGGCAGGTGACCTATGCCGTGCGCGACTCCGAGATCGACGGGCACAAGGTCAAGAAGGGCGAGATGATGGGGCTTTGCGGCAAAAAGCTGCTGGCGCTGGAAAAAACGCCCGAAAAGGCGGCGCTCAAGCTGCTGACGGCCATGGCCGACGAAGAGACGCAGTTTGTCAACATCTTCACGGGCGCCGATGTGACGCCTGCGGCAGCCTCCAAGCTCGAGGAGCAGGCAAGGCGCAAGCTGGGCACCCATGTGGAGCTTGCCGTGATTCCCGGCGGGCAGCCGGTTTACAGCTACATTCTCTCTGTGGAATAACCCTGTTTTTCCGGGGGGCGGCGGCTCGCCGCCCCATTCCCCTTTTGGGGAAACCTGCATGCAAAGGAGGAGATTGTCATGAAAGCGGTGGTTCAGCGCGTTTCTCACGCACATGTCGACATTGACGGCGTCACGGTGGGCGCCATCGAAAAGGGCTTTTTGGTGCTGCTGGGCGTGTGGAGCGGCGACAGCGAGGAGGACTGCCGGCAGCTCGCCGAAAAGGTGGGCAACCTGCGCGTCTTCGAAGACGAAAACGGCAAGCTCAACAAGGCGCTTGCCGACGTGCAGGGCGCCGTTTTGGTGGTGCCCAACTTCACCATCGCCGGCGACTGCCGCAAAGGAAACCGGCCCTCTTTCATCAAGGCCGAGCGCCCCGAGCGGGCCGTCCCGCTCTTTGAGCTCTTCAAGCAGACGCTTGCAGAGCGCGGCATTCCGGTGCAAAGCGGCGTCTTTGGCGCCGACATGCAGGTGTCGCTTGTCAACGACGGGCCCATCACGCTCATCGTGGAAAAAGGGGACAACAGCTTTTGACAAAAACCGCAAAGGAGGCGACTGTCATGAAACTGCACCACATTTCCAGCTCCATGATGCTGGTCAACACCTATATCCTCATGGACGAGGAGGCAGGGGAAGCGGCGCTCATCGACCCGGGCTTTTCCAACCCCGAGCTCTTTTCGTATCTTGAGACCTGCCCCTGCAAGCTCAAATATCTCATTGCCACCCACGGGCACGGCGACCACACGGCGCTGCTCGGAGAAGTTCAGCGCCGCTTCGGCGGGAAGGTGGCCATCCACGAGGCCGACGCCTATTTCCTGACCTCCGACGAGGCCCGTTCGATGTTCCGAGGCAGTGGGCTCACCTTTGAGCCCGCCTCGCCCGACATTCTGCTGCACCATGGCGACACCCTGCAGGTGGGCTCGCTGACGCTGCAGGTGCTGCACACGCCGGGGCACACGCCGGGCGGCATCTGCCTGCGCTGCGACCCCTATCTGTTCACGGGGGACACGCTTTTTCATGACGACGTGGGCCGCACCGATTTTGCCGGCGGCTCCACCGAGCAGCTGCGCCACTCCATTTCGGTGGTGCTGGGCGCCATCGAGGAGGATTTGCAGGTGCTCCCCGGCCACGAGGAGTTCAGCACCCTCGCGCATGAAAAGGCCCACAACCCCTTCTTTAAGCCGCTATGAGGCTGACACTGCAAGGGCACGACGAGCGCTATCTCATTGAAACGCTGGCGCTGCTCTTTTTCCCGGCCGCCGGCTTTTCCGACGCGCTGGACGACGGGCTTTTTGCCCTCTCGCAGCTGGAGGGGGAAACGGCCTTTACCCGCATCACGGCGCAGGGCAAGAGCTGCGAAGCCGAAGACCGCCGGCAGGAGGGCGAAGCGCCTTCGGCCGCGCTGGCGCGCAGCTTCTACCGGGCGGGCGCCGCTCTCACCGGAATCACGCCCCCCTGGGGCACGCTGACCGGCATCCGGCCGGCAAAGCTGGTCAAGCACCTGCTTGACGGGGGCCTCACCCCCGAGCAGGCGGCGCAGCAGCTTGAGCGCAGCTGCTTTACCTCAAAAGACAAAACGCTGCTGTGCGCGCAGGTTCTGCAAGGCGAACAGCGCGCGCTGGAGCTGCTCGACCGGCGGGCCGTCAGCATCTATCTGGGCATTCCCTTCTGCCCCTCGCGCTGCTCCTACTGCTCCTTTGTCTCCCACTCGGTGGAAAAGGAGGGGCGCTTTATCCCTGCCTATGTCGAGGCCCTGCTTGAGGAGATTCACACGCTGCTGCCGGCGCTGTGCGAGGCAGGCATTGCGGTGCAGACTGTCTACATGGGCGGCGGCACGCCGACCACGCTGTCGGCGCAGCAGCTTGGCAGCCTGCTGGAGGCCATCGGACAGTATCTTGACGTGGGGGCCCTGTCAGAATTTACCGTGGAGGCCGGGCGTCCCGACACCATCACGGCCGAAAAGCTTGAGACCATCCTGCGCTGCGGGGCAAAGCGCATCAGCGTCAACACCCAGACCACCGACGACGACACGCTGCGCCGCATCGGCCGTACCCACTCGGCGCAGGACTTTTTTGACTGCTATGAGCTGGCGCGCTCGCTGCCCTTTGAGGTCATCAACGTCGACCTCATCGCCGGGCTGCCGGGGGAGCCGGTGGAGTCCTTTTGCAAAAGCCTTTGCCAGGTGGCGCAGCTCAGGCCCGAGAACCTGACCGTCCATGCGCTGTCGCTCAAAAGGGCGGCACGCCTGGAGTACAAGGACATGGAGCGCTCACGCCAGGGCTCAAACGACATCTTTTCCATGCTGGAGACCACCGCCCGCGTCACCCGTGAGGCAGGCTATTCCCCCTACTATCTCTACCGTCAGCGCAACACGCTTGGCAATCTGGAAAACGTGGGCTACGCCCTGCCCCACACCGAGGGGCTTTACAACGTCTATATCATGGGCGAATACCAGAGCATCGTGGCCATGGGTGCCGGCGGTGTGTCCAAGGTGGTGGGCCTGCCGGACGGAAAAATTGAGCGCGTCTTCCACAACAAGCACTTTCACGAGTACATCCGCGACAAGGAGAAACTGCGCCGCAACACCGAGCGGCTGCTCTCCCTGCTGCGGCAGGCACAGGAGGCACCGTAACCCGGGGGCTGGGCCAAACGTCCCCGCTTGCACGGGGGTGTTGCCCGACATAGGCGGCCGCCATCGGGCCATACTGTCTGACAGGCAGGGTTTTGTTTTCCGGGGGGGGGCACGCCCTGTCCGGCCTGCCCTGGCGGTATCCATTTGACACTGCGGGGCTAAAACGCCCCGTCAAAGGAGGTATCTTCATGAAATTAGACAAAAACGAGATCTTGACTAACCTCAAAAAAGCCGGAGACGCCGTGACACAGGGCGTGGCCGGACTGCGCAAGACCACCAAGCTGACCTTTGACATCTCGTCCAAGGAAACCGAGCTGGCCGACCTCTACCGTGAACTTGGCAAATCGGTTTATGAGGAATCGAGAGGCGAGCACGAGCGGCTGACGCCCGAGGCGCTCAAGGCCATGATCGAGGCCTGCGAGCAGGAGCTTGAGGCGCTCAAGCGCAAAAAGACGGCTCAGGCGGCTTCCCCCATCTGTCCGGCCTGCGGCCGCGAAGTCTCCAAAAAAGCGGTCTTTTGCCAGATTTGCGGAGCGAAAATCCATCCCGACACCGCAGAGGCCGGCGATTGCGGCTGCAATGCCTCCGGCGAAGCGTCTCAGGAGAGCGACGCCGCCTGCGGCTCTGAGGACGAGACGTGCTGCTGCGGCGCAGAGGACTGCGGCTGCGAAAAGGCTGAAGGCTGCCAAAGCCAGGAAAACTGAGCTCCTTCAAGAGAGGGGCAGAGGGGCGCAGCAAACACCTCTCTGCCCCCCGATGTCTCTCCTTTGTCCGAAGGATTTTACTTAGGGAGGAGCCATGAAATGAAGCTTGGCATCATTCGCTGCATGCAAACGGAGGATTACTGCCCCGGCTCGGCCGATTTTGCGGCCCTGCGGGAGAGGCGCGGCGCCTTTTCCGATTTGGACGGGGAGATTGAGCTCATCGGCTTTGTCTCCTGCGGAGGCTGTCCGGGCAAAAAGGCCGTGCTGCGCGCCAGAGAGCTGGTGCGGCGGGGCGCAGACGTGATCGCCTTTGCCTCCTGCATCCAAAAGGGCACGCCCATCGGCTTTGCCTGCCCCTTCGCCGGGGAGATAAAGCAGGCGGTGGCCCGCGCCGTGGGAGGCGACATCCTGCTGCTTGACCATACACACTAAAAATGCGGCACCCGAAAGGCGCAGGCCGGCTGCCCTGCGCCTCTCGGGTGTCCTTTGACTTGGGAGGAAACCATGCGCTACAACACCCTTTTGTTTGACCTCGACGGCACGCTTCTCGACTTCCGCCAAACCGAGGCTCTCTCACTGGCAGAGCTCTTTGAATCCCACGGCATCCCCTTCACCCCCAAGCTGCACCGGGACTACATGCAAATCAACGACGCGCTGTGGGAGCAGTACGAGCGCCGCGAAATCACCATGGAGCAGGTGCTGTCGACCCGCTTTGCCAAAATCATGCTGCAGCTTGGGCAGCAGGTGGACGGCGCGGCCTGGGAGCGCGACTATCGGTCTCGTATGGGCCGCAACGCACGGGCCATGGAGGGGGCGCAGCAGGTCTGCTCACGGCTTTCCCAGACACACCGGCTCTATGTTGTGACAAACGGCGTCCGGCGCACCCAGATTGAGCGGCTGGAGCGCACGGGGCTGCTTCACTTTTTTGAGGAAATCTTTGATTCACAAAGCATCGGTGCGCAAAAGCCATATCCTGAATTTTTTGCCCATGTGGCAGACGCCATCGAGGGCTTTTGCAAAGAACGCACCCTGCTAATCGGGGACTCGATCAATGCCGATATCCGAGGCGGGAGAGACGCCGGCATCGACACCTGCTGGTTTTGCCCAACCCCTCCGGCTCAGCCGCCCGCCGTCGCCCCTACTTACACCGTGCACTCCCTGTATGAGCTGCCCGCCCTGTGCACGAGCGACTGACGCTGCTTTTTTGTCACACCCGCCTGCCCTCATGGGCAGGCTTTTTACTTTTCCTGCTGCAGACTCCTTCCCGGCGTCGCTGCGCATCCTCTTCATACGCCCCGCCGGGCTTTTTGCCAAAGGCAAAAATTCGCACCGCCCCTTGTGCGCAAGGGGCGGTGCACCCAAGGCCACCCAAGGCGGCAAAGCCGCCTTGTCCGGCGGGGCGGGGCAGTCTGCCCCCTCTTACCCCGCTTTCAAAGGCCTTTCCGCCGCATCCGCCTGCCTGCCCGTTGCCCTTTCCTCAGCCACATCAGCCTTTTTCCTTCGCGCAGCAGCCCGCCCCTGTCTTTTTCTCTTCTCTCCCCTTGCACACCTTTTCAAAATCCTGTATGCTGGATAACAGGAAAAAACAAAAAAGGAGTGCGCCGCATGAAACAAATCACGCCGGAAACCCTGTATGACTTTCAGTTTGTCAGCAATCCCCGGTTTTCTCCCGACGGGAAGCACCTGGCCTTTATCGTCCAGCAGGCCGACAAGGAGAATAACGCCTACAAGGGCGATCTCTATCTGCTGTCTGATAACGGCCCGCTTCGCCTGACTGCCATGGGCGACGCCAAGAGCATGGCCTGGACACCTGACAACACGCTGCTTTTTCCCGCCGTCCGTTCGGACAAGGAAAAGAAAATGCAGGAGAGCGGGGAATTTTTCACCAGCTTTTATGAAATTTCTCCCGCCGGAGGCGAAGCCCGCCATGCCTTTACGCTGCCCTGCCGCGTCTTGCAGCTTCGTCATCTGTGCGGCACACGCTATGTCTGCCTGGTCTCCTATGATGCCGTCCAGCCTGCTTTGGAGGCCATGGAGGAGCCGGAGCGTGCCAAAAAGCTCAAGGAGCTCTCCAAACCGCTCTATCATACCTTTGAGGATCTGCCCTTCTGGAGCAACGGAAACGGCATCGTGGCAGGGAAGCGCAACCGCCTGTTTGTCTACGACAGGGCGGATGAATCTTTCACAGCCGTCACCGGCATGGAGCAGGACGTGACCTGCTTTGACTGCGGGGAAGGCCAATTGCTCTACTGCGCGGTAAGTCACACCGGCCTTCGCAGCCTGGACAACGGCATTTATCTGTACGGCTGCGCCACCGGCTCTGTCCAGACGCTGCTTGAGCCGGGAATGCTGCGCGTGACAAACGCCCTGTTTTGGGGGGACAGCATTTTGGTGCTGGGCAGTGACGGAGCCAAATATGGCCGCAATCAGACCGTCGTCTTCTACCGCCTGAACCCTGCCGACGGCTCCCTCTCGCTTTTTGCCGACCACGACAGAGGTGTAGGGAGCGGCGTGGCAAGCGACGCGCGTCTTGGCGGCGGACAAATCATCAAGGCCCTGCCAGACAAGGTGCTATTCCTGAACATCCGCGATCATCTCTGCCATCTGCGCTCGCTTGACGCCAACGGCGTCATTTCAGGCAACCTGACGCCAGACATCTGCATTGACAGCTTTGACTGTGCCGGCGACAGGCTGGCCTATGTCGCCTTTGTGGGCAACGGCATTGCCGAGCTCTATGTCAACGGCGAGCAGAAGACCCACTTCAACGACTGGCTGCTTGAGCAGTACAGCGTAATCACTCCCGAGCATCATCGCTTTACCGATGCCGACGGCTTTGAAATCGACGGCTGGGCCCTCAAGCCCGCCGGCTTTGTAGAGGGAAAGACCTACCCCGCCATTTTGCATATTCACGGCGGCCCGCGCTCGCTGTTCGGCGAGCTCTACCATCACGAGATGCAGGTGTGGGCCAATGCCGGCTACTTCGTCTTCTACTGCAATCCGCGCGGCTCGGACGGAAAAGGGGACGCCTTTGCCGACGTCTGGGGCCATTACGGCACCTATGACTACGACAACCTGATGCAGTTTACCGACGTCATGCTCAAGGCCTATCCCATGGTCGACCCCACCCGCGTGGGAGTGACCGGCGGCTCCTACGGCGGCTTTATGACCAACTGGATCATCGGACATACCGACCGGTTTTGCGCCGCCGTCTCTCAGCGTTCCATCGCCAACTGGATTTCCTTTGAACATACCACCGACATCGGCTATTACTTCAACCCCCTGCAGCACAAGACCAGCACAAGGCAAAATATCGAATATTTGTGGGATATCTCCCCGCTCAAATACGCTCCCAACTGTACCACACCCACCCTCTTTATCCACTCCGAAGAGGACTACCGCTGCTGGATGCCCGAAGGGCTCTCCATGTTCACCGCCCTCAAGCTCAATGGCTGCGAGGCCAAGCTGTGCCTCTTCCATGGCGAAAATCATGAGCTGTCGCGCTCGGGACGGCCCAACAGCCGCATGTTGCGCATGAGGGAAATCCTCTCCTGGATGGATCGCCACTGCAAACACTCTTCTTAATCTGCCGGCCTTTGGCCAAATTCCCTTTTTCCAAAAACAAGGCTGTGGGACAGCACCTGCCGGAGCTGTCCCACAGCCTTGTTTGCAAAATACAGCCTTCTTCCCCCAAAAGAGCCCCTTTCGCCCTGCCGGATGCCCTCCTCTCAAGCCACAGGGCTCTCTTTTTCTGCCCTGCACCCTGCCCTTTTCTGCCCCGCCGGGCACTTTTGCCACGGCAAAAGCATCAAAGGAAGCCTTTTCTTTATCGAAAGAAAAGGCTTCCTTTGCTTCGGGGCGGCCGTGGCCGCCCCTCCCGGCGGGGCGTGAGAGAGCGGCAAAGCCTGACAAAAATCCCGCCTAACGGCAGGAAAATCCCAAATGCTCCCAGGCTTTTCAGGCGCTGCCGCCGACAAGAAGAATGGCAGCAGAGTCGGCCTGGCCTTGCCTTGGGAAGCCCTCTTTTGGGCCTTTCCCCGGAAGGCTTCCCATGCGGCACCTTTTCTTGCCCCGCTCTCCATGCCGCAATTTCAAAAAGCCCGCCCTCTTGCGCCTGTGCAGGCGCAAAACCTGACAAAAAGAGCTGCCCTCCCGTCTTGAGAAGGGGCTTCCCTGAAAAAAGCTGTGCCCTCCCCAAAGAAACTTCAAAGGGCCGGTGCGCAAATTTTTAGGCCCAGGCTGCGCGCCCCGCCCCCTTTGAAAAGAGGTCGGGGCGCGAAAAGGCCAATTTCTTTTTCCCGATTCCTTTAGGGCTCGATTGTCACCAATCCCTTTTCCGCCGTTCCCCAAAGGGAGGAGCCTTCATGGGTGAGCACCGGTGCCTCACTGACAAAAGTCCCCGGCAAAACGGCCCTGACATAGTAGACAATCTCCTCTTCCGGGCTGTTTTCCCCGTCCTCCCCGTACCAAGCGGAAAAGGTGAGGTGCTGCCCGTCCTGCGACATCAGATACCACCCGGTCTGTCTGCTGTAATAGTCATAGCTCACCGGCATATTGGCAAAGCGCATGCCCGAGCAAATAACGTCGCTCACCAAATAGCCGCCTTTTGGGATCTCCCCCTCAAAAGAGGCCCGAATGGTCACTTTGAGAAGCGAGGACTGGGTGATGTCATCCCCCTCCACCGGCTCGATGGTTTTGCTCAGCGTCACCGCGCCGCTCTCCTGTCCGGGACGCTGATCCGCGCCGCCGAGATAGCTGACAAAAAGGGTCGGGTCGGGTGCGGCCTGCCCGGACGTCTCGTCCGTATCCTGCTGGGCAGGGCCCACCGAGAAGCTCTCAAACTGCTGCTTGGAGAGCTGCAGCGTCACAATTCCCCGGCGTCCCAGCGACAGGGTCTGCCCGCCGCCATCCATGCTCACCGTCACCTGCAAAGGCTCTTGGGCCGCCGGCTTGTTGTTTTTGGCGTAGAAAAGCTGTTCCAGACAGGTCAGCACCTGTTCGCTGGGATTTTGCAGCAGATAGCGCATCATGGCCTGTGCATCATCCTTTGCCACCACGCTGGCCGTCAGCAGCGCCAGCGCCGTGTTTTCAACGCGGTCGGCCTGCTCTTCTCCGTCGGCCCACATCAGGCCTTCCTCCGAGACCAGCTTCGGTGCGATAAAGGCATCATAGGCCGCCTTGGCGCCGTCGTCGTCACCGATGGCAGCCAGCGCCGCCGTCAGCAGCATCTGCTGCCTGTCGGTCAGCATCTGGACGTTTGACCCTTGCTCCGGCTCCCAGGCCAGCAGCGCGCGCACGTCGCGCAAAACCGGCTGCTTCATGGCGGCAAGCCCCAAATAGGCGGCCGCCGCATCGTCGGCGCTGCAATCCTCATCCGACAGGGCCGAGAGAAAATAGTTTTCCAGCCCATCGCCCACAAGCTCCGGCGCCGCCATGGCGATTTTGGCCGTCAGCAGCACATCCTGCATCATGGTTGGCAGGGGGAAGGCCCCGTCGTACAGGGGCGAAAGGGCCTCGGCCTGCGGCAGCGTGCCCGCAAGCTCAGGCGCCAGCTCCCCGAGCAGCTCCACCGCCGCAGAGCGGGCAACGCGCCGCTCCATGCGCGCCCCCTGCGTGCCGGCGAGCTCACTCAGCGCGGCATAGTAGAGCGCCGACTGATCGTCGCAGATGCTCACTGTCACGGGATAGCGCGCCGGCTCAATGTCCCCCATCTGATCGGGCGACAGCTCCCGCAGCACGGGGCTCTCCACGGTGGATTCCACCACCTCAAGCTGCACCTCCATGGCGTCGGAGTGAGAGGCGCTCTTGCCCGATACGCGCAGCGTATAGCTGCCTGCCTCCTGCTTTCCAAAGGAGAGCGTGACATACTCCCCAAAAGTCCCCGAGCCCGATTTGGTGATGCCCGAGGTCTCTCCCTTTGCCGTCAGCTCGGCGGCGAAGGCCACCTGCTCACCCTGAGAAAGCTGCTCCCCGAAGGCCCGCAGGCAGATGCTCACGTCGTCGCCTTCCACATATTGGCTGCTGCTCAGCAAATTGACAAAGAATGGAAGCCCGGTCTCGACGTTTTGCACATTCTGGCCCGCCGCCGCCTGCTCGGAGACGGCAAGCGTGGTGATGCGCCAGCTTGTCACGCTGTCGGCCAGAGAGAAGGTCAAAGCGGCCTTGCCCTGCCGCGAGGTCGACAGCGTCTCAAAGGCAGGGTTGTCGGAAAAATCGTCGCGGACCAGCTCGCTTCCGCCCCCGCCTCCGCCGCCTCCCTCATCGGCCTTGCCGTCGTAGGAGACAAAGGTGCGGATATCTGCGTCGTAAAGGGGCTCAAAAAGCTCTTCCAACAGCGAAACGGGGTCGTCATATACCGCAAGCGCCGCCTCGTCCACTACACTGACCAGCAGCTGCGCCTGCACAGGCTGGCCCTGCGCATCGGTCACGGAGATCTCGAGCGTCACCTCATCCCCCGGGGCATAGCGCCCTGCGTCAGGCGTCACCTCCACTTGCAGCTCGCGTTCACTGCACCGGTAGGTGAGCTCCTCCGGGAAGAGCTCGTAAATGTCGCGCCCGTCAAAATAGGCGCCGTAGAGCCTGACATTGGGGATGTGCTGCTGCTCAAAGCGCAGGGAAATATCCCCCGTCTGCTGCACCACTCCCTCGGTGAGGTTGTCGGTCACGGGCAGCAGTAGCACCCGTCCCGCGTTCTCCGCCACCAGATTGCCGTTTTGCACCAGCGAAAATTCCACCGTCTCCCCCGGCACAAAGTCGGTCTTCTCGCTTCTCAGCTGATAGACGTCATATCCTCCCCCATTGCTGCTCACAAGGTCGATGACAACGGGATGCAGGGAGGCCGTTTCCCGGATGAGGCGCCCTTCGCTGTCCCTGACCTCGGCCTCAACCTCAAAATAGCTGTCTTCCCCAAGCTCATAGCCCGACAAATCCAGTGTCGCCTGGCCGTTTTGCGCTTCGAGCGTCAGGGTATCGAGCACCTCTTCGGTGGTATAATAGCTGTAGACGTTGATGTTTTTCTTTTCGATGTAGTCGTAGCGCGTCTCTTCCAAACGCCTGTGCCAGGTCAGGCGCCTGACGGTACAGGTCAGCGTTCCCTCTGCCGGGTCGCCGCGCAGGGCATCATAGTCCCAAAGAGCGGTTGTATCGCCATCCTCAAAGGCTTGCTGCCGGATGTCATGCAGCAAAAGGGTCAGGCTCCATCCATCCCTGGAGGACTCAGTCTCCAGCATGAGGTCGCGGGGCAGCACGACAACCGATTCCGAGGTGCGCAGATAGGCGTCCTCCGCCTGCAGGTTGGAGAAGGACACCGCCTGATACCGTGGCCTCCAATCGGTGTCGTCGTCAGTCAGGGAAATGGAAAGCGAGGTCTTCCCGCTCCTGTCGGTAGGCTCCATCGTGACCGATTGATAGGTGGCGCCGGGATGATAATACTCGGCCAGAAGCTGCAGGCCCACGGCCGGCGTCCCGTCATAAAACGAGGCCTCCACCGTCATGTGGATGGGCTCCTTGATGTCATACACCGGAGCATTGCTTGACACCTCAAGAAGATAGATGGGCTTTTTGTATTCGGTCACGGTAACCCCGTCCAAAAAGAGCTTCTCTCCCTCGATGTCCAGCACCAGGCTGTAGTAGCCAAAGGCCATGTCCTCGAGCTCAAAGACGCCCGAGAAGGTGCCCATCTCTTCCAGCGTAAGCTCGGATGAATGCAGGACGCTATAAGGAAAGTCGCTGTTGTCAAAGGGATTCCAGGTGCACAGCATGGCCGTGACCTTTTTGGGGCTCACAGAGCCGATGCGCGGCTGCACCACGCCCCAGAAGTTCAGCGTGTCATTTGGCAGATAAACGCTGCGGTCGGTGTAAAACGCCGTATAGTATTTGCGCTGCGCCGAAAGCTGCTCGCGTTCGGGCTGCGCCATGCTGTCAAGCAGGTAGGGCGTTGTGCCCACGTCAATCGAGAGATAGGAAAATTCCTCTCTGGTGTCGGTGTCGGGCGTCTCGAGCATGAGAAGCCCGTTTTGGTCGGTGACGCCCTTGGAGTAGCCGTCCTGCATCACGGTGACGCCGGCAAGCGGCTCGCCGGTTGCCGCATTGTTGGCCCACAGGGCCAGCCGCCCGTCTCCCGCCGCGAGATACACGGCCACGTCGCTGACCTGCACGAGCTGCTCCATCGAGCAGCTGCTCTGCTCGCAGTCGGCCTTGATGAGATAATAGCCCTTTTCCAGCGTGTCGGGCAGCGCAAGGCAGGCCCTGCCGCTCTGCGTCCTTTTGAGGCTGTCGGTAAAGGTGAGGATGGGTGAGGCCTGCTCGGTGGAAAAGGTGCAGGTGTTGGCCCCCATCTGCTTCTCGTATTCGTAAAGCGTCCTCATGGCCTCAAGATAGCCCGACTGGTCGTGGAAGCGGTAGACCGTGACATCGTATTCCAAATCATAAACTTCGCTCATGGGATAGCACAAAATGGCCGGCACACGGTCGGGCAGCACCGTGCTGCACTGGGAGTCGCGCCACGGGGTGTACAGCTCATTCTCCCGATAGGGCGTGGTGCGGAAGGAGAAGCTGACATCCTCTCCGAGCAAAGCGCCGCCCTCACTCTGAAGCTCTCCCGACACCGTCACGGTATACCATGTGTCGTACTCCATGCCCCCATGGATGTAGACATAGCTGTCCCTGACGTGTTCAAAGTGTCCTTCCAGCGCCGGGGTGATGGTGACGGCCTTTTCGAGGTCCACAGGGTTGCCGCCTGCAAAGCCCAGCTCAATGCCACTGTCCACACCCACGTTGCTGTTTTGCGGCATGGTGTGCCTCAATGCAAAGGCAGCCTTGCTCTGAAAGGCAAAGCTTCGCTGCTCGTCTCCCTGGGAGAACACCAGATTATAAACCGTGTTGCCGCGCAGCTGCTCTTTCGGCGTCAGCACAAGCTGCGACAGCTGCGTCCCGTCAGGGTCGACAACGCTCTCCCCCTTTTGCACCGTAAACTCCAGCTCGGGCTCGGTGTGCAGCAGGGCTGCAACGTCGCTCTTGCTCAGAGGGGTACTGCTGGAAAGCAAAAACTGCGTATCGGGCGAAACGCCGTCCGCATCCTGCACCGTCGCTGTGAGGCTGAGTGATGCAAGCTCCACGGGCTGCTGCAGGTCGTCATCGTCTTTCAGCCAGTGTGAGAGCATCATCCCGCCCGACGTCAGCAGCGCCAGCCCCAGCAGAGCAAATACCGCGCGTCTTCCGCGCCGGCCGGCCTTCTCAGGCTGCTGCGGCGACTCCGGCGGACTCGGAGGCTGTGCCTGCGCCGTGGCAAGCTCTTCTCTCTCCACCACCTGCCATTGAGGCGTGCCGGACTGAACGGTGCCATCGAATTGAAACGCCATTGCCATCTCCCTCTCTTTTGCCCAATCTGTTAAAAGGCATCTGCGCCGCTATGTATGATAACGTCTTTCTTTTTTGACGAGCCGCAAAAAAAGATGGTTCCCTTTTGAAAGCCCTTTTGTATTCTTTCTCAAGCCATTATAACAAACCGGACCCCAAAAGGCCAGACCAGCCCCCTGAAAAAGGGGCTCTCGGCGGGAATTTGTAAATTTTCCGTCATTTTATGGCTTTTGTCAACCTTTCTGTGCTATAATAAAAAAAGTATCGTCTTCGATTTTCCCATGTGAGGAGTGGGCTTGTGAACAAGTGGAGCATTCGTCCCAATCGCACCAGGCCGGTGCGTGAAAACGTCCTGCAAACGGTGCGGCGCGCCATGCTGACCACCGTATCGGGCGATGTCATTGAGCTGGGCGCAGGCGACGGGAAAAGTCTGCCCTATTATCCCTACCAAAACCTGCACTCGCTGACGTTGGTTGACCCCCGTTTTTCCAAATCGGCCCACAATTTTGACGTGCAGGAGGTTCCCGTTACCTTCGTTCACCGCAAAATAGACGATCTTCCCTTTGAAAAACACAGCTTTGACTGCGCCTGCCTGTTTTTCGCTCTCTCCTCTACCACGGAGCCATACCGTGTTTTGGCCGCCCTGCGCAGCACGCTGCGCCCCGGCGCGCGCATCCTCTTCATCGACTATCTGCGCCCTGCCGGACCGGCCGCCCTGCTCTTTGACAGCGCCAGCCTGCTGCGGCGGGTCGCAACCAGAGGCCGCAGCTTCAACCGCAACATCATCAACATGCTGGAGGTCTCGGGATTTCGCATTGTTTCGGCCGCGCGCTGCGGCAGCATCTTTGTCTACGGAGAGGCAGAGCTCATCTGAATGTGTATCGCGCACACGATTTGAAATAACCCAAAAGGAGGATTTCTTTCATGCCGCGACTTCGCGTGGGAGACACCATTGAAAATTTCTTTTATGAGAACGCCCGGGGCGAGAAAAAGCTCTTTTTTGACTTTCTTACGGGGCCCGCTATTTTATGGTTTATGCGTTATGTCGGCTGCACCGCCTGTCAGGTGGACCTGCACGACCTCGAGCAGCTTTTGCCCGAGCTGCAACGCCGCAACATTGTGACGGCCGTGGTGCTGCAAAGCACGCCCGAAAGCATCGCGCGGCAGCGTCCAGAGGGGTTCCCCTTTGAGGTCATCTGTGACCCGGACAGGGTGCTTTACCGCAAATTTGACATCCCCTGCGCCAAATCCCGCATGACCATGCTGTCTGTGGGGCTTCCCAAAAAGCTGTCGCGCGCCAAGTCGCTCGGCCTGCGGCACGGGGAGTATGAGGGAAGCGAGCTGCAGCTGCCCGCCCTCTTCCTGATAAATGACGAGGGAAAGCTGCTCTACACCCGTTATGCCAAAACACTGACCGACCTGCCGGATATCGAGGATTTGCCTGATATGATGCGCATGCTCAACAAGAAAAAAACGCCGCTTACCGAGCCTCGTTGAGCCCCGGCAGGGTGCCTGCCGGAAATTCCGGGCATGAGGGCGCGGGGAGCTTGCTCCTGAAGCCATCGGCTTTGCCGCATTGTCAAACGCCTATCCTTTTTGTTTTTGTCTTAAACAGCCGGGGTTTGCCCCTTTCAAAAAACAAAAAGCCGTCTGAAGCAATCGCCTTCAGACGGCTTTTCACTGTCCTCATTTATCCTCTGCGTCTTCCTCCCGAGCCCCGCTTGGATTCAACGCTGCGCCGCAGAGACGACATCTTATCGTCACTGTCTGCCTTGAACTTGCTCATCATCTCTTCAAAGGTGACAGGCTGAACCACCTGCTTGGGCTGCCAGCCCACATTGCCCCGGCGCGCAGGAGCGCGGCGGGAGGATTGCTGCGGCTGGTCGAGCAGTCGCTTAATGGAAAGGTTGATGCGGCCGTTTTGGTCAATTTCGATGACCTTAACCTTGACGATTTGATTTTCCTGCAGGTAATCCGTGATTTCCTTGACAAAACCGGTCGACACCTCGGAAATATGCACCATTCCGGTCTTGTTTTCCGGCAACTCCACAAATGCGCCAAATTTGGTAATGCTGGTGACTTTGCCCTCTAAAATCGCGCCCACTTCAATCTGCATAACGCTTTCTATAGCTCCTCGTCTGGTGAATTGAAACAGAAGCGGTTTGCTCAGCCCGGAATGGCCATAAAAACGGTCTCGTCCGCATCGACCAGCCCCAGCTTTTCCTGCGCAATTTTAGCCACCTGTTCGTCGCTCAGGCCCTTGTCGAGCTCGTTTTGAATGGTCTGATTGCGAACCTCCAGCTCTGCATTTTGCGCCTCATACTGCTCTATCGTCCGCTTTTTCTGCGCAATCTGAATCTGAAGATCCGCAATTTGCACTGAGGCATAGATGACGAAGACGGCCAGAAGCAGCTTGAGAAAGACGCCCTGTCTCTGTCTGACTCTCTTCATCTTCTCACCCCCGCTTTGCTTCGCTCCCTTTATTATTGCAGATTTTCCCGAGCATTACAATAGCTTTTTCAAAGAAGTTTCGCACGATTTTGCAAGCACCTCTCACACGGCCGGCCAGCCATCCACCGGCCTTCATCACCAGCCTGCCAAGGCTCAGATGATAGATCAGGGCTCCCAGCAGCGCACACAGAAAAATAAACACTCTGGGCTGTCCCTTGTTGGCAAAAAGCAGGAAAAAGAAGCAGCCTACCGACAGCAATGTCCAATACAGCAAGTCCTGCAGCACGATGGACAGCCGCCCGGCAGGCAGCATCAGACGCCAAATGCGAAATAGGTCATACAGCAGCATGCCCGCCGCGCCAAAGAGGATGGAGCAGCCGGCCAGCCACAATTCAAAGGAGGTGGAAAAATCCATGCCCGTCACCCGAAAATCCGGCTCAGCAGTCCGGGACGGGAAGGGGCGCTGTCGGAATATTCCAGCGTGTCAATCAGGCCCTCAATTTGAAGCTCGCCGCTTTCCACCGAGAGCTTATTGATGTGCAGCCCCTCTCCCCGCAGCAGCAGGGTGCCTTCCAGCGTATCCAGCAGGATTTCATGCTCGTCAAAGCTGACGACATCCTCCACGCCGGAGATTGTCAGCTTCTCCCTGCCCTCCATTGTCAGGCGATGGGCCGCCTTTCCCTTTTTGTCCTCATTCATGCTCTTGTTCCCCCGCAACCATTGGAATCTGCCGGGCACAAAGCCCGGGCCCTATGTCCCATTTGTATGCCGGGCAAGCGCACTCTATTCCTCCTCAAGCACCCTGTAAAGCGCGGCGGCGCCCTCCTTGGAAACATGCTCCGGCGTGGACAGCACCTCCACCTTGAGCACCCGCTCTCCAAAGGCAATCTCTATCACGTCGCCGGGCTTGACGTCGTAGGCCGGTTTGACCACCCGCCCGTTGACGCTCACCCTCTGCCCCGAAGCCGCATCGTTTGCCACCGTCCTGCGCTTGATGATGCGTGATACCTTGAGATATTTGTCAAGCCTCAATACCGCTCCTCCTTTATGGCGCGTCCCTTTGCATACGCTGCGCGCCGCATGTCCAGTATAGCGGCCCTCGGCGCCTGCGTCAAGGCCGCTTCTCTCCGGCCCGACGGCCCCTCTCCCCTTTTCCCAGGGATTGGTTTTGCCGGTTTCCCATCCCCTTTTTGAGCCGGGGTTTTGCTCTCTCTCGGCTTTCCGTAAGCTTAAGCGCCGGGGGACGCTCCCTTGCAGCAGGGCATGCCCCCAAAATACCGGCCTTTTTTTGCGCTCCCCCTGCCGCAGGCCGCACTTGACCTGTCAAAGGCTTTCACAGCGCTCGTCTCCCACCATGTCAAAAGCGGCCCTTCGCCCAAAAGGGCGAAGAGCCGCTTGTCTTTTTCTTCCCGTATACCGGTCTTCTTACCACAGCATAAGCTTGTTGGCCTCGGCACGGAGCTGCTCACGGAAGTCGGGGTGAGCAATGGCAATCAGGTTATCCACTCTCTGACGGACGGTGCGCGCCTTCATGGGAGCAATACCGTATTCGGTGACGATATAGTCGATGTTGTTGCGGCTCATGGTGACGATGGAGCCGGGGGTGAGGATCGACTTGATCTTGGAGTAACGCTCGCCGGCACGGTTGGTGCCGCTTGAGGCCATGGCGATGATGGACTTGCCGTCCTTGGAATGGATGGCGCCCTCGGCAAAGTCATTCTGACCGCCGGTGCCCGAGAACTGACGGCTGCCCAGCGACTCGGAGGCAATCTGACCGGTCAGATCGACCTCGATGCAGGTGTTGATGGAGACCATCTTGTCATTCTTGGCGATGACCCAGGGATCGTTGACATAGTAGGTGGGCATCATGTAGACCGAGGGATTGCCGTCAAGGTAGTCAAAGAGCTTGCGGGTACCGTTGGCAAATGCGCCGATGGTCTTGCCCTTGTGCAGCGTCTTGCGGGTGTTGGTGACAACGCCGGCTTCCACCAGGTCGGCAATGGAGGAGGTCAGCATCTCGGTGTGCACGCCCAGCTCCTTCTTGCTCTTGAAGGCCTGCGCCACGGCATCCGGCACGGCGCCAATGCCGAGCTGAATGGTGGAGCCGTCTTCGACCAGGGTGGCCACATGGTTGCCGATGGCGATATCCACGTCGGTCAGGGTGCCGGCCTTCATGGTGGGAATGTTTCTATCAGTCTGCACCACGGCGGTGACGTCGGAAATATGGATCTCATACTCGCCGGGGATGTTGGGCATATCGTCGACGATTTCGAGAATGACCACGTCCGCGGTATCCAGGAATTTCTTTTCCCAGCCGCCCAGTGACAGGTTGAAGTAGCCGTGCTTGTCCATGGGGGTGGCCGAGGTGGCAATCACGTTGGGCTTCCAAACCTCATTGTAGCGGGTATAGCAGGCGTGCAGGTGCATGGGGATGAGCGAAACCTGCCCATAGGGGTGCACGGCACGGGTGCCGCCGCCGTAGAAATTGGACTGGGTAAAAAATTTGTTGCGATACTTCTCGTCGAAGAGGTAGGGATACTGCTCCATTCCGCCGCCGCCATAAATGGTGACTTCGGTCACACGGTCGTAAATGGTGTGCAGCTCACGATAGAAGCAGACGGGCTCCAGGGCACCGAATCCGGTCGCAATCAGAGCTTTATCGGGAATTTGCTTCACGGCATCTTGCATGCTCATGAGTTTTTGCTGATACATTTCCTGAACTGTTGCCATCATAATCTCCATTCCGCCGCTGCGCTCCGGCTTGTATTCCGAGGGTGGGGGCCCCCAGTGCGCAGTTCCGTATAAAAAAAGTATACCGTATTCTGAAAGATGGGTCAAGCCATTTTTGTGACCGTCTGCGCAAAAAGAGGGGGAGTCCCCACGTTGATTTTCTGTTGACTTTGTTAAAAAAACCGCCTGCAGAGGGCTCTGCAGGCGGTTTTCCTTGTGTGTGAGCTGTTGCCAAGACTTACTTCTTGGCAGCCTTGCCAATCTCCATGCCGCGATTGAACGCAGCCTCGTTGAGAGGATTGAGCTCGGGTCTCTTGGCGCCCAGCTTCTTGAAAGCGGTGGCCAGAACCTTCTCGGGGGGCAGCAGCTCGGTATAGCCGATGTAGGCGCCCGCCATGACAAGGTTGGCAACCTTGGGGTTGCCCAGCTCGTCGGCAATCTCGTTGGCCGGAACCTTGATGATCTGGATGTCGGTTCTGTTGGGCTCAACCGAAACGATGGAGCTGTTGATGAACAGGTTGCCGCCCGGCTTGACCTGGCTCTGGAACTTGGTCATGGAGGGGTCGTTGAGCACCATGATATCATCCATCAGCTCGGCAACTGGCGCACCGATGGGCATATCGGCAATCGTGACAAAACAGTTGGCGGTACCGCCGCGCTGCTCACCGCCGTAGCTCGGGAAGAATGTAACTTCCAGATCGGTGGTCTCACAGGCGGTGTAGCACATCAGCTGGCCGATGACCATAACGCCCTGGCCGCCAAAGCCGCCAACAAGTAATCTTCTTTCCATTTGTGTCCTCCTCGTCCATTGATATAAGCCGGTCATGTTTTGCCGAGCCTAGCCCAATGGGTTCGCTTTTACCGGGAAGCGACTGCCCTGATTTTATAAGTACCCTATCTGTCGCGATAAACGCCCAGGGGGAACTCCTTGAGTGTATTTTCCTTGACGTATTCCAGCGTCTCAAGCGGCGTCATGCCCCAGTTGGTCGGGCAGTTGGACATGACCTCGACCAGCGAGAAGCCCTTGCCGTCGATCTGGTTCTGGAAAGCCTTTTTGATGGCTGCCTTGGCCTTCATGATATTGGGTGCATCCACACAGGTCACGCGCTCGAGATAGGCGGGTGCCTTGAGGGTGGCCAGCAGCTCGCAGACATGCACCGGATAGCCATGCTGCTTGGGATCACGGCCGAAGGGAGCGGTGGTGGCCTTCTGGCCAACCAGCGTGGTCGGGGCCATCTGGCCGCCGGTCATGCCGTAGGTCGAGTTGTTGATGAAAATGACGGTGAAGTTCTCGCCGCGGTTGGCCGCGTAAATGGTCTCGGCAATGCCGATGGAGGCCAGGTCGCCGTCGCCCTGGTAGGTGTAGACAATCTCGTCGGGGTTGCAGCGCTTGTAGGCGCTGGCCATGGCGCAGGCGCGGCCATGAGTTGCTTCAAACCCGTCTTGCGTGGTATAAATCGACCCAAGTCCGCAGCAGCCGATACCCCAAATGGTGACAACATTGTTTGCAATGTCAAGCTCGTCAATGACTTCGGCAACCAGCTTGTGAACGGTGCTGTGCATACAGCCGGGACAGAATCCAACCTTTGCACCTTCTATCATGGTAGAAGGTCTTGCATAAATCTTCTCCATGGTTCTTCCCCTTTCTTTACTTGTCAAGCATCTCCTTGGCCTTGGCCACAATGTCGTCTCTGTTCATGATGACGCCATAAGAGGTCAGGCAGGTGTCAATCGGAATGGCGCCCTTGGTCGCGGCGGCAACATCCTCCAGAAGCTGCGGAGGCATGCTCATCTCAACGTCCAGAATGCCCTTGATCTTGTCGGGACACAGCTCTGCAAAGGGCTTCACCGGGAACGGGTACACGCGCTTGGGACGAATCAGGCCAACCTTGTAGCCCTCGTTGCGCAGAATCGAAATGGCAGACTTGGCAATACGCGCCGAAATGCCGTATGCAGAAATGATGAGATCGGCATCCTCGGTCTTGT
>CALWCA010000003.1 GCA_944376235.1 uncultured Clostridia bacterium | reverse complement strand
CCTGGCTGTGCCGGACATCGACTCCTATGTGGGCCTTATGCACACGCTGTTTACGCTTGAGGACCGCTACGGTCTGAAAATCTGCGAGTGCGACGGAGAAATCCATCTTCGGGTGGATGTGTTCCAGGGAAAAGAAGCAGCCCGGCTCCATGAGATGCTCTGCGCCTGGGGAGAGCAGGCGGCCAAGTTGAAGTCGGGAGAAATCAGCAAAGAGGACTACGACCGCTGGCGTTACCGCTATCCGGAGTTCGATACCACAGGCCACTGGCACAAGGTTGTCCCATCTCAGGGCCTCAGTGATCTGCTGGTAGAAGAATTCAGAAAGCGGTCTGACAAAGAAAAGTAAAACAAAAAGAGCTATCTGACTTTCGCAAATCAGGTAGCTCTTTATCTTTGGAATAATGAAAACTGTTGCCAAATCGTTGCCACGGAGGGCATCAAGCCTTGGAAAACCCAGTAATCACAGGCTTTTCTGGGCCTCTGAAATCATTCCCATTCAATAGTTGCCGGGGGCTTGGGCGAAAGCTCGTAGAGCACTCGGTTGACGCCCGGCACCTCCGCCAAGATGCGGTTGGTCACGGTTTCCAGCAGCTCCCAGGGCAGGCGCTCGATAGTGGCGGTCATGGCGTCCACCGTGTTGACGGCACGAAGAATCACGGGCCAACCCATCACACGGGCGTTGTCGCGCACGCCGACCGACTTGAGGTCGGGAATAATGGTGAAATACTGCCAGACCGACCGGGACAAACCGGCACGCTCAAACTCCTCGCGCACAATGGCATCCGCCTCGCGGACAGATGCCAGGCGATCTCTTGTAATGGCGCCCAGGCAGCGCACCCCAAGGCCGGGGCCGGGGAAGGGCTGACGGTAAACCATGGACTCAGGCAGCCCTAGCTCAAGGCCGCAGGCGCGAACCTCATCTTTGAAGAGATACTTTAAAGGTTCCACCAGCTTAAAATTCAAATCCTCAGGCAGGCCGCCAACATTGTGATGGCTCTTGACCACCTTTGCCGTCTTGGTTCCGCTTTCCGCGATGTCGGGATAAATGGTGCCCTGCCCCAGAAACTCGATGCCAGACAGTCCCCTTGCCTGCTCTTCGAAAACCCGGATGAACTCGGCTCCAATGATTTTACGCTTCTGCTCGGGGTCTGCAACGCCGGCCAGCTTGTCCAAAAAGCGGTCAACGGCGTCCACATAGATGAGCTCTGCTCCAAGCTGGTTGCGGAAAACCTCGATCACCTGCTCGCTTTCGCCCTTCCTCATAAGACCGTGATTGACATGGACGCAGGTGAGCTGCTTGCCCACCGCACGAATCAGAAGCGCCGCCACAACCGAGCTGTCCACGCCGCCCGACAGAGCGAGCAAAACCTTCTTGTCTCCGATCTGACGTCGCAGCAGCTCCACCTGGTCTTCCACAAAATTCTTCATATTCCAGTTGGGCTGTGCTTTGCAAACATCAAACAAAAAGGGACGCAGCGCAGCAAGCAGCGCATCGTCCTCACACGGAAGTTTTTTAAGATTCATTTCCTGCCGGGGGGTATTGTGCTCAATCACAAAGACGGGTACACCTGCGCTGTAAACATAGTCCGGCGCCTCAATTGCCTTCCCATCGACAATATTGTTGCTGCCGCCATTGACAATAATCCCCTTGAGATTGGGCTGCATCAACTCTTCACGGGACAAATCATGGGCATAAATTTCACTGTATACCCCAAGTTCACGCACTTTACGGGCAACCCGCGAGTTTTCCTCACTGCCCAGATCCAAAATTGCAATGAGATCTTGTTTCATACGTTTGTACCTGCCTTCCTTGTTATGATGTTGCACTAAAAAAAAGAACGATCTATTTTCTCATATTTCCCCGAAAAATGCAAGTCCATTTTGAAATTTATTTTGACAAACAAAAATTTTATCAAGCCGTGTTGAAGGCAAATCTGTCTTTTTGTTCTCCACTCTTTTGCCTTACAAACCAAAAGCTGGTCAAATCTGTCCGTTATGCTGCATATGAATGAAACATCTGCTTTGAGAATGTCCTCTCTTCTTGGGGAGAGCTCTTCAAAACCATGAGATTTGAGGTGTTTGTCCGTGAAAAAACGCAGGCCCGCTTTTTTAACCGCCCTTTTTCTTGCACTTCTTCTTTTGTTCTCCCTTCCCGCAGAGGCGGGATATTCCGTAACCGAAAGCCGCTACATTGTTGACGATGTCTGTGACTTTTCCGTCTCCATTACAGACCGGAAAGATTATCTCACCCTCAACAAAAAGCTCTTTTCCTCCCTGCTCGGGAATCTTCTGGAAGACCCCTGCTATCTCACCATTGTAGAGCTGCCAAGTCATGGAACCATTACGAGCGGGAAACAGGACGTTGTTGTGCTTGACACCTTCAAGCTCAGTCTCTTTGCCAAGCTTCGCATCACTCCCGAGGCCAATACGCCCGCCTCCTTTTGCTTCATCGCCAGCGATAAGCATGGGACCACCACTCCCCTCTGCCGCCTCACCGTGACCCCGGCGGCAACGGCCAGCGCCCCGACCGCCTTTGACTTGTCCATCCAAACCGGCATGAACATGAAAGTGGGCGGACAGATGGCAGGAAGCACGCCAAAAGAAGGCGAGTTGGTTTACGAACTTGTGACGGCACCTTCAAAGGGGGATGTCAGCTGCTTTGGTTCCGGATTTGTCTACGCTCCTCACGAGGGGGAAAGCGGGCGGGATTCCTTCACCTATCAGGTCCGCGACTCGCAGGGCGTCCGCAGCGAAGAGGCCACCGTCTCCATCCGCATCGACAAGGATGTGGACGACGTGTCCTACTGCGACATGCAAGACAGCCTCAACTGCTATGCCGCTCTTTGTCTGGCCAAAGAGGGGATTCTGCGCGGCGAGCGGGTGGGTGGAATGGACTACTTCAATCCCACACAGACTCTCAGCCAAGGCGAATTTCTAACGCTTCTCATGGACGCCGCAGGGCTGGGCGGCGCTGAAGTGACGCCCCAAAACGATCAGACTCCCCTCACCGTGGCACAGGCCGTTGAAATGACCGGGAACCTGCTGGGATATCCGGTTGAAATTCTACCCAAGGCGGGCTCCCCCAGCGACTGGGTGGAAACCTCGGCAGCCGCATCGGGAGATTCCCTGCTCACCCGCGACGATGCCGCCGGTCTGCTCTGGCAGGTCTTCTGCTACATGCAGTGAGCCGTTCACCTGCCGCAGCAGCCTCCCAAACCCCATCAAAAAGAGAAAGATCCAAATGCCAAAGGATTGCTGCAAGGGTATGTTGAAGGTCTGCGGCCAAAGCCACCTGACAGGTGGCTTTGGCCCTTTCTTTTTTGTTGAAGGGCTCCTGCTTTTTCGCATTTTCCCTTTTCGCTTTTCTCCTGCCCTGCTCGTTTTGGGAGCACCTCCCTTCTCCCTCTTTTCCGGCCGGTTTTGTCCGCAGGAAAACACTTCTGCGCAGACTGATGCCCTCCTCTGCCTCCCTCTCATGTTTAGGGCCGCCTGTTATGTCCTTTCTCCCTCCCAAAAGCCGCATGGAAGGCGGAAGAGCCGTGACCTCTCACAAAAAAGGCCTTATGAAAAAGGGGAGGAACCGTACCGGTTCCTCCCCTTTTTGATTTGCCCTCTGCTCCGGCAGGCATTTTTCAGCCGGTCAAGCAATACAAAAGGATCCCCCTGCCGCCGGCGATGCGTCTGCCCCGCTTCTTTTTTCAACATTCCTGCCGGCATCGAAAAATCTTCTATTGTCTTGACTCCTCTATCGGCTGCTCCTTTTCCCCTCCGAACGGCCCTTCTCCCGCCAGTCTGTCCACAAGGCCGTCAGGCGGCGTAACGTAAGCCGTTTGCGAAGAAAAATAAACCACATAGCCCGGTTTTGCCCCCGATGGCTTTTTGACATTCCTAAGCTGCGTATAGGTCACGGACACCTTCTCCTTGGGAGAGGCCTTGCTGAAAAGAGCCGCAAGCTGAGCCGCCTCTTCCAGGGTAGTGTCCGGCACAGGCCTTCCCCCGCTTTGCACGAGCACATGCGATCCCGCGCACCCCAAAACGTGCAGCCAGATGTCCTGCTTTTCTCCCACCTTGGTCACCAGCATATCATTTTGGGTATTGTTTTTCCCCACCAGAACGGTAAAGCCGTCGGTTGAGCAAAAGCGCATGGGTTTTTCCGAGATGCCTTTTGCGCTCTTTTTTTGTTTTTCCCCCTTGGGCCGGGGCAGATACCCCCCCTGCATCAGCTCTTCCCGGATGGAGGAGATCTCAGCCTCCGTTTCGGCCTGCTCAAGCGAAAGCTGCACCGACTCCAAGTAGGCCAGCTCCTGCTCCCCCTTTTCAATTTGCTCTTTGAGCGCCTGCTCGCCGTGCTTGGCCTTTTGATATTTCTTGAAATACCCCTGGGCGTTGAGCGCAGGGCTCTTGCTGACGTCAAGGGGAATGCGCAGCAAAGGGGCGTCTTCCTCGTAATAGTTGGGCAGCTCTACAAAGGCTGCCCCCTTGGGAACCCTGCTCAGCCCGGCAGTCAGCAGCTCGCCGTAAATACGGTATTTGTCCCGATCGCGAAATTCCGTCAGCTCCGCCCTCTGATGGGAGAGCTTTTTGGAAATGCGCTCGGTGGCGTTTTTCATCAGCCGCTCAAGCTGCTGCGTCTTGTGCTTCTTTCGTGCCGCCGCGTCACGAAGGGCAAAATAGCGATCCAGCATCACGGAATAGTCGGGGCATGTTTCGCACTGATAAAGCGCGCCGTACTGCGTAATGGGGATGCAGGAAAAGTCCACCGGCGTCCCCTGCGCGTCGACAAGCAAAGTGGGGACGCTTCCCTCCCCCGTAAACAGGGCTTGAAGCTGGTGCACAAGTCGTGTTCTCGCCTCGTCGTCCAGCTCGGACATGGGCAGATCCACAAAGCCGCAGCTCAAAAAGGCCATCTCTCTTGCAAGCAGGGGCGAGAGGCCCATGAGGGAGGCCAGCAAATGCTTGTCGCAGGGCGTTTTGTCGCGCGACATCGCCACCTGCTCTAGCACATCCAGCCCCTCACAGACATCCAGCTTTTGCGGACGCTCCGGCAGACGATAGCGCACTCCCGGAATCAGCTGCCTGCTCTTTCCCTCTGACATGTCGATGTAGTGCAGCGCTGCCAAAACAGCCTCCCCGTTGTCAAGCAAAATCATATTGCTGCTGCGGCCCATCATCTCCAGCACCAGCTCCCGCCGCTCCAAATCCCCCAGCTCGCTGATAACCTCAAAGCAAATTCGCACCACTCTCTCAAGCGGCTCCTGAATCAAAGAGAGCAGCCTTGCACCCACAAGGTGCTTTCGCAGCAGCATGCACAGCATGGGAGGAACCTTGGGGTTTTCCCTCTGCGCCGTCGTGATCTGAAGACGGGCCCCGTTCTGATTGGCGCAAAGCAGCAGCCTCACGTTGCCTTCCTTGGCACGCAGCAGCAAAACGGCCTCATTTTTATCGGGCATGTAGATTTTATCCACGCGCGACCCTGCAAGGCGGGCGTCGAGCTCCCCCGTCAGGTGCGCCAGGGTAATTGCGTCAAGCGGCATAGAAAACTCCTTTTTCCGGCATGGGAAATTCCTTTTCCCGCATCCGGCATCTTTTTCGATCTGTTAGAGGCGGGCTTCAAGCCAAAAGCATGCCCTCTCCCAAGAAAAAAAGGGCCATTACACGGCAAAAACCCCATCCTGTATCAGGGTGGCCGACGGGATCAGCGTCAGGGACATCTGCTGCTCTTCCAAAAAAGCACGCACTGCGTCAAGTACGGGCCGCTCAGTGTGGTAGTGACCCGCATCCAGCAAATTGAGGCCGCGCTCAGAGGCCTCCAAAAACTGGTGGTGCTTGACGTCGGCCGTCACCAGCGTGTCGCAGCCCGCCAGAAGTGCCTGACCCACAAAGTCTCCCCCGGAGCCTCCCACTACGCCCACTTTGCAGACCGGGCGGCCGCCGTCGACAAAGCGGACAACGCGGCAGCCGAGAGCCTCCTTGACAAAAAGGGCAAACTCCCGCAGCGCCATGCTCTCGTTGCAGCAACCTATTCTTCCCAGAGCATGCTCGCCAAAGCTCCCTCCTCCCGAGAGCTTCAACCGTTGCAGCAATACATCATTGACCCCGCCCGCCGCGCAGTCGAGATTGGTGTGCATACAGATGGCAGAAATCCCATATTGAATGAGCTGCGACACCTTTTGCGTTTCATAAGCATCGCTGCGAAGGGCCTTTGGCAGCGAGAAAAAAAGCGGATGATGGCTGACGATGAGCTGGCACTCCTGCCGTTTTGCCTCTTCGATCACCTCCCGCGTAATATCAAGGCAAAGCAGCACCCGGGAGACCTCCTGACCGGCATCTCCCACCAGCAGTCCCGCATTGTCAAACTCCATTTTTTGCTCTATCGGCGCCATCCGGCACAGGGCTTCCAGCACCCCACCCACTGTTGTCATGCTTGTTCCTCCTTTGTCAAAAGCTCAAGCAGCGCCCTTATTTCTTCCATTCTCTGCTGGTTTGGCGCTGCACTGCGGGAAATCCCCTCAAGCTCCCGCATGAGGGAAGCTCTCTGACGGGCATAATATCGCGCCAGCAGGTCTTGCCCGGCCCTCGGGTGGCCAAAGACCATCTCCGCCCTGTCAAGGATGCGGGAACGGCCATCATAGGCAAAGCGCATGATGTGATAGAGGTGATGCCCTTCCGCCGCCAAAAATTCCCCGAGAAGGACAAAGCCCCATTCGGCCATGGTCTTTCTCACCAAAGGCAGCTCGGTCTGAGGCTGCAAAATCAGACGCAGCCTCCCCTGCCGAACCCAGGGCGCCTGCCTCAAAATCGAGAGCATGAGTTCCCCGCCCATCCCGGCCAGCACAATGTCGTCGATCTCGTCCAGGCCGTGACCCTCAAGGCCGTCTGCTCTGACAACCGAGATGCTGTCCCCCAGGCCATACCCCTGCACCGTTGCCCTCGCGCGCGCGCAAGGACCCTCCCTGATGTCGGACGCGACGGCTTTGGGACAAATACCACTGCCCACCAGCCATGCCGGAAGGTAGGCGTGATCGGTTCCCACATCCAGCAAGCGCGCACCCGGGCGCACCTGGGACGCCACCATTGCAAGACGCGGCGTCAGCTTTGGCAAGCTCCTCTTTTCGCTCATGCCCCTCATTCCCCCACTGCAAATTTCGGGAAAGCAAGGGGCCGGAGAGTTCCCCGGCCCCTTTTGTCTTCTTACGCCTTACGCCTGCTGCTTCAAAAAGTTGTTGATTTTTTCCGCCAGCTCGTCGGCATTGACACCGTGCACGGCACAGGCCTGTCCAAGCGTCTCATTGCGGGCCGAGGGGCATCCCAGGCAGTGCATGCCCATTTCCAGGAAAAAAGGCGCCGTTTCACGGTTTTCCTGCAAAATATCGAAAATCTTGGTGTCTTTGGTCACGGTCATGTTATTTTCCTCCTTTGTCGGCATCCTGAAGCTGCATTTTTTATACGCAGCTTTGGCCTGCTTTTCCTCGGATATATTATATACCATTTTTGTAGATTATGCAAGAGCTATCCGCAGCAAGGCTGACAAAAAGAGCGCCGTGTGCCCAGGGGCTGATGCTTGCCCTGTCTTTCGCAGGAACCTCCGGGAAAGCTTCCCGTCTAAAAATTCAAATCGCCGTCAAAGGAGGCCTGAGCATGAAATTCCGCTTTTCCCCGAGCATTCCCCTTTTGTCCACAATCCTGTCCGTGATTTTTCTTCTGTCGGGCTGCACCACAGCCGCAGACCATCACAAGCAGGAGGGCCAGCCTCCAGAGGACGGCCTTTCTGTATCAGAATCCAGTGAACAGACGCAGTACGATGTTATCCCCATGGTCATGGTAGGCGGCAGGCTCTACTATGATACCGGAAAGGAAAGCACCCTGGAAGCTCGCTGCGGCCTGCCGGATGGAACCATTGATTCCACTGTGGAGGAATTTGAAATCCCGACGCAAGACGATCAGTCCAATTTCGGAACCGGCTTTGAATATCAGTACGGGGCCGACGACGACACCCTTGAAATCTCCATAGACGGGAAGTGGATTGTCTTTGAGCACAGAGAGGGCACAGGACGTCAGGTTCGCTTTGGAGACAAAATGGTGGATGAGGGCGCTCTCTCCGAAGAGACCCTAGAGTGGCTCGATTGGTTCAACAGCCTTCCCGAAATGGAGCAGCTTGCCATCAGCGCCATTCCAGAGGATTTGCTGGAGGCGGCGGGCATTTCAGGTGCCGCAGACCAGCCAGCACAGGAAAAGTGACCTCTTTCCCCTGCGCCTCGCTTCCACCCTTTTCAAGCTTTCTTTGCCCCAACCGGTCTTAAAAAGCCCTGCCGGAGCGGTTCACGCTGCCGACAGGGCTTTTTCCATATTTTCTTCTGCAAAAAAAGGCCGGCCCGGATTCTTTTGCAGCACCCTCTCTTCTTGGGCGGCAGAGCGGCAGCTTCAAAAAGCATCCAGCCTTGCCGGGCGAAAAAAGACTGCTGCAAAAAGCAGCAGTCTTTTTGAATGGCCGTATTGAGAACGGCATTGCAGTGCTTCTTAGTAGTTGTTGTTTGCCTGCTCTTCCTTCATTTTGGCAAAGCACTCGCTGCAATACACCGGTCTGTCATTTCTCGGCTGGAAAGGCACTTTGGCCTCGGCGCCGCAGTTGGCGCAAATGGCGGTGTACATTTCTCTTTGCTGCTTTGCCGCGTTCTTTCTGGCATCACGGCAGGGCTTGCATCTCTGAGGCTCGTTCTGGAAGCCTCTCTCCGCATAGAACTCCTGCTCACCGGCGGTGAACACGAACTCCGCGCCACAGTCTTTGCACACCAGGATCTTGTCTTCGTACATTCTTTTTCCCTCGCTTTGGTTAGTTTTGCCCCAATTGAATTATGGTGGCTTATTTTCACACTGCCCGTGGCAGTAATGAACCAAGTTTTCGCCTGATCCGCTGGATTGCGTTGTCCACCGATTTCACCGGCTTGTTGACCTGTAAAGCAATCTCCTGATAGGAGTTTCCTTCCATATACTGCTGCAGTACCTGTCGCTCAAACGGTGAAAGCTTCTCCTCGATGGTGGCTCGGACGAGTCGTATGGCCTCTTTGCTGACCATAATTTCCGCAGGATCGAGTGGTTCGGGTGAGAAACAACCAAATTGAGGGGTAAGGCATTCGCTTGTGGATTCCGGCTGACTATCAAAAGAAACATAGGTGTTCAGGGGCCTGTGCTTCTTCCTGGAAAACATGCGCACAGCATCAGCGAGCTGACGCTTCACGCAAATTGAAACATAGGAATCAAAGGGAACGGTGCCTTGCGCAGAAAAACTGCGCACCGCGCGGAAAAACCCGATCCTTCCCTCCTGCAGCACATCTTCAAATTCGGCGCCCTGCAGAAAAAAGCCTCTGCACTGACGCTGAATTTTCCACTGATACATCGAAATCAGCGCATCAAAAGCCGCCTGATTTCCGCTCTGTGCCGCAAGAACCAGGGGAACGGGATCAAAGGGTGTAAAACTGCTGGCAGGCATTTACACTCCCCCCACGCTAGCATAGATGTAGTATACACGCAAAGATTCCATTTGTCAACGATTTTTAGAATATTTTTGAATTACTTAAATTTTTTAGAAAAGGGAAAGCTGCGCACTGGCAGGCAGATCCCCCAGCGCCCCGTTTTGCGCCAGAACCTCCACCACAGCGCGTGAAACATGCGCTCTGGAAACAAGTTCCTCCTGAGAGGCGAAAGGCCCCTGCTTTCTGGCCTCTCCGATAGCCGTTGCGGCAGCCTCTCCCACACCCGGCAGCGAGCCGAGCGGCGGACGCAGCGCCCCGTTTTCAATGGTAAAGCGCAGCGCGTCGGAGGCATAGAGGTCGACCGGCAGGAAAGTATAGCCTCTGGCCAGCATTTCCAGACAGACCTCGGCGATGACGGCGCGGTCCTCGTCCTTTGCCGTCTTTTTCTCCATGGCATCAATCTCCCGGATGAGCTGCTTGAGCGCCTCCTTGCCTCCAATCATGACGCTGGAATCAAAGGCGTCCGCCCGAACGGAAAAGTAGGTTGCGTAAAAGGGCAGAGGGTGATGCACCTTGAACCAGGCAATGCGCAGTGCCATGGTGACATAGGCCACGGCATGGGCTTTGGGGAACATATACTTGATGGCGCGGCAGGAGCCGATGTACCAGTCCGGCACGCCGTTTTCCCGCATGAGCTGCGCCTGCTCGTCGGAAAGGCCTTTCCCTTTTCGCACCTGCTCCATGATTTTGAAGCTGTCGAGCTTTGGCACGCCCTTTTGAATGAGATAGGTCATGATGTCGTCGCGGCAACAGATGGCCTCGCGCAGCGTGCAAATGCCCTGCCGGATGAGGGCCTCGGCATTGCCAAGCCAGACGTCGGTGCCGTGGGAGAGTCCCGAAATACGCACCAGCTCCCCTACCGTGGTGGGCTTGGTCTGCTCGAGCATGCCGCGCACAAAGCCCGTCCCAAACTCCGGGATGGCAATGGAGCCCGTCTTGCCCACGTCCTCCCCCTCCAGAAGGCCAAGGCTTTCCACCCCCGAAAAAAGGGCTAAAACCTCGGGATCGTCCAGGGGAAGCGCCGTCACGTCAAGGCCGGTCAAATCCCCCAGCATTTTGAGCGCCGTCGGGTCGTCGTGCCCCAGCATGTCGAGCTTGAGGATGTTGTCGTGAATGGCGTGATAGTCAAAGTGGGTGGTGATCACGTCCTTGGAGGCGTCGTCGGCCGGATGCTGCACCGGGGTGAAGTCCTCAATGTCGAGCGCCGCCGGCACCACCATGATGCCGCCCGGGTGCTGTCCCGTCGTGCGCTTGATGCCGGTGCACCCTCTGACAAGCCGCTCCTCCTCGGCGCGCGGCACCACGCGTCCGCGCTCTTCCAGATACTTTTTTACATAGCCGTAGGCCGTCTTCTGCGCAACCGTTGCGATGGTTCCGGCGCGGAATACATGCCCTCTCGCAAAGAGAGATTCGGCAAACTTGTGGGCCTGGGTCTGATACTCCCCCGAGAAGTTGAGGTCAATATCAGGCACCTTTTCGCCCGAAAAGCCCATGAAGGTCTCAAAGGGGATGTCAAAGCCGTCCTTGCGGCAAAGGGTGCCGCAGCGCGGACAGGTCAAATCCGGCATGTCGCAGCCGGCCTCGTAGCTGCCGGATTCGTCAAACTGCGTATAAAAGCAGTTGGGGCAAACGTAGTGGGGCGGCAGGGCGTTGACCTCGGTGATGCCGGCAAAGTAGGCGGCAATAGACGAACCTACAGAACCCCTCGAGCCCACCAGATATCCGTTTCTGCGCGACTCCTGCACCAGACGGCGCGCAATCATATACATCACGGCATAGCCGTTTCCGATGATGGGCTCGAGCTCGCGCTCCAGGCGCGCCTGCACCATCTGCGGCAGGGGGTCTCCATAGAGCTCGCGCGCCCTCTGATAGGTGATGTCGCGCAGCTCCTGCTCGGCCCCTGGCATTTCAGGGGGGAACATGCCCTGCTTGAGCGGCACCACCTGCTCACACCAGCCGGCCACCTTATTGGTGTTTTCCACCACCACCTCAAAGGCTTTTTTCTCACCCAGGTAGGAAAACTCCTCAAGCATCTCCTGCGTCGTCCTGTAATACAGGGGAAGCGGCCGGTCGGCATCTTCAAAGCCTTGGGCCGCCAGCAGAATGGAGCGGAAAATCTCCTCCTCCGGGTCGAGAAAGTGGGCGTCGCAGGTGGCGCATACCGGGATGTTCAGCTCCTCCCCCAGCGACACCACCATGCGGTTGAAATTGCGCAGCTCCTCCTCATCTTTTGCCAAGCCCCGCTCGATGAGAAAGCGGTTGTTGGCAAGGGGCTGGATTTCAAGAAAGTCGTAAAACGAGGCGATCTCCAGCAGTCTCTCGCGCGGCGCTCCCTCCACAACGGCCGTGAAAAGCTCCCCCGCCTCGCAGGCAGACCCCAAAATCAGGCCCTCGCGGCAGCGCACCAGCTCGCTGCGCGGGATCTTGGGACGCTTGTTGCCAAAATACTCAAGATTGGATTTGCTCACCAGCCGAAAGAGGTTTTTCAGGCCCTCCTGATTTTTCACCAGGATAATCTGGTGAAAGGTCTTTGCCATGCGCAGATCCCGCCGGTTTCCAAAAACATGCAGCAAATCGCCCACCCGTCTGGCGCCGCGCTCTTTTCCCATCTCCACAAGCCCAAAGAAAATCTGGGCCAGGGCCCTTGAATCGTCGTCGGCACGGTGGTGACGAAAGGAGACCTGAAAATGGGCCGCTAACGTGTCGAGCTTGTGGTTTTTGAGCTGCGGCAGCGCACATCGCGCGATGGCCAGCGTGTCGGCAAAGGCATTTTGCACCAGCTGCCCCGTACGGGCCGCAGCCGCCCTCAAAAAGGACATGTCAAACGACGCATTGTGGGCGACAAGCGTTCTGTGCCCTGCAAAGGAGAGCAGGGCGCGCAGCGCATCCCCCTCCTTTGGCGCATCTTTGACCATTTCATCTGTGATGCCCGTCAGCTTTGTAATTTCCGCAGGAATTGGCCTTTGCGGGTCCACAAAGGTCTGAAAGCGATCGAGGACCTGGCCCTTCGCCACCAAAACGGCCCCAATCTCGGTCAGACGGTCGGCGCTGGAGGACAGGCCTGTGGTCTCGACGTCAAAAATGACAAACTCCTCGTCAAGCAGGGCGCTTTGCTGCTCTTCGCCGTCCTCATCCCGGATGTAATAGGCCTCCATGCCATAGAGGATTTTCCCTGTAAATCCCGCTTTTTTGGCACCGTTGCAGGCGTCGGGATAGGCCTGCAGCACGCCGTGGTCGGTGATGGCGATGGCGGGATGCCCCCACTGTGCGGCGCGCTCGAGATAGGCCTGCACCGGCGTCACGGCGTCCATCTGGCTCATGGTGGTGTGCAGATGGAGCTCCACCCGCTTTTGTGGGGCGTCGTCAGTGCGCACCGGCTTTTCGGCGCGTACAATATCCCTTGCCACAATGCCGAGCTCGTTGGTGTACCGATCCATCTGTACATCACCGCGCAGCCGGATATACAGGCCGTCCTTAAGGGCCGCCAGCAGCTCCCCGGACTTTTCGGCCGCCGGAAAGAGCTTGACGGGAAAAGACGAGGTGCCGTCGGTCACATTAAAGGAGATAATGGCCGTTTTCCCGTTTTTGGAAACGCGCGAATCCAGTCCAAATACCTCTCCGCACACCGTCACGCTGCCATTGTCAATGTCGATTTCCCGCAAGGGGGTACACTCGGTTCCAACCGCCCTGCCAAACAGGACATCTCCCCTGGCGCGGGCCGAGGCGCTGCGCGCCCTGACTGCCTTCCGGGCAGCCTGCTCCACCGACAGCAGCTCCTGCTGCGCCGTCTCCGAAAGCTGCTCAAGTTCAAGGCGCCCCTCAAAGCGCACCTCGTAGCGTTTTCCAAACTCCTCCTCAAGCAGCGCAGACAGCAGGGCCGCAGCGCCCGTGCGAAGCAGGGTCTCGCCGCCCCCGTGAAGCAGCTCGAGCGTGACAAAGTTTTGCTGCACGCTCATCACGGCATCCTCCAGAAAGCCCCGGCAGGCAGGGCAGACAAGCCCGAGATGCTGCGCCAGCATAGGAGCATAGGCGGGCGTGAGCTCAAGCCCCTCATACCGGCAGTGGACAATCAAATCCTCCACCCCGTAAAGACGCTCAATTTCCCGCTTGGCATTCTGAAGCTCCAGCTTGTCCAGATAGCTCCCACACGACAGCCAAACTTCCAGCAGATGCCTTTCCCGCTCCAGGCGAACGCCTGTCACCTCGGCGCTTCGCAACGCCTCGCAACGGCACGGATATTCACAAAACAGCTCTGAAAATGCCTTGTTCATGCCAGTCCCCTTCAAAAGCAAAGCACGCGAACGCCCCCGGCGGCAAACGGCCAAAGGGGCCGCCCGTGTGCATCTGTGTCATTCGTCAATTGCCGGTCAATCCTGTTCCCGGCCGGCTCTCTGCGCCTCCATGACGTCAAGCTCATGCATCAGCGCATCAAAAAGCCGCTCCTCGGGGACCTTTTTCAAAATTTTCCCCTTTGAGAAGAGCACGCCCTCTCCCTTTCCGCCCGCAATGCCGACATCGGCCTCCCGGGCCTCGCCCGGACCGTTGACCACGCAGCCCATCACCGCCACCTTTATGGGCAGGCTGCGCTTTGAAATGGCCTGCTCAACCCGGTTTGCAAGCGAGATGAGGTCGATGCTGGTACGTCCGCAGGTGGGACAGGAGACCAGCTCCGGCGCGTTTGGCCGCAGGCCGCAGGCCTGCAGAATGCGAAAGGCCGCCGGCACCTCCTCCACGGGGTCTGCCGTCAGCGAAACGCGGATGGTGTCGCCAATGCCGTCAAGCAGCAGCGCGCCGATGCCAACCGCCGACTTGACAACGCCGGACGCCGGCGTCCCTGCCTCTGTGACGCCCAGATGGATGGCGTAGCCACAGCGCTGCGCCAGCAGGCGGTTGGCCTGCACCATGTCGGGGACGCTGGAGGCCTTGATGGAAACGACAATGTCAAAAAAGCCGGCCTGCTCGAGCAGCGCCACATGGCGCAGTGCGCTCTCCACAAGCGCCTGCGGGCGCGGCCCCCCGTATTGTTCCAGCAAACCCTTTTCCACCGAGCCGCTGTTGACCCCGATGCGGATGGGAATGCCTCTCTCTTTGCAGGCCATTGCCACCTGACGCACCCGGTCAGCTCCCCCGATGTTGCCCGGGTTGAGGCGGATTTTGTCCACCCCGGCCTGCACCGAAGCCAGCGCCAGACGATAGTCAAAATGGATGTCTGCCACAAGCGGCATATCGGTCTGCCTGCGGATTTGTGCAAGGGCCTGCGCCGCTTCCATGTCGGGCACGGCAAGCCGCACCATCTGACAGCCGGCCTGCTGCAGACGGCTGATTTGCACAAGCGTGGAGTCCACATCAGCCGTTTTTGTGTTGGTCATAGACTGAACCACGACCGGGGCGCCGCCTCCGATGGCAAGGCCGCGCACCGTAATTTGTCTTGTTTGATGTCCCATGCAAATCCCCTTCTAAAAGAGCGCCCTGATGTCGCGCCAGGTGACGAAGATCACCAGCAGCATGAGCAGGGCAAATCCAATCAGGTTGATGCCGCCCTCAAGCTCTGCAGAAATGGGCTTTCCGCGCAGCTTTTCGACGAGCAAAAGGAACAGCCGCCCTCCGTCCAGAGCCGGGATGGGCAACAGATTGACAATTCCCAGATTGATGCTGATAAACACCGCAAAGTAGGTCAGCGCCGCCATGCCCTGTTTTGAAACCTCGCTGATTGCCTGGGTGGTGCCCACGGGGCCGGTCAAATCGTCGATCGAAACCTCCCCTGTAAACATCCCGCCCAAAGACCAGTAAATTTCACGCATCATGGTCACACATCGAAAAAACGCCTCATGCAAAACGGTTGCCGGGGTAAAGGGCGCCCGGTAAAAATAAAAGTCGATGACGGCGCTGCCGGTCTGCTCATCGACCGGGAAAGAGACTCCCGACAGTGCCACGGTCTCCCCATCTCGCTGCACCAGGATATCGCAGGGCTCTCCCTGGCTGTGAATGAGGGCATAGGCCACGTCGGTGCTGATACGGATACGGCGCCCGTTGATTTCGAGGATGGTATCGTCAATCTGAAGCCCGCCCGCCGCCGAGAGGTTTCCCTCCTGATACTCGGCAACCGTGGTGCTCCCAATCGCCTCTGTCGAGGCCACAAGCGCCACCATGACAAGCAGGGCAAGCAGCAGGTTCATGGCTGCGCCTGCTGCCACGATGACAACCCGGCGCCCCACAGACACCTCGCGGAAAGAAACGGTCTTGCGGGAAGCGGCAGGCTCGAGCGCCGAAGGCTCCCCCTCTTCCCCGTCCATGCGCACAAAGCCGCCGATGGGAAGCAGGCGCAGCGAGTAGTCGGTCTCGTCCTTTTTCCACCGCCACAGCACAGGGCCCATGCCGATGGAAAATTCCAGCACCGTCACCCCCGCCCACCGGGCCGCCAGAAAATGGCCCAGCTCATGGGAAAAAATCAAAATGCCAAAAATAAGAATGGCTGAAATCAGATTGCATCTCCTCCTCACTCACTGAAAAAAGAAATTCCATCAAAAAGCCCTTTCAAAAGAGGGCACGCGTCAAATCCCATTCTTCAAAAGGAACAGGGCCGCTTCGCCCTGCCGCCTAACAACACAGCCCTTTTCAGGGCGGCAGGTATTTGCCACTCTGGCATCCATCCCCCTCCTATGTGCTTTGGGGCATCAAACCCTGTACCTGCGCCGCGGCCGTATGGCCCAGTTGGCCTTTTGCATTGCTATGCTGCGGCGCCAGTGACGCCGGAAAAAGGTGCTGTCCTTTGGCAAACGCAAGCCGCGTTTTTCCCTTCAAGGGTGCGCCTCGAAAAAAGGATGCCTCCATAAGGCGCTCGACATTCCACCCACCATCCACCCCCCTGCCCAAGCCATCGGCAACGGGACATCGGGGTGTAGCTTTTCAATCCTCCATCTGATGGGAAAAAGGCAGTAGGTCGCTCGCCCTGACCTTAAAATTCCCCTCATCCGTTGAAAGGATCACGTCACAATCCGGCATATAGTCGCGCAAAATCTGACGGCAGTTCCCACACGGCGGTATGATTTCTTCTCCCCTTCTTCCCCGAACCGCAACAATCGTTTCAAAATCTCTTTCCCCATGCGTGACAGCAGCTCCTATGGCGACCTGCTCTGCGCATGCGCCGTGCAGGGAGTAAACGTTGACGCCAACATAAATTTCCCCGCTTTTGCAGCGCAGCGCAGCCCCCACAGTGTGCCGTTGGGTTTTTTCGTCGTAATTGAGCCGTATTGCTTCTTGTGCCCGTGCAATCAGCTCACGGTCTCTTTCCGTTAAAAGCATCATCACAGTCAGCCCCCTTTCCAACTTCCCTTCGGGCGCCTCTCTGCATCAAAGTATAGCACACACCAAGGCCTGCCACAAGACGATGACAAGTCTCTCCTGTGTCAGAGCACAGCGCGCAAACGCCGCCGGCCGGAGCGCGCGGTGCGGTTGGCAAAAAGAAAAATCCCCTCTCTCCCGCACAAAGCCCTGCGGCCGCTTTTCCCGGCTGCAAAGCCAAGGCGCAAAGACCCGGGGAAAAGGGCATTCCCTGCCTGTTTTCCCCTGAAGGCTGCCCTTTTCCCTTTGGGCCGCAGTAATTTTTATTTTCTTTGACTTGTTCATTATGACCTTCTCAATGCCTCTCATGCCAAACCTTTGAGAGTTTGTGCGGCAGCTCCTCCATTTGCAAAAAGTCTTTTGCAAAGCAAACAGCAGCAGGTCTTTTCCCTAATCTGGAGCCGTGACGTCCAATCTCATGCCGTCGCTGCTGCTGCTCACGGTCAGCCCAAAAGCCTCGGTATAGGCACGCTCCCCAATCAGCATTTCAAAGTAGTGCTCCGGTTTTGGCACATCGAGCTTTCGGCTGCTGCCGTCGGCATCGGTCCAGGCGATCTGCGCCTCGTGGGACAGCATGTAGGTGACGACAACCTCCCTGTCTGGAAAGTGTACGATGACGCCGGTTGCCCTCAATTCAACGCTGCCTCCCATCGGCTCCACAATGTCGCGCAAAGGCAGCATCCAGCCGCCCTCCCCGTCGGGAAAGGCGGGAGAGGAGATGCGCTCCCCGTTGACATATATCACAGGCCTTCCCTCGCCGTAAAAATAGACCGTTGTATCGGGGGCAAGCCCCTCGGACTCAAGGTAGGTGTTATAATAATAGCCGTCGTCAAAGGGCTTGGTATATGTGCAGTCCATATCGTAGTCAAGACAGTAATAGAGCACGCCCGTCTCGTGTGCCTCGTCTGCCGCCGATGCGTTCAGACGGTCGGTCACATAGTTTCCCCAGCAGCCGGAAAAAAAAGGCAGGCGAAAAAGGAAAACCCCCAAAACGGCAGCCGGGAGTGCAGCAGTCTGCACAATGGGCTTCATGGCTGACAGCTCCCCCGACAGGAGAAGCGCGGCTGCCGCAAGGGCATACAAAAACGCCGGCAGCAGCACTCTTGCACTGAGGCTCTTGGTCGGCAGCATCACAAGCACCGAGGTCAGCGTCAGCAAAAGCAAAAGCCCCTCCACACATCTTGAAACGGAGGTAAGCGCCACTGCCCAAAGCAAAAGCAGCGCAAGCAAGAGGGCGTAGCACGCCGTCTGCACGCCTTTCGGGAGAAAGGGCGAAAGCAGCGCCGCCGCCATGGAAAGCCCCCCTGCGGCCAAGGGCAGCTCCCGCTTTTCTGTTGTTCGCATCAGCGCAAGAGCGGTAAAGAGGAAGAGCAGCGCAAGCAGAATCGACGCCGTACGGCCTGCGGCAAAGAGTGCCGCCTGACTTTCCAGCCCGCTTTGCAGGGAATCGAAAAAGCTTGAAAGCTTTGCCGCCTTGGTCTCGCGGAAAAAACGGCTATAGGTTGCCGGAGACAGGAAGACGGTCATCAGCCCCGCCGCAGAGCAGAGCAGGGCGACAGCCGGATAGGCGAGCTTGCGGCGATTTTTGACAAGGCACCAAAGCCCCACCAACCCCGCGGCAGCCATGGCCACAAGGCCCGACTGCTCGGTCGTGGCGCCGCACAAAAACCCTGCAAGGACACAGGCCGGGAAGGCGCCAAATCGCGTTTTCCCCGGGCCCGTCACACGCACGAGCACGAGCAGCTCCCCCGCGACCATAGCGGTGGGCAAAACATAGTTGCAAAAGGCCGATCTCCAAAACAGGCCCTCCACAAGCAGCTCCCTTGGCAGCGCCAGCACGCCCACCCCAAACACGGCAAGACATGCCGCAGCCTGCGAGCGCGGCCGTTGCGCCGCCCTGAGCGCCGCAAGCGGGATTGCTGCACAGCAAAGCAAGCCCACAAGGGAAAACGCCCAGTTCCCCAGGTGCAAAATAAGCTGTGCCGCAAGATGGACGAGCACACGGCCGTTAAAAATCTCATAGTGATACTTCGTGAGCTCGAGAAAGCTGGCAAGGCCCCCGTCGAGAAAGGTGGAATACCAAAAGTCATCGGCGCTGTAAACGCTTATCCACATCAAAAACACAATGCCGGCAAAGGCAGTGACCGCCGCCAGAATCTGAATTGTTGAAGCGGATAGCTGTTTTGATTTCATCGATTCACTCACCTCCGAGGCAAGACGCATCATCCTGCAGTTATCCATTTGTGGAGCGGGAAAAGCAAGCCGGGGCGGGGTCATCCTGCGAGGGTTTTTCCTTTGCGAAGCGGCAGAAAATTCAAAAAAGGCCCTCCGCTTGTCTTTTTGAAGCTGCCGCAGGGCGCAGGGCATTGTGTTGTTTGAAACGGGCAAAAGGAAAAGGCGTTTTGAGCGATTTCAAAACGCCTTGATATCCCGGCGCCATGCAAAAAGGCCCCATCCTCTCATTTTGTGCGGTTTTTATTGTGCATTCCCCCGCGCGTCTGCACCATCTGCGCCGCCTGGCTTCGAGCCTCCGCATCGGCCTGCAAAATCTGCTCGAGCGTCGGCTCCTCCACATTCCGATGGGTGCAAAGCAGGCCGGCGCAAATTTCTTCGATCTCCAAAAAGGATATGCGCTGCTCCAAAAAGGCATAGACGGCGACCTCTCCCGCCGCGCTGAGCGCCGCAGGGGCGGTGCCCCCCATCTCAAAGGCCCTGACACACAGCGCAAGGCACCCGAAGGCCTCGGTGTCCGGCCTTGCAAAGGTGAGCGCCATGCCGGAGGAAAAGTCCAGGGCGGGCGCCTGCATGGGGAGGCGCTGAGGGTAGGTCAGCGCAAACTGAATGGGGATGCGCATATCCGGCGTTCCAAGCTGCGCGATGACGGCGTGGTCTTCAAACTCCACCATGGAGTGAACAATGCTCTGCCGATGAATCAGCACTTCAATCCTTTTTATGGGCACGTCAAACAGCCACGCAGCCTCGATACATTCCAGGCCCTTGTTCATGAGCGTGGCGCTGTCGATGGTGATTTTGGGGCCCATGCTCCATGAGGGGTGGGCCAGCGCCTGCTGACGCGTGACATGAGCCAGCTCAGCGCGCGTTTTCCCAAAAAAGGGCCCGCCCGAGCAGGTCAGAAGAATCCTTGAAACCCCGCTGCCGCCGCGTGAGAGCAGGCACTGGAAAATGGCGCTGTGCTCGCTGTCCACCGGCAGGATTTCAGCGCCGCACTGTTTCGCAAGCGGCATGACCACGCTGCCCGCCGCGACCAGAACCTCCTTGTTCGCCAGGGCCACGCGGCAGCCTCTGCCAATGGCCTCTACCGTGGGACGGATCCCGGCCGCGCCAACAATGGCGCTGACAACCGTTGCGGCGTCAAGCCGGGCCGCCGTCAAAAGCCCCTGCTCCCCCGCCTCAACCCGGATTCCGGTTCCAAACAGGCGCTCACGCAATTGCTTTGCGGCGTCCTCCCCGGCCATGGCCACAAGCTCCGGCGAAAACTCTCGTGCAAGGCGCTCCATCAGCTCCACATTGCGGTTTCCCGTCAGCGCACGCACAGGAAGGTGCAGACTGCGGGCGACGTCAAGTGTCTGCCGGCCGATCGAGCCGGTCGCACCCAAAATGGTGATGTCTTTTTCCATGGGTCTTTCCCCCCTGCTGCAATGGCCCTTCACCCGGCAAGCGGCAGCACCTGTGCCAGCAAATACAGCATGGGCGCCACAAGGGCAAAGGAATCAAACCGGTCATACATGCCGCCGTGTCCCGGGATGAGATGGCTGAAATCCTTGACGCCAAACAGGCGCTTGACGGCGGAGGCCAGCAAATCCCCCGCCTGGCCTGCCACCGACACCAGCAGCCCTGCCGCCGCCATGAGCGGCAGCGAAAAGGAGGTGCCGGCCAGCCGGTTGAGAGCAATGGCAAAAGCAACGTATACCAAAGCGGTTCCCAGCAGAGAGCCAATGCTGCCCTCCACCGTCTTGTTGGGCGAAACATGCACCTTGAATTTGTGCTTTCCAAACAGCTTTCCGCACACCTGGGCGCAGACGTCCGCCGACCAGGTGCCAACAAAGGTCAAAATCAGCAGCCAAAGTCCATTTTTCCCCTGCCTCGTAAAAACTGGAACGGCAAAACAAACCCCGAGCAGCAGCGTCATCGCCATACAGTAAAGGGCGTTGAGCAGCGCCAGGCTGTTGTAATGGAAAAGATAGAGCAAAAGGGCCGTGAGCAGATAAGCGTAGCACAGTACCTCTACCCAAAGGCCTCCCGCGCAGGCCGCAAAGGGCAGACAGCCGGCCAGCAGCAGGCCTGCCGGCAGCAGCAGCTTTGCCTCGGCAAAGCCCGACACATGCAGCGCCTCATAGACGCACCGCATGGCAATCAGCGCCATTACCACGGGCAGGGCCAGGGTGTGGGAATAGTAAAACAGGGGCAGCGCCAGCAAAAAATAGGCCGCTCCCGAAAAAAACTTCGCGTTGAACATGCGCGCTTCCTCCTGCTGCGGCTATTTGACGGCGCCAAATCGCCGGTCTCTCCCGGCAAAGGCCTCAAGAGCCCTGTCGAGCTCGTCTGTCGTAAAATCGGGCCACAGCAAATCCGAAAAGTAAAACTCGCTGTAGGAGCACTGCCACAGCAGAAATCCCGACAGCCGAAACTCTCCCGACGTGCGGATGATGAGCTCGGGGTCTGGCTGCCCCGCCGTATAGAGATGCGCCTCCAGGTCGCTTTCGGTGATGGGCCCCTGCTTCTCGGCAAAGGCGGCGTTGGCCGCCATGACCAGCTCGGCCCTTCCGCCGTAGTTGATGGCCAGATTGGCCACCAGTGCGTCGGGGCCGGGGTTCATGCTCTGCACCTCGTCGATGAGCTGACGGAACTCCCCGTCAAACACCGAGAGGTCCCCCAGCACCTGGATGTGGATGTTGCGGGTGCGCAGCTCCTGACGCGCCTCAATCAGATAGTCGTGAAAGAGCTGCATGATGGCGTCCACCTCTTCCTTGGGACGCTTCCAGTTCTCGGTGGAAAAGGCGTAGACCGTCAGATATTTGATGCCAATTTCCTGACAGTATGACGCAATCTCCCGAAATTTTTTGGCTCCCTCGCGGTGCCCCACCGTCCGGGGCAGGCCGCGCGACGTCGCCCATCGGCCGTTGCCGTCCATAATAATGGCAATATGAGCCGGGACCCGGCTCATATTGCCATCACGCTGCCGCACGGCAGCTTTTTTTGCTTCTTTTTTTCTGAACATCAGGCGCACCTTTCCCTTTTTCAGCACGCAGTTTTTCAAAAACCGCAGTCAGGCCCGGACAAGGCCAAAGCGGCGCTTCATCCGCCGCAAAACTCCGCCCGGGCAAAGCCTGCCTCGGCTTCCCGGGCTTTCGGACAGGGCCAAAGCGGTCCTGGCCCGCCCCTTTGTCAAGGCAGGGCCCTTTGCAGCTCAAACCTCAAGGATTTCCTTTTCCTTGGCTGCGGCAATCTCGTCAATCTTTTTGATGCTCTTGTCGGTGAGCTCCTGCAGATCCTTTTCGGCGTTTTTCAAATCGTCTTCGGTGATCTCGGATTTTTTCTGCTGCTTTTTGAAGGTGTCAATGGCGTCGCGGCGGATGTTGCGCACGGCCACCTTGCTGTCCTCCGCCGTCTTTTTGACCTGCTTGGCAAGCTCCTTGCGGCGCTCCTCGGTAAGCGGCGGGAAAATCAGCCGGATGGTACGGCCGTCGTTTTGCGGATTGAGCCCGATGTCGGAAGCCAAAATCGCCTTTTCGATGGCCTTGAGCGTAGAAGCGTCATAGGGGCTGATGGCCAGGGTGCGCGCCTCCGTCACCGACACAGACGCCAGCTGATTGATGGGCGTGGCCGCCCCGTAGTAGTCCACTGAAAGGCGATCCAGCACAGACGGGTTGGCCCGTCCCGCGCGCAGGGTTTTGTATTCCGCTTCCAAAACGGCGATGGCCTTTTTCATTTTTTCGTCGTATTCGCGATACATCTCTTTCATGTTACTGCCTCCATACGTCTGTCATGATACGAATTTATGTAGAATCCGTGCGATGGGGGTTGATTCAGCCTGTCACAATGCTGCCGACGGACTGCCCGCATACCACCTTGAGCAGGTTGTCAAGCGGGTCCATGGCAAACACGCGAATGGTGATGTGATTGTCCATGCAAAGGGCCATTGCCGTGGCATCCATCACGCCAAGACGGCGATAAAGCGCCTCGCTGCATGTGATTTCCGGCAAAAATGCCGCCGTCTTGTCCTTCTTGGGGTCGGCGGTATACACCCCGTCGATGGTCTTGGCCATCAAAATGGCATCCACCTCCAGCTCGGCAGCCCGCAGGGCCGCTGCAGAGTCGGTCGTGAAATAGGGATGTCCCGTGCCTGCCGACAGGATGGCCACGCCGCCGCGCTCCAGCACTGCCAGGGCATCCGCCCTCGTATAACGCCGCGCCACAGGGCCCATTTCAAAGGCGGTAAAGAGCTCTGCCTGCACTCCCTGGCGCACAAGCTCGTCCTGCAGGGCCAGTCCGTTGATGACGGTGGCCAGCATCCCCGCCTGGTCTGCACGGGTGCGCTGCATGCCGGGCACCGTGCGTCCCCGCCAGATATTGCCGCCCCCGCACACCAGGGCAACCTGGACGCCCATTTCGGTCATGCGCGCGATTTTTCGGCACAGGGCCGCCAAAAACCCCTGGTCGATACACGAGCCGCCAGACGTCCCGCCGCCAAGAGCCTCTCCACTGAGTTTCAAAAGAATCCGCCTGTATACAGGCTGCAAGGGAAACCACCTCTTTGCATTTCTTTTCCGGTTCATTATACACTATCCCCTTGCGCCGTTTCAACCCAAATTGAAAATCCACCGCCCATTTTTTGCTGCGCCGAAAAAACGAACCCCCTCCCCCTTGCGCCCTCCTTTTCGCCTCCTCAGGCACCCCCCTGCGCCCCCTTTTTCCCGGGCCGCAAAGGCTTCTCCGCTCCCCGGAAAGGCAGAAAAGGCCCTTTTAACAAGCTTTCTTAAGGGGGGCGCAAACGCGGTTGGGCGGCAAAAAAGAAGCCCGGGGAATCCTTTTTCCCCGGGCTTTTGCAAAATTTCTGTTTATTGAAGGCAGGAGAAAACTCAGTTGCTGCCGCCGCTCATCTTGGCGACTTCCTCGGCAAAATCGTCCACTCTCTTCTCCAGGCCCTCACCCTTCTCATAGCGGACAAAGCCGGTCACTTCAATCTTTCCGCCCAGCTCCTTGGCCACGGCGGCAATGTGCTTGGAAACCGACTGGTCGGGATCCTTGACAAAGGCCTGTTCCAGCAGGCAGTTTTCCTTATAGAACTTGCCGATTCTGCCCATGACCATCTTCTCGGCGATGTTGGCGGGCTTGCCCTCGTTGATGGCCTGCGCCATGAGGATTTCCTTTTCCTTCTCCAGCACGTCGGCAGGCACCTGATCCTTGCTCAGGTAAGAGGGGTTGGCCGCGGCAATCTGCATGCAGATGTCCTTGGCAAGCTCGGTAAAGCCGGGCTTGTCTGCGCAGTCGGTGTCAAAATTGCACATGACGCCGATGCGGCCGCCGCCGTGAATATAGGTCTCAATCACGCCGGTGTACTTCTCAAAGCGGCGGATCTTGATGTTCTCGCCGATGGTGAGAATCTTCTCGCGCAGCATCTCCTCCACAGTGGAGCCCTCGTCATACTTGGCGGCCAGCAGCTCCTCGAGCGTGTTGGCGCCGCTCGTAATGACGGCCATGCCGCAATTTTTGACAAAATTCTGGAAGTCCTCGTTCTTGGAGACAAAGTCGGTCTCCGAGTTGACCTCAATCAAAACACCGGTGTTGCAGTCTTTGCAGACAACGGCAGCCACAACGCCCTCGGCGGCAATTCTGCCGGCCTTCTTGGCGGCAGCCGCCAGGCCCTTCTCACGCAGAAATTCAATGGCCTTTTCCATATCGCCGTCGGTCTCGGTCAAAGCTTTTTTGCAGTCCATCATTCCGCAGCCGGTCTTCTCCCTCAGGGCCGCCACATCTTTTGCCGTAAATGCCATTTTCGATCTTCCTCCTATCCAAAGTTCAGTGCATCGTCATGAAAAGAGACAAGCAAAATGCCCGGTGAGCGGGCATTTTGCAAACAGGGTTTCCAAAAGACGAAGGGTCTAATCAGAAGCCGACTTCCTCCTGCTCGGGAAGCGCATCTTCCTCAAGCTCAAACTGCTCGCCCTGCTTGCCTTCCAGCACGGCGTCGGCCACGATGCCCGAAATGAGCTTGACGGCGCGGATGGCGTCGTCATTTCCGGGGATGACGTAATCAATCTCGTCGGGGTCGCAGTTGGTATCGACGATGGCGACAATCGGGATGCCCAGGTTTCTGGCCTCGGCAATGGCGATTCTCTCCTTGCGGGGGTCGACGACAAACAGGGCCGAGGGCAGCTTGCCCATGGTCTTGATGCCGCCGAGGAATTTCTCGAGCTTTTCAATCTCGCCGGTCAGCTTGATGACCTCTTTCTTGGGCAGCACATCAAAGGTGCCGTCCTCCTCCATCTTGCGCAGCTGGGCCAGACGCTCAATTCTGCGGCGGATGGTCTTAAAGTTGGTGAGCATGCCGCCCAGCCATCTGGCGTTGACATAGTACATGCCGCAGCGCTCGGCCTCTTCGCGGATGGACTCGGCCGCCTGCTTCTTGGTGCCGACAAACAAAATCGTGCCGCCCTCCGCCGAGACGTCTCTGACAAAGTTGTAGGCCTCTTCAATCTTCTTGACCGTCTTCTGCAGGTCAATGATATAGATGCCGTTTCTCTCGGTGAAAATATAGGGGGCCATCTTGGGGTTCCAGCGACGGGTCTGATGTCCGAAATGGACACCCGATTCCAGTAGCTGCTTCATGGATACGACAGACATGTTTTTGTTCCTCCTTTTGGTTATTTCCGCCACCAAAGGGCTCCGCACCAACCGGAAACCGGCACCATGGCGCAGGACAGCTTTGATGTGTGAAATATTTTGGCTCAAGTAGTATACCACATAAAATGGAAAAATGCAATGCTCTTTTTGCTGTTCTTTGCGTCCTTTTTGCAAAAGACGCGCACCCCGCAACAGGACGAGGGCAGAGGGCCTGCGGCGGGAAAAGGCCTACTTTTCTCCCTGCTCGCCCTGCTCGCCCTGCTCTCCGCTGTCAATGTCCGCAAGCACCTGCGCCAGCTTGACGGCGTACTGGTTGACGGTCTCCATGCAGGCGCCCTCCACCATGACGCGCAGCACCGGCTCGGTGCCCGAGGGGCGGATCAGAATACGGCCCTTTTGCGCCAGCGCCCCCTCCATCTCCTGCCTGCAGGCAAGGAAGGTCTCATTTTGGGCAAAGGCCTTTTTGGTCTGCTCGCTCACCCTGACGTTGACCACCACCTGCGGATAGCGCTCCATCTGAGAGGCCATGCGCGACAGGAACATCTGCTTTTCGTAGAGGATGGACAGCAAAAAGACCATAGCGAGCTGACCGTCGCCCGTCGCGGCGTATTCCCGCAAAATCAGATGGCCCGACTGCTCCCCGCCCAGCACCAGATTCTCGCGCTCCATGGCCTCCAGCACGTTGCGGTCGCCCACGGCGGTCTGGACGCAGTCGATGCCAAGCTCCTTTAAGTACTGGACAAGGCCCAGGTTGCTCATGACGGTGACGGCCACCTTGTCCTGCGTCAGCCTGCCCTTTTCCTTGAGGTAGGCGGCAAACACGGCGATGAGCTTGTCGCCGTCCACAACCTCGCCCTTTTCGTCCACCGCCACCACGCGGTCGGCATCCCCGTCCAGGGCGATGCCAAGGCGCGCACGGTTTGCCACCACGGCCCGGCACAGCGCCTCGGGCGCCGTGGAGCCGCAGTTGTCGTTGATGTTGACGCCGTCTGGCTGGTCGTTGATAATCACCATGGGAATAGCCAGGCGCTTTGCCAGAAGGCCCACCGTGGTCGATGCGGCGCCGTTGGCGGCGTCGACCACCACCTTGAAGTCGGGGAAATACCCCTGCGCCACGCCGGCCAGGTGTTCTACATATTCCTGCGCCGCCGTGGAGAGGTAGTAGACTCTGCCGATCTCGTTGCCCGACTTGCCGGCGGGAAAGCCCTCGCTTTGCGACAGCAGCGCCTCGATGGCCTCCTGCTGCGCATCGGTCAGCTTGCGGCCGCCCTTGCCGAAAATCTTGATGCCGTTGTGCTCATAGGGGTTGTGCGACGCCGAAATGACGATGCCGGCGTCGGCCCCGTATTTTTCGCACAGCAGGGCCACGGCAGGCGTGGGAATGACTCCCAGCAGCACCACGTCGACCCCCATGGCGGTCAGTCCGGCAGACACCGCCTGCTCCAGCATGTCGGAAGAGGCCCTCGTATCCTTGCCGATCACCACCTTGCTGCGCGCGCCCTCGCTTGGCTGCGTCAGCGCCAGGGCTGCCGCCTGACCGATGCGCATTGCAAATTCACAGGTCAGCTTCACGCCGGCGATGTCACGCACGCCGTCGGTTCCAAACAGTTTTGCCATATGTTCAACCATTCCTTTCCTGACAGGAGAGGCTGCCGCATCCCTTGGCAGAGCACTCACCTTGAAGTCTCCCCGTCAAGGGAGAGCTGGGCCGACGAGACTGCCGGGAATTCCATTCCCAGGTGCTCGTAGGCCAGCTTTGTCGCGCAGCGCCCTCTGGGCGTGCGGTTCAAAAATCCAATTTGCAGCAGGTAGGGCTCGCAGACTTCTTCAATGGTCACGGCCTCCTCCCCCACCGTTGCCGCCAGCGTCTCAAGGCCCACAGGGCCGCCGCCGTAAAATTGGATGATGGAGGTCAGCACCCGCTTGTCAAGATTGTCAAGCCCCAGTTCGTCCACCTCGAGGCGGGAGAGCGCACGCCGCGCCACGCTCTCGGTGATGACGCCGTCTCCCTCCACCTGCGCAAAGTCGCGCACGCGCTTGAGCAGCCGGTTTGCCACGCGCGGCGTCCCGCGCGAGCGCGAGGCGATCTCCACCGCCCCGTCGGGCTCAACGCCGACGCCCAAAACGCCGGCAGACCGCGTCACAATGCGCGCCAAGTCCTCCACCGAATACAAATCCAGCTTGAGCGGCACCGAAAGCCGGTCCCTCAGAGGGCCGGAGAGCTGCCCGTAGCGCGTCGTTGCCCCAATCAGGGTAAAGTGCGCCAGGTCAAGGCGAATGGAGCGCGCCGACGGGCCCTTTCCCAAGATGATGTCGAGGGCATAGTCCTCCAGCGCCGAATAGAGCACCTCCTCCACCGCGCGGGACAGCCGGTGGATTTCGTCGATAAACAACACGTCGTTGAATTCCAGGTTGGTGAGCAAGGCGGCCAAATCGCCCGGCTTTTCAATGGCGGGGCCCGACGTCACCCGCATGGTGCCCCCCATCTCGTTTGCAATGATGTTGGCCAGCGTGGTCTTTCCCAGCCCGGGCGGGCCATAGAGCAGCACATGGTCGAGCGGCTCTCCCCGCTTCTTGGCCGCCTGCATGAACACGCGAAGGTTTTCCTTGACCTTATCCTGCCCGATGTATTCGTCCAGCGTGCGCGGACGAAGGCTCAGCTCGATCCCGTCGTCCTCGGCGGCATAGCCGGCCCCGATCAGCCGGTTGTCTAAATCAAAATCAAGCTCGTCGGAATGCGGCATACGTCCTTCCCCCCTTCTTCTCCGGTTTACTGGCGCATCAGGGCCTTGAGTGCCAGTTTGATAATCTCTTCCACGGACATCCCCTCTGCGTCAATGGAACGCACGGCGCGCAGCGCCTCGGCCTGCGAATATCCCAGCACCACCAGCGCCGAGACCGCCTCATCCGCACTGTCTGCCGTGCGGGCGGGCACGGGGGCGTCGTCCTGCCCCTGCGCAAAAAACCTCTCCCCCGTCATCTTGTCGGACAGCTCCATGACGATGCGCTGCGCCAGCTTTGCCCCCACGCCGTTTGCAATGGTGAGACGCTTTGCGTCCTTGGAGGCGACGGCAAGCGCAAACTGGTCGCTGGAAAACTCCGACAAAATGGCCAGCGCCACCCTCGGGCCGACGCCCGTGACGGCGGTGAGCATCTCGTAGCACTCGAGCTCCGTCTCGGTGTCAAAGCCAAAGAGCTCCATGGCGTCTTCCCTGACCGAAAAATGGGTGTAAAGCGTACAAAATTCCCCGGGGGTCGGCAGCCTCTGGAGCGTTTGCCAGGAGGTCATGACGCGAAAGCCGATGCCCCCCACGTCGAGCACCACATAGTTGGAACCGGTGGAGGCCACCGCTCCGCGCAGATAGGCAAACAAGATAAACCCTCTCCTTACGTCTTTATGTATGTGCCGGCCCGGCAGCGCATGCCGCCTACCGGGGAGAAAGCGTGCAAAGCCGCGAGCCCGAGGCATGCGCATGGCAGACGGCCAGCGCCAGTGCGTCGGCCGTGTCGTCGGGGCGGGGCACTTCCTTGAGGTGCAGCAGCATCTTTGTCATCTGCTGCACCTGCTTTTTTTCGGCGCGTCCGTAGCCCACCACGGCCTGCTTGACCTGCATGGGGGTGTACTCAAACACGGGGATACCGGCCTTTGCCCCTGCCAGCAGCACAACGCCGCGCCCATGCCCCACATGGATGGCGGTGGAAACGTTGGTGTTGAAAAAGAGCTCCTCCACCGACATGGCGTCGATGGGATAGCGGCGCACAAGCTGCTCAAAGAAATTGAAAATCTGCAGCAGCCGCTCCGAGAGCTGCTGGCCGGCCGGGGTGCGAAAGGTGTCGTATTCCAGCGCGGCAAAGCGGTTTTTCTCGTAGGAGACCACCCCGTAGCCCACCGAGGCGATTCCGGGGTCGACTCCCAAAATCACCACTGGGGAACCTCCGCCAGCTTCTCGTCGAGCAGCTTTTGGGCTGCCGTTAAAATTCCGATTTGGGCCGTATCAAAAATGATTCCGCCCTGCATATAGGCGGCGTAGGGCTCGCGCAGCGGGCCATCGGCCGACAGCTCGATGGAAGAGCCCTGCACAAAGGCGCCCGCCGCCATGATGACCTCGTTGGTGTAGCCGGGCATGGCCCAGGGCTCGGGGCGGACAAAGGCGTCGATGGCAGAGCCCGCCTGAATGCCCTGGCAAAAGGCCACGAGCGGCTCGGGTGCGTGAAAGATGATCTGCTCCACAATGTCGGTGCGCGGCGCGTCCCAGCGCGGCGAGCAGGTAAAGCCCAGCGCCTCAAAGAGGGCTGCCGCAAACACGGCGGTTTTCAAGGCGTTTGCCGTGATGGAGGGGGCAAAATAAAACCCGCGCAGCAGGTTGCGGTTTTGTCCCAGCGAGGGCCCCACCTCCTTGCCAAGGCCGGGGGAGGTCAGGCGGTAGGCGCAGCGCTGCACCAGCTTTTCCCGCCCCACGATGTAGCCGCCGCACTCGGCCATCGAGCCGCCGGGGTTTTTGATGAGCGAGCCTGCCATCAGGTCGGCGCCCACCTCGATGGGCTCCTGCAGCTCCACAAACTCCCCGTAACAGTTGTCCACGAAAAAGACACTCTCGGGGCTGACCTTCCTGACAAGCCTTGCCACCTCGGCAATCTCCTCCACAAAAATGGAGGGGCGCACGGCATAGCCTCTCGAGCGCTGCAGATAGACCATGGCGGGATGGTCCTTAAGGGCGCGCTCGATGGCCTCGTAGTCCAGCCGCCCGGCCTCGTCAAGCTCCACCTGACGGTAGAGAATGCCAAACTCGGCCAGCGAGCCGCAGGTCGGGCGCAGGCCGATGACCTTGTCCAGCGTGTCGTAGGGCTTGCCGGCAACGGACAGCATGACGTCCCCGGGACGCAGGATGCCAAACAGCGCCGTGGTCAGCGCGTGGGTGCCGCTTAGCATAAAATGCCGCACCAGGGCGTCCTCCGCGCCGAAGGTGGCGGCATAGACCCTGTCAATCACGGTGCGGCCCCTGTCGTCATAGCCGTAGCCCGTCGTGCCGACGAAGTGGCTGTCGCTGACAGCACAGGAGCGAAAGGCATAGTGAACCTTCTGGGAGTTGATGCGTCCGATTTTGTCTATCTCCTCAAAGCGCGGCGCAAGGCGCTGCTCCACCTTCGAAGCCAGGCGCACGAGTTCCGGCGAAAAGTCAAACTTGTAGTAATAATCCATGTGTCTTCCCTTCAAACAACTGCTTTTTTCCTGTTTTTTGCACAGCCCCTCACTCGCCCTCCCCGGGCGGGTCAAACCTGGCATAAATAAACTGCCCGCAGGGCTCAAAGCCCCGCTTTTGATAAAAGTGCTCGGTCTGCGCCGCAAAATATGTCACATAGGGCGTCAGGCCCTGCTCGTGCAGCTCAACGCAAAGCTGGGTGAGCAGGGCGGTGCTCAGGCCCTGGCGGCGGTAACGCGCATCGGTCACAACGTCGGTGATAAGCGCCATGCCGTCGGCCTCCCCCGTTGTCGAAACGGCAGAATAGGCCTCTCCGTCCAGACAGAGAAAATAGGTTCGCCCATTTTGGTTTGCCTGCAGTCCGCGCCGCGTAAAATAATAGTCTTCAAAGCGGCCGAGCTCATCCTCCCCCACCCGGCCCAGCAGCGCATAGACCATCCGAAAGTCCTCCGTGCGCTCCGTCTTCTCATAGAGCAGCCGAAAGGCCAGGGGCTCTGGCGGCTGCTGCTGCCGCGCCACCGTGCAGATGGTGGTCGAACGCACCCTCTGAAGCATGGGCAAAAGCTCCTGCATGAAGCTCTCCTCCCCCGAAAGGGAATACAGCATGGGCATAAAGCCCAAAAAGGCCGCGATCTCCTGCAGATCCGCCTCCTGCGTCAGATGGACATAAAAGTCCCCGTAGCTGCGAAACAGGACGCCTTTGATTTTCTCCTGCTCGTCCCTTGCCACCCAAACGTCAAAATAGAGCAGATCCAGCGCCCGCAGGCCCGCCTCCAGGCGGATGAGCAGATGGGGCTCGTCTTTCAAAAACTCTTGAATCTCCGGGATGTCGGTGCTAACATATCGTCTCATCATATTCTTTTACTATACCGTTCTCTTCCTCATTTTGCAACCCTGAATCCGGCCGATAAAATCCGTGTTTGCGGGGGAAATCCCCCCGCAAACACGGTACTTTCCTTTTTATCCGTTGCCCAATCCCTTTTCTCAGGAGAGCTCACAGGCAAGCGCCTCAAGCACCAGCGCGATACAGGCGTCCACGTCGCGCTTGTCAACCATCTCGACCGGCGAGTGGATGTTGCGTGCCGGGATCGAGATGCCGCCCGTCACCACGCCTTCACGCGTCAGATGAATCACGCCGGCGTCGGTTCCCCCATAGAGCAGCACCTCCATCTGATAGGGGATGTCTGCCGCCTTGGCGCGCTCCTTCAAAAAGGACACCATCTGCCGCGAGCAGATAATCGAGCTGTCGCGCACCTTGATGGCGGCGCCCTTGCCCAGCTTGACATCGTTGGGCGCAGTCATGTTGGGCATGTCGCCCACGCCGGTGACGTCGAGCGCCAGGGCGTAGTCGGGGTCAATGGCATAGGCCGCCGTGGTCGCGCCGCGAAGGCCAAGCTCCTCCTGCGTGGAGAAGACAAAATAGGTGTCGTAGGCCGTCTGCCGGAGCTGCTGGATGGCGCGCACCAGAATGTAGCAGGCAATCTTGTCGTCCATGGACTTGCCGGCCCACCGGTGCTGCCCGCAGGCAAAGACCGTGCCGTAGGGCGCGGCGACGTCGCCGATCGACACCATGGACAGCGCCTCCTCGCGCGTCTGCGCGCCGATGTCGAGATACAGGTGCTCCATCTGCACCTCCCGAAGCTGCAGCTTGGTCTCATACATCACCACGCCGCGCACCCCGTTTTTGAAGAGGATAGGCTGGCCGATCAGATAGACCGGACGCAGGCCCCCCACGGGGGCAAAGCGCAGATAGCCCGTCTCCTCGGCATGCGTCACCATGACGCCGATCTCATCCATGTGGGCGCTGAGCATCATCTTCTTTGCCCCCGGCGCCCCCTTTTTGCGCGCAATCAGGTTGCCCATCACGTCATAGGTGATTTCGTCGACATAAGGGGCGATCTCCCCTTCAATGAGCTTTGCCAGCTCTTCCTCGTTTCCACTGACCGAAAGGGTCTCCACCATTTTCCTGAAGAGTTCCACTCTTTCCACCTCTCTTATTCCATCTTGTTGCTCAAAACGCCCTGCCTGTCCGCCCGGCTCTTCGCGGCAGAAATTGCAAGGCCTTTTCCTTTACAGCTCTCCGCTCTGCAGCAGGGCCTGCAGCAGCGCCGCCGTCTCGCAGGCGTCGTCGAGCTTTGCGGTGCAGGCGGCCGAGTGCAGGTAGCGGCAGGGGGTGGCGATGGCCACCGTTTCGCAGCCCCGTCCCGTTCTCTGAATCGAGCCCGAGTTCAGCCCGCCCTTTGTCACAGTCTTGTACTGCCACTTCACGCCGGCCCTGCTTGCGATCTCCGTCACGCGGGCCACGCTTTCGGGCCTGTAATAGGTCGTCGCCTCCATGAGAAAGACCACGGCGTCCTCTCCCAGGCGCGAGGCCTTTGCCGCCTCGGGCTTTTCGATGTGGTCTGCGCTTGTCGTGGTGTCGACCACGATGGCAAGGTCTGGCTGGATGCGAAGCGAGGCCGTTCTTGCGCCGAAGCCGCCGCTCTCCTCAAGCACCGAGAAGACAAACCATGTGTCATGCTCGGGCTGCTGCTCCATGGCCCTGAGCAGCACGGCGCAGCCGACCCTGTTGTCCAGCGCACGCCCCTTGATAAACCCTTCTCCAAAGCAGATGAATTCGGAGTCAAAGATTCCGGTATCCCCCACCTTGACATACTTTTTGGCCTCCTGCGCATCCTTTGCCCCGATGTCCAGATAGAGCTTCTCCATGGCAGGGGCAATGCTGCGCTCCTCGAGCGATTGCAGGTGGATGGGCTTGGTTCCGGCTACGGCGGGAATGCGGTCTTTTCCAATCAGAAAGCGCCTTCCGTTGAGCACGCGCGCGTCCACGCCGACCCCCGTAAACTTCAAAAAGCCCTCTTCCGTGATGTAGTTGACCAGGATGCCAACCTCGTCCATATGGGCGTCGACCATGAGCGTCTTTTCGCTGCTGCGGCCCTTTTTGAAGACAAGCACGTTGCCCAGGGCATCGGTCTCCACCCGGTCGGCCAGAGGCGCTGCAAGGTCTGCAATGAGGGCGGCAATCTCCCTTTCATCCCCCGTTACGCCACGGGGGGCGCACAGCGTTTTGATCAGCTCAAGCACCCGTCATCGCCTCCTTCTTGTCCAGCATGTAGGCCGTCAGCAGCCTGCCGACGTTTTTCATGTCCTGCAGGTCCATGGTCTCTATGGCAGAGTGCATATATTTGAGAGGAATAGAGATGAGGGCGGTTTTCACCCCGTAATTGGTGGCGAAAATCGCATAGGCGTTTGTCCCGGTCGTCCCGACCGAAGCCTCCACCTGGCAGGGGATGTTCCTCTCCTTTGCAATATCCAGCAGCCTGTCGGTCATATCCCTGTCCAAAATGGGGGCATAGGTCAGCACCGGGCCCTTGCCCATCACCGAGGTGCGCTCCTTGGGGCACTCGGGAATCAGCGCATGGCACACGTCGATGGCGATGGCCTCCTGCGGTGCAATGCGGTAGGCGCCGACCTTGGCGCCGCGCAGGCCGGGCTCCTCCTGCGCCGACAGCAGGGCGCATACGTGGAACGGCAGCTCCGCGCCGTGCAGCTCGTGCAGCGCATACAAAATGGCCGTGACCGACGCGCGGTCGTCAAAGGACTTGCCCGTGACAATGCTGCCCAACAGCTTTGTCGGGCTCTGGCGCAGCGTGACAAAGTCTCCCGTGGAAAAAATCTCCTTTGCCTTCTCTCCCCCGTAACCCACGTCGATGCAAAGCGTGTCAAATTCAGGAGTCTTCTCCCGGTCCTGCGCGCTCGAAAGATGCGGGGGAATGGCACTCACAATGCCGTAGTAATCCCCGTTTTGCGCATGCACCGTCACCTCCGCCGCCAAAATGGTGCGCCGGTCGATGCCGCTCAGGCTGTCAAAGCGGAGAAACCCGTCTTCCCGGACGCCGGTGATCACCATGGCGATCTCGTCCATATGGGCGTCAATGAGCAGCGTGGGGGCATTTTCGTCCTTGCTGTGGCGGATGGCCAGCACATTGTGCAGCGCGTCGGTGACAATCTCGTCGCAGTAGGGCGCAAACAGAGCCTTCACGGCATCCGCCGTCCGATATTCCATGGCAGAGCAGGCCGTTGCGCCAGAGAGGTCAAAGAGCACTTTTTGCCAATCCATCCCGTTCACCCCTTCCTTTCGTTTGTATCTTCTTTCAGGGCGGCGACACAGGCCTTGAAAACCTGCCCCCGCTCCATGAAATTCTGATAAAGGTCAAAGCTCGCACAGGCCGGGGAGAGCACCACAACGTCACCCTCCCGGGCAATGTCCGCCGCCCTGCCGACCGCCTCTTCCATATTGGCTGCATGAAAAATCTCAGGAAAGCCCGGCACAAACTTTTTGGCGCCGCGAACGGCGCGCTCAATGGCATCTGCCGTATGCCCCGTCAAAATCACGGCCGAAGCCTTGTCGCACAGAGCCTCTCCCAGCTCGTCAAAGGGGATGTGCTTGTCATACCCGCCCAGCAGCAAAATCAGCTTCTGGTCAAAGGAGTTGAGGCAGGCCATGGTCCTGGTGGGGCTGGAGGCGATGGAGTCGTTGTAATACCGCACCCCGTTTCTCGTACGCACCAGCTCCAGACGGTGCTCCAGCCCTGCGAAGCTGCCCGCCACACGGCGGATGCTCTCCCTGGAAACAAGGTCCCAGACGGCGCAGATGGCCGCCATGTAGTTTTCGATGTTGTGGTCTCCCGGCAGCAGCACCTCGCTGCGCCGCAGCAAAATCTCCCCATCGTGCAAAATGTTGTGTTGCCCGTCGGTGTAAAGGAAATTTTCTTTCCCCTTTCCGAAGGTTCTCACCCGGCCTTTTGCCTGCGATGCCATGGACGCCGTAATCTCATTGTCGGCATTGAGCACCAGCAAATCCTGCTGCGACTGATGCAAAAAGATGTTTTTCTTGGCGTCGATATACTCCTCCATGGAGGTGTGCCAGTCAAGATGGTTGGGCGAGAGGTTGGTGATGACGGCAATGTCCGGGCTTTTCCTCATGGTGTGAAGCTGAAAGCTCGACAGCTCAAGCACCGCCACGTCCTGCGGCGAAATAGACTCGATGTCCGGCAGCAGAGGGCGCCCCAGATTGCCGCCCAAATGCACGGTATACCCCTGTGCCTCCAGCAGCTTTGCCACAAGCGTTGTCGTGGTGGATTTGCCGTCGCTTCCCGTGACGGCAATCAGCCTGCAGGGGCACAGCTCAAAAAAGACCTCCATCTCGCTTGTGACCCGGCAGCCCTGTGCGCGCGCCCGTTCCAGTGCGGGATTGTCAAAGCGCATTCCGGGCGTTTTGAAAATCAAATCCCCCGAAATCCCGTCGAGGTAATGATCTCCCAGGCGCAGCGTCACCCCGAGCTGCGAGAGCTCCTGTGCAACGGGCCCAAGCTCCTGCGCCGTACGCCTGTCGCAGGCCGTGACGAGGGCCCCCTTTTGAACCAGCAGCTTGATGAGCGGGGCGTTGCTCACCCCAATTCCAATGACCGTGACATTGCGTCCCGCAATGCTCCGGTAAAATTCTTCCAGTTTTGAATTCATAAAACAGCCTCCGTTTCGGTAAGCCAGACCGTCCGCACGGCGGGCTTGCCCTTTTTCTCCGCGCAGCGTCTTCTGAGCAACATTATATTTTATATGCGCCCTCTTTGCAATTCTTTCCGAGCCTCCTTTTTCCTCTTTTTTCACGGTTTGACAAGCCGGCCCTCTTGCGCTACAATACTGGTGCGAGCAAGTCAGACAATCGCGTGTGCAGGCGCCGAAAGGCCGCACATGAGGAAAGTCCGGGCTCCGCAGGGCAGGATTGTGGGTAACGCCCACCGAAGGCGACTTCAGGGACAGTGCAACAGAGAGATACCGCCGGCTTTGCCGGTAAGGGTGGAAAGGCGGGGTAAGAGCCCACCGGCGTCCAGGTGACTGGATGGCCATGTAAACCCAATCCGGAGCAACACCGCAAGGAACGGTCCGCCCCGTGCGGACAGCGCTTGCCCGGCGCAGGTTCAGGTAGGTGGCAAGAGCCGCATGGCAACATGCGGCCACAGATAGATGATTGTCCAATACAGAACCCGGCTTACAGATTTGGTCGCACCGGAAAATGCGCTCCTTTCACACAAAAAGGGCGCATTTTTCTCTATCGTTTTTGCAATCCCGCGCCCTCGATGTGAAAAGGAGGTCTTATCTTGAACCTGCAAGAGCTGGAAAACAAATGTCAGTCCTGCCGCGCCTGCCCCCTGTGGGAGACCCGAACCCATGTGGTCTTTGGCGTCGGCAATCCTCATGCAGACCTCCTCTTTGTAGGAGAAGGCCCCGGGGAGCAGGAGGATTTGACGGGCGAGCCCTTTGTGGGACGGGCAGGCCAGCTGCTCGACCTCTATCTGAAGGCCTTTGACATCGCACGCCCAAACGTGTATATCACCAACATCGTCAAATGCCGCCCTCCGCGCAACCGTGACCCCCTGCCCGAGGAGGAAGCCGCCTGCATGGGGTATCTCGAGCGCCAGATTGAGCTCATCTCCCCGAAGGTCATCGTCTGCCTTGGCCGGATCGCGGCCATGCGCCTCATCAAGCCCGATTTTCGCATCACCAAAGAGCATGGCATCTGGTTCGAGCGAAACGGCGTCCCCATCACGGCAACATTGCATCCCGCCGCGCTGCTGCGAGACCCCAACAAAAAGCCGGATGTTTTTGAAGACTTCAAGAATATCTGCGCCAAGTGCAAGGAATTATCCTAAAGCACCAACGCGGGCTCTCCGGCCAAGCGATCGGCGTCAGCTCTTTGCTTCATGCATCAGGCTGTGATTGCAGCATAAAATCAGGAAAAGAGCCCGGGCGGCGCAGCCGTTTCCCGGGCTTTTGATTTGTTGCGTCATATCGTTGCTCCCGGCCGTGCAAAACGGCGGTTTGCCGTTTTTAAGCATCAGCCCTTTTTCTCGCTGATCAGCTTGCTGACCTCTTCATTAAGCGAATCAATATCGCGAAATTGCCGGTAGACCGAGGCAAAGCGAATATAGGCGATGTCGTCAATTTTTTTGAGGCGCTCCATCACCATTTCTCCGATGGCCTCCGACGTCACCTCCCGCTCGAGCATGTTCAAAACTGTGGATTCCACTTCGTCGACCAGGTTTTCCAGTTGTTTGACCGGAACAGGACGTTTCTCACAGGCGCGCAGCAGCCCCTTGAGCAGCTTCTCCCTGTCAAACGCCTCTCTGGATTTATCCTTTTTTACCACCATCACGGAAACTGTTTCAATGGTCTCATATGTGGTAAACCGCTTTCCGCAGGCCAGGCACTCCCTCCGGCGGCGAATACTGGCGCCCTCGTCGGTGGGCCTGGAATCAATAACCTTGCTTTCCGTATGCCCGCAAAAACAGCACTTCATTGTGCGACCTCCCATGACTGCCTTACACTGTCCGTTTGTCTGTAACAGTCGGCCTTCTTGGGAATATTATACACTTTTTTGAGCATGTTTCAAGGTCAATGCGTAAAGCGCAGAAAATTTCCACACCTTCCGGCACGTCATGCAGCCCAACCAGAGCCTTATTTCAATATATAGGCGTTGTCTGACAGACCAGCCAGTCATATACCACGTCCTGCGCCGTCGTGGGCGTCACCCCTCCTTGCAACATCATCTCCAAAAGCTCTTCCACCAAAGCCCGGTCCGTAGAAAGGTCTTCGCAACGATAGCTTGTCTGTTCCTCAACGTTGTGCACTTCCAGTCCGTACAGTTGCTTCCCCTCTACCGCTTCCTGATTGACGATCAGAAAATACTCCATGTGAAGAGTGTCCTCTTCCTCAAGTAGCTCCAGCAGTCTCTTCCCGTGTCTGATCAGAGTAATGCTGTCATCTTCCATTGTAGACCCTCCTTAAAAAATTACTTTTCATGCTCATTTTATCTGCCTCTTTTCGCAGATGCAAAGCATTTCTGTCGCGCGATTCGACAGCTCTCGACTTTCGTGTTATGTCAACTTAATTATTGCATATTTTCAATAAAAACCAGATCGAAAACTGTCATTTCCTTTCGGAAAAACTCTTAATAATTTTGCAACTTCCCAATTTTGAAATAAAAGTTTGTAGAGTTTACCATATCCATTTTTCGGCGATTTTCCGGATTTTGATTGTTGAAGGAAGCCTTTTCTCCCGATAAAATAGAGGTGTTGAACCTCCATGCCCTTTCAAAGGAGCTGATTCCTCTTGAAAATATCAATTGAGCCCTTTTCCCTGGCGGTGGCACGGGCCGGGGCCCTGACTGCCTTCTTCCTCCTGGGGCTTTCCTTGAGCATCCAGCCGTATCTTTCCTATCCCTGTACATACTTCCACCTGGTACAGCTGCATGCGGCCCTCATTGAAACCGCTGCACTGACTGCAACCACCTCGGTGCTGGCCTGCCTGCTCACAGACGTCATCATCAAAACCGAAACTGCACGGCAGCGATGAACGCGCAAAACAAAAGGGCTTCTGTTGTTTTCAACAGAAGCCCTTGAACGTTGCACGGAAAAGGTTATTGCTGCTGCTCGTCCTTTCCCTCACGCTGTGAAATTGCCGCCTTCATCATCTTCAAGCGGGTTTTCTCACTGCCCGTTTCAATTGTGATGGTATCCTCCTTGACGTTGACAACACGCCCGACAATCCCACCGATGGTGATGACGCGGTCTCCCGGCGCAATGTCGTTTCGCATCTCCGCTTGTGCCTGCTCCTTCTTCTTTTGCGGCCGCACCATGAAAAAATAAAGCAGCGCAAAGGGGATGAGCATCAGCAACATTGTGTAAGCGCTATCTCCCATAACAGGTAACTCTCCTTTTTTGTATGATACATTTTTTGCAAAACATTCTATTCTCGGCTATCATATCATAAATTTTCTCCTTTGTGAAGTTGTCACTCGAAAATATTTGTAATGTTTCCCCGGATGGGCTATAATAATAGGCATAGCCCTTGCACATCAAGGGAACTGTTGAAAAAAACAAGCGTCAAAATAAAATCAAGACTCTGTAATTTTTGCCAAGGGAGTTAATATTATGTCCGGTTTGGTTTTAGAGGGCGGCGCGTTTCGCGGGCTTTTTTCCTGCGGCGTGCTCGACGCCCTTCTCGATGAACAGGTTGAATTTCCCTATGTCATCGGCGTCTCCTCGGGCGCCAGCTACGGGATTTCCTATGTGAGCCGTCAAAGGGGCCGCAACTGGGAAGTGACGCAAAGCTATACGCAAAGCTCTGACTACCTTCATGCGCGCAACTTTTTGCGTCATCGCTCCATCATGAACACCAGCCTTGTCTTTGACGATATCCCCACCCAGCATATCCCCTTTGATTTTTCCACCTTCTTCTCCTCGCCCACAAAATTTGTCACGGTCTGTGCCGACGCCTTCTCCCTGAAGGGGTATTACTACCCCAAAGAGGAGTATGACCTTTCAGGGCGGCTGTGTCAGGCCTCCTGTTCCCTGCCCTTTTATTTTCCCCCCGTTTATTTCAAGGGACGCAAGCTGGTCGACGGCGGGCTTGCAGATCCCATTCCTCTTCCGCACTCGGAGCAGGACGGCAACGAAGCCAACCTTGTGGTTTTGACAAAGCCGAAATCCTACCGGCACTATCTCAAGCCCGACGAGCGCGCCCTGTTGATGTATTACGGAAGGCGCAGCCCCAACGCAACCAGCTGGCTTCGTCTTCGTCCCCACTATTTCAACTACGTTTTTTCGCGCTGTCTTAAGGAAGACGGCTCCTCCAAAAACGTCAGCTTGTTTGTGGACGAAGAATATATGATTCCACGCTTTACCCGTGATTTGGACAAACTCAAAGCGCTCTATGAGCACGGGTATGAAGCGGCCATGCATCGCATGGACGAAATCAAGGATCTCGTCAGGGCGAAATAGCAAAGGCTTTTGCAGTAGTTTTCTTTGGCCTTGAAAAGCGGCGCACCTTTTGTAGCTGCGGCATCCACGTATGGCGCAGGCTCTAGGGCTTTGGCATACAATATGCCAAAAGCCCAAAAAGGAGGTCTGTTCCCTTGCGCGCTTTTCCCTACGACCGCAATGCAGCCTGTCAATACGCAGCCACCTGGGCCATGCACCGCAATCCGGCCTATTACGACTTTTCCCGCCTGGGAGGAGACTGCACGAATTTTGTCTCCCAATGCCTGTTTGCCGGCGGCGGCATCATGAACGGCACGCCTACGTTTGGCTGGTACTACTATGATTTGCAGCACCGCTCCCCCGCCTGGAGCGGCTCTCGGTATCTGTGCAGCTTTCTTCAGGCCAATCGCGGGCAGGGCCCCGTTGCTCAGCCTGTCGGGCTGTCTGAGCTGGAACGCGGGGATGTGATTTTCCTGGCCAAGGATGAGATCGTATATCACTCCCTGTTTGTCAGCGACGCCGGCGGCCAAACCCCTCTCGTCACCACCCACACCTTTGACGCTTACTGCGTCCCTTTAAGCGCGTATTCCATAGAGGGCGCCCTTTTTATGCACATCCTGCACTTTCAGAAATAGCGCCCCTGCCCCCCTTTTTTCAGCATCGTCTGCAACTTTTCCCTTTTTTTGAAGAAAGCCCTTGCATCCCGCCCTGATTTATGGTATAGTGATTGAGGCTTCAAAATCTGGGTGTGGCGCAGTTTGGTAGCGTGCTTGAATGGGGTTCAAGAGGCCGGAGGTTCAAGTCCTCTCACCCAGACCATGCGGAGTGTCCGAGAAGGGCGCTCCGCTTTTTTCTTTTTAACCCTCAAACGCCTCAACACCCCGATCCTGGGCAGCTTCCCTTTTTATCCCGTATATCGCTGCGGGGAAAGAACCATCTGCAAAAACCTTCTCCCTCCGATCCCCCCATCTTCAAGAGCGCCGCGCTCTCCCCAAAAGGGAAGGGTGCGGCACTTTTTTCCTGCTGCCAAAATCCAAAGGCATGCGGCAAATATCAAGCATATTGCGGATCATTTCAAGCGGCCATAGTACATATCTCCAAAAATACCGGGCTCACGCAGCAGCGCATCAAAGCTTCCCTTTTGCTCAATCTTCCCGTGATTCATCACAATGATTTCATCGCACTTTCTTAATGTCGTCAGCCGGTGGGCAATGGCCAAAATGGTGATTTTCTCTGCCGTCCTCAGCTCTTCTATCTGCTGCTGAATCTGCTTTTCCGTCGTATTGTCAAGCGCCGAGGTCGCTTCATCCAGAACCAGCACCTTGGGTTTTCTCAAAAAAACTCTGGCGATTGCAATTCTCTGCTTCTGACCTCCTGACAGATTTTCCCCCCCGCCTCTGAGACAATAAACTCAAACCGTTCCGGAAGGCTCTCAACAAGTTCGCTCAGGCAGGCTTTTCGCGCCGCCTCCTCCAGTTCGGCGTCGGAAACCTCCCTGTCCAGCCCGTAGCAGATATTCTCCCGAAGGGTTCCCGCAATCAAAAAGGGTGTCTGAGGCACCAGCGCAATCAGCTTGGAGATCTCCCGACGCGACAGCGTGGAAATATCCCTCCCGTCGAGAAAAATATCGCCCTTCCCCTTCTCCAGCCTGCAGACAAGTTTGATAAGGGAGGATTTGCCGCATCCGCTCGGGCCTGCAATCCCCAGAAAAAATCCCCTTGGAATATCAAGGCTCACATGATGCAGCAGCATCTCCCCCTGCTCATAGTGAAAGGAAACATCCCGCAGCTGCACCATGCTCCCACAGCTCGTCATGGCACCCTGCGCCGCAGGAAGGGTATGATAGGAAAAGTCCGCAGGGAGATCCAGCATGGCAAAGAAGTCCTCGGCCAAAATCGTGCATTCGGAAAGCTCGTCCAAAATCCGGTGCAGCTCCTCCAATGGCTTGATCAACTGCGTAAAGCAAAGGTATGCGGTCAGCACGCTTCCCACCGTAATTTTTCCGCTTGCGGCCAGAAAGCTCGAAACCCCGATCATCAGCACGGTAAAAAGGGCCTCGCTCGTTGATAAACTTCAAACTGTCATATTTGGCCATTTGAATATGGTGCTTCATCTCTTTTGCCCTGAGAAACTCCGAACGGCCGTCAAAACGTTCTTTCTCCCTGTCGGCACTGTCCAAAATCCGAATGACCTCAATGCCGTTCAAAAGCTCCACCACCGTTCCGTCCATGGCAGCCTTTGTCTCCAAGAGCTCCACGCGAATGCCCTTTTGCGTTTTGATTTGCCGAAGAACAATGGCCGTTCCGATGGGAATAACCAGCAGCATGGGCAGCGCCAAAATCACGGGCAGCGTGGTGAAAATGACAACAACCGCCGCAATGCTGTTGAAAATAGCCGGCGCAAAATCCATGAAAATCAGCTTTTCCAGCTTCACAGTACCCTCCAGGCATCGGTTGAGCCTGCCGTGGATGTTGCCCGTCATATTCTTTTTGAAATAGGACAGGGGGGCGCGCAGCAGCGACAAAATTGCCATTGCACGCGCCTTTTTCTCGGTTTTTGTCGCCGTATCCTCCACAATGATTCTTCGCCAGATTTTGATAAGCTCATTGAAAACATTGACCGCCAGGATAAAGAGCAGCAGCGGGATAATCCCCGAAAAATCAAGACCGCTCTGCCCGAGGATGTCGTCAGTCAGCCAGCCGATGGCCTTGGGCGTAAGCTGGGACAGGCCGGCAGACAAAATCATGATAAAAACGATCAAAAGGAAACTTCTCTTTTGCTTCCAGTCCAGCAGGGAGTACAGTCGTTTCAGCACTTCCTTGAGGCTTTTTCGCTGTTCCATGAGCTCACCCTATCCGTTGTCATTTTTACGGCATGTTCTATTATACTCCCAAAATTGTCCTGCCGCCAGACCATCTTTTTCCTCGGGGAACCTTTTTCATATTGCACAAGTTGCACAAGATCTCTTGTTTTGGACTTGTGAAAAGCCCCCGGGGCGTGATAAAATAAAGTCAATTTCAAAGAAAGCAGGTGAACCCCCGTGAATGCCAAAATTCTTGACGAGGTTGTAGAACAAGCAAAAAATCTGATGAACGCCTCAAGCTGCAGCAAGGAGGCCAAGGACGCCGCACAAAAATGGCTGGACTCGATTGGCACCGACACGCAGCAGGAGCAGACAAAACTGTTCCTAACCGAGCTCGAAGAGGACATCGTGTCCATTGACGGGTTGATTGAGTTTGCACAATCGGAAGTCGGCATTTCCCATTTTGGCGCCGACGCGGCCGCCTCAATTGCGGCCCACGCGAGGGAAATCAAGGCCGCCGGAGCCAAATACTGCGACTGCCCCGCCTGCGCCGCCGCCGAGAAAATTCTCGAAAAAAAGAAGGAGCTGCTTGGTTAACCTGCCCCATTTTTTACGCAAATTCCTTCTGGGGCAGCGCATGGCGCTGTAGCGCCCATGCTGCGCCAAACCAAACGTCCAAGCCCCTTCAAGGTGTCTGTTGAGTCGGTTGGGCCAATTGCCGGAAAGGAGAATCATATGCCGTACATTGCCATCAAAGCACTTCCCCGGGATGCGGAAAAAAAGCGTGCGCTTGCAGAGCGAATCAATGAGGTCATGATGGAGGTCTGGGGCTGCCCTCAACAGGCCATCACCATCTCCATTCAGGACATCGCTCCCGACGAATGGGGGGAGAAGGTGCAAAAGCCCGATATCGATGCCCACCCCGAAATTATGCTGATCGTCTCGGGGGAAAGGACGTATGAAAAATAGCCCTCCCGTCGGAGGGCAGATGTCCTGTTCCCCTCTTTGCACCCCCTCGTACCGCACAACCGGCCCATCCGGCTTTTTTGCCGGATGGGCCGGTTGTTTTTTTGACGCTTTGTGCCGAAGAAGGCGTGTTTTTTCCGCAGGGCTCACCCCCTTCCCACTAGGCGTCATACACTGAGGAGAGGAGGAGATCATATGGAATGGAATGCCGTATTCGAGGGCGGCGGCGTGCGTGGAATTGCACATGTCGGCGCCGTGCGCATCCTGGAGAAATCAGGCTACCGGCTGCGCTTTTTTGCCGGCTCGTCGGCCGGAGCCATTGTCGCTGCCCTTCTGGCAGCCGGATACACGCCGGATGAGCTCCAGGAAATCCTGATGGGGCTGGACTTTACACAATTTCTGCATGAAACTGGTGTGGCACGGCTGGGAGCTGTTGGAAAAGCGGCAAGTCTTCTGACGCGCTTCGGCCTTTACGATGCCGACCTCTTCGAGCGATGGCTGTCCGACCTTCTTGCAAAGCGGGGGGTGCGCAGCTTCGGCACGCTTGCGCTGCCCTCCCCCAGTCAAGGGGAGCCGCAGTGGCCCCTGCAGGTGACGGCCTGCGACGTCACCGACCAGAGGCTTCTTCTTCTCCCCAGGGATTTTGCGGATTTTGGCCTTGACCCCAATCTCTGCTCGGTTGCCATGGCGGTACGCATGAGCATGAGCATTCCCTTTTTCTTCAAGCCCTTTCCCTTAAAGGACAGGAGAGGAAAGGTGCATCTCATCGTGGACGGATCGCTGCTGAGCTCTTACCCCGTATGGATTTTTTCCCGAAATTGCCTTTCCCCCTCCCTGCCCACCATCGGCTTTGACTTCGTGGGCGACAGGGCCTGCCCAGCGGTCTGCCGCTCAAAATCATGGCCTGAATTTTTCTGCTATCTTGGCATGGTCATTTCCACCTCCATGAACGCCGTTGACAAGCAGCAGGCTTCCATTCCCGGGCAAGCGCCTGTCGGCACTGTGAAAATCCCCGTCACGGTGCAGACGGAGGAGGGCCTGCGGCGCATCAGCCCCATCGACTTTGAGCTCTCAGACAGTGAAAAAGTCCAGCTCTTTCAAAACGGGGAACAGGCGGCAAGACGCTTTCTCTCCCGTCAGCATCTGTTTGCCGCACACGAAGCGCCTCCCTCCTCCTTCGCCTGCCCCCTCGCCGCAGCAACACCGGGAACGTGACAAAGGTCATGTCCCCGGTGTCGTCCAGCCCTCGGATTCAAAACTTGCCTGCTGCGAGGTGAAATCAAGTAAAACCTTTCCTCTTCTCAAAAGCCGGTACCTGACCACACAGGAAATACTCTCGTGAATCACGCGCGTCATCTCTCCGCCAACGGGAGCCTGGAGTGCTTGTCCCCGTTCCTCCAGCAGCTCGGCCGTAAGCTCACAGTCGCCCTGGCGCACGCAAATCCCGCCTTCCCGCCTCAAAACCCTTGCTCCCAGGTATGTGGCAAACCGATGCTCTTTCCCGCCCACGGAAACCACGCCGATGGTCCCGGTGAAGCTGACTCCGGCAACCGGAATGCTGGCTGCCGAGAGCATCACGGAACAGGAAGGGTCCCTGCTCAGACACTGCGTCCAGAGGTATCGACCGGGGAAGGAGTGCCCCCTATCCCCCTCAAGATACCCCATCGCATCCCGAAAGAGATAGCGTTTTCCATTGATGCACAGCTCTCCCTTCACACAGTGGCGCATACTGACCACCTTGTGCCGGCACTCCATCCCCGGCACAAAAACAAAAGGGCCCATAATGTCATAGGCCAGTGGCGTAATACCCTCAAAGAGCAGCTTCCCAGACGCACGGATACCATCCCCCGTCGCATCAAGCACAATCCCCTGCGGAGAAAAAAAGCTTTTCCCCACCGCAATCTGATTTTGATCGCGATCCATTACCACCTCCATGCCGTCGTATCCGATCTGATATGCGGCCTCGTTGGTGATAATTTGAAGCGACGCGCTTTTGTTGCCCCTTCCATCCGCATGAATGGCCGGAATGAGGGCCACGCTTTCCCTTTCGTTTTGCTGCTTGAAATAAAGGCCTTCAAAATATGCCTGCACGACTTTCTTCCCGCCTTTTCTCCTCATTTTCCATTCTCAAACAGTCTTTCCCAAAATTCATGGAATATTCCTCTTTTTTGAATAACTGTTGCGCGCAATCCGACATATGATGAGGTGAGAGTTCGCTCTCAATTCACATCGAAAGGATGACTCTATTTATGTGCCAATATCAGGGCCGGGTTTTGAGCTGTGAGGAGATTTATGAGGTTTTGCGCTGCGCCAAATGCACGCGTCTGGCCGTCTGCGGGAACGGCCACCCCTATATCGCGCCCATGAACTACACCTGGGACTGCGTCAACGGCCGTCTGCACTTTTTCCTGACGAGCTGCGGATGCGGGAAAAAAATCAGATGCCTGCGCAAAAACAACAAGGTCGCCTTGGAATTTGAAGTGCCCGGCAACAATGGCTGTATGTGTACGGTGGTCGCCAAGGGCACCGTGGTCGACATGAGCCGTGTCGGCGGCGCCAGCGACAACAATTGCAGTTGCGGCTGCAACAACAGCTGCGGCTGCAGCAACAACGGCTGCGGCTGCAACAACAGCTGCGGCTGCAACAACGGCTGCGGCTGCAACAACGGCTGCGGCTGCATTACCTGCTACTGCTGCCGCTGTGCAAACGGCTGCGTATGCTGCTATTGCCCTGGCGGCAATGTCGGCGGAGAGAGCGATGCCGGGCGGCTCAGCATTGAGATCCGCACAGACAGCATCACCGGCCGTGCATTCCAAAACTGCTGCAACGGGTAAATACAAATTTTCTTCCCAAAGCTCGAACATGTCATCTCTTAACAAGGGGAGGGCGCATACCTCTTGAGGTACGCGCCCTCCCCTTGCTGAGAGCCCCCGCACTCCATTTCCTATGCCGGCCACTTCGAGCAATTTCTCCCAAAACGCAGCGCCGTGTTCCCCCCTTTTTCTTTCCCAGTTGTGCATATCCACGTCAAGGCCTGCCATCACCCGTCGGCAAATTGGCTCTGCCACAGGGAGGCAGCTTTACTTTTTGAGATATTTGTGCTACAATGCGAACAGATACAGAAAAAAAGGAGGCCGCTTTATGAAACGCCTGTTTGCTTTTGCACAAGAATATATCTCCACGCTCTCGGTTTTGGAGTTCGGAGCCTTTAAGGTGTGTCTTATGTGCTTTGGTGTGATGCTTGGCACCTGTGTGAAGCATAAAAACCGCCGTCCCGTCCGCATCGCGGCCCTGCTTGGATTTCTTGCAACGCTGATTCCTCTGATGCTGCGCTTCTTTTCCACCATGTACGACTGGTTTGATTATACCCGCACCATCCCGACGGCGGAAGATGCCGAAATGACCTCTTTCTAAATTTTCACCCAAGTCGTCAAAAAAAGAAAAAAACACCTTGACTTTTCCGCCAAAATGCGTATAATAAGGAAGTAGCCTAAATGCGGATATGGCGGAATTGGCAGACGCGCTAGATTCAGGTTCTAGTCGGGGCAACTCGGTGGAGGTTCAAGTCCTCTTATCCGCACCAAAGTCGGACATTGCTTTTGAAAAAGCGATGTCCGATTTTTTTCTCTCTTTTCAAAGGCTTTGCAGTTTCTTGAGAGCTCCTCCGCCAAAAGGGGGCTGCCCCCAATCCCTCCGACAAGGCTGAGAACCGGAGACAGCCCTTTGCCCTTGCACTTTGGGCTGCCTGCTTTTATAATAGAACCACGCAAAGCTCATGCAGCCTCTGCCACAAAAAGAAAACCAAGGGCATCGTGACGCCGCTTGTCCCTTTGAGGCAGCATGTTCCTGCTTTTATGTCGCCATAGGAAGGAGGGGGATACCCATGCTTTTACGCTTTGCGAAGCCTTCAGACCTGTCTGAAATCAGCAGAATCTATGCCGCAAGCTGGAAACAGGCCTATCGCGGCATGGTTCCCCAGGCCTACCTCGATCGTCTGCCCGAAGATTTTTGGGTCCCTTCCTTTTCGCAGCGTCTGGAGCAGGGGATCTACACCATGACAGTGGCCGAGCACCAGGGGGCCCTGCTGGGCTGCGTGATTTACGGGCCCTCACGCGAAGAGGACCATGACGACTGGGGGGAAATCTGCTCCATTTATGTGCTCCCCTCCCACGTGGGCAAAGGCGTGGGGCATCTTTTGCTGGAGCACGCAATGCAAAAAATGCAGCGCATCGGTACAGAAAAGGTCTTCCTATGGGTTCTCGAGCAAAACCTGCATGCCAGACGCTTTTATGAGCGCCACGGGTTTTCTTTCGAGGGGGAACGCGGGCAAATCGTCATCGAAGGGATGACCCTGTCTGAATTTCGCTACGTTTGGAAAACCCCTCAGGCGGATTCCCCGGTTTAGGAAATCTCCCCAAATGCTCCTGTTTTTCTGCCCTTTTTACTTTTTTCCCTATAACACACTTCTTTAGGAAAGGAAGAGCTCGCATGGATGATATGACTTTGCTTGACATGGCGCGCGACGCCATGAAGCATGCCTATGTCCCCTATTCGAATTTCCCGGTGGGTGCCGCCCTGCTGTGTGACGACGGAAGCGTTTACACCGGCTGCAACGTGGAGGGCGCCTCTTACGGCAACGCCATTTGTGCTGAAAGAACGGCCCTGTGCAAGGCCGTCAGTGAAGGCAAACGCAAATTCCAGACGCTGGCTGTCACCGCCAATACGGAGGATTTCTGCACCCCCTGCGGCATTTGCCGGCAGATGCTCTATGAATTTTCACCTGACCTGCGCGTTGTCTGCGGCTGCCAGAGGGGAAACTACGCCGTTCACTCGTTAAAAGAGCTGCTGCCCTGCGCCTTTTCGGCAAAAGACCTCTGATCCTCTCCCCTTCTTTATAAGCGTGCTTTGAAAATCTCTTTTCCAAAAACAGCAAAGGTCCCGGAATGCTACGCCGCATTTCGGGACTTTTTTTGAATGCTTGTTTCCTTCTCCCTGCCGAAAAAAGCACCGGGACGCCCAAAAAAGGGCATCCCGGTGCCAAGAGAAACGCTTTTGTTTCACACAGTCTTTTGTCAGCAGGTTTCTCAGCCAATCGGCTCAAAATCCTGCGCACCATGCTTGCAGATGGGGCAGACAAAATCCTCCGGCAGGGTCTCCCCCTCGTAGACATACCCGCACACCTTACAGCGAAAGCCCTTCTTTCCCGTGGAGGGCGCAGGTTTTGGCTTGATGTGCTGCTGGTAATAGTCATAGGTCAGGGAGGGCGCGTCCGAGAGGACACGCGCCTGCGACACCTCGGCAATAAAGAGGGTGTGCGTGCCGAGATCGATGGCCGAGAGCACACGTCCGCTCATCCATGCGTTTGTGAACTTCGGAATGTAGAGCAGCCCGTTTTGCGAACGGTTTTCCTGCTCGCAGGTCTCAAACTTGTTGCAGCTTGCGCCGCTTTGGAATCCAAAGTGCTCAAACACCCGCATGGGGGTCTCCTGCGTCAGAAGCGAGACGTTGAACAGCCCGGTTCTGGCAATCATCCCATGGGTATAGTTGCTCTTGTTGACGGTGACAGAGATGCGGTTTGGCCTCGAGGTGAGCTGCGAGAGCGTGTTGATGATGCAGCCGTTGTCCTTGTCGCCCTCGCGGGCGGTCAGAACATACAGGCCGTATCCGATACGGCCCATGGCAGCGCCGTCAATGTCCGCCGCAGGCTTGGCCTGCTTGTCACCCTTCCCTGAAGAAGGAGCCTCCGGCACCGTTTGATCCCTTCAGAAGTAACGCTTGAGAAGCCCCTCGAAGCCTCTTCCGTGGCGAGCTTCATCGCGCGCCATCTCATGCACGGTGTCGTGAATGGCATCATACCCCAGCTCCTTGGCGCGCTTAGCCAGCATATACTTGCCCTCGCAGGCGCCGGCCTCGGCCTCCACACGCATCTCCAGATTCTTCTTCGTGGAAGGAGTGACAACCTCGCCCAAGAGCTCGGCAAACTTGGCGGCGTGCTCCGCTTCCTCGTAGGCGGCCTTCTCCCAGTAGAGGCCGATCTCGGGATAACCCTCTCTGTGCGCGACGCGCGCCATGGCCAGATACATGCCGACCTCGGTGCACTCGCCCATGAAGTTGGCCTTCAGCCCGTCAATCACGTCCTGCTCGCAGTTCTTGGCAACGCCCACTTCATGCTCACAGGCAAAATTCGTTCCTCCATCCACGACCTCCTTGAACTTGTCGCCGGGAACCTTGCACTGCGGACAGAACTCCGGCGGGGTGTCTCCCTCGTAAACATAACCACAGACCGTGCAAACAAACTTTTTCATGTCATCTTCCTCCTCGTTGAAATTCAGGCTTTTGGATTGATTTTATGTGATTGATATTGCCAGCTCATATAAAAAGTTTAAGACGGCATTCCCCGCCGACAGGAGGGGCACTGCCCATAGAAAAGAATAGAATAATACTCCACCTTCCCGTGAGTTTGTTGCTCCACTTCCCTCTCCCACTCGGAAAAATGTGTAAAATGCAGATCCTCCACGCGGCCGCATCCCTCGCAAATAAAATGCCCGTGAGGGGTTACATCGGCATCAAAACGCTCCTCCCCGTCCACAACAGCGACGCTGATGACCTGCCCCTCCTCCTTAAACAGTGCAAGGTTTCGATAAACGGTAGCCAAGCTGATATCGGGATATTGCTTTTGTATTTGCTCATAAACCCATTTGGCAGAGGGGTGCGACGTGGTGCTCCTAATTACCTGCAATATTGCCTCTCTCTTTTTGCTGTATCTCTGTGCAGGCATATGACCTCCGCTAACGTTAATGATTTTCGTTATCAATAATATACCACATCTTTTCTTGTTTGTAAAGGGCTTTTTTCAAAAAGCTTTTCGATTTTCCCCCAGCACCGCGCAACATAAAAAACTGTTCACTCAATCCCTTTTAACCCTTCTAAACAGCTCGGCAGCCACAGCGCATCGTTTTTTATCTTGCATCTCTCCTGTCAAGCAAAGGAGCTGCCGCAGGAAATCCCCTGCGGCAGCTCCTTTTGAAAACAATGGGAAGTGAAAACAAGGCTGCCTGCAGACAGGACTCAAACAAGCTCCACTTTGAAAAAGTTTTTCTTTCCCTTTTTCACAATCACGAAGCCCTGTGCAAAATCGTCCTTGCCAAGGGTTTCCTCAATGGCCTCCACCTTTTTGTCGTTGACCAGGATACCACCCTGCTGCACGAGACGTCTGGCCTCGGACTTGGAGGGGGCAATGCCGGTCTTGACCAGCAGGTCGAGAATGCCGATGCTGTCTTGTTCAAAATCGGCCTTGGAGAGCTGCTTGGTAGGCATGTCGCCATGCACGCCGGCGCTCTCAAAGACGCTCTTGGAAACTTCAAGTGCCTTTTGGGCCTCCTCTTCGCCGTGCACCGTCTTGGTCAGCTCAAAAGCCAGACGCTCCTTGGCACGGTTGAGCTCCTTGCCTTCCAGAGGCTCATACTCGCTGACGATCTCCTCAAGCGGGATAAAGGTGAGCAGCTTCATGCAGCGGATGACGTCGGCATCCTCCACATTGCGCCAGTACTGGAAGAACTCATACGGCGAGGTCTTTTCCGGATCAAGCCACACGGCGCCGGCCTGCGTCTTGCCCATCTTCTTGCCCTCGGAGGTGGTGAGCAGCGAGAAGGTCATGCCGTAGACCTCTTCGCCCTCTTTTCTGCGGATAAGCTCCTTGCCGCCCAGGATATTGCTCCACTGGTCGTCGCCGCCGCACTGCATGTTGCAGCCGTATTTGTCGTGCAGCACCAAAAAGTCGTAGCTCTGCATGATCATATAGTTGAGCTCGAAGAAGGACAGGCCCTTCTCGAGACGGGTTTCATAGCACTTTGCCGCCAGCATCTGATTGACCGAGAAGTGGATGCCGACTTCACGCAGGAATTCGATATAGTTGAGGTCGAGCAGCCAATCTGCATTGTCAGCCATAATGGCGCCGCCCTCGCCAAAGTCGAGGAATTTGCTCATCTGCTTGCGGAAGCACTCCGCATTGTGGTTGATGGTCTCGCGGGTCATGATCTTTCTCATGTCGTCACGCCCCGAAGGGTCGCCGACCATGGTGGTTCCCCCGCCAATCAAGACGATGGGGCGGTTGCCGGCCTTCTGCAGCCTTGCCATGGTAGAAAGCTGGAGATAGTGGCCAACATGAAGACTATCTGCCGTTGCGTCGTAGCCGATGTAATACACGGCCTCACCATTGTTGATTAGATCTCTGATTTTCTCTTCGTTGGTGACCTGTGCCACCAGCCCACGTGCGACCAGTTCTTCATAGACGCCCATTGTGTTTTCCTCCTTCTTTCTACATTTCGGAATCCTTTTATCATCAAACTGCACACAGCCTCCCTGCGCACAGAAGATGTCAAATTATTCTTTGCCAAGCAGCATCTGCGCGGCGTGCTCCAGCGCGGCCCGGCTCACGGTCTCGCCGCTCAGCAGCCTTGCCAGCTCCCTGACGCGCTCCTGCGTCCCAAGCTGCCTCACGGTGGTCAGCGTTCTCTCCCCCTGCACCGACTTTTCAATCAGCAGATGCCTATCTGCAAGACAGGCAATCTGCGCCAGGTGGGTGATGCACAGCACCTGCCTGCCCATGGAGAGCTCCTTGAGCTTACGGCCGATTTTTTCGGCCGAAGAGCCCGACACACCTGCGTCAATCTCGTCGAATATCACGGTTTCAATGCCGTCCTTCGTGCCGAGAATGGCCTTGAGCGCCAGCATGATGCGCGACAGCTCGCCGCCCGAGACAATTTTGGAAAGCGGCCTTGGCTGCTCCCCCGGGTTGGTCGAAATGAGAAACTCCACTTCGTCCGACCCGTTTTCATCGAAAACTCCCGGCTCCATGGGAACAATGGAAATTTCAAATACCGTCTTGTCCAGATTCAAATAAGAAAGCTCTGCTTCCACCGTGGATTCAATGTCCTTTGCCGCGGCCCTTCGCCGCTCCGAGAGCTCCCCTGCCAATAATTGTAGTTTATTATAAACGTTTTGCAGCTCCTGAGCAAGCTTTTTTTTCGTATCATCGAGAATTTCTATGGAGGACAGCTCGCCGGCCGCTTTTTCGCGGTAGTCAAGCACCTCCTCTATCGTGTTCCCGTACTTGCTTTTGAGCCTGTGCAGCAGGTCGCTGCGCTGCTCCACCTGCTCCATTTCCTGCGCGTCAAAGGAGAGGTTTTCTGCGGCGGCACGCAGCTCGCCCGTCAAATCCTCGGCACGGTAATACAAATCGGCGGCGCTTTCCGACAGCGCCGCAAGCTGGGGCGTCAGGCTTTCGTGCGCCGAAAGCTCGCGCATGACCTGCCCGAGCAATGTGAGCGCGCCCTGTCCCTCCCCCGGGGAGAGCGCCGCAAGAGCGCCCGCAAGGCTCTCGGACACCTTTTGCGCCGACTTCATGAGCAGGCGCTTTTGGACAAGGGCCTCCTCCTCCCCCGGGCGCAGGGCAGCCTCGTCAATTTCCGACACCTGGAAGGAGAGCAGCTCGATGCGCCGCTCCTTTTCCCGCTCGTCCATGCGCATGCGGGAGAGCTTTTGCTTGAGCTCCACCGCCTGCCCGTAGCACTCCCGATACTGCGTCAGCAGTGGCTGCACGCCCGCCAGCGCGTCGAGAAATTCCACATGGCGCTCGCTTTGCAGCAGATGCTGGCTGTCGTGCTGTCCGTGGATGTTGAGCAGCACAGCCCCCACCTCCCGCAAAAAGGAGGCCAGCACCGGCTTGCCGTTGATTTTTGCCGTTGAGCGCCCTTCCACCGTCACGCTGCGCTCAAAAAGCACCCCCTCCTGCCAGGAGATGCCCTCCTGCTCCAGCATGGCGGCGGCCTTGCTGTGCTGCCCGATTTCAAACATCGCGCTGACCGACGCCGACTTTTCTCCCGTGCGGATGAGCTCCCTGCTGGTGCGCTCCCCCAAAACAAGATTGATGGAATCGATGATGATGGATTTCCCGGCGCCCGTCTCTCCCGTGAGCACCGTCATCCCCTCTTCAAAATCAATCGAAGCCCTTTCAATCACGGCGATATTTTCAATATAAAGACTTTTGAGCATTGTCAATCACCACCCAAACCCAAAATGGGGGCCTGCCTTAGGAATTGATGATGTTCTTGAGTTCCTCCATAAAAACCAGGGAATCCTCCGGTGTGCGCAAAATGACAAGGAAGGTGTTGTCTCCCGAAATGGTGCCCACCACGCCCGGCATCTCCGAAACGTCGATGGCCTCGGCCGCCGCATTGGCCATTCCCGAGTGGCAGTGCACCACCACCAAAAACTGCACCGAATCCATGCTCACAATGGTCTCCTTGATGATGGCCGTATATTTGGGAATCAGGTGTCCGCGCGAGTTCTGCGCAATGCCGGAGGCGTATTTATAGGTGGAGTCCGACTGCACCTTCACCAGACGCAGCTCCTTGATGTCCCGGGAAACGGTGGCCTGTGTCACCTTAAAGCCGACACGGTTGAGCTCTTCCACAAGCTCTTCCTGCGTGGTGATGGGCTTCTCGTTAATGATTTCGAGGATTTTTTCGTGTCGCTTGAGTTTCATTGGCTCTCCCCCTCCTGTAATTTGTCCCTGACAACCTCATAAAAGCTGTCAGGCTTCATGCGTACAACAAGCACCGGTGATGCGTCCTTGCGAATGTGCACCACGTCGCCGGCAAGCAGCAGAAAACCGGCTGCCCCGTCGGCCAGGAGCATGGCGTCTCGCCCCTCGTCGAGGACAGGGGTGACCGTGATGCGTGCGTTGCTGCGAAAGATGGTCGGCCGAATGCCCAGCGTATGCGCTGCAATGGGCACCACCTCAATGCAGTTGCTGCGCGGGTCGATGATGGGCCCGCCCGCCGAAAGCGCATAGGCCGTGGAGCCGGTCGGCGTGGAGACGATAATCCCATCCCCCCGATAGCCGTGGATAAAGCTACCGTCCGAATCGACGCGCACCTGCAGCAGACGGGTGGAGGCTCCCCGGTGCACCGAGATGTCGTTCATGGCCACCCCGACATAGGGGGTGCTGCGCCCCCGGCGCACCTTTGCCTGCAGCATCATGCGGCGTTCCAGCTTAAAGTCCCCTGTCATCAGCCGGCGCAGCTCATGCAGCTCCCCCGGCTCCACCTCGGTGAGAAAGCCCACCGTCCCCTTGTTGACGCCCAGCACCGGGACGCCGTAGGGCGTGGCCAGATGGGCCGTTTTCAAAAAGGTGCCGTCTCCGCCCACCGAGATGGCAAAATCGGCCTCCCGGAAGCACAGGCGCTGTTCGGCGCAAATCACCGAAAGCCCCCTGTAAAACTCTTGCGCCTGTTCATCCACCCAAACACTTGCTCCCCACTCGAGAAGCAACGAGGCAATTTCCCGGGAGAGCGCCAGTCCCGCATCCTTGACGGGACTTGTATTGATTGTCACTTTCATATTGCGCTCCTTTACTTTGCCGCATCAAGCGCGGCATGCGCCGATTGCACCAGCCCCGCAATGTCGGGCTCCTGCCCCATACCGACGCCCTTTTGCAGCCAGCAGAGAAATTCAATGTTGCCCTCGGGCCCCTTGATGGGGGAATAGGTCAGGCCCCTGACGCACAGTCCCGTCTCCCGCGCGAGGCCGCAGGCTTTTTCCAGCACCTCGCGGTGGACGGCAGGGTCTCTCACCACACCCTTTTTGCCCACCTTTTCCCTGCCTGCCTCAAACTGTGGCTTGACGAGGGCAACCATCTGACCGCCCTCGCGCAGCAGCGCCGCAAGCGGCGGCACAACCAGGGAAAGAGAGATAAAAGAGACGTCGATGGAGACAAAGTCAATCTGCTCACTGATTTGCTCCCCGTCCAGATAGCGCACATTGGTGCGCTCCATGCACACCACCCGCTCGTCGGTGCGCAGCGACCAGGCAAGCTGGCCGTAGCCCACGTCGACGGCATAGACCTTTTTGGCGCCGTTTTGCAGCATGCAGTCGGTAAAGCCGCCGGTCGAAGCCCCTGCGTCGATGCAGACGGCGCCCTGCAGGTCAATGCCAAACTCGAGCAGCGCCTTTTCCAGCTTGTAGCCACCCCGGCTGACGTATTTTTTCTCGTAATCGCGAAGCTCCACCGCCGCATCGGGGGACACCATGCGCCCCGGCTTGTCCTCGCGCTCCCCTTCCAAAATGACATGGCCGCCCATTATCACGGCCTTTGCCTTGTCTCTGCTTTCCACCAGGCCGCGCTGCACCAGCAGCGCGTCAAGACGCATCTTTTCACTCATGGCCTTCTCCCCGCTGCAGCAGTGCCTCCGCACGCGCCGCAATGCTCTTTGCATCCAGCCCGCACAGCGACAACAGCTGCTGCGTTGTCCCGTGCGGCACGAAGCGCCCCTTTACCGCCGCAAGCTCCGCCCTCTCACAGGCACCCCTCTGAAACAGCGAAAACAGGCACTGCTGGCCGATGCCTCCCGCTTCAATCCCCTCTTCCACAAACAGCACAGCTCCCGCAATCTCGGGGATCAGCTCGTCATAGTCGATGGGGCAGATGCGCTCAAGGCTGACAACGCGCACCCGCACGCCCTGCCCGGCAAGGCTCCCTGCCGCTTCCAGGCAGGCTGCCGTGATGCGGCCGTAGGTAACGATGGAAAGCTGCGGCGTCTGCCCCTGCTCTCCGGCGTCATCCGGGGAATCGTCATATACCGTCATGCCGGGCAGATGCCTTCCCTTCGGCAAAATCGGCTGCTCTCCCCTGGGATAGCGCACCGCCTGCGGTGTGCCCGCCGAAAGCGCCCGCTCCAGGCAGCGCTCCAACCCCTCGTAGTCGGCCGGGGAATAGATGGTCATATTGGGAATCGAACTCAGAAAAGCCGCATCGAAAAGGCCCTGATGGGTGGCCCCGTCCTCCCCGACAATGCCGGCGCGGTCCACCGCCAGCACCACAGGGAGCTCTGCCAGCGCCACATCGTGCACGATCTGGTCGTAGGCCCTCTGCAAAAAGGTGGAGTACACCGCCACCACCGGACGGCACCCCGTGACCGCCAGCCCAGCGGCAAAGGTGACGGCATGCTGCTCGGCAATTCCCACGTCGAAAAACCGGTCGGGATATGCCTTTGAAAAGTCCGAAAGCCCAACCCCGTCGGTCATGGCCGCCGTGATGGCCGCAATGGTATCGTCCTTTGCCGCAAGCTCAAGCATCTTTTTGCCAAAGACGTCGCAAAAGCAGGGCGCATGTCCCGGGATTTTCCCCGTCTTTGCGTCAAAGGGAGAAACCCCGTGATAAAGGCTGGGGTTTTGCTGCGCATAGGGCACTCCCTTCCCCTTGACGGTCTTGACATGCACCAGCGCGGGACGCCCCAGCGACCGCACCCGCAAAAACACGTCGCTCATGGTCTTGATGTCGTGCCCGTCGATGGGCCCGTAGTAGTCAAAGCCAAAGCTCTCAAAGAGGTTGCTGGCCGTCAGAGCATCCTTTGCCATGCGCTTGCCGGCGCTGACCAGCTTGTAGATGGGCTCTCCCACCACCGGAACCTCCTGTACGATGCGGCGGGTATTGTCCTTGAGCTTGAAATACAGGGGGTTTGAGGTCATGGCCGAGAGATAGTGCGCCAGCGATCCCACGTTTTTGGAGATGGAGATGTCGTTGTCGTTGAGCACCACGATCAGGCGGCCGGCCTGTGCCGCGTTGTTGAGCCCCTCAAAGGAGAGGCCGCCCGTCATGGCTCCGTCTCCCACAACGGCCACCGTATAGCCGCGCTGTCCGCTCAGACGCAGCCCCGTGGCAATGCCCGCCCCGGCCGAAATGGCCGTGCTGCTGTGCCCCGAATGAAAGGCGTCGCAGGGACTCTCCTGCGGGCGGGGAAAACCCGACAGCCCGCCAAACTGCCGCAGCGTGTGAAAAGAAGCCTGCCTGCCCGTGAGCAGCTTGTGAGCATAGCACTGATGCCCCACATCGAAGACCAGGCGATCAATAGGCGGCTCAAAGCAGGCGTGCAGCGCCACCGTGAGCTCCACGGCGCCCAGGTTCGAAGCGAGATGTCCCCCGTTTTGGGAGACGGTCGATAAAATGCGCTCGCGCAGTTCGTCGCAGAGCCTCTGCTGCTGCGCCAGCGTCAAACGCTTGACGTCAAATGACGTGTGTATCGTTTCCAAGATGGAACTTGACATGTGATTTCCTTCCGTCTGCAAAACCCCTCCCACGGCAAGGCGCCGGTCGGAACAAATTTTTGCAACATAATAACCAAAACATCATGACCAAAAAAGGCAGCCACCCGGCTACCCTTTTCGCTTGCTTTTCTGTCATTATACCAGCGTTTGATTCCCGATGCAATGTCTTTTGCATAGTTTTACTGAATATTTTTGTAATTATGCATGACAGAGCCCCGCTCCCGTACAAAGGGCGGGCCGCCTGCCATGGGGGAACACCCCTGGCCGCGCGGCCCGCCTTGTGTCATGGTTTATTTTTTTCGCTCCAGCAGATTCTCCGCCAGCGCCACCAGCACGTCGCTGTCAGGCAGGCGCTGCGCCGCCCTGACGGCGGCCTCTGTGTGCTGCCGGGCAAGCGCCTCACACTGCTCCAACGAATACAGGGTGGCAAAGGTGGTCTTTTGATTTTTCTCGTCGCTTCCGATGGGCTTGCCCAAAAGCGCGAAATCCCCCGTCTTGTCCAGCATGTCGTCCACGATCTGAAAGGTCAGGCCCAGCTCCCTGGCATACTCGGTCACAATCTCAAGCCGCTCTCCGGATACGCCGGCTGCTGCAAACCCGATCCGGCAGGCCCCCGTCAGCAGCGCGCCGGTCTTCATGGCGTACATGCGCAGCATCTGCGCCTCATCGAGGCGCAGCCGCTTTTTCTCGCTCTCGACGTCGATGGACTGTCCTCCCAGCATGCCGAAAAGCCCGGCGGCCCGGCCCAGCTCCTGCACGGCCCTAAGCAGCAGCGCAGGCTCCACCTCGGCCTGCAGTGCCGTTTCAAAGGCGGCCGTCAGCAGCCCGTCTCCCGCCAGCACGGCCATGGCCTCGCCGAAGACCTTGTGGCTGGTCGGGCGGCCGCGCCGGTAGTCGTCGTTGTCCATGCAGGGCAAATCGTCATGGATGAGAGAATAGGTGTGGATCATCTCGAGGGCCGCGGCAAGCGGCAGCACCTGCCGGGGCTCTCCGCCGCACAGCTTGTGGCAGCAGACAAGCAAAAAGGGGCGAACGCGCTTGCCGCCCGCCAGAAGGCTGTAGCGCATGGCATCGGCAACGGTCTGCTGCTCAAGGCCTTCACTTGGAAGCAGCCCTTCCAGATAGGGCTCGAAAAGGGCCTGAAATGCCTTCATCTCCTCCGCCAGCAGGGCGGCTCTTTCCTGCCTGTTCATGAAACCCTCCTCACTTTGGCATGGGGGCGGGCGTCATGGTGCCGTCCTGCCCGCGCACCAGCATGCTGACCTGCTGCTCGGCCTTCTCAAGCAGCGCGTTGCAGCGCGCCGTCAGGGCGACGCCCTCCTCAAAGAGCTTGAGCGACTGCTCGAGCGGGGTATCGTTTGCCTCGAGCTTTCTCACAATCTCCTCCAGCCGTGCCAGCGCCTTTTCAAATTCCATGGGCTGCTCCGTCTGCTGCCCTTGCTCTTTCATGTCCTGCGTGTTCTCGTTCATGCGGCATTCCTCCTTCTTGTTGCTCCCAGCCTGCACAGTGGCAGGGAATCACTGCTGTTCCTTGGTTTTGGTAACACGGGCCTGCACCTCTCCTTTTGCAAAGCGCAGCGTGAGCTCATCACCCACCGCGAGCTCGTCGGCCCGCCTGACGGGGCTGTCCCGGCGCAGTACGATGGAATACCCTCTCTCCAGCACGCCGAGCGGGCTGAGCGCCGACAGCTTGCCCGCCGTCAGGCTCAGGCTCTGACGGCCGCGCTCCAGGCGCGTCTGCTGGGCCTGAAGCACCCTTTGGGACAGCCCGTCGAGCACCAGCCTTTTTTCGTCGAGCAGTTTTTCAGGCTGCCGCAGCGCCCAGTGCGCCGACAGCGTCTCCAGCCTTGCCCGTCCGGCCGAGGTCTTTCGAAGCAGCAAATCCGCCATGCGTACATTGACGTTGGAGAGCCTCTGGCGCAGCGTGAGCGAATCGGGCACCGCCAGCTCGGCTGCGGCCGACGGGGTGGGCGCCCGCAGGTCTGCCACAAAGTCGGCGATGGTGAAGTCGGTCTCGTGGCCCACCGCCGAAATGACGGGGATGGCGCTTGCCGCGATGGCACGCGCCACCGACTCGTCGTTAAAGGCCCACAAATCCTCGATGGAGCCGCCCCCTCTGCCCACAATCAGCACGTCTGCGGCATGCCGCTCGTTAAACCAGTTTATGGCCTCCACAATCATGGGGGGAGCGTCTGGCCCCTGCACCAGCACGGGATAGAGCAGCACCTGCGCCGCCGGGAAGCGCCTGCCCAGCACATGAATGATGTCGCGCACCGCGGCGCCGGTGGAGGCTGTGACAACGCCGATGTGAAAGGGCGTTTTGGGCAGGGGCTTTTTGCGCTCGGGGGCAAACAGCCCCTCGGCGGCCAGCTTGGCCTTGAGCTGCTCGTAGGCCAGATGCAGCGCCCCCAGCCCGTCGGGCTGCATGCCGGTGAGATAGAGCTGATACTGCCCGTCGCGTTCAAAGACGGCCACCCGGCCCTCCACAATGACCTTCATGCCGTTTTCGGGCCGGAAAAGCAGCTTTTTGGCGCTGGAGGCAAACATCACGGCGCGCACCGCGCTTTTTTCGTCCTTGAGCGTCATGTAAAGGTGGCCGCTCTGGGTGTGGTATTTGAAGTTGGAGAGCTCGCCGCGCACCATGACGTGCGACAGCAGGGGCTCATTGTCCAGCAGGGCCTTGACAATGGCGTTGAGCTGGGAGACGGTGAGAACGTCGCCCTCCCGTCCCGGTTGCCGGTTCATGCTTGAAAATCCTCCCCTCTGAGCGCAAGCGCCCCGTAAAGCGCTGCGCCGCAGGCGTTGTCCGCCGCATATTCATGGCTTGTGCAGCGCACGTCAAAGCGCCGGGCAAGCCTCTCACAAATCAGCCTGTTGGAGCAAACGCCTCCCGCAAGCACCAAAGGCAGCTCCTCTTTTCCCTGCATGCCGGCCTGGGCCAGCGCCACCAGCCCCGCCGCCAGGCTCTCGAGCAGCCACAGCGCCGCGTCGGCCGGCCTGCTTTGGCGCAGCAGAGCTTCAAATTTGTTTTCCAGCCCCGAAAGGTGAAGCTGCGTCGTCGGGGAAAAGCGCATGGGCGGCAGTGTGGGGCTGCCCTGCTGCGCCAGCTCTTCCAGCGCCGGCCCGCAGGGGAATTTGAGCCCCAGGCGCACGCCGCACCGGTCGATGAGCTGCCCCGCATGCAGGTCGGCCCCAGCGCCCACGCAGGTGACGGGGCCATCCCCCTTCGGCCCGATGGGCGCGTAGAGCAGCTCGGTCGTGCCCCCCGAAACATGGTAGGCAAAGTGGGGCTGCTCCGGCAGGAAAAAGGGCAGGCCCTTTTGACCGGCGCAGCCCAAAAGGGCGGCCAGAATATGCCCTCTTTGATGGGAAATACGAAAAAGAGGCACCTGCAGCGCCGCCGCGATCCCGCGCGCCGCAAGCACCCCCGTCAAAAAGCAGGGCATGTAGGAGCCCTCGGCGTCCCTGGGCGTTGCCGAGACACAGACGGCCGCAGGGGGGCAGCCGTAGTCGTCCATGAGCTGCTCGATGAGCCCCGGCAGCGCCTTGGTGTGCAGAAAAACGGCGTCGCTTTGACGCACCCCCCTTTGACCGGGAGCAACGTCAAAAGGCAGCCGCCGCGAGCGCGCCGCCCCGTCCATATCGCAGCCGGCCACCGAGGTGGTATAATTGCTGGTGTCGATCCCAAGGCACCACCGGCTCACGACTTTGCACCCCGCGCAATGCCGCCCAGCACGCCATTGATAAAGGCGGCAGACTCTCCCAGCTCAAACTGCTTGGAAAGCTCCACCGCCTCGTTGATGGCGATGGGGGTTTCCACCTCATTGTCAAAGAGCATCTCAAAAACGGCCAGCCGCAAAATCGCACGGCTGATTTTATTGATTCTGTCAAGCCGCCAGTTCCGGCTGTGAGCTGCAATCATCTCGTCGATTTCCGTGCGATGCTCCAAAACGCCGAAAAACAGCCGTGCGGTATATGCGTCAAACTCCGCTTCAAACTGTCCCTGGGAAAAGTCAAAAAAGGAAACGGGGCTCTCGTCCCTGTGAAATTCAAACTCGTAGAGCAGCTGCACGGCGGCAGCCCTTGCATCTTTTCTGGTCATGGTTTTCCCCCATCATGCTCAAGTGTCAAGGTTCAGCACTGCTTGTCCGCAAAATACCGCAAGAGACAGACGGGGGGATCCCCCCGTCTGTCTCCTTCGGCTTCAGTCCTCCTGCTCGGCAGCGTCGTCTGTGGGCGTCTGCTCCTTTGGCTCGGACAAATCCATCTGCGTCGGTTCCTGCTCCGCCTCTTCCTTGGGCTCGGGCAGCTTGACGCCCTGCACAAAGACGTTGACGGCAGACACCGTCAGCCCGGTCATGGACTCAACAGCCTTCTTCACTTCGGTCTGTAAGCTCAGGGAAACCTCCTGCAGCTTATGGCCAAACTCAATGGTTACGCCCAGCTCAATGACAACCTGCCCATTCTGCTCGTCGACACGCACATTCTTGGCCGGCGTCTTCTTGCCCGGCAGCAGTCCCTTGATGTCGGCCGCAGGACGCGGTGTCAGCGCCACCACGCCCTTGACCTCCAGCGCAGCCACAGCAACAATCGTGCTGATGACATCCTCTGAAATACGCACGTTGCCGATGCCTTCCACATATTTGCCTTCCATAGTCATCCCTCCGAAAAGCAGGCAAAGCCTGCGTTGTCGCGGTTTTGTCATCCCCCACGGGATTCTATGTTAGTATACCATGCCAAAACGTTTCAGGCAAGAACCTCCCCGATTTTTCCCTTTGAACCCTGCGTTCCCATGCCCTTGCAGCTACTTCACTTCGATGATCTTGATGTTTTCCGCTCCCACCGAAGCCTCACTCATGACAATTTCTTTGATTTTACTCACGTCGGCGCCGCTCAGCCCGTCGCTTTGCACCACCACCGTGACGTCGCTCTCGCCCATGACCACGACGGCATCCGAAAAGCCCTTTGCCTTCACAAGGCTCTCCATGTCGCTCTCCTTGGCGATGATGGCCGCAATCACGCCAAGCTCCTCCGCCGCTTCCCGCTTGCTCTCATCGTCGGCCGCGCTGTCGGACACAATGGACTGCAGCAGCTCCACCGCCTCGTCGCGCGCCTTCTGACGGTTGATTCTCGCGTCGGCAAAATAGCCGGAAGATACCGAGCCCACCGTTACCGAAACGTCCGAATCTCCCCCGCTTGCGTCGACAAGCGTTGCCTCGCCCAAAATCTTGGTCTCGTTGACTGTGGACGACGAGACCTGCTCAATGAGCTCTGCCCTCTGCTGCTCCATCAGTCCGTTGATGAAAAAGGCCAGAACCAAAATCACCGCAAGCGACACAAAAATAATCTTTTTCTTCTTCATGAGCATAATCACCTTTCTCCTCCTGCCTGAATCAATCTTGATGTTCTATTCAAAAAAGCATCCGCTTTATTTGGAGACAACACTGACCCTCGAGGTGGGAATCCCCAAAACCGTGGCTGCCGTTTCCAGCAGCTTTTGTCGAATCACATTGTCCTGTGCGCCCCTGCACACAATGGCCACACCCTGCACCGTGGGTTCCAGCCGCTTGATGAGCACGGCGGATTCCCCTCCGGAGGCGTCCTTGAGAATAATATAGGAATCCTCTGTGTCATTTTGATTTTCCACCCGTTTTTCCGTGCTGCTCAGCGTGTCGCTGAGCAGGTTGACGTTGCTCTTTTGCTCGGTGGCATAGACGTATTCCACGCCGGATTCCAGCGTCACCATGACAGACAGCTCTGTCACGCCGTCAATGCTGCCCAGCAGCGTGCTCAGCCTGCTCTCCAGGTTTTCCACATACTGCTGCGTGTCCTCGCTTTCCAGCCGTGTCACGGCGGGCTGCGTCCCCGTGCCGCCGCCTGTGCCGGGAATCAGGCACAGCAGCACCACGGCACCTGCCGCCGCAACGCACAGCGCCACGGGCATTTTCTCGGGTAACGGGAGCTTCATTGTCCATTCACCTCACTGACTGTTACAGACAGGTCAAGCTGCCTGCTTAATATGTCCGCAATTTCCTGCGGGTCTCTGCCCTGCAACGAGGCCAGCGCAACCTCTTGCACGGTAACTTCCCCGTCCTGCTGACTGAGCCCGATCGCGCTGACTGTAAAGGAGGAGCCCGTCTGCTCGAGCAGCGTCTGCTCAATGAGCCTGGCAAGCTCCAGCCTGGTCAAAAGAAGTACTCCCTGCTGCGTCACCTGCTGCTGCTCCTGCGGCATGGCTTGCTGCTCTTCCATCGAGAAATCCTGCATCTGCTGCGCGGAAACCTTCCCGAAAACGCCGAAGAACAGGCACAGCAGCACCAGCGAAAGCACCAGACGCAGCTGCTTTTCCATTGCCTTGGACGGCATGAGGCACTGCGCTACGGCGCACAGCAGCCCCGCGCCGCCCAGCGCCAACACCCACTGCCTGATCACTGCCATTGTATGCACCTGCCTTTCCCTCAAGTCGCCATCAGGGCCGTTGCCGCAATAAAATAAACTCCCTGGCAAACGGTGAGTGCCGCCAGCATGCTCCACACCGCCGACACCGCCTCCAGAAACTCCGTAACGCTGGTTTCCCCAAACAGCTCCGACAGCGCCCCCGCCAGGCGGCAAAGCTGCGTCTGCAGCAGTACCCGCACGGCAACCGGCAGCATGAATGTGAGCAGCACAAAAATTCCAATCACCCCGATGGAGCCGCGCAGCGCCTTGATGCAGCCGAGCACCGTGCCCAGCGCATCGGTGAGGATCGAGCCCACCACGGGGATAACGCTGCCCAGGGCAAATTTGGCGGCGTCCGTCGCGATGTTGTCGGCAGAGGCGCCGACAATCTTTTGCAGCGACAGCAGGCCGGACATCAGCGTCGTGGCAAACCCCATGGCAAAAATCAAGGTCTTGTGGAAGACTTTGCACAGGGATTTCAGGCTGGCCGCCCCGCTGACGGAGGAGGCCAGGGCCAAGGCAAAATAAATCTGCATCAGTGGCAGGAAAAGCCGGCTGTTAAAGGCGGCAAACGCCGTAATCCCGGTTGAAACCGAAACCGGGAGCAGCAGGGAACTGAGCGTCCGTCCTGCAGCAAGGCCTGCCGCCGTGAGCACGGGGATGACCACCTCCAGCAGCGTGGTGGCGCTTTTGATGGCCTCTTCGCAGCGCGTCAAGCTGTCCGAGAGGATGCTGTAGGTCGCCACCGCAACCCCCAGCATGGCGCAGATGCGAATGGCGGGGGCCGCAAATTCCGCGTGGAAGGCGTCGGACATGGCGCCGGCAAGCACCACAAGCAGCACGACCAAAATGAGCTTTGAGAAGTCCTGCAGGCAGGATCGGATGATTTGATAAAGCCCCCCGGAGGCCACATTGACAATATTTCTCAGCGACAGCGCCTCCATGAGGCCCGACGGGGAGGTCGCCGCATTGTCAGGCAGCAGCTTCCCTGCCTCCTCGGGGATTGCCTCCTGCAGCGACTCCCCTCCAAAGCTCTCAAACAGCCCTTCATACAAGAGCGCCAAATCCTCCTCCTGCGCCCGCGCGCCAAGGCAGCAGCCAAATACCAGCACCGCCGCGACAAGACAAACGGTCAGCTTTTTCACATCCCAAGCACCCTTTCCACCGCTCCTACTGCAAAATCCGTTCAAAAAGCTCCATGAGCTGCGCGGCCATGGGCATGGCCATCGACAAAATGGCCACCTTTCCGGCCAGCTCCACCTTTGCCGCCATGGCGCTCTCCCCGGCGTCGCGGCAGATGTCGGCCGCAATTCCCGCCACAAAGGCAATGCCCAGCGACTTGACAATGATGCTTAAAGTCTGGGAAACGCCGGACTTTGACGCAATGTCAATAAGCAGCTCCATCGTCTCCTTCAGCACCGGCATCAGCGCCATCAAAATGACCGCCGACACCACCAGGCCCAGCGCGAGGGCGTATTCGGCCCGATATTGCCGCAGCAGCACGGCCAGCGCCACCGCACTCAAAGCAAGTCCCGAAATCTGCAAAATGTTCATCGTTCATATCCCAAAGGTGGTTTTGACGGCGTCAAACAGCACCTTGATCTCCTGAATCATCATGAGCAGCACCACAATCAGGCCGGCAAGCGCCGTCATCATGGCCTGCTCCTCCCTTCCGGCCCGGATGAGCACCTGATTGAGCACCGCCACAATGATGCCGATGGCGGCAATCTTGAAGACCATGTCAACGCTCACAAAAATCCCCCCTCCTATTGAAATAAGATCGCCACAAAGAGCCCGCCCAGCACCGAGAGGCTGATGGTCAGCCTGCGCTTTTCTCCCATATACGTCCTGTTTTTGGCAAGCAGCCGCTCTCCCTCCTCGATGCAGGCCCTGCAGTGGGTCCTCTGCTGCATCATCGAGCTGGTCCCAAGACCGGCGAAAAATCGCTCTGCCAGCCGCTTTTCCTCCCCTTCCAGGGGGCCGAGCAAGCTCTTCTCTTCAAAAGGGGCGGGAAGGTGGCACCGGCACCGGGTCTGCTCAAGCACCTCCTCCAGGTCGCTCCTTGTGCTCTCCAGCACCTCCAAAAAGACGCGCATAAAGGCACACAGCTCGTCAAGCGTCCGAAAGCGGAGCTCTTCGCCCTGGATCCGATACAGTCCCAGCCCCGTGAAGGAGAAGAGAATCACGCTTGTGAAAATCCACTTCATCATACCCCTCCTCCAGCCTGACAACCTCCTTGATGTTTCCCAGGCTGCTTTCCTCCAGCACAACCACCCTGCTGACAACACAGGCCTTTTTCAGCATCTGAAACTGAGGCCGCCTTGTCAGCTGCTCAAAGGAGGCCGCATGGCAGCTTGCCACCACGGGGACGCCCGCGTTGAGCACTCCCAGCATGGCGCGCACCTCCTCCTCGCTGCCCAGCTCATCCACCACCATCACCTGCGGGGAAAGGGTGCGCAGCGCAAGCTCCATTCCCTGCGCCTTGGGCAGCCCCGAAAGCACCTCCGTAACCCCGCCAAGGTCAAAAGGATGTCCCGGCTCCCCTGCGATCTCGGCGCGCTCGTCAATCACCGCCACCCTCAGGCGCCGCAGGGCCAGAAGACGGCACAAATCCCGCAGCATGGTGGTCTTTCCGCAGCCGGGCGGCGCCACCAGCAGCGTCGGCAGCACCCGTCCCTTCTCCAGTACCACATCCAGCAGCTCCTTTGCGGCGCCGCGCTGCTCGCGTGCAATGCGAAGATTGATGGCGCTGAGCTTTCGAAACCCCACCACTTCCCCGTTTTCAAGAACGGCCTCGCCGCACAGTCCGGCACGGCAGCCGCAGTAGGTGACAAACCCCTGCCCAATTTCCTGCGCGCGGGCATAGACAGAGTTGCGGCACAGCTTCAAATAGACCTCGTCCATTTCGTCCTGACTGAGCCAGACGGGGCGATCGCACACCGCCGTTGCGCCTCCCTGAGAGGACAAAAAAACCGTCTCCCCCGCCAGCGTCAGCGTACAGGGCCGGTTCACGCGCAGCCGCAGCTCCGTGAGCGCGGCGCACTGCCCTGGCGAAAGTGACTGTATTGCGTGCCGGACACGCTGCGGCATGAGCTCCAAAAGAGCACTCAGCTGCTGATCCACGGGCTTTCCCTCCTTGTCTGCGTTTGTTTGCTAATTCTTATGCCTGTTTGTCCCACCATAGAACCGCACTTTTTGGGACAATCAGCCGCAGGGCTTTTCGCTCTGTCCAAGTCCTCTTCCCCCAGCCTCTTTTTCCGTGTCCCTCTTGCTTGCAGCAAAAAAAGCGCAGGCCCCTGCCTGCGCTTTTTTTGTCTTGACGATGCCCTTCTTCCCTCCAAAAAGCCCTCTGCCGGTATCCGGCTTTCCCTGAGCTTGCGCGCCCTTTGGAAAAGGCCCTTTCTCGTCATCGGCCTTCCCCCTCAAAATAAAAAGGGCCTTGCGAAGGAAAATCCTTCGCAAGGCCCTTTTGCTTATTCTTTTTGCTCGTTTAATTTTTGCGCCAGCAGCTTGTTGAAAAGCTGTGGATTTCCCTTTCCCTTGCTGCGCTTCATGCACTGGCCCACCAAAAAGCCCAGCACATTGGTCTTGCCGCCGTGATAGTCCTGCACGGGGCCGGCATTTGCCGCCAGCACCTCTTCGACAATACCCAAAAGTGCCTGCTCGTCATTGACCTGGGCCAGCCCCTTCTCCTCGACGATGACGCCGGGCGCCTTTCCGGTGGACAGCATCTCGTCAAACACCGTCTTGGCCGAGGTGGAGGAAAGCGTGCCCTTTTGGGTCAGCACAATGAGCTCGCACAGGGCGGCCGGGTCGATGCCCAGCGACTGCACGGTGCAGCCCCTCTCGTTTTGCAGCTTGGCGATGTCTCCCAAAATCCAGTTGCAGATTTGCTTGGCAAGCGTGGCGTCCTTCTCCAGGCAGGCCTCGAAGAAAGCGGCCTTGTCCTTGTCGGTGGACAGCATCGAGGCCTCGTAGGGCGTCAGCCCGTTTTCTTTCCAGTAGCGCTCATATTTGGAGATCGGCAGCTCGGGCAGGCTGCTGCGGATGCCTTCCACATAGGCGTCGTCCAGACGGATGGGCACAAGGTCGGGCTCGGGGAAGTAACGGTAGTCCTGCGCGTCCTCCTTGGAGCGCATAGACAGGCTCTCGCCCCGGTCGTCGTCCCACCGGCGGGTCTCCTGCTCGATGTGGCCCCCGGCCTCCACCACCTCAATCTGGCGCGCGATTTCATATTCGATGCCGCGCACGGCGCCCGAGAAGGTGTTGACGTTTTTCATCTCCACACGGTTGCCGAGCTGCTCGCTGCCTGCCGGGCGGATGGAGACGTTGACATCGCAGCGGATGTTGCCCTCCTGCATGCGGCAGTTGCAGATGCCAAGGCACTCCAGCACCGCCTTGAGGGCCTCCAGATAGGCCCTCGCCTCTTCGGGAGAGTGCATGTCGGGCTGGCTGACAATTTCGATGAGCGGGATGCCGCATCGGTTGAAGTCGACCAGAGTGCCGGAGAAGCGGTTGTCGTGCAGCAGCTTTCCGGCGTCCTCTTCGATGTGGATGCGGCGGATGCGCACCGTCTTTTTGTCCTCCCCCACATAAAAGGAGATCTCTCCGTTTTCGCACAGGGGAATGTCATACTGGCTGATTTGATAGGCCTTGGGCAAGTCGGGATAAAAGTAGTTCTTGCGGTCGTGCTTGGTCTCCTTGTTGATGGTGCAGCCGCAGGCAAGGCCCATGCGCACGGCGTATTCCACCACCTTTTTGTTGAGAGTGGGCAGCGTGCCGGGCAGGCCGATACAGATGGGACAGCACTGGGTGTTGACCTGTGCGCCGTAGTCGGTCTTGCAGCCGCAGAAAATCTTGGTCTTTGTATTGAGCTCGGCATGCATTTCAATGCCGATCACTGCTTCGTATTTCATGGTTCCCCTCCTCACAGTTTGGGGCATGTCCAGCCCAGGCCGGTGGCCTGTTCAAAGGAATAGGCCACGTTGTAAAGCAGCTCTTCGGAAAACTTCCTTCCAATGAGCTGCATGCCCATGGGAAGCCCCTCCACGGTGCCGCAGGGCAGCACCAGCGCGGGTAGCTCAACCATGTTGATGCTCACGGTGCAGATGTCCGACAAATACATGGCAAGCGGGTCGCTCTCCTTCTCCCCGAGGCGAAAGGCCACGGTGGGCGAGGCGGGGGTCAGCATCACGTCACAGTGCTCAAAAGCCTCGTCATAGACCTGCTTGAGCTTGACGCGCATGAGCTGTGCACGCTTGTAGTAGGCGTCGTAATAGCCCGAGGCCAGCACATAGGTGCCCAGCATGATGCGGCGGCGCACCTCAGGGCCAAAGCCCTCGCTGCGGCTCTTGAAATACAGATCGATCAGCCCGTCGTAATGCTCGGAGCGGTAGCCGTATTTCACGCCGTCAAAGCGCGCCAGATTGGAAGAGGCCTCGGCCGACGACACGATGTAGTAGGTCGGCAGCGCATACTGCGCAAAGGGCAGCTCCACTTCCACAAGCTGCGCCCCCATGCGCTGATACTGCTGCGCGGCCTCCATGATGCAGGCGCGCACGCCAGGGTCGATGCCCTCGCCGAAAAACTCCTTAGGAAGCCCGATGCGCAGTCCCTTGACGTCCACCTTGAGGTCGGGGGCAATGGGCTTTCTTGAAATGCGGGCGCTGGTGGAATCCATCTCGTCGGGCCCGGCCAGAAGGTCAAAGAGCATGGCGTTGTCCCTGACGCAGCGCGTCATGGGCCCAATCTGGTCGAGCGAGGAGCCGAAGGCCACCAGCCCATAGCGCGAGACGGCGCCGTAGGAGGGCTTGAGGCCCACGATGCCCGTGATGCAGGCGGGCTGACGAATCGAGCCGCCGGTATCGCTTCCCACGGCGAAGGGAGCCTGCGCCGCCGCCACCGCCGCCGCCGAGCCGCCCGAAGAGCCGCCCGGAACGCGATTTAGGTCGTAGGGATTCCTCGTCTTCTGAAAGGCCGAATTCTCACAGGAGGAGCCCATGGCAAATTCGTCGAGATTGGTCTTTCCCAAAATGGGCATGTGGCTTTGCTTCATGCGGGTGATGACCGTGGCGTCGTAGGGCGGAACAAAATTGTAGAGCATCTTGGATGCACAGGTGGTGAGCACCCCTTCGGTGCAGATGTTGTCCTTGATGGCAATGGGCAGACCCGCCAGGGGCGGCAGTTGCTCGCCCCTCGCCACCAGGGCGTCCACCTCGTCGGCCTGCGCCCGTGCCGAGTCGGGCAAAAGGGTCAGAAAACTCTTGACCTTGCCCTCCACCGCGTCGATGCGGGAGAGAAAACTGTCGGTCACTTCGCGCGCCGACACCTCTTTTTTGACAATGAGCTCCTGCAGCTCATACCCCATCTTTTCATACAATTCCATGGCCGCTCCCCCTATTCTTCCATCACGCGGGGCACCAGCACGCAGCCGGCCTCCCTCGCGGGCGCATTCTGCAGCACCGCCTCCCTCGGCATCGAGGGGGTGGGCACGTCTTCCCGAAAGATGTTGCTCTGCTCTGCCAGGTTGACCGAAAGCCCCGACAGGTCCACCTGCTGGAGCTGGGCCACCATGTCCACGATGCTCTCCATATCCTGCGCCAGCTTGTCAAACTGCTCTTCCGGTATCTCGATGCGGGCCAGACGGGCAACATGCCGGATTTCGTCATGCGTGATTTTCATTTCTGAGTCCCTCCCAGTAAATTCATGAGCGCCGCTTCGTCCAGCAGGGGGATCTGAAGCTCCTGCGCCCGAACCAGTTTCGAGCCGGCGTCCTCGCCGACCACGACATAGCTTGTCTTTTTGGAAACGCTGCCCGTCACCTTGCCGCCCTTTTGCTCGATGAGGGCCTTCGCCTGCTCCCGCGTGAGCGTGGGCAGGGTGCCGGTCAGCACAAAGGTCTTTCCAAGCAGCGCCGCTTCCTTCACGGTTTGCTCCTGCGTCATATCGACGCCTGCGGCCGCAAGCCGCGCGAGTTGACTTTGCGTCTGCCTGTGAGAAAAAAAGGCCAGCACGCTTTGCGCCATTTCCTCCCCCACGTCGGGCACGGCGGTCAGCTCCTCGAAGGTGGCCTGCCGCAGCCTGTCCATGCTGCCGAAAGCCTCGGCAAGCTGCCTTGCGCTGCGCTCGCCGATGTGGCGGATGCCAAAGCCGTAGAGCAGGCGGGCAAGCCCTCTCCCCTTGCTTTGCTCAATGGCCGCCACCAGCTTGGCCGCCGACTTTTCGCCCTTGCGCTCGAGCGCAGCAATCTGCGGGGCCGAAAGGTCATACAAATCGGCAATCGAGGCGATGAGCCCCGCACTGACAAACTGCTCGGACGACTGCTCTCCCATGCCTTCGATATCCATGGCGCCGCGCGAACAGAAATGGGCAATGCTTCTGACCAGCTGCGCCGGACAGTCCGGATTGGTGCAGCGCACGGCCGCCTCCTGCCCGTCGTCAAGCACCGGCTCGCCGCAGGAGGGGCACACGGTCGGAAAGGAAAACTCCCGCTCGCTGCCGTCACGCTTGGAAAAATCCACCTCCACGATTTCGGGGATGATTTCACCCGCCTTGCGCACACGCACGACGTCCCCGATGCGGATGTCCTTTTGCGCGATAAAATCCTTGTTGTGCACCGTGGCGGCGCGCACCGTGCTGCCCGAAAGCTGCACCGGCTCAAGCACGGCCGTCGGCGTCAGTACGCCGGTGCGGCCCACGTTGACCACGATGTCCAGCAGGCGGGTGGACTTGACTTCGGGCGGGTATTTGTAGGCCACCGCCCAGCGCGGAAACTTTGCCGTGGAGCCAAGCCGCTCCCTCGCGGCAAAGTCGTCAAGCTTGATGACGGCCCCGTCAATTTCAAAGGGCAGCTTTCCTCTCATCTCCCCGATTTGCGCAACGCGCTCCACACAGCTCTGCATGCCCTCAAACCTCCGATAGTCGGGAATGACCCGAAACCCCAGTTCCCGCAGCAGCTCTAGAGAAGCCGCATGTCCGTCGGCCCGCTCCCCCTCCATTCGCTGAATATTGAAAACAAAAATGCTCAAAGGCCTTGTCGCCGTCACCGACGGGTCAAGCTGACGCAGCGAGCCCGCCGCCGCATTTCGGGGATTGGCAAAAAGAGGTTGTCCCTCCTGTTGCCGGCGCTCATTGAGCTGCGAAAAGGCCTTTTCCGGCAGGTAGACCTCGCCGCGCACCTCCAGATAGGGAATGCTGCGGGTCAGCCTCAGAGGCACGGCGCGGATGGTGCGCAGGTTTGCCGTGATGTCCTCCCCCACGCGGCCGTCGCCTCTCGTGGAGCCGCGCACAAACAGGCCGTTTTCATATTCCAGTGAAACCGAAAGCCCGTCAATCTTATATTCCACCACATAGACCGGCTGCACGCCGGCGGCGCGCACCCTCTCGTCAAAGTCAAACAGCTCCTCCACCGAAAACACGTCCTGCAGGCTCTCCATGGGGACCTCGTGCCGCACCTGGGCAAAGCCCTCCAGCAGTTTGCCCCCCACCCTCTGTGTGGGCGAGTCGGGCGTGATATATTCGGGATGCTGCGCCTCCAACGTCTCGAGCTCCCGCAGCAGCTCGTCATACCGGTAGTCGCTGACCTCGGGGTCGTCGAGCACATAGTATTGATAGGCGTAGTGGTTGAGCGTTGTGCGCAGGGCCTCCATGTGTCGCTTGACGTCGCTTGCCATGCAGATGTGATCCTCCCAACGGGCATTTCGATTTTGACTGTGCGCCCTATATCAAAGTATTGTATCATATCCGCCAAACTTATCCAAGAGGCAGCTTTTATTTTTCATGAGGAGTTTTTTCAGTCCTCCTCCATCATGAGCAGCGCGTCGGTCTGGGCAAGCGCTTCCCCTGCCCCATAGGTGGCATACCGTTCGGGAACGCCTCCCACGATGATGGTCTCGGCCACCACCACGCCAGACTGCACCGTGGCGTTGACCGAGGAGAGCGGCAGTACGATGCTCAGGCCGGCAGACACGGTCAGCACAATGCGGTGCAGCGTCTGATTGATGCCGGCCGAGGTGAATTCGTTGGAAACGTCGACCACCACGCTGCCGTAGGGCAGCAGCTTGAAGCTGATGGAGGGCCCGCGCCCCGAAAAGATGTCTCCGCCTATCAGATTTCCCAGGGGAATGGAGACCCGGATGAGGTCGAGCGTGAGGTTTTCCTGCACGCGCTCGCTGATGCGGGCCTTGAGCTGGTTGATTTTGACGATGTTGCTGGTCACAACCGAAATTTCCCCGTTTTCTCCCCTTTGCAGCGTGACAAGATCCGTATAATCCTGCGCATTCTCCTTGAGCTCGGCCTCAATCGCGCGCATGATGGAGGCGTTGGCAATGGCCTTGGCACGCGAAGTGCCCACCGTCTCAAGCACCGGCCTCACCCTGCCGTTAATCAGCGCCAGCAGCAGGCATCCGCCCAAAAGAAAAAGCCCCAGCACCGCAGCGAGGGGCAGTTTTCTGCCCCGGCCCTTTTGCAACCCTCTGCGCCGACGCACCTGCATGCCCTCACCTCCGGCTTTATCCTATGTCGCTCAGGCCAAAGACGTGTCAAACGCTCTCTTTTTTCATCAAAATACCTGTAAAATAGTGCTGAAATTTTCCACCTTCGGCAGCGCCTGCCGGAGTTTGACATCCCTGCCGCGAAAATTCTGCCTAAAGGACGCCGCTTTCCAAAAGAAGGGGCAGCCGGCTCCCTCTGTCTGGGGCCGGGCACAAGGGCGGGCGGCCGGCGTCGGGGGCAGAGCCATGCCACAGGCGGCGCCGCAGAGAGCAGGGGCGGCCTCCAATTTTTTTGCAGGCTTCTCTTTTCCAAAAGCAAAGAGCGGGCAGCAAAAGCTGCCCGCTCTTGAAAGCTTGTAAGATGTTTTTTTTGATATCCTGCCACACTGCGGCAGGATGCCGGCGCCGCGCTTACTGCTCCACAGGAGCTTCTTCCGGCTGCTCGGCAGCCTCTTCGGCAGTCTCGGCAGCAGGCTCTTCCTGGGGCTGCACATCAGCCTCCTCGGCCTCGGCTCTTGCCGCCTGCGCCGCCTCGGCGGCAATGCCGCCCTCTTCCAGCAGAGCGCGGATCGAGAGATTGACTCTCATGGCGTCGTAGTCAATCGAGACAATCTTGACATCGACCTCATCGCCCACCGCCAAAACGGAGGAGGGCTTGTCAATGCGGCGGGTGGAAATCTGAGAAATGTAAATCAGGCCGTCAATGCCGGGGATGAGCTCGGCAAAGGCGCCAAAGGGCATGAGCTTGACAATCTTGACATGTGCCACGTCGCCCTCTTTATAAATTTCCTTGAGCTGATCCCAGGGATTGGGCTGCAGGTTCTTGTAGCCCAGCGAAATGCGCTTTCTCTCGGGGTCGAGGTCCTTAATATACACTTCAATCTCGTCGCCCACCGAGACCACCTCGGAGGGATGGCGGATCTTGTTCCACGACAGCTCGGACAGGTGGATCATGCCGTCCACCCCGCCGACGTCCACAAAGGCGCCGTACGAGGTCAGCGACTTGACCACGCCGTTGTAGTGCTTGCCGATCTCAGCCTCGGCCCAGAACTTCTCCTCGGCGGCCTTTCTCGCCTCTCTGGCGATCGCGCGGATGGAGCCGATGACGCGGCGGCGCTTGCGGTTGACTTCCAGAATCTTAAACTGCTGGGTGGTGCCCACCAGCCCGGAGTGGTCGGCATCGCGTCCGCCGGGAACCTGGGAGCCGGGGATGAAGACACGCGTGCCGTTGCACAGGGCGATGATGCCGCCCTTGACCACCTCAACGACGGTGCCCTCCATCACGGCGCCGGAGTCCACAGCCGCCTCGATTTCATCCCAGCCCTTGATGGCGTCGACCCGCTTCTTGGACAGCATGATGGTGCCCTCCACGTCGTTGACGCGCACGACAAAGGCCTCGACCTCGTCGCCCGGCTTGACAATGTCCTCTGGCTTTGCATTGGGATCGTCACTGAGCTCGCTGATGGGAATGTAGGCCGTGTGCTTGGTGCCGAGATCCACCTGAATCTCGGTCGGCCCAATCGAAACGATCGTAACCTTGACCCTATCCCCTGTATTTAAAGTGAGCAGCGAATCCTCCAGCAGTTGCTCGAACGACAATTCCGCGTTCTCGTCCACGGTCTCCACCGCGTTGTTCTCCATGGCCTCGTTGTTCTCCATGGTCTCATTGATGTCAAACATTTTACTTGCAGCCTCCTTTATTACATCAGCGGGCGTGGAAGCTCCCGCCGTAATGCCGACCTTCATCCCCGGAGAAAAGGCATCCTCAGGGATTTCGCTGGCAGACTCCACCAGCATCGCCCGTGGACAGTGCCGCTGGCAAAGCTCGTAAAGCCTTGTGGTGTTTGAGCTATGCCGTCCGCCAATCACAAGCATCACTTCGCTGTCCGCTGCAAGGGCAGCAGCTTCCTTCTGCCTGTTCTCAGTCGCATAGCATATTGTATCAGATATCCTCGCATTTGTATATACTTTTTCAACAAAGTTCCGACAATTTCCCCAGGCCGTCACATCAAAGGTGGTCTGAACAACCAGCAGCGTGGGCAGCTCCTTTGCAAAAGGCTCCTGCTGGGTATAGGCTTTCAGCTCGTCAAGCGACGCAAAGACCCTGTTGTCCGGCGCAAAGGAGCGGATTCCCACCACCTCGGGATGCTCGGCGTGGCCGATAATCAACACCCTGCGGCCCTCCTGCGCCCCCTCCTGAACCACGCGGTGAATGCGCTCCACAAAGGGACAGGTCAAATCGAGATATTCGATATTCCTTTGCTCCAGCTGTTCGTAGCACTGCTTTGGAACCCCGTGGCTTCGCAGCACAACCACGCCTTCAAAGGGCGCCTGCGGCACCTCCTCCACGATGCGCACGCCCCGTTGCTCTAAGCGCTGCGTAATCTGCGGGTTGTGGATGATGGGCCCTAATGTAACCACCGGGCGTCTTTCACGCTCAAGCAGCGAAAAAATTTCGTCCACAGCGCGCTGCACCCCAAAGCAAAAGCCCGCCGTTTTGGCAACCGTAATCTGCATGTCCGTCCCCTTCCTCCTTCAAGCATTGCTGTTTGCCGGCGTTTTGCCATTTTTGAGAGGCTGCGCGTAGGGCCCATGCCCCAAAGACGGCCGCCTCGGCGGCACCCCCCAAAAAAAGCATGCCTTTTCCATCCGGCAAGACTCCCGCCGGCCCTGCCGGAAAAAACATCAGTCGGAAACGGGAGAGACTCCCAAATATTTGACGAGAATTTTCTCAAGTTGTTCCGCCGATTGCTCCAGCGTGTTGCCGGTCGTGTCCACAATCACACTGTCCTTCGCCGGACGAAGAGGCGCTACGGTACGGCTGCTGTCACGCTCATCTCTTTGGCGGATGTCTGCCAAAACCTGCTCAAAGGGCAGCTCCTCCCCCTTCTGCGCCAGCTCCTTGTGACGCCGCCGCGCCCGATCCTCCGGGGAGGCGGTGAGAAAAATTTTCAAATCCGCATGGGGCAGCACCACCGTCCCGATGTCGCGGCCGTCCATGATGCAGCTTTTGGTTTTGGCAAGGCTGCGCTGCATGTCGGTCAGATACTCCCGCACCTCGGGGATGACGGAGACCTTGGAGGTGCACTCTGAAATCTCGTGGTGACGGATGTCCTGCGAAACGTCCTGCCCGCACAGCAGCACCCTTTGCCCCTCTTCCCCGTACTCCAGCGTGACCTGCACCTCCCCCAGATGCTTTATTACCGCTTCCCGGTCGGCACAGTCAATCCCCAGACGGTGCATATACAGGGCAATGGCCCGATACATGGCCCCCGTGTCCACATAGGTCATGCCAAAGCGCCTTGCCAGACGTCGCGCCAGGGTGCTCTTTCCCGCTCCCGACGGGCCGTCGATGGCGATGTTGAAGTTGCTCACGGCAAATGTCTCCTCTCAAAAGTCCGCGCCGATTTGCGCTGCGAAACCCTCTTTTGCTTTCCTACACACCGGCCCCTGCCTATACCGAGCTGCCGGCCAAAAATCCCGTGGAATAGGCGATCTGAAGGTTGAATCCTCCGGTCGTGGCGTCCAAGTCCAGCAGCTCACCTGCAAAGTATAATCCCTTTACAATCTTCGACTGCATGGTCCTGGAATCGACCTCCTTTGTCGAAACCCCGCCCGCCGTGACAATGGCTTCTTCAATAGGTCGCAGACCTTCGACTGTAAGAGGGATTCCCTTTACAAGCTCAACCAGCCGTTTTCTCTGCTCTTTGGTGAGCGAGTGCACCTTGGCGGCGGGCGGAATGCCCGAAAGCTCGACCACAATCGGGATCAGCTTTTTGGGAAGCAGCTTGTCCAGGGCGTTGGAAAAATCCCTGTTGGAAAATTCGGCAAAGTCACGCAGCAGGCGGGCATTGAGCTGCTGGGGCGTCAGCGCGGGCTTGCAGTCGATGGAAAGGGAAAAACTCTCCCCCTCCCGAATCAGGGTGGAGGCCGTCAGCACCAGGGGGCCCGAGAGGCCAAAGTGGGTAAAGAGAAGCTCGCCCTGCTCCCGGAACAGGGGACGCCTGTCCCCTTCGCGCCACATGGTGAGCGCCACATTGCGCAGCGAAAGTCCCATGACGCGCTGCGGCCAGCTCTCCCTTGTCACAATCGGCACCAGGGAGGGCCTTGGGTCAACAATGGTATGTCCTGCCTCCCGCGCCATCCGGTAGCCGTCTCCCGTGGAGCCGGTGGCGGGGTAGGAAAGGCCGCCGGTTGCCAGAATCACGGCGTCACACCCGAGCTCTCCCTCCTGCGTACGCAGGGCGGCAATGCCGTCCTCGCGGGTCACCAGCGAGAGAGCCCTGCCCTGCGCAAAGCGCACCCCCTGCTGCCTGCAGTGGCGCACAAGGGCGTCGCGCACGTCGGCCGCGCGGTCGGACTTCGGAAATACCCGCTCCCCGCGCTCCACCTTGAGCGGCACACCCAGCGCTTCAAAAAAGTCCATGGCGTCGCGGTTGTCAAAGGCGGCAAAGGCGGCATACAGAAATTTCGGGTTTCTGGCGATGTGCTCAAAAAAGTGCTCCCTGTCGCAGGCCGTGGTGACGTTGCAGCGCCCCTTGCCCGTAATCAGCAGCTTTTTGCCTGCCATGGGGTTTTTTTCAAGCAGCGTCACACAATGCCCCCGCGAAGCCGCCGTGGCGGCTGCCATCATGCCGGCGGGGCCTGCCCCCACAACGACCACGCGCTTTGCCGCCCTGTCCTGCTGCACCGCCGTTACCCTTCGCAGCAGAGGTGGCGCATGACCTCTTCGGGCGTGCTCTCCACCGCGTCCCCTTTGCGGACAAAGCGCAGCGCCGTCAGCTCGTCAAAGAGCTCCGGCACGCGGCACCGCACACTCTTCGGGGAAAAGGGCTCCATGAAGGAGACCACGGCGCGCAGCAGTGCATCATAGGCATTCAGCCCCTCCACAGGCTCAAAAACGTCGATGCGCTCAATCAGAAGGGCGTCCTTTTCCATGGAAAAGGCGCACTCGGCCAACAGGCGATCCCCGTCCCACAGGCCGTAGGACTGGGGGGAGGAAAGTTTCATGGTGATCATGTTGAAAAACTCCTTTGTCTTTTACTTCTTCCGGCCGCACAAGGGGCCATTCCCGCAATCTCTTTCAGATGGGCAACCTCCTGCTCGGTCAGCTGCCGCCAGTGGCCGCTCTTGAGGCCAGCCAGGCGAATGCCGCCCTCCGACACGCGTTTGAGCCGGATGACCTCCACGCCCACCTGCTCGCACATGCGCCGGATCTGGCGGTTTTTGCCCTCGGTCAGCGTCATCTGCAAAATGGTCTTTTCGGGCTCCCGTTTGAGCAGCCTGACCCCCACCGGCTTGAGCTTTTCCCCGTCGAGCAAAAGCTCTCCCCCCAGCGCCTCAATAAGAGAATCCTCCACGGCTCCCCGCAGTGTGACGAGATAGCATTTTTCCACCTCGTGCGCCGGGTGGGTCAGGCGGTAGAGCAGCTCGCCGTCGTCGGTCAGCAGAAGCAGGCCCTCCGAATTGCGGTCAAGCCGGCCCACCGGCACCGCACGGGCGCGCAGCCCGGTCAGCAGGTCGGCCACACACCGGCGGCCCTGCTCGTCTTTCATGGTTGTAATGTAGCCGCGCGGCTTGTGCAGCATGATATAGGTGTGCGGCGCCCGTTTTTGCCCAATCACCCGTCCGTCCACCGCAACGCAGTCGCCGTCGTCCACCTTGCAGCCGATCTGCGCCACGGCGCCGTTGACCGTCACGCGGCCCTGCTCAATGAGCTGCTCGGCGGCGCGGCGCGAGCACAGCCCGCAGTCGGCCAGATATTTTTGTAACCGTCGCTCCAATGTTCTCCCCTTCCAGCCGTTTCTTTCGGCTCATTTCAGTATAGTACAAATTGCATCGGTTATCAATTCCCAAATCCCACGTTTCGCCTTCTGCGGCACATCTTTTCGCCAGCACACCATGGGCAGGGAAACCACCTCTTCTCCCTGCAGCGTCACCGACGCCTTCCCCAGCTCCTGCATCAATCCGATGCTGCCGTAGCAAAATCTCGGCAGGTAGTAAGTCACCTTAAGCTGCTCTTTTTCCCCCTTTGGCAGCGCCACAAAAACCGGCTGCGCCGCTCTGGCCTCCAGGCTCCCGCCCCCTGCCAGGGGAATCCTCTGCGGACGCAGGAGCTTTGACGCATCCACACATTCATAGCTTTCAAATCCCCAGTCCAGCAGCTCTTCATGGTCGGCCCAGTCGTTGGGGTCATTGATAGTCACTGCCACCAGCGTCATGCCGTCGCTGCGCGCCGCCGTAACCAAGCTTCGGCCCGACGCCTTGGTATATCCCGTCTTCCCCCCGATGACGTCCTCGCGCAGGGTCAGCAGCCGGTGCTTGTTGACAAGGGTGCGCCCCTCATGCGTTGAAGTTTCCCCAATGACATACTGCCTGGCGCCGAAATACTTGCAAAACTCCTCGTTTTGCAGTGCGCAGGCCGTCAGCATCGCAAGCTCCCTTGCCGTCGTATAGTGGGTGTCTCCGTCAAGCCCGGTGGGATTGTCAAAATGGGTGTTCTCCAGCCCCATTTGCGCCGCCCTCTCGTTCATCAGATCTACAAAGGCCTGCTCACTTCCCCCCACGCTCTCGGCTATTACGGTCGCAGCGTCGTTTCCCGAGCGCAGCAGCAGCCCGTAGAGAAGCTGCGCAAGCGTATAGACCTCCCCCTCTTTAAGGTACAGGGAAGAGCCCTCTACCCCTGCGGCGTGCCCCGAAACAACGCAAAGCTGCTCCGGGTCCCCGTTCTCTATTGCCACAAGCGCCGTCATGATTTTGGTGGTGGAAGCCATGGGCAGCCTTTCGTTTTCATTTTGACCAAAGAGAAGCTGCCCGCTCTGAGCCTCCATCAAAGCCGCGCCCTGGGCAGAAAATGCCTTTGCCGAAGCCGGAAAAGCCAGGCACACTGCGTACAAAAAAGCCAAAACCCCTGCTGCAATTCCCCTTTTGTTCCATCTCAAGCTCTCGTCCATCCCTTTCCCGCATGTGGTTTCGCTCATAGTATATGAGAAACAAAAAAGAGCTAGTCGCAAAAAAGGGGGCTTTGCCGGCCCGGCGCAAGACGAAAAATTCCCCGGGCAGAGGGCTGTCCGGGGAATTTTGTCCAAACGCCAAGTCGGCCTTGTGAGGGCGCACAAGCCCTCCTTTTCTTTACGGGCCTCACAAGGCCCGCAGAGCCTGCCGGCTTTTGACTGCTTAGCTGCCGCTTTTGTCCGAATCCTTTTTGAAAAGCGCAGATACCGTGTTTGCCACCTTGTCCACCATTTCGGGGGCCATGGCCAGGGCTTTGTCCACCGTGGTCTCGTTGCGGTCAATCGTGATGAGCTTGACATTTTCGCCAGACACCGTCAAAAAAGCGATGGGGGTGATGGTCAGCGCTCCGCCGCCGCCGCCTCCAAAGGGGGTGCATTTGCGCTCCTCGGGGGTCGTCGGCCTGAAATCCCCGCCGCCAAGCCCGAAGCCCACCGACACCTTGGAAATGGGAATGATGGTCACGCCGCTCGGCGTGATAATGGGTTCTCCCACAATGGTATTGACGTCTACCATCTGGTTGATGTTCTCCAAAATCGATTCCGCCATGCCCTGAATGGGATGCTCATTCATTTGAAACACCTCTTTTTCTTTGTTTTTTTATATGTTTTTAAACGATATCGGCATGTTTTAGCAAGGCCGAGCAGTGCTCCAGAACCCGCTCAGGCCTGCGCGGCGGCGCTCTTGTTGGACGAAGCCTTTGCCGGAGCAGTGTTCCCCTGCTCCTTTGCCCCGTCAGCCGCCTTTTTCTTCAGGATGTCCAAAGTCTCCCGCCACAGCGCAGCGTATCCTGCAACGGCAAACACAATCTGCCACAGCCGCAGCCAAATTTGAATGTCCAGCACCACTGTGCAGGCCACCCCCGCGTAATCGGGCGCCAGCGCAATATCCCTGTGCTTTATCCGCACGAGGCGGCTGAGTGCCGACGCCGCCGTATAGATCGAGGCAGACAGGGCGCCATAGCCAAGCGTCGTCTTCATGGGATCCTGCGCGGCAACCGCAATGTGGACGGTCAGGCGATTGACCACGATGCGGCGCAGCAGCTTTTCCCTTGTCACCGTCAGGCCTTTTCGCAGCGTCTCTAATACAAAATCCACATCGCTTGCCGCCGCCAAAAGGCGGGAAAGCTCCTCCTTTTTGCCTGCATCCTTTTGCTTTGCACGCGGGGCGGTCTCTTCCTTTTTTTTCTTTTTTCTCCTTCCCACCTTCGGGGGACGCCGCTCTCCCAGGGGCAGGCGAAGCACCGATATGCCGCCCACCTGAAGGGCCAGGCTTGTCCTGCCGGCATGGCTTGTCAGCCGCACGCCAAAGCGAAGCATCAGCGTCAGCCCCAGCAAAAGCAGGATTGCCAAGACTATCGTGTACCATCGCATCCCGTCACCCCCCTTTTTGAAAAGCGGTCCGTCTTTTCCTCCTGCAAAGGAACAAGGGCGCCCCTTCAGGGGCCGCTTTCAGTGTTCTCCAGCAGCGCCTCTTCCATTCTTTTTTTGCCTGTTTTTCCGCAAGGGATCTTTTTTACGGCTGCTCCGGCTGCTCCTCGAGCTGAAGCTGGGCAATCAAAGCGCCGTTTTCGTCCACCGGCGGCAAATCGTCAAGCGAAGAGAGGCCAAAGCATCTCAAAAACCGGGCCGTTGTCCCAAACTGCATGGGACGCCCCGGAACGTCAAGGCGTCCTCTCTCCTCAAGCAGCCCCTTGTCCAGCAGCGAGGCCACTACGCCCGAACTGTCCACCCCACGCACCTGCTCCAGAAAAGCCCTGGTGACAGGCTGGTTGTATGCCGCAATGGCCAAAACCTCAAGCGCCGCCGCAGACAGGGAAACCTCCCGCTTTTTATCAAGCACAGCGCGCACGCATTCGGAAAATTCCTTGCGGGAGCAGAGCTGATAGGCATTTCCCAGCCGCAGCATCTGAATGCCCCTGCTTTGCTGATTGTAGGAAAAGCGCATGTTGTCCAGCAGCTCCTGCATTTGTTTTGAGGGCATGCCGAAGGCCCGCGCCAGCATCTCAAGTTCCACCGGCTCGCCCGCCGCAAACAAAACGGCCTCAATGGCCTGCTCTTCCCTGCCCGCCGGCAGGCTGACCTGAACGTCCTGCAGGTTAGACAACGGCTTGTCCCTCCTTTTTCAAGGTGAGCTCCATTCGCTCCCCCTCTCCCGAAAGGCAAACGCGGCTGCGTCCGCAAAGCTCCAAAACGGCCATAAACGCCGCAATGGCATCCGACTTGCTTTTCTGGGAATAGATCACGTCATACACGCGCAGCCTGCCCTTGCGCAGCAGTCCGCGCAGCAGCTCAAAGGTCTTGGTCGCCACAGACACCGCCTTGTGCACAATGATGCCCGAAAAGCTTTCGATGGGCGGGGGAACCCGCCGAAGGCTGCTTCGAAAAACCGCCCTGTATGCCTCGAGCAGCGCAGACAATGGCAAAGGGCGCAGCTCGGGCGGCTGCTGCTCCGTCTTCTCCTGGGCCCTGACAAAAAGATCCCGACCATATTGCTCATAGCGGCATTCCAGCTCTCCCGCCAGCTCCTTGTAGTGCAGATAGTCTGTCAGCATGCTCACCAGCTCGGCGCGGGGATCTTCCTCCCCCTCCTCCACCGGCAGCAGCATGCGCGACTTGATATAAATGAGCTTGGTGGCCATGAACAAAAACTCGCTCATGCTGTCGGGGTCAATGGCGCCCTGGGCGTCAAGCGCCGCCATATACTGCTCGAGCAGCAGCGCGATGGGGATGTCCCTGATGTCGAGCTTGTGCTGCTCGATGAGATGCAGCAGCAAATCAAGCGGCCCTTCAAACATATCAAGCGTATAGGTCATCTGCTGCACGGCAAAGCGTCACCTCCCTGAAAATCAAAGCGCTTAAAAAAACAGGGCAAAAAATGGCTGAAGCAAAAACTGCATGCCGCCAATCACGGCGTCGCGCAAAAAGGAGATGGGGCGGCTGAGCAGCCCCGTCCACAACAGCAAAAACAAGACCGGCTGAAAATAGCGCTCGTACTGCATAATCGAAAAATAAATCTTGTTTGGCAGCACGGCGTAGAGAATCTTGGAGCCGTCAAGGGGGGAAATAGGCAGCAGATTGAAAACCGCAAGGCCCACGTTGATCAGTACCATGATGTACAAGAAGTTGGCAAAATATCCCCCGATTGTCGTCCAGCCGGCGTAAGCCAGCACCGGCACAAAGAGCAGCATGCACACAAAGGCCAGCAAAAGATTGGACAAAGGGCCTGCCGCCGCAGTGATGGCCATGCCCTTTTTCCTGTCCTTAAAATACATCACGTTGACAGGCACCGGCTTTGCCCACCCAAAGCGGAAAATCAGCATGCAAAGCGTTCCCAGAGGGTCGATGTGGGCAAGGGGGTTGAGCGTGAGGCGGCCTGCCTGCTTGGCCGTGGGGTCGCCCAGCTTGAAGGCCACATAGCCGTGGCTGAGCTCGTGAAACGAGAGCGAGAGCAGCACGGCCGGAATCAAATAGATGGCATCCTGTAAAAATGATTGCAGCAAGGGTGTCCGTATCCTTTCTCGAGGGGCGCACGGCAAGGGCCCGCAGCCCCCGCCCGCCCGTATTCGTCTTTTTTCTCTATTCTTTCAAAAAGAGCTTGTAATACCTGCGCATGACGGTGCGCATCACACGGGTAAAGCAGCAGTCGTAAAGCACAAAAACGGCGTTGAGCATCAGCAGTGCAAGCAGCATCTGCTGCTTCATCTCCTCCATGGGAATGCCAAGCAGCAGGCACAGGCCGTAGCCCACCGCCAGCATGGCATTGCAAAAAAGCAGCTTGCACGCCCAGCACACAGCTTTACTGGGATGGCGCTCCACGCGCAGCTTGAGCATGGGATAGACTCCGAAAAAAAGCAGAAACTCCAGCGCCGTCTCCTTTCTCGGAATGAGCACAAGCGCCAAAATGGATGCGGTGAGATAGCACAGCGCTGCCGACTTCATGCCCCACTTGAGCATGACAAAGAGCACCAAAAAGCCTGCCAGCGCCGCACAGGTCAGCGTCAGCGAGGGGAAGGGAACCGAAAATACCATGACGACAACGGCCGCAGCGGCAAAAAGCCCGCCGCCCGTAATCTCTTTTGTTTTTATGCCGGCTCACCCCTTTCTCTTACAAACAGGGCACGCTTCACGCCGGTGTCGGCATCAGTGACAGCAGCAGTCACACATGGCGTTGGCACACAAAATGGTGGTGCACATCTCGCAAAAACCACCGCCGCAGGGCAGGCAGCAGGCCGTGGCATAGGGTGCTCCCGACCCCTGGGCAAAGGGCGAACCAAAGCCGGTCAGCGCGGCCCGGTATTCCTGATTTTGCGGATCACGCCGCACGGCCTCTTCAAAATAGGTTCTTGCATCCGCCAGCCAGCCCTTTCGCTGAAGCACGTTGCCCATGAGAAAATACCACTCCGCCGTGCGCAGCGAGCCCGTCACAGTGTCGAGCAGACGGTGCGCGTCTTCAATGCGTCCTGCAACGATCAGCGAGCGCACCTGTGCATACAGGGAATTTTGTCCCGTCCCGCCGCTGCGCCCGCCGCCCGTCCCGTAGGCGCGGCCGCTGCTGCGCTCCTTGACAATCTCGTCATAGGCCTCGTTAATTTCACGCATTTTCTCCTGCGCCAAGTCTGCAAGCGGGTTATTCTGATAGTTGTCGGGATGGTATTTCTTGGCCAGCTCGCGGTAGGCCGCCTTGATCTCCTGCTCGCTGGCGTTGTGAGATACGCCCAAAACCTCATACGGATCTTTCATGTTGCTCTCCTTGTTGTTCAGGATATGTGAAACGCCGGGAAACATGTGAAAAAAGCTTTTTTGGTTTTTGTCTGAGCGCTGCTTTGGCAAGCCGTCAGACGCTGCTGTTTTCCTCTTCCGCCCCCCCTGCGTCCTGCAAAGCACTCAGTAAAAGGGACTCCCCGGCCTGCGCAGGCGCAGGCTCCGGCTTGTTCCGGCCAAAAAGCACCGTGCGCTGCTTTGCCGCCATGCCCGGCCCCGCCACGTTTTCCAAAATGCCCTTATAGCGCCGCAAGGGCAAAAGCTGCAGCGAAGCATATACCGTGGCCGAGGTGTCGCTCAAAAGCTGAAACACCCTCTTTGTGTCAAGCCGCTCCCCGGCGGCAAGCCCCGCCTCATACAGGGCGTTAAAGCGCCCGAGAGAGACGTCTTGCTCCCAGTCGTCGGCCGCGTCAATCAGGTAAATCCACCGGCCGAGCTGATAGCCGATCTCGTGCAGCACCCGGCGCTGGATGTCGTCCTCCCCGATTTCCTCGGCAATGACGGCCAGCAGCATGCCGGAGTGGTGGGTATAGCTGTCAAGGCTTTCGCCTTTCCTGCTTTGTGCCTGCGCCAGCAGGGAGAGCTGCTCCCCCATGCGCTGCGCAAGCTCGGGATACTCCCGCTCGGCCACCGCCCGCGCGCCCCTGAGCGCCGCAAGGCCGGCCCTTGCCCGCACCTTTTTGCCCCCGCTCTCGTCCTCCAGGTCGTCTTCCAGCTTATAGCAGGCCAACAGCACCTGCATGGCTGCGGCAAACAGCGTGGTGCGCTTTCCCGCAATGGAGGCCCTTTTCCGAAAGGGATGGGTGAGGCACCGGCGATGGCTGAGCTCCGGCTCCTCCTTTTCAAGTGCCAGCCCCAGCGCCGCCAGAAAGACAAAATCATAAGACAGCCCCGCCGAGGAGGCAAGCCCGTAGTGGCTGCGCAGGCAGTGGCACAGCCCGCAGTAAATCGCCTTGTAGGTGTCAAGCTCCCTCACGCGCAGCTCGGGCTGAAAAGCCGTCAGGTATCCGAACATGCCGCCTCCTCATATGCCCTATCTCTTTCCAGAATTTTTGTCAGATAGGCTCCCGTGTAGGATTTCTTGTTGGCGGCCACCTGCTCTGGCGTGCCGCAGGCCACCAGCCTGCCGCCCCGGTCGCCGCCTTCCGGCCCCAGGTCGATGATATAGTCGGCGCTTTTGATCATGTCGAGATTGTGCTCGATGACCACCACGGTGTTGCCCTCCTCCACGAAGGTCTGCAGCACCTCGATGAGCTTGTGGACGTCGGCCGTGTGCAGGCCGGTGGTGGGCTCGTCGAGCACATAAATCGTGCGTCCCGTGGAGCGGCGCGACAGCTCGGTCGCCAGCTTGACGCGCTGCGCCTCGCCGCCCGAGAGCTGGGTAGAGGGCTGGCCGATTTTGATATAGCCCAGCCCCACGTCATACAGCGTCTGCAGCTTGCGGCGGATGCGAGGGTAGTTTTCAAAAAAGGCCATGCCCTCCTCCACCGTCATGTCCAGCACGTCTGCGATGTTCTTTCCCTTGTATCTGACCTCCAGCGTCTCGCGGTTGTAGCGCCTGCCCTTGCACACGTCACACGGGACGTAGACGTCGGGCAGAAAGTGCATTTCGATTTTGATGATTCCGTCGCCCTCGCAGAACTCACACCGGCCCCCCTTGACGTTGAAGGAAAAGCGCCCCGGCGCAAAGCCGCGCATTTTTGCCTCGTTTGTCGAGGCAAAGACGTTTCTCACATCGGTGAACAGCCCCGTGTAGGTGGCGGGGTTGGAGCGGGGGGTGCGCCCGATGGGCGACTGATCGATGGCGATGATCTTGTCCAGGTGCTCAAGCCCCTCGATTGCCTCCACCTCTCCGGCCGGAAAGCGGGCCCCGTTGAGCCTGACGGCCAGCGTCTTATACAAGACCTCGTTGATGAGCGACGATTTCCCCGAACCCGAAACCCCCGTGACACAGGTGAAGGTGCCAAGAGGGATTTTGACGTCCATACCCTTCAGGTTGTTGGCCTTTGGCTTTTTGATGACGAGCTCGTGCCCGTTGCCGCTCCTTCTGTGAGCCGGAACGGGGATACGCTTTGCGCCGCTCAGGTACTGCCCCGTAATTGACTCCTTGCACTGCATGATCTGCTGCGCCGTGCCCTGCGCCACCACATAGCCGCCGTGGATGCCGGCGCCGGGGCCGATGTCGATGATGTGGTCGGCCTCGAGCATGGTCTCCTCGTCGTGCTCGACCACGATGAGGGTATTGCCCAGGTCCCGCAGGCGCTTGAGCGCCTCGAGCAGCTTGCGGTTGTCTCTTTGATGCAGGCCGATGGAGGGCTCGTCGAGAATATAGAGCACGCCCATGAGCGAAGAGCCGATCTGCGTGGCCAGACGGATCCTCTGGCTCTCCCCGCCCGACAGCGTGGCCGCCGCCCGCGACAGCGTGAGGTATTCCAGCCCCACGTTTTGCAGAAACTGCAGGCGCTCGCGAATTTCCTTCAAAATCTGGCGTGCAATGAGCTCCTGTGTGGGCGAGAGCTCCAGCCTGTCGAGAAATTCCAGCTCCTGCGTGATGGACATTTCCGTAAAGTCGATGATATTCACACCGCCCACCGTCACGGCCAGCACCACGGGGTTGAGGCGTTTGCCGTGGCAGTCGGGGCAGATGTTGGAGCTCATGGAGGTGCGGATTTCCGAGCGGATAAACTCCGAGTTGGTCTCGCTGTAGCGGCGCTGAAGGTTGTTGGCGATGCCCTCAAAGTCGGTGTAATACTCCCCGCTCCCGTATTCGTTGACCCGCTTCATTTTGATTTTTTCGCCCTTTGTTCCATAGAGCAGCACGTCTTTTGCCTGCTGCGGCAGCTCCCCGAAGGGGGTGTCAAGCGAAAACCCGTAGTGGGCGGCAAGTCCCTCGTAGTACATCTGGGCGATGGTGCCGCCATAGATAAAGTTCCAGCCCGAGGCCTTGATGGCCCCCTCTCTTACGCTCAGGCTCTTGTCCGGCACAATGAGATCGGGGTCGAGCTTGAGCTGGGTGCCAAGGCCGGTGCAGGTGGGGCAGGCGCCGTAGGGGTTGTTGAAGGAAAACATGCGCGGCGTGAGCTCCTCAATGCTTACGCCGTGGTCGGGGCAGGCATAGCTCTGCGAAAAGAGCATCTCCTGCTCTCCCTGCACGTCAATGGTGCAAAGCCCTCCCGAGAGGGCCGAGGCCGTCTCGATGGAGTCGGCCAGGCGCGAGCGCATGTCGGGCTCGATGACAAGGCGGTCGACCACGATGTCAATGGAGTGCTTAAAGCTCTTTTTGAGCTTGATTTCCTCCGAGAGGTCGAGCACCTCCCCGTCGACCCTGGCGCGCACAAACCCCTGCTTTCTGGCGTCCTCCAGAACCTTCTGATGCTCCCCCTTGCGCTGGCGCACGACCGGCGAGAGCACCTGAATGCGCTTTCCCTGCGGAAGCTCCAGCACGGCGTCGACAATCTGGTCGACGGTCTGCTGCGTAATCTCCCTGCCGCACACGGGGCAGTGCGGCACGCCGATGTTGGCATACAGCAGACGCAGATAGTCGTAAATCTCGGTCACGGTGCCCACGGTGGAGCGGGGGTTTTTGGAGGTGGTCTTCTGGTCGATGGAAATGGCCGGGGACAGGCCGACAATCTCGTCGACATCCGGCTTGTCCATCTGCCCCAAAAACTGCCTGGCATAGGACGACAGCGACTCCACATACCGCCGCTGCCCCTCGGCATACAGCGTGTCAAAGGCCAGCGAGGATTTTCCCGAGCCCGAAAGCCCGGTCACCACCACCAGCTTGTCACGCGGAATACTCAAACTGATATTTTTTAGGTTGTGGGCGCGAGCGCCCCGAATCACGATTTGGTCAGTCACGTTTGCGATGCCTCCCGAACGCTACTTCTTCCTTTTGTGCGCGAATTTCCTCGATTTTGTCACGCAGATAGGCCGCATGCTCAAATTCCAACAGCTTGGCCGCCTGCTTCATCTCTTTTGTCAGCTTATCGATGAGCTGTTCGCGCTCCTTCCTGCTCATGAATTTCAGCTTACCGGGGTCTGTCTCCACCTTGGAGGAGATCTCAATAACGTCGCGCACGCCCTTGATGATGGTCTTGGGCACGATGCCGTGCCGCTCGTTGTAGTCCGACTGGATGGCCCTGCGGCGGTTGGTCTCGTCTATTGCCACCCGCATGGAATCGGTGATGCGGTCGGCATACATGATGACCATGCCGTCGGCATTGCGCGCGGCGCGCCCGATGGTTTGGATGAGGCTGGTCGCCCCGCGCAAAAAGCCCTCCTTGTCGGCGTCGAGAATGGCGACGAGCGAAACCTCGGGAATGTCCAGCCCCTCGCGCAGAAGGTTGATGCCCACCAGCACGTCAAACTCCCCCAGCCGCAGCTTGCGGATGATTTCCATGCGCTCGATGGTTTCGACGTCGTGGTGCATATAGCGCACCCTGATGCCCAGATTTTCAAAATACGAGGTCAGATCCTCAGCCATCTTTTTGGTCAGCGTGGTGATGAGCACCCGCTCGTTTTTCTGGCTGCGCTTGTTGATTTCGCTGACCAGGTCGTCAATCTGCCCCGTCACGGGGCGCACCTCGACCCTGGGGTCGAGCAGGCCCGTGGGGCGGATGACCTGCTCCACAATCTGCGTGGAGTGCTCCCTTTCATACTGCCCCGGCGTGGCCGAGACGAAAATCACCTGGTTGATTCGGCTCTCAAACTCCTCAAAGTTCAGCGGCCGGTTGTCAAAGGCCGATGGCAGCCGAAAGCCATAGTCCACCAGCGATACCTTGCGTGAGTGGTCGCCTCCGTACATGCCGCGCACCTGCGGCAGCATGACGTGGGACTCGTCCACAAACATCAGGTAGTCCTTTGGCATATAGTCGAGCAGCGTATAGGGCGTGGCGCCCGGCTCCCTGCCCAGCAGGATTCTCGAATAGTTTTCAATGCCGGAGCAAAAGCCAATCTCGCGCAGCATCTCCACATCGTATCTCGTGCGCTGCTCGATGCGCTGGGCCTCCAGCAGCTTCCCGTTTTTCTTAAAATACTCCACCCGCTCGGCCAGCTCGCGCTCGATTTCCCGGATTGAGGGCTCGAGCTTCTCCTTGGACACGACATAGTGCGAGGCCGGAAAGACGATGGTGAACTTGGGATGGCCAACCACCTCCCCCGTGACGGGGTTGATTTCGGACAGGCGCTCGATCTCGTCTCCCCAAAACTCCACGCGCAGCAGGTGCTCGCTCTGGTCGGCCGGGAAAATTTCCAGCACGTCGCCTCTCACCCGGAACTTGTTTCGGGTGAGATTGACGTCGTTTCTCTCGTATTGGATGCCCACCAGGCGGCGCAGCACCTCGTCGCGCCCGATCTTCTGGCCCTCGCGCAGCGTCACGGCCAGCTCGGTATACTCCTTGGGGTCGCCCAGGCCGTAAATGCAGGACACCGACGCCACGATGATGACGTCCCGGCGCTCAAAGAGGGCCGCCGTGGCGGAGTGCCGCAGCTTGTCGAGCTCCTCGTTGATGGAGGAATCCTTTTCAATAAAGGTGTCGGTCGCGGGAATATAGGACTCCGGCTGATAGTAGTCGTAGTAGGAGACGAAATACTCCACCGCATTGTGGGGGAAAAACTCGCGGAATTCGCTGCAGAGCTGGGCTGCCAGCGTCTTGTTGTGGGCAAGCACCAGGGTAGGCCTGCCCACCTTTTCAATGATGTTTGCCATGGTGTAGGTCTTTCCCGAGCCCGTCACACCCAGCAGCGTCTGTGCATGGTCTCCGCGCAGCACGCCCTCCGCCAGGGCCTCGATGGCCTTTGGCTGGTCGCCCGAGGGCCGATATTCCGATACCACCTGAAAATTTGCCAAATCGCTTTTCTCCTTACACTTTTCCTGTTTCAAACGGGGCTATCCTTCCAGCATTTCGCTCTCGCGCATACTGACGCAGTCGTCATCCGCCACGACAATATGGTCGAGCAGCTTGACGCCAAGCGGATCAAGCACTCCCTTGAGCATGCGTGTCACCGAAACATCCTCGCTCGACGGGATGGCAAAGCCGCCGGGATGATTGTGCGCCACCACAACGCCCGTGGCGCGCAGCGCCATGATGCGTTCCACGATCTGCCGCAGGTTGACCGCCACCGTGTTGATGCTGCCCTCCTGCAGAAATTCTCCCGCCAAAACCTGATTTTTGTTGCCCAAAAAGACAAGCATCAGCATCTCGTTGCGTGCGCCGATAAACTTGGGCATCACATAGCGGCGAACGTCCTCCGTGGAAATCAGCTGTGTGATGCGTTTGCTCTCATCGTCGAAATAGCGGCGCGTCAGCTCTGGAATGAGCTTGAGAAGAAGGGCTGAGTGCTCTCCAATCCCGTCCACCTTGCACAGCTCGGTCAAATCTGCATCGAACACTCCCCGAAGCGTCCCGAAGCGCGCAATGAGGCGGTGGGCGATCTCGTTGGTGTCGCGTCTGGCAATGGCATAGGTCAGCAGCAGCTCAAGCAGCACATGAGGCTCAAAGCTCTCGGGCCCCTGCTCCATCATGCGCTTTTTCAAACGCTGCCTGTGCCGGGCGTGCACATTCTCTTCCATGGCACTATTTGGTCAGCTTTCTGCTTCCGGGCTTGACCAGGGGCGCTCCCGTTTTGCAGATGGGGCACTGCTCGGGCTCGTAGGAGGCCACTTCCATGGAGAGCGCCGCATGGAAGGGCACGCCAAAGTCCATTTTGCCGCCCGTGCGGTCTACAATCGCGCCCACGCCCACAATGGTCCCCCCGGCGGCACGGGCCAGCTCAATGACCTCCTTGGCGGAGCCTCCCGTCGTCACGACGTCCTCCACCACAAGCACCTTCATGCCGGGCGTCACGGCAAATCCGCGCCGCAGCGTCATGACACCGTCCTCCCGTTCGGTGAAAAAGTTGCGGCAGGACAGGCAGCGCGCCACCTCATAGGCCATCTGCACTGCGCCCATGGCAGGGCCGATCACAACGTCCACCCCACAGTCGCGAAAATGAGATGCCACCTGCTCGCAGAGCGGCTGCGCATACCGCGCATCCTGAAACACCTTGGCGCACTGGAGATACCTGTCGCTGTGGCGCCCTGAGGTCAGCAGAAAATGCCCCTCCAGAAAAGCGCCCGCCTCTTTTAATATGGAAATAACCTGCTCTTGTGTCAACATTGGCGATTCCCCCTGTCATACAAATCATCGACGTCTGCCGCAGCAACAAGGGGCAGGCCGTCAATCAGTTTATTATACATGATTTTTGCCAAAGAGGAAATAGGTTTTTCAGAAGATTCTTTCTTTTTTCCCTTTGTGATGCTATACTGTGCTGTAGAAAGGGGGACTGCGCATGAAAGAGCTTCTCATCGGGCCCAACGACGCGGGGCAGCGGCTGGACAAATTCCTCTCCAAGGCTTTCCCTTCCCTTCCCGCCTCGCTGCTCTACAAATACCTGCGCCTGAAAAGAATCAAGAAAAACGGCGCGCGTGCCCATGCAGACGACCGGCTGTGCGAAGGCGATCTTTTGCAGCTCTATATCAACGACGAGCTGCTGGAAGTGCGCGAGCAGCAGACCGCCCCCTTGAAAATCACGCCCAACCTGCAGGTGGTCTATGAGGACGACAACCTGCTCGTTGTGGATAAGCCTGCAGGGCTTCTTGTGCACAGCGACGACAAGGAGAGCTATCATACGCTCATCGCCCAAATTCAGGCCCATCTCTATCAAAAGGGCGAATACGACCCCGCGCGGGAAAACTCCTTTTCCCCCGCCCTGTGCAACCGGCTCGACCGCAATACGGCGGGCCTTGTTGTCGCGGCAAAAAACGCCGCCGCCCTGCGCGACCTCAACGAGATCATCAAAACGCGTCAGATGAAGAAGACTTATCTGGCTCTGGTGTGCGGCACCCCACAGCCGCCCGAGGCCACGCTGACCGGCTACCTCGTGCGCGACAGGGAGGCCGCCCGCGTCACGGTGCTGCGTCATCCCGCCCCGGGCGCCAAGTCCATTGTAACCAGGTATCGGGTGCTGCGCAGCGGACACGGGCTTTCGCTGGTGGAAATCGACCTTGTCACAGGGCGCACCCACCAAATCAGGGCCCATTTCTCCTCCATCGGGCACCCGTTGTACGGCGACGGGAAGTATGGAAAAACGGGGCGCGGACAGAGCCCTCGCTACCAGGCCTTATGTGCCTATCAAATCCGGTTTGAGTTTAAGGAATACAAAGGAATCCTGAGTTATCTGGATAAAAAGCAGTTTTTTTCGGCTCAAACAGAAGTTTTTGATTCATTTTCATGATTTTTTCCCAAAAACATTGACTTTTCTGATAGCACCCTGTATATTATATCTTGCGTCTTGCGGATTTGTCCAAAAACCGCACTTTGGGCGCGCCGAGGGGAGGAAGGATAAGGAAATGGCAAACAACAATATCATTGAGCTTGTCAATGTGACGAAAAGCTTTGACGGTGATATTGTCCTTGATCACATCAACCTGAAAATCAAAGACGGTGAATTTATTACGCTGCTTGGCCCTTCGGGCTGTGGAAAAACGACAACGCTCCGCATCATCGGAGGGTTTTTGTATCCCGATTCGGGCAGCGTCTTTTTTGACGGCAAAAATATCACGAACGTTCCGCCCTACAAGCGGCATCTCAACACCGTCTTTCAAAAATATGCGCTGTTCCCCTTTCTCAACGTCTATGAAAACGTGGCCTTTGGGCTTCGAATCAAGAAGCTGCCCGAGGCCAAAATAAGAGCCAAGGTGCTCGAGATGCTCGAGCTCGTCAATCTGGTCGGCTTCGAAAAGCGCGGCGTCACCGCCCTGTCCGGCGGACAGCAGCAGCGCGTTGCCATTGCCAGAGCCCTGGCCAACGAGCCCGACGTGCTGCTGCTCGACGAGCCCTTGGGCGCCCTTGACCTCAAGCTGCGCAAGGCCATGCAGATTGAGCTCAAGCGCATCCAGCAGCAGGCAGACATCACTTTTATTTATGTGACCCACGACCAGGAGGAGGCGCTGACCATGTCGGACACCATCGTGGTCATGAACAAGGGCCACATTCAGCAGATCGGCTCGCCGGAAAGCGTCTACAACGAGCCGGTCAACGCCTTCGTGGCCGACTTTATCGGCGAATCCAACCAGCTTGACGGCATCATGCTGGAAGACTACCGGGTGGAATTTAACGGCCGTGTCTACCAGTGTGTGGACAAGGGGTTCGCCAAGCGGGAGCCCATCGAGGTGGTCATCCGCCCCGAGGACCTCAAGCTCTGCCGCCCCGAAGAGGGCAACATCGTGGGCGTTGTCAAGTCCTGTGTTTTCATGGGGGCCAATTTCTCCATTGAGGTGGAGCAGGGGGACTACACCTGGACGGCCCACTCCATTCACTATGCGCAGCCCGGCGACACCATCGGGCTTTACCTTGAACCCGACGCCATCCATATCATGAAGGAATTTGACAACGACGACGCCTACCCCGACGACCCGGAGGAGGAGCTTCTCCCCCCTGAAGAGGAGGAGGAGAAATGAAATACAAAGGGATTACCTATTCCTATGTCGTCTATGCCTTCACCTTTTTTCTCGCTCCCCTGCTGCTGATTTTGTTCTACAGCCTCACGGCCAGCGACGGCGGTTCGGTCTCGTTCACCCTTGAGAATTTTACCCGTTTTTTTGACTTTTCCAACCCGCAGTATATGAAAGTGCTGGGAAATTCCTTTCGAATTGCCGGGATTGCCACGCTTTTGTGTCTTTTGCTCGGCTACCCAATGGCCTACATCCTGGCCAGCCTCAAGCCGAGGCTGCGGGCTTTTCTCTCGCTTCTTTTTATCTTGCCCATGTGGATGAATTTCCTGCTGCGCACCTATGCCTGGATGTCGCTGCTCGAGACAAACGGAATCATCAATACGCTGCTCTCCAAGCTGGGGCTTCCGGCGCTGCAGATCATGTATACCGAAAAGGCCGTCATTTTGGGCATGGTCTACAACTTCCTGCCCTTTATGATTCTGCCCATTTACAACACCCTCATTAAGCTCGACCCCTCGCTGCTCAACGCCTCAGACGATTTGGGCGCCTCCCCCTGGCAGACCTTTACCCGCGTCACGCTGCCTCTCTCAAAGCCGGCCATCCTCTCGGGAATCAATATGGTCTTTATGCCCTCGGTGACAACCTTTGTCATCTCCCGGCTTTTGGGCGGCTCCTCCACGGCGCTCATCGGCGACATCATTGAAAAGCAGTTCAAGCTGGTCGACGACAAGGGGTTTGGCTCGGCCATGTCTGTCATCATCATGATTTTTGTCTTTGGCCTTGTGGCGCTTACCCGTGAAAAGGATTCCGAGGAGGTGTCGCTGTGAACCGTCGGAAAAGCAGGCTTATGAGAGTGACGAGCGGGGTCTATGCCGCCTTCATCTTTTTGTTTTTGTATGCCCCCATTGCCGTGCTCATCGCGCTCTCCTTCAACGAGTCCAAGCTGCGCAGCAGCTGGGGCGGCTTCTCTCTCAAGTGGTATGCCTCGCTCCTTCAAAACGACCGCATCATCTCGGCACTGGGCACCACGCTGCTGCTGGCCCTGCTCTCGGCCGCCATTGCCACCGTCATCGGCACCGCCGCCGCCATCGGGCTGCACAACCTCAGGGGGCCCTTCCGGTCGGTTCTGCTGAATTTGACCTACATCCCCATGCTCAATCCAGACATCGTCACCGGCGTTGCCCTGCTGCTTCTCTTCACCTTTGTTGGCTACAGCATGGGCTTTTCCTCCCTGCTGCTCTCCCACATTGCCTTCAACATCCCCTATGTGGTCATGTCGGTGCTGCCAAAGCTCAAGCAGATGAACCCAAACCTGCTGGATGCGGCCATGGATCTTGGCATGAAGCCGGCCACCGCCATCACCAAGGTGGTGGTGCCTGAGGTGATGCCGGGCGTGGTGACGGGCTTTTTGCTGGCCATTACCATGTCGATTGACGACTTTGTCATTTCCTTTTTCACCACGGGCCCCGGCGTGTCCACGCTGTCCATCGAAATTTACTCCATGACGCGGCGCGGCGTCAATCCCGAAATCAACGCCCTGTCCACCATCATGTTTGTGGTGGTGCTGGCCCTTCTCATTGCCGTCAATCTCCGCTCGGGACAAAAGGGCGGAGAAATGATAAACATTGGCTAGCCTGCGGGCAGCCCATTAAGAAAGGTGGATGACTTGATGAAACGACTCTATGCACTGGTCCTGGCGCTCACTCTCCTGCTCGCCTTCACCCCCCTGACCGGCTGTTCCCAGGACGATTCCGGGGAGACCGTGCGCATTTACAACTGGGGTGACTACATCGCCCCCGGCGTAATCGAGCTCTTTGAGGAGGAGACCGGCATCGAAGTGGTGTATGACACCTTCGAGACCAATGAGGACATGTATCTCAAGCTCAAGAACAGCTCGGGCTACACCTACGACGTGGTAATCCCCTCCGACTACATGATTTCCAAGATGCTGCGCGAGGATATGCTTGCTGAAATCGACTTCAACAACGTGCCCAACGCCGCCGGCATCGACGAGCGCTTCAAAAACCTCGACTACGATCCCACGGGCGCCTACTCCGTTCCCTACATGTGGGGCACCGTCTGCATTGCCTACGATCCCGAGCAGGTGACCGAAGAGGTCAATTCCTGGGACATCCTCTGGGATGAGGACTACGCCCGCCGCATTTTCATGATTGACTCCGAGAGAGACTCCATCGGCGTGGCACTGCTCTCCCTGGGCTATTCCCTCAATTCCACCGATCCCGACGAGCTGGAAGAGGCCAAGCAGAAGCTGCTTGAACAAAAGCCTCTGGTTCTGGCCTATACCGGCGACGACGTCAAGGACAAAATGATTGCCCGCGAGGGAGCACTGGCTGTCATCTGGTCCTGCGATATCGGCATCATCCGCGAGCAGGACGATACCCTCGCCTATGCCATCCCCGACGCCGGCACCAACGTCTGGTATGACGCCGCCGTCATCCTCAAGGACGCCGAGAACAAGGCCAATGCAGAAGCCTTCCTCAACTTCCTGTGCCGTCCCGACGTGGCGCAGATGAATGCCGACTATATGGGTTCGGCCAGCCCCGTTTCCGAGGCTCTTGCCAATCAGGATGAATCCATCCGAAACGACCCCATCGTCAATCCTCCCGCCGAAGAGCTCGCCAAATACGAGGTCTTCCAGATGGTCGATGGTGCCGCCGAGCTCTATGAGGAAATCTGGAGTTATGTCCTGGCAAGCTAAGGCAGTTCCCCTGTAAGCTCTTAAAAACAAAAATCCCCCGGCTTTAGCGGGGTGCTCGTAAGACAGTAAAATATGCAAAAGGCGTGACTCTCGTGGTCACGCCTTTTGCGTTAAGAGGATAGCCGCCAAGCGGCGTGAGGGATGCAGTCCCTTGTCCGGGACGCAGCGACGCAAAGCACCCCGGACCGTTCAACGCAGGTGTCCGGGGTGTTCAGTCTTGCAGAGCGCACATGCGGGGTTACCCCGTATAGAAGTGCGCCCTTAGCAGCTGCCTGAAAAAATGGAATTTATCGGTGGATATACATTCTGGTCATATTGGGTTCGCCATCGCCCTGTACCATGCACAAAAACTCCCAGCCGTATCGTTCATAGAATCCGGTCTGATCCGTTACCAAATAAACAGGAGTAATGCCTTTGGATTTCATATCCTCTACGACCATATTCAGCAGATGACCTGCGATTCCTTTGCAGCGATAGTCTTTTTCTGTATAGACTGCGCAGACATTCGGGGTAAGGTCTTTCCTGTCATGGAAGTCATTTTCGATTACGCCCATACCGCCGACAATTTTGTCACCGTTCATGCAGAGATACCAACCGTACTCCGTTTCTTTTTTCAGATAAGCCTCCATACATTCCAGATAGGCTTCCGTTGGAACGCCCCATTTACAATGGAACCATTCCGCTGCACAGCTTTTTAATTCAGCTCTTTCTCTCAATGTGATATAGTCAAAATTATTCATTTTCCTTTACTCTCCTCATAAACTTCCAATTTGCAGATCTGTTCGGTTCCATATTACCACATAACGGGATAATCTACAGTAACAGACACCGCAGAGCTGCGGTGTCTGTTACTGTCTTATGAACAACGCCCTTTTTGCCGGGGGATTTTTTGCAGTCAAGTTTTTATAGTAGGCTTTTTTAAAAATCCGCTATGCCTTCCCCTCGGAAAGGCGCCCCACGCTTCTTTCTCCCCTGCTGCCCACCGGGCAGGCCCACATGCAGCGTCCGCACACGGCGCCACGGCCGATATGCTGATAGGCCCGCTTCATGTGAAGGCTGCATGCCGCAGCGTCAAACAGGGCTTCGCGCGGCGTCTGAGGCGTCCAGGAGACACCGTGGATGGCGTCTGCCGGACAGGCGCGGCGGCAGGCGCCGCAGCCGGTGCACAGGGCCATCCGCCCTTTGGGCGGCGGCATGGGCAAATCGGTGAGCACCGTTCCAAGGCGCACCCTGGGCCCATACAGCCGGTGCAAAAACAGGTTGCTCTGCCCGATGTCCCCAAGCCCTGCAGCCACAGCCGCCTGCTTGTGCGAAAACCTGCCCGAAAAGGGCGGGCTGCCCGGCAGGTTTATGCTCTGCGAAGCCGCCACCGGAAGATAGCACCACCCCTCCCTTTGCAAGATCAGCCCGATGCGAAGGGTGATTTGGTCGAGCAGCGCATTGACCGTCCTGTAGTGATGAAAATAGGTGTGCGTGGGCCCCTGATTAAGCTCCTCGACAACGGTGTCAGACAGGGGCACCACCACGCTGATGCTGCCCGTCATGCCGTCTATTTCCCCTTGCAGGGCGGAAAATCCAACGTCTGCCGCGCCCATGTCAAGCGCCAGCGTCTCAATGCCGCGCCGGCATTTCTCCTCGCTGTGCGACAAAATACCCCTCCTCTCTTTTTGTCTTTTTACGACGCCCCCTTGGGCAGTTTTTTACCTGTCCTTTTCTTTTTGAGCGGAATATGGTATGATAAAGGCATCCAGTCAAACGCAAAGGGGGACTTGATTTTGAAAATCGACATGTCCAAGGTGGGGCAGATTCGAGATAAGCGCACCATGAAATTTTTTATCATGACGGTGCTGCGCTCTGTAGGAGGTCACGCAAGACCCCAGGACCTTGACATGATTACCATGATGACCGATTCGGCCAACTGGTTTGACTATCGGGAGGCCCTGGCCGAGCTGCTGGAGACACAGCACATCCTCTCGGTGGAGCTGCCCGGAAAAGGGGAGTTTTACGTTAACTCCTCCCTGGCAAACGACGCCCTGGAGCAGTTCAAGCGCGAGGTTCCCGCCTTTGCACGCGGCCGCATCAATACGGCAGTGCTGGAATTTCGCGCCAAAATGCGCTATGACAACGACATCCGCTCCTCCATCCAGATGAATGACGACGGCACGGCCATGCTGACCCTCTCCATTTACGACGGAGAGCAGCTCATGTTTTCCACGACCATTTTCATGCCAGACCGCGACCAGGCAACAGCCCTGTCCGACGCTTTCCGTGACGACCCCACTCCCTACTACAGCAATGTTATGCAGAATCTGGGCCGCCTGCTGAGCATTTACAACAAGAAGGTTGGAAACTCCTGAGCCGGGTTTATCTCCCGGCGCACCCTTTCAAAGCCCTCTGAAACCGGCCGGCCCGGCTCCGGTTTTCGTATTTTCACCAAGCTTTTTTCTCCGGGCCGCCATTGTCTTGCTCAGCCCTTTTGTTCCAAAGGGTTGAGCGCATCGCAAGGCGTCAAAAAAGGTCTGTGTACTGCCTTCCCCGGTGGGCTTCGCCTAAAAAAACTGCGCAAAGCAGGCCCTCTCAAAAATGCCGCATCCCTGCCCCCACGAACCGGCAAGGGAGGGCCTGTCCCTCCCCTTTGCGGCGCTGTCCCTCCAAAAGCCAAGCCGACCCCCGCGCCCGGTAAACGCCGCGCGGGGGTCGGCCCTCTTTTTAGGAAAAATTCTGCACGATGGGCTCTTTCTCATAGGAGAGCGCCGCACCGATTGCCGTTGCAAACTGTGCCTGCTCAGGCAGGTGAAATTTGACGTCGAACATGGTGGAAAGCAGCTCGAAGATGGGGCCGCATTCGGGAACGTCGGCCAGATTTCCGGTGAGCACAACCTCTTTTCCTCCGTTGCCCCTGCTTGCAAACACCGCCAGCATCCCCACCGTCTGATAGACCAGGTTCAGCAAGCCCAGCGCAATGTCCTCCGGTGTGGCTAGCTCGCTGAGCTTGCCAAAGTTGGAAGCGGTGGCGTCAAAGGGAAGGTTGGAAACGGCATTCGTCGTGATGTCCCCAATCGAGAGATCTACCCTGCGCAAATCCCCTTTTTGCGCCAGCTTCACGAGATTTTTGATGTCCCGCACATTGAGCACGGCATTGGACAGCCCCACCAAGGTCCCGCCGCCGATTCCCGTTCCGCCCAGATGCTCGATCTTGTCAGGCGTGGCATAGACAAAGGCCGTTCCGGTACCCATGCTGACGATGATTCCCTCCTCCAAGTCGGAGAGATAGAGGCCGCCGCGCCCGGTACAGTAAAACTCGTCCACAACGCTGGTCGGAATACCGTAAATGGCTTCTTTGAGTGCTGAAGAGCCCACTCCCGTCACCATGATATGCTGCACCTGGTCAAGCTGAATGTTGTTTTGGCTGAGAAATTTTCCAAAGGCCCCATACAGCGATGCCAGTGGGTCGGTGGCGCGTACCTGAAGACAGGAGAGCGAGCCGTCCCCTCCGATGCCGGCGATTTTGGTAATGGTGCCCCCAATGTCGATGCCGATGATATAATTTGCGTTTTGATTGGATTGGTTGGATTTCATATGCCCGATTACTCCCCAAGCTCGCGGTTTTCCGCGATTGTTGTCAATTTGAGTCTTAAAACTCGGCCTTTCCGACCGTTCTCGGGAAGGGAAGCACATCGCGGATATTGCCAATCCCGGTCAGATACATAATTAGGCGCTCAAATCCCAGGCCGTAGCCCGCATGCTTGGTGCCGCCGTACTTGCGCAGCTCAAGGTACCACCAGTAGTCCTCACGCTTGAGCCCAAACTCGCGAATGCGCTCTTCCAGCACGTCCAGACGCTCTTCTCTCTGGCTGCCCCCGATGATCTCGCCCACGCCGGGCACCAGCAAATCCATGGCCGCCACAGTCTTGCCGTCGTCATTGAGGCGCATATAGAAGGCCTTGATTTCCTTGGGATAGTCGGTGACGAAGACCGGCTTTTGATAGATTTTCTCGGTGAGATACCTCTCGTGCTCGGTCTGCAAATCGCAGCCCCAGAAGACGGGGTATTCAAATTCGTCCTTGTGTTCGAGCAGCTTTTCCACCGCCTCGGTATAGCTCACATGGGCAAATTCGGCCTCGACCAGCGCCTTCAGACGGGCCAGCAGGCCCTTGTCGAAAAACTCGTTGAAAAAGGCCATATCGTCAGGGCACTTTTCCAGCACTTCGCGGATGACATACTTGATCATACGCTCGGCCAGCGCCATATTGTCATTCAAATCGGCAAAGGCAATCTCGGGCTCGTTCATCCAAAACTCCGCGGCATGGCGCGCCGTGTTGGAGTTTTCGGCGCGGAAAGTGGGCCCGAAGGTATACACCTTTCCGAAGGCCAGCGCAAAGCATTCGGCCTCAAGCTGTCCGGAAACGGTGAGGTTTGACTCCTTGCCGAAGAAGTCCTGGCTGAAGTCGACCTTGCCGTCGGGCGTTTTGGGCAGGTTTTCCAAATCCAGCGTGGTCACGCGGAACATCTCGCCGGCGCCCTCGCAGTCACTTCCCGTGATGATGGGGGTGTTGACATACACAAAGCCCTCCCCCTGGTAAAAATCGTGCAGGGCCTTGGCCGCCACCGAGCGCACGCGGAAGACGGCCGAAAAGGTGTTGGTGCGCATGCGCAGGTGGGCAATTTCCCTGAGAAATTCCAGCGAATGGCGTTTCTTCTGAAGCGGATAATCGGGAGAGGACTCTCCTTCCACCGCCACTTCCGCAGCCGCAATCTCAAAGGGCTGCTTGGCCTGCGGCGTCAGCTTCACGGTGCCCTTGACAACCAGGGCCGCCCCCACGTTCTGCTTCATGATTTCCTTATAACAGTCGAGCTGATCGGCTACCAGCACGACCTGCACATTCTTAAAGCAGCTCCCGTCGTTGAGCTCGATAAAGCCGAAATTCTTGGAGTCTCTGCTGGTGCGGATCCATCCGCAGACCAGGACCTCTTTTCCCTCCATTGCGGCGCTGCTTGCCCACAGCTCTTTTAATTCCGTGCGTTTCATGCTCGTCTCCCCACTTTCATAATAAGTGAATGTTGTTCTTTCTGCACTCTTCCAGCATTTCCTGCGGCCAGACAGACGCCTGCACTTCTCCAATATGTGCCTTTTGCAAAAACATCATGCACAGGCGCGACTGGCCGATGCCTCCGCCGATGGTATAGGGAAGCTCACCCTTCAGCAGCGCCTTGTGATAGGAAAGCCCAAGCCGATCCTCACAGCCCGCCTCCCGGCACTGCTCCAAAAGAGCCCTCTCGTCCACACGCACCCCCATGGAAGACAGCTCAAAGGCAATCTGCAGGGGCTCATACCACACCAGGATATCCCCGTTCATGCTCCAGTCGTCATAGTCGGGAGACCTGCCGTCATGCCGGATGCCGCTCTTGAGCCTGCCGCCAATCTGCATCAAAAACACTGCACCATACTCCCTGCAGATTGCGTTTTCCCTTTGCTTTGGCGTAAGGTCGGGGTATCGATTCTCCAGCTCCTGCGTGGTGAGAACATGAATATCCTGCGGCAGAAAAGCAGTCAGCTTGGGGAAGGCCTCGCACACCACCTTCTGCGTCTCCAAAATCACCTCGTAAATTTTCTTTACTGTCTCAATCAGCAGTGCGACCGTGCGATCTTCCCTGTGAATCACCGCCTCCCAATCCCACTGGTCAACGTAAACCGAGTGCAGATTGTCAAGATCCTCGTCGCGCCGAATCGCATTCATATCGGTATACAGGCCATATCCCGGTTCAAACTCATACTTCTTGAGGGCAAAACGCTTCCATTTGGCCAGCGACTGCACCACCTGAACGTCCTCCCCGGGGATGGATTTCACATCAAAGGCCACCGGACGCTCCACACCGTTGAGGTTGTCATTGAGGCCGGTCGACGGAAAAACGAAAAGCGGAGCTGAAATCCGCTGCAGATTCAGGGCATCCGCCAAATAACGTTGGAATGTGTCTTTGACCAGCTTGATCCCGCGCTGGGTATCGAGCACCCCATACTTGGGCGAGTAGCCTTCTGCCGGCACCAGCAAAGAAACCATGATAACAACCTCCTCTACCGCTTTTTGGATAAGGCACTTTTGGCCTTGTCGCGCGGTCATATGAAGGTATTATATCGAATTTGCGCTCTAAATACAATAACTAATTTCCACAATTATATGCCCTTTGAGCATTCTTTTGTGAACATTCCCCCATGTGGTTTCTTCAAATTACCTTGCACATGCCGTTTTTACTCCCGTTCTCCTCTTCCTCTCCCCTTTTTTGTACTTTACGTTCATATCTTTTGCGGTTTTTCCTGCCCCCTTCACTTTTACTCCATTGTCCGCCTGCCGCAGCTTTCGCTTTGCGCTTTTTCAAAAGCATTTTACAACAGCATAAAAAGCGCAGGGCCTTCGGCCCTGCGCTTTTTATGCTGCCTTTTGCTCCCTGCAAAATTATCTTTTTCGCAGCAGTCGGGCAGAGTTGAGGATGGCCAGCATGGCAACTCCCACGTCCGCAAATACGGCGGCCCACATGGTCGCGTGCCCCACCGCCGCAAAGGCCATGACCGCCAGCTTGACGCCCAGGGAAAAGACGATATTCTCACGCACCGTTCTGCGCGTGGCAATCGAAATCTCCATGGCGCTGGTAAGGCCGCCCAGCCGCTCCTCCGTGAGCACCACGTCGGAAGCCTCGATGGCGGCCGCCGTGCCCATGCCCATGGAAATTCCGACGTCCGCCATGGCAAGCACCGGCGCGTCGTTGATGCCGTCGCCCACAAAGGCGGTTTTGGCGCCCTTTTTGGCCTCCCGCTTGATGTCGGCAAGGCGCGAAACCTTATCCTGCGGCAGCAGCGAGGCAAACACCCTGTCCACCCCGGCCGCCTGTGCCACAGGGGCCGCCGCGCGGGCATTGTCCCCTGTCAGCATGGTGACGGTCTCCACGCCGAGCTCACGCAGCCGGCGCAATGTCTGCACCGCGTCATCGCGCAGCTCATCCCTGACCGTAATATGCCCCAGATAATCTCCGTCGCGGGCCACATGGACGCAGGTGGCCGACTCGTCGGGCACCTCAATCCCGTTTTCTTTGAGCAGCCTTGCATTGCCGCACAGCACACTTCTGCCCTCGACCATACAGGAGATGCCGCGCCCCGCCAGCTCCTTGACCTCGCTTGCCTCGGGATGGTCGGGGCAGGCCTCCAAAATGGCCTGGGCCACGGGGTGGTTGGAAAAGGCCTCGGCAGCAGCAGCCGTCTCCAGCAGGTGCTGCTTGTCTGTGCCCGCCGGCTCCACCGTCTCAACCCGCAGCTTTCCGGTGGTCAGCGTGCCGGTTTTATCCACCACAAAATGCTTTACCTCTCCCAGTGCTTCCAGATAGTTCCCGCCCTTGAAGAGCACCCCCCTGCGGGACGCAGCCCCCAAGCCGGCGAAGAAGCCGAGCGGGACCGAGATGGCCAGCGCACAGGGGCAGGAGACCACCAGCAGCACACAGGCGTTGTAAAAGGCGTCGCCCCAGCTCTGGATGCCAAAGCCGCCCAAAATCACCACCAGCAGGGCGGCCAGGGCGCAGACGGCAGGCGTATACCACCTGGAAAATTTCGTGATAAAGTTTTCGGTCGGCGCCTTCTCGCGCGACGCCTGCTCCACCAGGCGGATGACGCGGGCCGCCGTGGAGGCGTCGGCCGCGTGGGTGACTTCCACCGTCAGCAGGCCGTCCCGGTTGATGCCGCCCGACAGCACCGTGTCTCCCACGGCGACCGCCACCGGGGCGGACTCTCCCGTCAGCGCCGAGAGGTCAAGATAGCTTCCGCCCTCGCGAACAACGCCGTCGGCCGCCACCTTGTCTCCCGGCCTGACGACAATCAAATCCCCCGGCCTCAGCCTGTCGGCATTGACTTCCCGCTCTTCCCCGTTTTCCAGCAGGCGCGCCCTCTCGGGCCGCAGTTCCAGCAGCGCGTCAATCGAGCGCATGGAGCTGTCCACCGCACGGTTTTGCAGATACTCGCCCAGCCGATACAGCAGCATAACGGCGCAGGCCTCGGGATATTCCCCAATGACAACCGCGCCAAGCGAAGCGATGGTCATGAGGAAGTTCTCGTCAAACAGATTTCCGCGCACGGCATTTTTTACCGCCGCCCAGATGGGGGCAAAGCCTGCCAGCACATAGGCTGCCAGCAGCGCGGCCGTGGAATACATATCTTCAAGCAGCAGTCCCGCCACAAAGAGGGGAACGGCCACCGCCGCCGGCCATGGAAAACGTGCCCCGCCGTGGCTGTGCCCGTGGTCGTGCCCGCAGCCGCAGCTGTGCTCAAGCTCAAAGCCATGGCCGTGGCCATGGTCATGCCCGCACCCGCAGTGCTCATGCCCGTGTCCGTGGCCATGGTCGTGCCCGCACCCGCAGTGCTCATGCCCGTGTCCGTGGCCATGGTCGTGCCCGCACCCGCAGTGCTCATGCCCGTGTCCGTGGCCATGGTCATGCCCGCACCCGCAGTGCTCCTTCTGCTGCATTATTTCGTCGTGACAAGCCCCTGCAGGCTCCTGCTTGGAACAAGCCGCATTGCCGCCTGCCGGGGTGGGGTGTGGGTGGCCGGAAGCGTCGTCCCCTCCGCCTCCCGAATCGTCCTCTCCATGGTGCTTTCCGCAGCCGCAGCCGGTGCTGTCGGCCTTTTGCGCCGGGGACGTCCCATGGTCGTGGCCGCAGGCGCAGGCCTTGGTATGCCCGTTGCCCTTGCAGCCGCAGTCCCCATGCTCGTGACGGTGGTCGTGTCCGCAGCCGCAGCCCTTGTGGCTATGCTCATGTCCGCAGCCACAGCTCTTGTGCTCCTGGTGCATCATCATACTCTCCCTTTCTTTGTTTTGATATCATGGAAACCTCATGCACAGCTTCTGCATAAGATGAACCATAGAAAACAAGCCGATTGTCTTTTCAAACCCTATTTGAAAGGTTGTGCCAAAGTGGAATACCTGCTGCTCATCCCCCTGACCTTTCTGCTCGGGGGGCTTTTGCTGCTGCTCTTTGGGCGCCCCTGTCCCCCGGCGCAGCAGGCGGGATATGTGCTGCTCACGCCCCATCAGGCGGCATACCGTCTGCTCTGCTGTGAGCGCATCCTGCTGCTCGATGTCCGTGACGCCGAAGAGACCGAGGAATTTTCCCTTTCCAGGGCAAGAAATGTGCCCCTGTGCATGCTGGCAGAGCGCATTGCGTCTCTCGCGCCAGACCGATCGCTGCCCATTTTCCTGTGCTGCGACAGTGGCTCTCGCAGCCGGGCGGCCACCCTGCTTTTGCTGGAGCTCGGGTATCATGCCGCCTGTGACGTCGGGGAAATCCGCGCTCTGGCCGAGGCTCTTGAGCGTCTGGGCCCCGACTGTCCCTCTGCGCAGACAGACCGTCAGGACGGCTGAAACTTCCTCAGGCGCAGGGCATTGCTCACCACCGAGACCGAGCTCAGCGCCATGGCAGCCCCGGCCAGCATGGGATTCATGAGCGGCCCGCCAAAGAGATAGAGCAGCCCGGCCGCCACCGGAATCCCGGCCGTGTTGTAGCCAAAAGCCCAAAACAGGTTCATTTTGATATTCTTCACCGTCGCCCTCGACAGGGAGATGGCCGTCGGCACTGCGCCGAGGTCTCCGCTCATCAGCACCACCGAGGCCGACTCCACCGCCACGTCGGTACCCCCGCCGATGGCCATGCCCACGTCGGCGCTGACCAGGGCGGGCGCGTCGTTGACGCCGTCGCCCACCATGCAGACCTTGTGACCCTTCCCTTTCAGGGCAGCCACCTCCTGCGCCTTGTGCTCGGGCAAAACGTCGGCAATCACATGGTCGATGCCCGCCTCCTTTGCAATGACCTGCGCCGTGGAGGCGTTGTCTCCGGTCAGCATCACCACCTCAATTCCCATGTCCTTGAGCCGGCGGACGGCCTGCACGCTCGAGGGCTTGAGCTTGTCGCGCGCCGAAAGCAGCGCCGCAAGCTTTCCGTCCACCGCGACATACATGAGCATGTTCCCCTTGGCAGACAGCCTTTGACGGGGCTGCTCCGCCACCTCGCTTGCAATGCCCCTTGCCTCCATCAGCTTGTGATTTCCGCACAGCAGACGTCTTCCTTCAACCACGGCCTCTATGCCGTGTCCCGGAATGGCGGTGAATTCCTCCGGTCTTGCCAAAGACAAGCCCCTTTCCTGCGCGCCCTCCACGATGGCCCGGGCCACCGGATGCTCCGAGCCCTGCTCGGCACAGGCCGTCAGCCGCAACAGCTCTTCCTCCTGCCCTTCAAACACCACAACTTCGTCGAGCTGCGGCTTTCCTTCGGTGATGGTGCCGGTTTTGTCCAGCACCACAATGTCCACATGTCCGGCCGTTTCCAGCGCCTCGCCGCTTTTGATGAGGATGCCCAGCTCCGCACCCTTTCCGGTGCCCACCATGATGGCCGTCGGCGTGGCAAGTCCCAGCGCACAGGGGCAGGCGATGACCAGCACCGAGACAAAGACCGTCAGGGTAAAGGCAATGTCTTTGCCTGCAATCCACCACAGCAGCGCAGACACCACCGCGACTGCCATGACGGCAGGCACAAACACCCCGGCAACCCGGTCGGCCAGCTTGGCAATGGGGGCCTTTTTGCCCTGCGCCTCTTCCACCACACGGATGATCTTGGCAAGCGCCGTGTCGCTCCCGACGGCGGTGGCGCGCATCTCGAGCAGGCCCTCGCCGTTGAGCGAGCCGCCGGTCACGGTGTCCCCCACCTCTTTTTCAATGGGCAGGCTCTCGCCGGTCAACATCGACTCGTCCACGGCCGACGCCCCCGAAACCACCTCTCCGTCCACCGGGACGGCCTCTCCCGGCTTGACCAGCAGCAGGTCTCCCACGACCACCTCTTCCACCAGCACTTCAATCTCCTGCCCATCCCGCAGCAAGGTCGCCTTCTTGGGCGTCAGGTTCATCAGGGCCTTGATGGCCTGCGAGGTCTTTCCCTTGGCACGCTGCTCGAAATACTTGCCCAGCATGACCAGCGTCACCACCATGGTGGCAGACTCATAGTAAATCGAATGCACAAAGGAAACGTCTCCCTGCAGCACCCGCCAGGTGGAATACAGACTGTAAATAAAGGCCGAGCCCGTTCCGATGGCCACCAGGGTGTCCATGTTGGGGGCCCCGGCAAACAGGTGGCGCAGGCCGCCAAGGTAAAAGCTGCGCCCGGCGATGAGCACGGGGATGGCCAGCACAAGCTGCGTCAGCACAAAGCGCACGGGGTATTTTGTCATATCCAGCGCCTCGGGAAGCGGCAGCTTGATGCCAAAGGGCAGCATGTGCCCCATTGCAATATAAAAGACGGGAATGGCAAACACCGCCGCCACGATGAGCTGCCGCTTCTTGGCCGCCAGCTCCTTCTCCTGATCCATCTGCGCCGCATCGGGCTGCGCTGCCTGCTCCTCCACCTCGTAGCCCGCCCGCACCACGGCGGCCTTGAGCTCGCTGGGGCGTGTCTTGGCGGGGTCATAGACCACTTCTGCCGTATTGGTAATCAGATTGACCGAGGCGCTGCGCACCCCCTCCTTGCGACGCAGGGCCTTTTCCACCGCCGCAGAGCAGGCGGCGCAGGTCATGCCCCGCACGCCAAAGCGCAGCGTTTTGTCCTGCGAAAGAGGCTGCGCCTCATAGCCCGCCTTTTTGACGGCGTCGCACACGGCGGCGCCGTCAAAATCCGTCGGCGCCTCCACCGTCAGCCGCTCCAGGATCAGGTTGACGTTTGCCGAAACCACCCCCGGCACCCGCCGCACCGCTTTCTCCACCGCCGCAGAGCAGGCGGCGCAGCTCATGCCCGTCACATGATATTCCAGCGTCTGTGTCTGCGGCGCTGCGGCTATGGGCTGCGCCTCATAGCCTGCCTTTTTGACGGCGTCGCACACGGCGGCGCCGTCAAAACCCGGCGCGGCCTCCACCGTCAGCCGCTCCAGGATCAGGTTGACGTTTGCCGAAACCACCCCCGGCACCCGCCGCACCGCCTTCTCCACCGCTGCAGAGCAGGCGGCGCAGGTCATGCCCGTGACGCGGTATTCCAGCGTTATCTTACTTGAAGCCTCCTTCGGCCGTACAGAATCCTTCTGAGCCATTGACAACCTCCCGCTTATTTTGCAAGCTGTTCAAAAATCTCCAAAAATTCCAGCGCAAGCTCCTCGTTGCCGTCGCGGATATCGGGCTCCACGCAGGAATAAAAGTGGCTTTTTGCCAGCAAAATTCCAAAGGCCCGCAGCCCTTTTTCAGCTGCCGCAACCTGGTTGAGCACGTCGCCGCAATGCCTGTCGTCTTCCACCATGGCCTTGATCCCCTTGATCTGCCCCTCGATGCGCGAGAGACGGTTGACCATGCGGCGCTTCTCCCCTTCTTCCCACGGCTCACGCCGTTTTCTAACACAGCAATCACTCAAAGTCCGTGACCTCCTGTTTTTTTAATCCAGTTATAATATATACCCCCTAGGGGTATTTGTCAACTCCAAACGGGCACTTTGAAAAATTTTTCTCCCCTCCAAAAAAGACAAAAGCGGGCGAAACAAAAAAGGCGGCGCAGGTCTTAGAACCTGCGCCGCCTTTTGGCGTGCTTTTGAATTGCCGGTTTTCTTACTTAATCAGCGAGAAGGCCAAAATCACGGGGGCAAACACAATGGCCACAACGCTGAGCAGCTTAATCAGGATGTTGATGGACGGGCCGGAGGTGTCCTTAAAGGGATCGCCCACGGTGTCACCCACAACGGCGGCCTTATGGCACTCACTGCCCTTGCCGCCATGATTGCCGGCTTCGATATACTTCTTGGCATTGTCCCAGGCGCCGCCGGCATTGGACATCATGCAGGCCAGGACAAAGCCCGAAACGGTGGAGCTGGCCAGCATGCCGGCCACGCCGTTGACGCCCAGCACCAGGCCGACCAGGACGGGGCTGACCACACCCAGCAGGGCGGGCAGGATCATTTCCTTTTGCGCCGACTTGGTGCACAGGTCAACGCAGCTCTTGTAATCGGGGTCTGCCGTTCCCTCCATCAGGCCGGGAATGGTCTTGAACTGACGACGCACCTCGACCACGATGGACTGCGCGGCGCGGCCGACGGCCTCCATGGTCATGGCGCTAAACAGGAAGGGCAGCATGCCACCCACAAACAGGCCGATCAAAACAGGCGGGTTGGTGACCGAAAGGTTGAGCGCGGTGGGATCAATCAGGTTGACCTGATCGACAAAGGAGATGATGAGGGCCAGCGCGGTCAGAGCGGCCGAGCCGATGGCAAAGCCCTTGCCGGTGGCGGCAGTGGTGTTGCCAAGAGAGTCAAGCGCGTCGGTGCGCTCACGCACCTCTTCGCCAAGGCCCGCCATCTCGGCGATGCCGCCGGCATTGTCGGCCACAGGGCCGTAGGCGTCGGTGGCCAGCGTGATGGCCAGGGTGGACAGCATGCCGACCGCCGAAATGCCGACACCGTAAAGTCCCATGGCAAAGCTGCTGGAGCCGCCCGCAGCATAGTAGGAAATGAGCACCGAGATACCCACAATCAAAACCGGAATGGCAGTGGATTTCATGCCCAGAGCCAGGCCGCCGATGATGATAGTGGCAGAGCCCGTCTCAGAGGTCGCGGACAGCGCCTGAGTGGGCTTGTAGGAGGAGTCGGTGTAATACTCGGTGAAATAGCCGATGGCAATGCCGGCAATCAGGCCGGACAAAATGGCCACATAGATGCCGGTGTGGCCGGCGCCCAGCACCAGGTTGCACAGGAAGTAGGCGCCCACGGCGACCAGGATGCCGGCGGTATAGGTGCCCTTACGCAGAGAGCCCAGCAGCTTCTTTTGGTCTGCGCCCTCTTCGGTTCTGACAAAGAAGGTTCCCACAAAGGCAGCAAGAACCCCCAGGCCGGCCAGCGCCATGGGAAGCACGAAGCCGCCCACGCCAAGGCCGGCGGCAACGCCCAGCGCAGAGGCCGAGACGCGCGCGCCCATGTAGGACTCGTAGAGGTCGGCGCCCATGCCGGCCACGTCGCCCACGTTGTCGCCCACGTTGTCGGCGATAACGGCGGGATTGCGGGGGTCATCCTCAGGGATGCCGGCTTCCACCTTGCCCACAAGGTCAGCTCCCACGTCGGCAGCCTTGGTAAAGATACCGCCGCCAACACGGGCAAACAGAGCCATGAAGGAGGCGCCCATGCCAAAGGTCAGCATCAGAGAGGCAATCTTGGTAATGCGTTCTGCCTCAGGCAGGGCGCGGAACCAATACTGCAGGAAATAATACCAGAGAGAAACGTCCAGCAGGCCCAGGCCGACAACCACAAAGCCCATCACCGAGCCGGCCGAAAAGGCCAGGCGCAGGCCGTCGTTGAGGCTCTTCTTGGCCGCCCAGGCGGTTCTCGCATTGGCAGAGGTCGCAATCTTCATGCCAAAGAATCCCGCCAAACCGGAAAAGAAACCGCCGGTCAGGAAGGAAATTGGGATAAAGATGTCCATAAAGCCGGCCACTGACAGGGCCAGCAAAACCACGAACACCAGAAGGAAAAATTTGACCACGCTGGTGTATTCGCGCTTGAGGTACGCGTCAGCGCCAAGACGAATCGAAGCCGAAATCTTGGCCATCTGCTCGGTACCCTCCGGCTGCTTTGTGACCTTGTTTGCCAAATAGTAGGCATAGATCAGCGCAACAGCCGCACCGATTGGTGACAGAATCATCAGATCCATGGGTTTAGCACTCTCCTTTATTGAATTGGGATTTCACATCAAATCAGGCGCTTGTCCTCTCAAAAAGTCAGTCCAAGCGCAACACACATTTTATCGTATGAACGCGGGGGTTGTCAATCATTTCTAGGTGGAATTTCGGCAAAAGAGCACAAAACTTTGTGGTTTTTTACCGCTTTGGGAAAAATGACAACCCAAAGCTCCCAAAACGCACAAAAAAGACGACTGTTTCGCCTTGTCCCCGTGAAACAGTCGTCCCGCAAATCTCCGCAAGCTGCTATCCCTGCGTCCGGCAGGCCTTTCCAATGGGCTCGCCCAAGTGCACCAAGACCTCACAGCCCTTTTGAGACGCCGCCAGCACCTGCGGATCAAAGGTCACGCTGCCCTCTTCAAATAACAGCACGATGGTGGAGCCGCCAAATTCGAAGCGCCCCTTTTCCTCACCTCTGGTAAAGGCGTGCCTCTCATGATAGTTGCAGATTTTCCCCACCATCAGGGCTCCCACCTCCATCTGGACAACCTTTCCGAAGCTGCGCGTGTGCAGCACGGAAAATTCCCTCGAGTTGGTGGCATACACCCTGTATCTGGAGCCTGCAATGGGGTGGACTGTGTGCAGCACACCCCGGATCTTCCGGTTTCCCTCTTTCACCCCGTCGTCAATATAGCAATAACGGTGGTATTGCCTGGGCGTCAGCCGAAAAACGCAGCACGCCCCGCCTTCATACCGCTTTGCCAGCTCCTCGTCTCCCCCCAGCAGCTCCGACACGGTATAAAGCGCATTTTTGATGGAAAACCCCGAATCCCGGTCGATCGGGTGGACGGTCAGATGGGCGTCGCAGGGGCTGATCAGCAGCTCTTTTTCTTCCGGGATGGTGCGTGCTCCCTCCCGCAGCTCCCTTGTGAAAAAGTCGTTAAACGACGAAAATTTTGTTGTGGCACACTCTTCCAAATCAATGCCGTGCTTTTTGACAAACCTGGGGATGGCAAGACGGGAGGTTTTGCTGCTGACAATGCGCCCTCCCAGCGCAGACACCCCCGGATTGGTCAAAACCTTGAGCAAGCACCGCCCGGGAACCGTGGTGTAGAGAAACTTTTGTGTCTTTGACGGCTCGTTCATCTCACATGTCCCCCTCTCGACAACAAAACGCCCACAAAAATCAAAAGCCCCGCTCCAAGCAGCAGCAGCTTCGCCTTGCCCTGAGGCTTTACCACCGCCATATCGGCGACAAAGGCCATGCCAACGGCGGCCAGCAAAAGGGGCAGCGCCCATTCCAAAGGCACCGAAATATAACGAAACACGATGACGGCAAAGGGGAAAATCAGAGCCGTCGTGGTCACAGGGAGGCCCCGATAGGAGGTGCGCTTCTCACTGGTCTGCTGCTGACGCATCTCCTCCTGTACGTTAAAATAACCCAAACGGATCACGCCGCAGGTGACAAAAAAAGCCATGGCAAGCAGCGCCCACACACTCTGCGCGCCCAGTGTAAAGCTCATCAGGGCCGGAAAGGCACAAAAGCAAATTACATCGCAAAGGGAGTCAATCTGAATGCCGAATTTCTTTTCGGCGTCACTGCGGGGCGTGTGCTGTGCTACCGTTCCGTCAAACATATCGCAAAGCCCGCTGAAAAGAAGACAGGACAAGGCGGCCCCCATTCTGCCCTTTACAGCCAATGTCATGCCAAACACCGAGGAGGCCAGCCCCAGGTAGGTCAGATAGACGGATCGATTGTAATAGCCAACCAGCTTCAAGCAAATTCTCCTTCCGCGAATTGCGCGAGCTCACACAGGCACGCTCGTGCCCCTGTGTATTGTTTTATTATAAAAGTAAAACATACAAAGGTCAAGACAAAGAAAAGACTTTGTGCCATAATGCGTTTGGCCCCCGGCGTTTGAAGCGCCGGGGGCCAAACGCATACAGTTGCTTTTATGTGCGTCTGTTCACGGCGCTGTCCTCAATTTCAACATCTCCCCGGAAAACCTCGACTGCGCCGCCCCGCATGGAAATGCCGCCATCCCCATGCCAGGTCACAAAGAGATCCCCTCCCTTCAGATGCACGCAAAGCTCCTGATCCCGGCGGGCACGTCCCGTCAGTACCGCCGCAACGGCCACGGCCGATGCGCCGGTACCGCAGGCCAGCGTCTCTCCGCTGCCCCGCTCCCAAACGCGCATCTGGAACACACCGTTGCCAATCTCATTGACAAAATCGGTGTTGACCCGATCCGGGAAAAGCGGGTGGTTCTCAAAGAGCGGCCCGATCGCAGGGAAGTCCAGCTCGTTCACCGGCGTCTCGGTAAAGACCACCAGATGCGCCGGACCGGTGCAGACGGCCGTGCCCCGCCAGGTGCGGCCGGCACATTCGATTTCCCCGTCGATAAAGCTGTCGCCCTGCACCGCCATGGGAATGTCGGCCGGATGCAGCAACGGCTGCCCCATTTCAACCGTCACCGACGTCACCACGTCGCCTTCGGTCGTCAAGTGCAAAACCTTTACGCCAGCGAGGGTCTCCATGGTCATGCTCTCCTTGCGGCAGATGCCATGCTCATATGCATATTTTCCCACACACCGGCTGGCATTTCCGCACATGCGGCCCTCCGAGCCGTCGGCATTGAACATTCTCATGCGCACGTCGCAGGTTTCCGACGGCCCGATCAGCACCAGCCCGTCGCTTCCAATCCCCTTGTGCCGGTCGCTCATGCGCAGGGCGAATTCCTCAGGGTCTTTCAGATCATATGCAAAGGCGTCAACATAAATATAGTCGTTTCCCGCACCGTGCATTTTGGTAAACGGCAATCGCATGGAACTCCTCCTTGTTTGTTTTGCACTGTTTTACTTACCTTCGATTTCCTTGCACAAAGCCGCCACATACTCGATGCCGCGCTTTGTCTCATCCGCATCTCCGAAGCAGGAAATGCGCATAAAGCCCTCTCCCGACGGGCCAAAGCCCGCGCCCGGCGTCATGACCACGCCATACCGGTCAAGCAGCAGCTCCAGGAACTCCCACGAGCCCATGCCGCCGGGGCACTTCATCCAAATATACGGCGAATTATCTCCGCCGATGCAGGGCACGCCGGCCTCCTGAAGCACCTTGCGCACCACTTTGCCGTTGTTGAGGTAGTAGCGGGTGTTTTCCATGCACTGCGCATGGCCTGCCTCGGTATAATATCCGGCAGCGCCCATCTGCACCACATAGGAGGGATTGCAGGAGCGCACGCCGCGCTTTTTGACATACATGGAGCGCAGCGACACCTTCTTGCCGTCGTCGGCGTCAATCATCACGTCGGTGGGGATGACGATGTAGCTGCAGCGCATGCCGGTAAAGCCGGCCGTCTTGGAAAAGCTGCGGATTTCCACAGCGCACTCCCTGGCGCCCTCCACCTCGTAAATAGTCTTGGGCAGGCTCTCGTCCATCACAAAGGACTCGTAGGCGCTGTCCATGACAATCACGGCGCCGTTGGCCTTGGCATAGGCCACCCACTTTTCAAGGTCGGCCTTGGTCATGGTCGCCCCGGTGGGGTTGTTGGGCGAGCACAGATAGACGATGTCCACCCTGTAGTCCGGGGGCTGCGGAATGAAGCCGTTTTCCTCCAGGCAGGGGACGTAGTGAATTTTGCGCCCCAGCATGGAGTTGACGTCCACATAGGCAGGGTAGGCGGGGTCGGGAACCAGAACCTCGCTGTCGGAGGCAAAGATATCGGTGATGTTGTAAATCTCCGCGCTCGAACCGTCAGTGACGTAAATCTCCTTGGGCGAGATGGTCACTCCCCTTTGTGCATAGTCCTTCTCCACAATGCCGTCCACCAGCTTTTTGACGTTTCCGGTGTATCCGTGAAAGCTCTCCTTTTTTCCCTGCTCGTCCACGGCGGCATGCAGCGCCTCCAAAATGGCCGGTGCAAGCGGCAGCGTGACATCTCCCACCCCCAGCTTGACGATGGGCCGGCCGGGATATTTCTCCTGTGTCTTTGCGGTCATCTCCCCCAAAATACGGAAGAGGCCGCCCCCTTTCTGATGATACAGCGCACTGTCAACTCTTGCCATATCCTGTGCTCTCCTTTCTCAAAATTGATTTCCTTTATCCTGCCAAAAGGCGAAGGCCGCCTGTGTTCACAGGCCTCCTCCCCCTTTCAAAAAGCTCACTGCAAGCCGGCTTTCCCGCCTGGGGCCTTCTCCTCTTCACGGCATTCCGCCAGCGCCCTGAATTCCGCCAGCGCCGACGCATAATCCTCTCTGCTAAAAAAAGCGCTGCCCATCACCAGCCAGTCAGCCCCCGCCTGCACTACCTGTCCAATGGTCTGAGGGTTGATGCCCCCGTCGACCTCCAAAATATAATCATATCTCCCCTGGGCGCGCAGATCCGCCAGTTGACGTAGCTTGCCAAGCGCCTGCGGCTGAAATGCCTGGCCCCCAAACCCCGGTTCCACCGACATAACCAGCACCAGGTCGCACAACCCGAGCAGAGACTCAATTTCCTCCACGGGAGTCCCGGGCTTGATGGAAAGCCCCGCCAAAACGCCCATGCCGCGCAGCTTCTCAAGCGCCTGCGCCGGATTGCCGGTTGCCTCCCGGTGAAAGGTGATGCCGTCGGCCCCGGCCTTTACAAAGTCCTCAAAATAACGCTCGGGAGCCTCAATCATAAGATGCGTGTCAAAAAACATGGAGGAATGCGGACGCAGCGCCTTGATAACAGGGGCGCCGAAGGTGAGGTTTGGCACAAACATACCGTCCATAACGTCAAGGTGAACGAGTCGGCAGCCTGCGGCGTCCAGCGCCTCGAGCTCCTGACCCAGCCGCGCAAAATCTGCAGACAAAACCGAAGGGGCAATTTCGGGCATGATTTCAAAGACTCCTTTTTGACAGAGGAAGACCCTATCTTTATAAAAAATATTTCAAAATTTCACGTCACAGCTTTTGTTGCCAAACGGGCGTTTCGACATAAGCTGATATTGTGGCACGCGGCTTTGTGCCGTTTCGACCACTTCAGATAGCCGCCGACGCTGCCGGTGCAGCGTCGGCGGCAGTGATTTCACCGAGGCAGACAGGCTTTTGACGCCGTCTGCCGATTGACATATTGGGCAAGAATTTCGACGGCAAGGGCATTGTCATGCGCAGTGGGGATCACCAGATCGGCAAGCGGCGCATAGTTTCGCACATATTTTTCATACATGGGCTTGACGCTGCTCTCATACTGCTGCGCCACACTGTCCAGCGTGCGTCCCCGCTCGGAGAGGTCGCGGCGCAGACGGCGCAAAAGGCACAGGTCTGCATCGAGCTGAACAAAAATTTTCAAATTGCAAAGCGCGGCAATTTCCTCCCGGTAAAAAATATGGATTCCCTCCAAAATCACCACGGGCGCGGGGCCAATCATCTCCCCCGTGTCGTTGCGCCGGTATCGCACATAATCATATTCGCGGCGCTCGATGGGCTGCTCCTGCGCAAGCCGCGACAAATCCCCCTGTAGCAACTCAAAATCAAAGCGCTGCGGCGCGTCGTAATTGAGCTGTCTGCGCTGCCGGTCGGAGAGCTGCGGCGTGTCCTTGTAGTACATGTCCTGCGTCAGGCACAGCGTGCGGCAGGAAAGCCTGTCTGCCAGCTTTGCCGCCAGCGTGGATTTTCCCGAGCCAGAGGGCCCTGTGATGCCGATAAGGTACATGCCGCCTTCCTCTTTTCCCTTGCTTTGCTTTAGTATAGCATGATTTTCCTCCCAGAAAAAGAGCCTATAAAATTTTTTTGAAAATTCCTTTTTTCTTTGAGTTTACATCGGGAAAGCGCATGCTTTCCACTCTTTTCCCTAAAAATTCTTTTTCAATGCTTTGAAAAAGGCAGGAAAGACCGCTTTCTTTCCTGCCTCTTCATTGCCTTTGTTCCCGCGCATCGGCGCCTTTTTGCCCTTTCAGCGCAGCTCCACCACCGTGACGCCGTCTTCCCCTTCTCCGTAGACGCCGCGCCGAAAGCTCTTGACATGGGGATGCCCCTTGAGATATTCGCGCACCGCATTGCGAAGCGCGCCCGTCCCCTTGCCGTGAATGACGGTGACGGTCTGCAGCCCGTGCAGCACGGCCTCGTCAAGGTATTTGTCGAGTTCGTAGCAGCCCTCGTCGCCGTTTTTGCCGCGCAGGTCGAGCTCCGCGCGCATGGAGGTGACGGCCTTATCCCCTCCGCTTCTCGACGAGAGAAACCGCTCCACCGCCTTGCCCTTTTCCTCCACCAGCGTCAAATCGGTGAGCTTTGCCTTGGTGTTGATGATGCCGGCCCGCACCGCCACCATGCCCCTGGCATCGGGCAGGGCCAAAACCTCGGCATCCTTGTCCAGCGTGCGGATGTGCACGGTATCCCCCACGCGCAGGGGCCTTGGCAAAACGGTGGGCTCCTGCGGCAGGGCTGTTACGGGGTCGAGCTCCTCCGCCGCACGGCGCAGGTCGCGTCGCAGCTTCTGCTTTGTCTCATACAGCTTGTCGCCGAAGTTCTCGGCGTCCTTTTGCTTTTTGATCTCATCCAGCTCGCGGATGATGCGGTTATACATCTCGCGCGCCATGGCAACAAGCCGCCTGCTCTCCTGGGTTGCGCGCTCAAGCTCCCTGTCCCTTTGCGCCCTGAAGTGCTCTTTTTCCAGCTCAAGCTCGGCGCGCATCAAATTGACCTGCTCGCGCTCCCTTTCGGCCGCCGCCTTTTGCTTTTCCATCTCCTGCCTTTGCCGCTCAAACTCCTCGAGCACCTCTTCAAAGGCCTGCGTCTCCCCGCTCGTGAGCTGCCTTGCGCGCTCCACGATGGAGGGGTCCATCCCCAGGCGCAGCGAGATGGCATAGGCGTTGGATTTGCCCGGCATGCCGAAAATCAGCCGGTAGGTGGGGCGCAGCGTCTCCACGTCAAACTCGCACGACGCGTTGACCACGCCCTTGGTGTTGAGGGCAAAGGTCTTGAGCTCGGGATAGTGGGTGGTGGCGGCGATGTGTGCCCCCTTTTCCCGCAGGCGCTCCAAAATGGCCGTGGCCAGCGCCGCGCCCTCAATGGGGTCGGTCCCGGCGCCCAGCTCGTCAAGCAGCACCAGGCTGTCCCGGTCGGCCTTCTCCAAAATGGCAATGAGGTTGACCATATGGCTGGAAAAGGTGGACAGCGACTGCTCGATGCTCTGCTCATCGCCGATGTCGCTGAAAATATGGGCAAAAACCGCAACCGTGCTGCCCTGCGCCGCCGGGATGTGAATCCCCGAGGCCGCCATAAGGTGCATGAGCCCCAGCGTCTTGAGCGTCACGGTCTTGCCGCCCGTGTTGGGGCCGGTGACAATCATGGTGTCAATGCCCTTGCCCAGATGGATGTCAATGGGCACCACCTTGTCCTTGTCGATGAGCGGGTGGCGCGCACGCAGCAGCTCCACCTCCCCGCGCTCGCTGATCCCCGGCTGCACGGCGTCCATCGCGTAGGCCAGCCGCGCCTTGGCAAACACAAAGTCAATGCCCACAATGAGGTCATAGTTGAGCGCAATCTCCCGCTCCTGCGCCGCGACAAAGGCCGACAGCTCCAGCAGGATGCGCTCGATTTCGTCGGCCTCCCTGACGTGCAGCACCTTGAGGTCGTTGTTTGCCTCCACCACGGCCATGGGCTCCACAAAGCAGGTCGCCCCGGAGCCCGACACGTCGTGCACCAGACCGGGCACCTCGGCGCGGTATTCGGTCTTGACCGGCAGCACATAGCGGTCCCCGCGCAGCGTGACGATGGGCTCTTGCAAATACTTCTGGTAAGCAGGGGTGCGGATCATGTGCTGAAGCGTCTCCTTGATGCGCGCCGAAGCCGCCATGATCTTTCTTCGAATAGAGGCCAGCTCCGGAGACGCCGCATCGGAGATCTCGTCTTCCGAGAGAATGGCCGTTGTAATACGCTCCTCGAGCGTCTTTTGAGGCGCGAGAAGCGAAAACATCTCGCGGATGCCCGGCGTATCCTCGGTGTCCTGCTCAATGTAGCTTTGCAGGGCGCGCGCGGCGCGAAGCACCGTGGCCACCCGCAGCAGTTCTCTGGGCGAAAGCGCCGCCCCCTTCTGGGCCCGCTCAAGAGCAGGCACAATGTCCTTGACCCCGTAAATCGGGGGGCTGCCCTTTCTGCCAATCAAAAGCCTCGCCTGCTCGGTCAGCGCAAGACGCTCTTTGACTTCGTCAAGCTCGGCGGCAGGCGTCAGCTGCTTTGCCCTTTCGCGCGCGCCGTCACACCCCGTCTGCTCGGCCAGCATGTCCAGCACCTTGTCATATTCCAGCGTCAGACGCGCTTTTTGATCCAGTTCCGTCACAGTCTGATTCATTGATTCTCCTCGATTTTTCTGATGTCGTCGCACAGCAGCCGGTAAAATTGCAGCGTTTGCAACTGCATTCCCAGCGTTGTTTTCACATAGGTCTCGCCCATCTCCCCAAACTCTCTGAGAGGGATTTCCGGCAGCCGAAAGGAATAAAGCTTTTTCGCGTCACAGGTGCAGACATACCGCATGGCCGAGAACACCGAGGGCGAAAGCGGCGCGCAATCCCTTTGCGTTCCGGCATGCTTTTCGCACAAAATCCCCCCGGCCGACGGGGAAAAGGACATCGGCCCGCCCTGTTCGCCGCACACCATGCAGCCGCTTTCAAGGGAGGGCAAAAACCCGCTCTGGGCAAGGCTTCGCAGCTCAAAAGCCGGCTTGACAATCTCCTCTTGCACCTTTGCTGCGGAAAGGACGTAGAGGGCGTTGAGCGTGAGAGATAAAAGCGCATCCTCCGGCTGCTGCTCGGCGCACAGCGTTTTGCACAGCTCACACAGATAGGCGGCAAGCGCCAGCCTGCGCACATCCCCGCGCAGGCCAAAAAAGGTCTCCTCCGGCTGTGCCGAGGTCACGGTGACCCTCTCCCCTTTTTTGACAAAGCTGTAGCTGCCGAAGGTGAACATCGAGCAGGCTGAAAGCAGGGGGCTTTTGACCCTCTTTGCCCCCTTTGCCCAGGCGCTCATTTTGCCGATCCCCTCACACAGCAGCGTCAGGCTCTTGTCCCACTCTCCCACGGTGCGCTCGGCCAGCACCAGTCCTCTTGCCGAAAATTCCATCTGTCCTACTCCACATAGCCCATGTTTTTCAAAAAGGCGTCGCTCTGTCGCCAGTTGAGCTTGACCTTTACGAAAATCTCCAAATACACCCTGCACCCCAGCAGCCTTTCCATGTCCACTCTGGCGGCCGAGGCGATTTTTTTGAGCATGGCGCCGCCCTTGCCGATGATAATTGCCTTGTGCGACTCCTTTTCACAGTAAATCACGGCGCCAATGTGCACCAGATCCTCATTTTTTTGCTCAAAGGACTCGATTTCCACGGCGATGCCGTGCGGCACCTCCTTGTCCAGCGTACGCAGCGCCTTTTCCCGGATAAATTCGGCCACAAGCTGACGCTCGGTCTGGTCGGTCACGGCGTCTTCCGGGAAAAAGGCAGGGCCTTCCTCCAGGCGGGAGGCAAGCTCCTCATACAGCTCCTCCACCCCTTCCCCCGTGAGCGCCGAGATGGGCACCACCGCCGCAAAATCAAAGACGCCGGCATAGGCCGCAATCACCGACAGCAGCGTCTCTTTTTTGACGATGTCAATCTTGTTGATGGCCAGCAGCACGGGACAGCCGCAGCGCCGCAGCACCGCAAGCTCTGCCTCCTCTATTTTGTCGCTGGGCTCCACCACCAGCACCGCCAGATCCACCGACCGCACGGCGCTGTCCGCCTGGCGCATCATGAAGTCCCCCAGCTTGTTTCTTGGCGCATGCAGGCCGGGAGTGTCCAAAAAAACCATCTGGCACTCCCCCTTCGTCAAAACGCCCAGCACACGGTTTCTCGTGGTCTGCGGCCGGCTGCTGACAATGGCCACCTTCTGCCCCACCAGCCGGTTGAGCAGCGTCGATTTGCCGACGTTTGGCCGGCCCACGATGGCCACAAATCCCGAATGCGTCACCTGCTGCTTATACTCTGCACCGCTCATCTGTCCCCTGCGCCTTCCTTTCCTCTTGCGGCACCGGCCCCGTCTCCCGGCCCGTCCCTTGAAATGGACAACTCCCGCAGAATGGCCTCCTGCCGCTCAAACATCTGCCGCTCGTCCTCTTTCGTCATGTGGTCGTACCCCAGCAGATGCAGCATGGAGTGGACGCTCAGGAATGCTATCTCCCGCACGAGCGAATGCCCGTATTGCTCAGCCTGCTCCACGGCTTTCGCCGGGCACAGCACGATGTCCCCGAGCGGCAGGGGGGAAATCACCGGCCGGTAGCCCTCCGGCACACCCTTTGAAAATTCCTCCAGGGGAAAGCTGAGCACGTCGGTCACGGCGTCCACCTTGCGGCTTTCGGCATTGAGGGCCTGAATCTCGTCCTTTGTGACAAAGCTCACCGAAACAAGGCAGGCAAATGCCACCCCCTCGTAGCGCAGCGTCTGCGCGCAGCAGGCGCGAATCAAATCGCGCACCTGCTTGTCCGCCGGCATATCCTTTTGACGGTTGGAAAACTCCACACGGCATTTACCTGCCATCTCTTGCGCCCCTTTTTGGCCCGCGCTGCGCATGCGACTGCCTGGCCTGCGCAGCCTTCTCATAGGCCTCGATGATTTTTTGCACCAGCTGATGACGCACCACGTCGCGCTGCGACAGGGTGATGATTCCGATGTCCTCCACGTCTCGCAGCACGCGCGAGGCGTCAATCAGGCCGCTTCGCGTGTCATGCGGCAAATCAATTTGCGTGATGTCCCCCGTAATCACCGCCTTGGAATTGCTGCCAAGGCGGGTGAGAAACATTTTCATCTGCTCCACGGTGGTGTTCTGCGCCTCGTCGAGGATGATAAAGGAATCGTCGAGCGTGCGGCCGCGCATGTAGGCGAGCGGCGCCACTTCAATGGAGCCCCGTTCCATATACTTTTGAAAGCTCTCGCCGCCCAGCATGTCAAACAGGGCGTCGTAGAGCGGGCGCAGGTAGGGGTCGACCTTGCTTTGGAGGTCTCCGGGCAAAAAACCCAGCTTCTCCCCCGCCTCAATAGCCGGACGGGTAATGATTAGGCGGTTGACCTTGTGCTCCCGGAAGGCGGCCACCGCCATGGCGACGGCAAGATAGGTCTTGCCGGTTCCGGCCGGCCCGATCCCCAGCACGATGGTGTTTTTCCGAATGGCGTCGATATATTTCTGCTGCCCGAGTGTCTTGGCCTTGATGGGCTTGCCCTTGGCCGTGACGCAGATGACGTCTCCGCCCAGCTCGCGCAGCTTGTCTTCCTCTCCCTCTCTGGTCAGCCCCACCACATAGTTGACCCGGGCCGTGTCGATCTGCTCTCCCTTGGAGGCCATCTGCATGAGCGATTCCAGAGCGCGCGCGGCCAGGGCCACAGCCTCGCTCTCCCCCATGATTTTGATGCCGCCTTCCCGGAAGGTCATGTGTACGTCAAAGGCGCGCTCGAGCGCGTCAAGGTTCTCGTCAACACTGCCCAGCACATGGGTCAGCTCCTCCAGGCGGTCAAAGGTTACAATCTGTTCTGTGAGCACTCGCGTTCTTCTCCTTTTATTTTTCCCTGCATGAGGTGCAGCCGCCCTGCCCGGGCGTCTTTCACGGGGTGAAGGGCTGCGGCTGTGCGATGGATTCAAGGCATGTGACCTCAAACTCCATGGTCGCCCCTTCCCCGGTGATCTCCAGGCTGTGCGTCGTTGCCAGCACCTGCTCCACCTCAAGCGAATCCACCACATCCTGCAGCTTGGCAAGGCAGAGCTGCTCGAGCTCTTCGTCCGACTGCACCCGTGAGATGGTCGCCGTTTCGCACAGCGCCTGTGTCCTCAGGCCAATGGGCAGCGTCACGCCCCATGGCAGCGTAAAGTACTTTTCCCGATACAGTGTAACATACTCGGCCATGGAAATACCACTGTTCCAATACAAATTTATTGAAAAGTCGCCGATAAGCAGCGTGTGGCGCATCTGCTGCCGCCCGGTGGGCCACTGCGCCGTGGCCACCCGCTTGGCCTCGATGGTGCCCGTCTTCCAGGTTCGCGCCAAAATGCGGGCGTCGGAGGCCACATACCGGGTGCCCACCTGCTCGCTGGGGATGGCCCCGCTCACCAGCAGATCCCCTTTTTGCACCGTGTCCCCCCTTGAGACCATGGCGACGCCCTCATAGACCTCCAGCACCTCGATCTGCCCGTCCCGGGAGGCGACAAGGTTTCGGATTTCCTGCGGGTCGCGGCTGTCAGGCACAGGAACCCGCTCGCGCACCTGCACCTGCGCCGTCGTCCCCTTGAGATTGATGGCAATAAATGAAAGCTGATCCAGCTCCAGCGCAGCCTGGGTTTCGATGCGCTCGGTGTCAAGCCCCGGCAAAAAGGCCCCCCGCTTTACGCCAAGCCCCTCGAGCACCTCCAGCACCTGCGACGGCTCGAGCTGCTCGCAGCCCTCCACCGTCACGCTCCACAGAAACTGGCTGGCCACAAGGGGCATGAGCAGAAAAAGAACCAGTCCGAGCAGCAGGGCCTTTCGCCGACGATAGGGGCGCAGCCAAAAGGGCAGTCCGCTTTTCCCGGCAACCTTCACGCGCACCCCTGCGCGAAAGGCGGCGTCTCTCATGCGCCGAAAGGCGGCAGGCGTTGTGGTGAGCAGCATTTCGGTCTCGCTGATGCGGTGCACGTCCCAGGTGGGAAGGCCGCGCTTTGCCGTGAGATTCAAAAACCTCTCGAGAAAAAATCCCGTTACCCGGATTGTCACCCGGCCCGACAGCGCCGACTTAAACCATTCCCTCACAGCCGTCCCCTCCGTTTTATCCTGTGCTATGCCCGCTCAAAGCTAAGCCTTTTGATCGTGCCCGACACCCGGGCCCTTGTCGGGGTCATCCCCGTCAGCTCAAGCCCCTGCCCCTGGATATTGAGCACGATGCTTCCGCCCGACAGCCTAATACAGGTTTCCCCGTATTCCAGGATGCCGCGATGCCCCTCCACCGTCAATTCCCTGTCTCCGACACACTCAATGCGGGGCAGCAGCGTCATGGCGTCGAGCGGCACTTCCAGCTCATGTGCGACCATTTCCGTCAGCCCCCGTTTTTTCTCCTTCTTGCCCATGGGGCACCTCCCTCTTCCCTTTGACGCAGCGGCACCAAGGCCCCGACTGCCTTTTTTTCTCTTCTCCCCAGTGTATGAGGGCATCTTTCTGGCCATACCAGACAGGCATGTTTGCCAACCCGTCCACATAGGTATAAGCATCTCGATTCCAAAAGGAGGGATTTCGGTGTTTCGTTTTCGCCAGGCCCTGCTTGTCACGCTGCTGGGGATGGGCGCGGCTTCCCTGCTCATCTTCCCCACAGAGGTGGCGGCGGCGGCAAGGGAAAGCGCACGCCTGGCCTTTGTCAGCGTTCTCCCCACGCTCTTTCCCTTTTTGATTGTCGCAGACCTGCTCATCAGCCTGCGTGTCACAAATGCGGCGGGGCGGCTGCTGGGCGGCATGATGCCCCGGCTGTTCCGGCAGCCCCGCGAGGCCGCGCCCGTCTTGCTGCTGGGCGTGCTGTCGGGCTATCCCGTCGGTGCCGCGGCGGCCCGCAGGCTCTATGAGGAGGGAGGCTGCAGCACCGAGCAGGCAGAGCGCCTTGTGGCGCTGTGCAACAATTCAGGCCCCGCCTTCGTTGTCGGTGTCGTCGGGGCGGCGCTGTGGGATTCCCCCAAGGTGGGGTGGATGCTTTATGGCTGCCATATTGCGGCGGCGCTGCTTTCGGGCATGCTGCTGTCGATCGGCTCCCCCATGCCCAGAGACTCCCGTCCAAGGGGCACGTCTGAGGCAAAGCCTCTTTTTCCCGCCTTTGTCAGCGCCGTGAAGAACAGTGCAATGACCTGCCTTTTTATCGCGGCTTTCGTCATTTTTTTTGGCGTCGTCATCTCCCTGCTTCCCACCGGGAACGGCACCGCAGGCGTACTGCTCTCCGGCCTGCTTGAAATGACAAACGGCGTAACAAAGGTCAGCACGCTGGCACAAGCCCCCTACCTGCGCCTGGCCCTGCAGAGCTTTCTCATCGGAACGGCAGGGCTGTCCATCTTCTGCCAGGTGGCAAGCGTTCTCGAGGGAAGCGGCCTTTCCCTCACTCCTTATTGCTACGGAAAGCTGCTCCAGGGAGCCATTGCCCTGCTGCTGACCCTGCTGCTCTCCCCCTTTTTCCCGCAGGACATCTCGGTCATGCTGCCCATCACCCCTGAGCTCACGCTCTCGAGCTTTGCCATCCTCACCGCCCTGACAGTGGGCTCTTTTCTGGTCAGCGTGGGCGTCGTGATGGTCTTCTCCATGGTCACGGACGCCGCCATGCGCAAGAAAATACGGGCACAAAAAAGAAACGATTTGTGAACATGCCCGAATGGAATTGCTTTTTGCCGTATCCTGTTGTATAATTTGAGGAATATGAGGAGGTGGTTGCAAACTTTTATGCGCTTGTGCCGGCATCATTCCCCAAAACAAACTGCCTTCCCACTGGCAGAAAAGCGCCGGAACCGGAGTTTTCACATGCTTCGGTGGACGAGGAAAGGGTTGATCGAGTCGTTCGGCGGGTGCCCTTCGGCAGGTTCCGTTGTCGAGAGCTGCATGCAAAACTGCGGGCAACCGCAGCACAAATCGTGCAGCACCGGAAAATCAATGCCCCAGCCAGGCCCCCTGCTGCGGCAAATCGTCTTTTCTCCGTGCGGAGGGTGTGAGGGGGAATTTTGATACAATGTTTCTTTGGAGGATTTCATCCCTATGTGTGGAATTATCGGATATGTGGGCAGGAAAAACTGCGCCCGCTTATTGGTTGACGCGCTCAAGACGCTGGAATATCGCGGATACGACTCTTCCGGCGTTGCTTTTTTTCACGACGGCGTGATCGAGACGGTCAAGGCCGCCGGCCGCATTGAAAACCTGGAAAAGAAAATGGAAAACTACTGGGATGTGGAAACCCACTGCGGGATCGGGCACACCCGTTGGGCGACGCATGGCGGCCCCACCGACGAAAACGCCCATCCCCACAGCAGCGAACACATCTCTCTTTTGCACAACGGCATCATCGAGAACTATCAGGAGCTCAAGGCCTTTTTGACAGAGCAGGGCTATACCTTCGCGTCCCAGACCGACACCGAAACCGCCGCCCACCTGATGGATTACTACTACAAGCAGACGGGCAATTTTCTCGATGCCGTGATCAAGGCCCTGGGCGATATCCGGGGGACCTATGCCTTTGGCATCATCTGCAAGGATGAGCCCGGGAAAATCATCTGTGTGCGGCAGGAAAACCCCCTTTTAATCGGACTGGGCGAAGGGGAAAATTTCATGGCAAGCGACATTCCCGCATTCATCAAGTACACAAAGAAATATCTTGTCATGGAGCCCGGGGAAATTGCCATTCTCGAGGCAGACAAAGTCACCGTGGTGGATATTGACAAGAATCCCATCGAAAAAACGCCTCTCACCGTCACCTGGAACTATGAGGCGGCCGAAAAGGGCGGCTATCCGCATTTCATGATCAAGGAGATCCATGAAACGCCCTCGATTCTCAAGGCCACCATGCTGCCGCGTATCCGCGACGGCAAGGTCTGCTTTGACGACGCCGAGCTTCCCGACTCCCTGCTCAAGGACGCCAAAAGCATCACCATCCTGGCCTGCGGCTCGGCCATGCATGCCGGCATGGTGACAAAATACGTCATTGAAAAGCTGTGCCGTGTGCGGGTGGACGTGGAGATTGCCAGCGAGTTTCGCGGCAGGCAGCCCCTGCTCACCGAGGACGATCTCACCATTGTCATCTCCCAGTCGGGCGAGACGCTCGACACGCTGGCGGCCCTCAAAATGGCCAAAGCCTGCGGCTCCAAGGTGCTCTCCATTGTCAACGTGGTGGGCTCCTCCATTGCCAGGGAAAGCGACTATGTGGTCTATACCTGGACGGGGCCCGAGATTGCCGTTGCCACCACCAAGGCCTACAGCGCACAGATTGCCGTCGGCTACATGATTGCGGCGCGCATGGCCTATGTCAGAGGGCTGATGGACGATGCGGCATTTCGTTCCTTCACCGGAACGCTGCTCAGGCTGCCCGAGCTCGTCTCCTCTTTGATCGCGCGCGAGCCGGAATTTGAGCGCATCGCCAAATCCTATTGCGGATATGAGGATCTCTTTTTCCTGGGCCGATGCCTCGACTATGCCGCCTCTCTGGAGGGCTCCCTCAAGCTCAAAGAGATCTCCTACATTCACAGCGAGGCCTACGCGGCCGGCGAGCTCAAGCACGGTACCATCTCGCTGATTACGGACAACATGCCGGTCATCGGCCTTGTGACGCAGTCCCATCTGATTGAAAAAACGGTCTCCAACCTCAAGGAGGTCAACGCCCGCAACGCGCGCATTCTGGCCATCTGCACACCGCCTGCCGAATCCCTCCTGTATTTTGCCGACGATCTCATCGTGCTCCCGCAGGCGCCCAACGAGGTGATGCCGTCGCTTTCCGTGATCCCGCTTCAGCTCATCTCCTACCACATTGCCGTGCTGCGGGGATGCGACGTTGACAAGCCGCGCAACCTGGCAAAATCGGTCACGGTGGAGTAGCCGCCATACGGATGCCCCCGCAAGCAACGAAAGGGAAAACCACGATGAAGCTCTATGGAAAAAATGTCATCCCCCGCTGCGTTTACTGTGAGCACGGGCAGCAGATCAAAGATACCGAACACATCAACTGCCGCTACCGTGGCGTTGTGACCGACGGCTACTCCTGCCGGAAATTTCGCTACGACCCCTTAAAGCGCGTGCCTTCAAAACCTGTTGCCCTCCCCCACTATGAGGCAGAGGATTTTTCCATCCTTTGACGCGGCATGAAAATAGCCGTCCGTCCGAATTCTCTTCGGGCGGACGGCTGTTGCCGCTTTCTCATTCGACGAAGCAGTAAGGGCGCATCTGCTCGAGCTTGGCATCCCCGATGCCGCTCACTTGCTTGAGCTGCTCCAAGCTCTCAAAGGGCCCGTGCTGCTCCCTGTAGTCCAAAATGGCCTGCGCCAAAACAGGGCCCACGCCGGAAATGTTTTGCATCTGCTCGAAATCCGCCTCATTGACATTGATGAGAAGCTGCCGCTCGAGCTCCTGCGTTTGCTGACGGTCGTGAACAAACCCGGTGTCGATTTCGGTTGTGCGCCCCGGTCTTCCGTTTGGAAAAAGCCGTCCGGCAAGCAAAAGGCAGACAAGCGTGACTGCCGTCACCGCCAGCATGTGCAGCCGTGCCCCTTTCACAGCGCGTCCCCCTTTTTGCAGGTTCTTACATATTCGTCTATTGTATCGTCATCCCCTCAAAAATGCAATGATTTTGCAAAATTTTGTCGTTTTCCCCCGAAAGGAGGTGTGTCGGAAAATGCATTGCCGCTTCAGGCGCGCGGTGTGCCTGTTTTTGATCGTCCTTCTCTGTTTTTCTCTAAGCCCCTCGGCCAGCGCCCTGGCTGCGTTGCCTGAGCTTTTCTGCGAGGCTGCCCTTGTCATTCACCCCGACACCAACCTCGTGCTCTACGCAAAAAACCCCGACCGGCAGCTTGCCTGCTCCTCCCTTGTCAAAATCATGACCGCCGTTTTGGCGCTTGAACACTTTACCGATCTCTCCCAAACGCTGGAGGTCTCTGCCACCGCGCTGGAAAACCTCTCGGGGGTTGCCACGGCCGGCCTCAAGGAGGGAGAGGTCCTGACCGTGGAGCAGCTTCTCTACTGCCTGCTGCTGCCCTCCGCCGCCGATGCCGCCAACACGCTGGCCGAGGGCGTGAGCGGCGACATCGACTCCTTTGTCGAGCTCATGAACCAAAAGGCAGAGGCCCTTTCTATGAATAATACGCATTTCGTCAACACCTATGGCAGAGACGATGCGCTGCAATACACCACCGCTTCCGACATGGCAAAGCTGGTTCAGTATGCCATGAAGAACCAAATCTTTTGCGACATTGTTTCAACGCAGTATAAGCGTATCTCCAAAACGAACCTCTCAGGCGACCGCTATTATTTTTCCAACAACGCCCTGGTTATCAGCTCGGTTGACCGCCGCGAAATAGAAGACTACTACTACCGCTATGCCGACGGCGTGATGACCGGCACCTCCACCGAGGCTGGCTACAACCTGGCCGCCTACTCCGACAAGGGCGGCATGCAGCTGATCACCGTGATTTTGGGCTCCACGCGCGATGAGGAGAGTGGAACAAAGCATCACTACACCGACGCCATCTCGCTGATGGACTGGTGCTACGACAACCTGCAATACACGGTGCTGCAGACGGCGCAGACTCCCGTCTGCGAGGTTGCCGTGTCGCTGTCTGCCGCAAAGGACAGCGTGGCGCTGGTGGCGTCAGAGGATTTGTATGCCGTCATCCCCACGGAAATTTCCCCGGAGGATCTGACCGTGGAATATCTTGTGCCAGAAACGGTGGAAGCCCCCGTTTCCAAAAACCAGGTGCTCGGACAGGCCGTTTTCTCTTGCAAGGACGTGGAATATGCACGCTGCAATCTGTATGCTCAGTCAGAGGTCGAGCGCAGCCTGCTGCTGCTGGTGCTGCACCGCATCGGCTCTTTCCTGTCGGGAAAATATGCCAAAATCACCTTTGCCGTCGTCTTCCTTTTTGCGCTGCTCTATTTCGGGCTCACGCTGCTGCTCAACAAGCGCCGCCGCACCCGCAGGCCACGGCCCCGCCGCCCCAAGCGGTATCGGTAGCCACACTGCAAAAGGTCTGGAGGGCTTATGTCAACAGCCGCCTGCGCCAGGCGCCGCACGGATGTCAAATAAGCCGTCGCCTCTCTTTGCACGCGCGTCCCGGCAGGCGCTGCGTCTGCGAGGCAGCCTCTCCTTTTCCTAAAAAGTCTTTTTCCCCTGCCGGGATCAGCAAAGCTCCCCTTTTTTTACAAGCAAGGGCCGCAGGCAACAGCCTGCGGCCCTTTTTGCTCAACTACTCAAATACTGCAAAAACGTCCCTTAGCCCACCACGTTTTGCGGCTTGCCGTCCAAAAAGGCCACGATGTTGTCAAACACGATCACGGCCCTCTTGACCAGCGCCTCCTTGGTGGCAAAGCCCACATGAGGCGTCACCAGAATATTCTTGGCGCTCAGCAAAGGCTTGGAGGGGTCAAGCGGGGGTTCCTCCTTGAAGACGTCCACACAGGCACCGGCAATGACGCCGTCGTTGAGCGCCTGCGCCAGCGCCTCCTCGTCGACCACAGGGCCGCGGGAGGTGTTGATGAGCACGGCGTTCTTCTTCATTTTGGCAAGCTGCTCTTTGCCGATCAGGCCCCTGGTTTGATCGGTGAGCGGCGTGTGCAGCGAGACAATGTCGCAGGTGGACAGCAGCGTGTCGAGATCGACGTATTTCACACCCTCCACGTTCTTGACCGTGCGGCTGTAAGCCAAAACCTCGCAGCCGAAGGCGTTTGCAATGCGGGCCACCTGAAGGCCGATTGCCCCGGTACCCACCACGCCGAACTTCTTGCCCTCGAGCTCAAAGCCGATCAGGCCGTCCTTGGTGCCGCCCTGACGGCATCTCTCATCGCACGGGATGACGTTGCGGTAAAGGCAGATGAGCATGCCAAAGACCAGATCGGCAACGGCCGCCGTGGAGTAGCCGGCGCAGTTGCAGACCGTGACGCCCTTTTCCCTGCAGGCGTCCATGGCGATGTGATCCACCCCGGTAAAGGCAACGGCCAGCATTTTCAGATTGGCGCAGCCCCGGATGACCTGCTCGTTCAGGGGAAGGTTGGAGACCGCGATGATATCGGCGTCACGGCCTCTGGCGATGAGCTCGTCGGTATCGGTCACACGGGTGTCGTGGTAGACAATCTCCACCCGGTCTCCCAGCGCATCCTTTGCCATGGTCAGCAGCTTTTCCTTCTCCACACCCAGAGGCTCGATAATCACCAGTTTCATGTTTTCCACTCCTTTGTCAAACGTTCACGCCCGGGAAGGCCCGCGCAGGGCTGCCCGCCCCAACATCAGGCTCCGGGAATGTTTTGTTTTTCCAGTTTCTGATACTTTATCATACCATATCCGCTTTGTCTGTGTCAAAAGGCATAGTCCCTCTTTTTGTCTCATATATTGGTTGCAAGGAGCCGTTTTACCAAACGAAGCGCGGCGTTGTGGCCGGCTCCGCAATGCAATAATCAGTCAGGAGGGTGCCGCATTGAAAGGGTTTCCAGAGGAACGTGCAGTCGCACTTGCGCATTACATCATCGAAAACAAGGCCACGGTTCGCGCGGCGGCAAAGGAATTCGGCGTTTCCAAATCAACCTGCCACAAGGACGTGACAGACAGATTGCTCAAGGTCAACAAAGCGCTCTATGAGGAAGTGCGCCCCATTTTGGAGCAAAATCTCAAAGAACGGCACATCCGTGGGGGACGCGCCACACGGGAAAAGTATAAAGGTGTTTGAAAAGCTTGAAACTGCCGCAGCGCACCCAAAAGAGTGCGCTGCGGCAGTTTCTTTTTATCGTCCGTTTGGACTCAGCGCTGCGCCGTCCTTACAGAGAGCCTTGCTGCATCCGCATGCCCCATCAAAAAGAAGCCCTGCCTGCAAGGGGCCTTTCTCCCGACTAAGCAACGCATTTTTGCCAGCTTTCCCTCTTTTTTCTATTTTGCCCTTGAAAAAATCTCAATGAACAGCTTTGCAAATTTGTCTTCGTCTGTGGCAAGGCAGACGGTGCAGTTTTTGGGCGCGTCGGTAAAATAGCGGGTGTCAAACAGCGTTGCCCCGTCGGCAATGCCGCCGCACACCACGTCGCCGCGCACCCTCTTTTTGAGTGTGATGACACTGGGGTCAATGAGGTAAATCAGACAAAGGGCGTCGTGGATGGGGGCGATGTCGGGCTCGTGCAGAGGCTGCATGACGTTGTAGGCGTCCAGCCTGTCGCGAATCATCTCGGCCACAAAGTCCCCCACGGCGCTGCCCCAGCTTCTGAAAATGGCCTCGTGACGCGGGCGCATGTTTGCGTGATGGGTGGCGTCAAGCGGCATGACCGTGAGCGGGACATGCTCACCGCACTCAAACACAATGGCGGCCGCCTCGGGGTCCATAAAAATGTTGAATTCCGAGGCGCCGGTGGCGTTGTGCTGGTCGTGCCCGCCGCCCATGATGACGATTTCCTCCACATGCTCGAGAATGCGCGGCTCTGTCCGGTAGGCCAGGGCAAAATTGGTCAAAGGTCCCACCATGACAAGCGTGACCTTCCGGCCGGCCTTCATGAGCGTGTCGATGTACCACAGCGAAGCGCAAGTCCCCGGAAGAGGGCCCCGGGAAGAAGAGGGCAAATCGAGGTATTCGGCATGATACGCCACTTTTTCCTGTCCGTCGAGCTGCTTTTCGTTGGCCCTGGCGCGCAGGCCGCGAAGCTTATCAATGCCGGCCACAATGGGTTTGGCGCATCCTTGGATGACGGGGACGTCGCTGCCGAGCAGCTGCACCACCCGCAGCGTGTTTTCGGTGGTGTTGGGCAGGGGGCGGTTGCCGTGTACCGTGCAGATGCCAAGCACCTCAAAATATTCAGGTGACAGCAGCGCCGTGAGAATGGCCAGCGCATCGTCGCTGCCCGTGTCCACATCCAGAATCAAAGGCCTTCTTCGAGGGTTCATGTAGGCTCTCTCCTTTCCTGATTCTCCGGAGCTGAAAGATGGCCTGCACGGCAAAACTTCCGTGCAGGCCATCTGCCGTACTTATTTTATGGAATCTCAGTGATTTTTGCAGCCGCAGTCGCCGCCGCACGCGCACTCCTCGTCGTCCTCGTCCTCGTCGTCATCGTCGACCTCGCCTTCGACTTCCACTTCGATTTCGGTGCCGCACTCGGGGCAGACGGCTTCGCCCTCCATCACGGTTTCGGCGTCGACATAAAACTCCTCGCCGCACACCGGGCACTCCACTTCGAAATACTCCTCGTCGTCCTCGTCGTCGAACACGACTTCTTCGACCTCGGCGAGATCCTCGTCAATCTCGTCGACGGCACTACTCAGCTCGGTCACTTCGTCGTCCAAATCGCTCACGGAGAGCGCCAGATCCTCCAGCACATCGGCAATGGCGGCAAACAGCTTGCCCTCCTTGGTCTCAAGGTCGATCTCCATGCCGTCCATCAGGCCTTTGAGGTATGCAACTTTCTCAGTCAGGTTCATGCTTTCTTCTCCTTTCCTGTCATTCCCGCAAGGACACATCCCCACGGGCCTTCGTTGCGCAGAGCACTGCCGGTCAGGCGCGCTCCATATATTCTCCGGTGCGGGTGTCGATTCGGATCTTCTCCCCCTCGTTGATGAAGAGGGGAACCTTGACCACGGCGCCGGTTTCCAGCTCGGCGGGCTTGGTGCCTCCCTGGGCGGTATCGCCCTTGAAGCCGGGCTCGGTGTGGGTGATCACGAGCTCCACAAAAAACGGGGGCTCCACGCCAAAAACATTCCCTTTGTAAGAGAGGATTTTGACCTGCTCGTTTTCCTTGACAAACTTGAAGCTGTCGGGCAGAATATCGGCATTGATGGGGATATTTTCAAAGGTCTCAAGGTCCATGAAGTAGTAAAGCGACCCGTCGTTATACAGATACTCCATGTCCTTTCTCTCCACAAACGCAGTGGGATACTTGTCTGTGGGGCTAAACGTTTTTTCCACCACGGCGCCCGTGATGACGTTGCGAATCTTGGTGCGCACAAAAGCGGCACCCTTTCCGGGCTTGACATGCTGGAACTCGATAATCTGGTAAACGCCTCCGTCCATTTCAAAGGTGACGCCGTTTCTAAAATCGCCTGCAGAAACCATGGTTATCAGGAACCTCCTTGTTTTTGTTGAGGCAATGCTTACACTCACTCCAGATATTGTACCCTAAATCGAAGCGCCATGCAACTGAAATCTTGCCAAAACCCCGACTTTTTTTACAAAATCAGCAGCTCTTTGGGCGAAGCCGTCAGATTGATGCAGCCTGTCTGCGTGACAAAGACATCGTCCTCAATGCGCACGCCAAAGCGTCCCGGAAGATAGATTCCGGGCTCCACCGTCATGACCATGCCGGCCTCAAGCGTCTGCTCGCTGGCCTGCGACAGGCCGGGCTGCTCGTGGATTTCCATGCCGAAGGAGTGGCCCAGGCTGTGCACAAAATACTGCTCAAAGCCCTGTTTTTGCATAACGCTGCGCGCCAGGGCGTCCACCTCACGGCAGGAGACGCCCGCCGCAATCATCTCAATTGCCCTCTGCTGGGCCTCCAGCACCGTGCCGTAGACAAGGCGCATCTCGTCGGTGGCGTGCCCAATGGCCACGGTGCGGGTCATGTCACTGCAGTAGCCCTCGTAAGCCGCGCCGAAATCCAGCGTGAGAAAGTCGCCGTCGGCAAGCACATAGTCGGAGGGGCGGCCGTGGGGCTGCGAAGAATGGGTGCCGGCCACGGCAATGGTGTCAAAGGCAAGGCCCTGGCCTCCAAAGCCGGCCATCAGCTCCTCCAGACGGTGTGCCACCTCCCGCTCCGTGACCCCTGCACGGATAAAGTTGAGCAGCTCCTGATAGGCCCTGTCGGTAACGGACTGGGCTTTTTGAATGAGCGAGAGCTCCTGCTCATCCTTGATGGCCCTCTGGCGCGGCAGCGCATCGGCAAGCCCGACAAGCGAAACCCCCGGCATCGCCTTTTCCAGCGCGCGGTAGGAGGCCACCGTCATCTCCAAATCCTCAAAGGCAAGCTGCCCGATGCCAAGCTCGGCGCACAGCGCCGCCAGCTCGTCCCAGCCCTTGCTTTTCACCAGCACCGCCTTTGCAAAAGGCACTTTCTGCGATACCGCCTCGAAATACCGGCCGTCCGCCAGGTAGAACACCTTGTCTTTTATCACCAGCAGCGTGCCCGCCGTGCCCAAAAAACCGCTCAGGTAATACCGGTTCAGGTTGGACGTGACAATGGCCGCCTGCGCGGGCAGGGATTGCTGAAAGCGCGTCAGTCTCCCGGGCTGTTTCACGATGCCATCTCCTCCTCAATCTGTTTTAAGGTCTGCTGCATGGCAAGGGCGTCCAAATCCTGCGTTCCCGCCGATTCGCAAATGATGGTGGGGGAAAGCCCCCTTTGCACAACAAGCCGCGCCAGAGGCTCAAAATCAGGCCCAAAGCCCGTGTCCGTGGCAAAGGTCAGGTGGCGCTTCTCCCCGCCTGCCGTGTATTCAATCTTGGAAAAGTGGCTGTGGAAGCTGCGCGCCCGCTCTTTCCCGAGGCGCTGCTCCACGGCGTCCAGAATGGCGGCATAGTCCTCTTGTGTCCTGACGGCGCCCAGCGTCCGGGCGTTGAGGTGTCCAAAGTCGATGCAGGGCAGCATGCGCTCGTCGAGCTCGCACAGCGTGAGCACCTCTTCGAGCGTGCCGAGCTGATTGATTTTCCCCATGGTCTCGGGGCACAGCACAATGTGGGCATAGCCCGCCTCGTCAAGGGCGGCGCGGGCGCGGGCCAGCGTTTCACAGGCCAGGGAGAGCGCCTGCTCCCTGGACATTTTCCCGCAGGAGCCGCTGTGCAAAATCACACGGCTGCCGCCCATCCAGTCCAGCGCCCTCGCCGAGGCCAGCAGGTAGCCGATGCTGGCCTCGCGCTTCTCGGGCTCCACGCTCGACAAGGAGATGTAGTAGGGCGCGTGCAGCGACAGCGTGATGCCGTGCTCCGCCGCCTTGGCGCCCAGCTTTCTGGCAGTCTCCTCCCCCACCGTGACACCGCGTCCGCACTGGTATTCGTAGGCCGTCAGCCCCAGGCTCTCAAGGTATCCGGGAATCTGCAGCGTGGCCTTGTTGCCGGCCTCGTAAAAGGCGTCGGAATTCCCGGCAGGACCGAATTTCGCCGTCATGGCGTCTCCTCCTTCGTGTGCTTCAGTCTTCTGACAACGGGGCGCTCCAGCGCCCGCTTGAGCCGAAAGCGCAGCCACGGCTCCGGCTTGATGGGCTGCACCAGACAGGTGAACATGCCCACGCGGTTGCCGCCCAGAATGTCGGTGTAAATCTGGTCCCCAACCACGGCAATCTGACACGGTGCAAGATTCATTGCCTGCGCCGCTTTCAAAAATCCCGCCTTTTTGGGCTTGCCCGAGCGAAAGGAAAAGTAAAACCCGAAGTCCCGGTTATACTCCTCCACCCTCTGCTGACGCCCGTTGCTGACAAAGGCCACCGCAAGGCCGGCCTGCGTCAGGCCGTTGAGCCAGGCGGTGTTGCGCGCCGTGGGGCGGTAGACCCCGTAAAAGACCAGTGTGTTGTCAATATCCAAAATCACGCCCCGGATGCCCTTTCCTTTCAAAAACTCCGGGGTGATATCGTAAATGCTATGAAAATAGCAGTCGGGAAACAGCCCCTTACCCATGCGTTCCTCCTTGATTTTTGGGAGATATCGTTAAAGACAAACATAGCACAAACACCGGCAAAAGACAAGCGCGGCCCAAAAAGGGGATTAGACCACGACGTCTGCCGTCTTAAAGGGCACAAGCCGCGCCAAGTCCTCAAGGCGCAGCTCCACCTGGCAGCCGATGGCCCCGCCGTTGACCATGACCCTGTCAAAGGCCCCGGCGCTTTCATCAATCACCGTGACAAAGCGCTTTTTCATGCCGACGGGAGAGCATCCCCCGTGGACATAGCCGGTGAGCGGCAGCAGCTCCTTTGCCCGCAGCATCTCAATCGACTTCTCCCCCACGGCTTTTGCCGCCTTCTTCAAATCCAGCTCCCCGCAGGCAGGGATGACAAATACATAGTGCTCCCCCGACCGGCCCTGCGTGACAAGTGTTTTGAGCACCTGCCGGGGATCCTGGCCAAGCGCCTGCGCAACCTCCATCCCGCTGACGGCCCCCGTCTCCCCGTAAAAATGCTGCTCAAAGGGGACCTTCGCCTGCTCGAGCAGGCGTACGGCGTTGGTTTTAGGGGGTGTGTGCCCATCCTTCTTTCCCGCCACTGCGCTCTTCTCCCTTCTCAAATCCCGGGGGGAAAGAGGGGCGCCGGCCCCCTTCCCGTTTTTCTCCCCCTTAAGAAATTTATCATATCACATTTTTTGCCCGCTTTCCAGAGAAAACCCTTTTTTCCCTTTTGCTTTGACCTCCTCTGCAAAAGCGGCGCGCCTTCCCTGGCGCAGGGCTGCGCCGCCCGCCCCTGCCCTTTTTGAAATTTCCCTGCTGCTCCGGCGCCTCTGCGAAGCAGGGCCGGCAAAAAGACCCCTGCCGCCTTCTTTTTGTGCTTTAGGGCTTTCCCCGGCAGCCGGGAGAGCCCTTTTTCACGGCGCGCAAGAAAAGGGAGCTTTTCCCAAATCCTTGAGAAAAGCTCCCTTTGCAAACATGCAGCCTGGGATATCGGGGGTTACGCCTTGATGGTGAAGAGCAGCTCGCCTGCCTTGACCGAGCGGCCGGGCTCGATGAGCACCTCTTCGACGGTGCCGTCCATACGGGCGACCACGCTGGTCTCCATCTTCATGGCCTCGATGGTGGCCAGAACCTGGTTCTCCTTGACGGTCTCGCCCTTCTTGACGCTGATTTTGGACACCATGCCCGGAATCGAAGCGCCCACCTGGCCCTTGTCGTTCAGATCGGCCATGACCACCTTCTTGCCGGTGTCCGCCGCCTGCGGGTCGGGAACGTCGATCTCACGGCGCATGCCGTTGAGCTCAAACTGCACGGTGCGGGTGCCGTCTTCATTGCGGTCGCCAAGGCCCAGATACTTGATGACAAGCGTCTTGCCGTCTTCGATGTTGACCTTGGTGGTTTCGCCCACGGCCATGCCGTTGAAGAAGATGTGGCTTCCCATGCGCACGAGATAGCCAAACTCCTTGCGCTTGGCAAAGAAGTCCTCGAGCACCTTGGGATACATGGCATAGGAGATCACGTCACGCCACGAAGCATCGGGGCTGAACTCCTTGACCTTTTTCTCGAGTTCGTCCCAGTCCACCGGGTCGAGCAGCTCGCCCGGACGGCAGGTGATGGGCTCCTCGCCCTTGAGCACGACCTTCTGCAAATCCTCGGGGAAGCCGTTGGTGGGCTGTCCCATCATGCCCTTGAAGTAGCTGACCACAGAGTCGGGGAAGGCAAGCGACTTGCCCTTTTCCACGATGTTCTCGGGCGTGAGGTCGTTTTGCACCATGAAGATGGCAAGGTCTCCCACCATCTTGGAGGAGGGCGTGACCTTCACGATGTCGCCCAGCATGTCGTTGACGGTGCGGAACATCTCGCGCACCTCGTCAAAGCGGGCGCCAAGGCCCAGCGCCTCCACCTGGGGACGCAGGTTGGTGTACTGGCCGCCCGGAATCTGGTAGCGGTAGATTTCGGTGAGCGGCGAAACAAGGCCGTTGTCAAAGTTCTTGTAGCGCAGACGCACGTCGCCCCAGTAGTCGCCCAGACGCTCCAGGCCGCGCGGGTCAAGCCCGGTGTCGCGCTCCTGTCCGCGCAGCGCCTCGACAAGCGAGTTGAGCGAGGGCTGGCTGGTGAGGCTCGACAGTGGCGCAATGGCGCAGTCGACGATATCCACGCCGGCCTCGGCGGCCATCATGTAGGCGGCAATCTGGTTGTCTGTGGTGTTGTGGCTGTGCAGGTGAATCGGGACGCCGACCTCCTGCTTGAGCGCCTTGACCAGCTCTCTGGCGGCATAGGGCTTGAGCAGGCCGGACATGTCCTTGATGCAGATGGTGTGGGCGCCGCGGCGCTCGAGCTCCTTGGCAAAGTCGACATAGTACTTGAGGGTGTACTTGTCACGCGTGGGGTCGAGGATGTCGCCGGTGTAGCAGACGGTGGCCTCCAGCAGCTTTCCCTGCTTGAGGACTTCGTCCATAGCCACTTCCATGCTGGGAATCCAGTTGAGCGAGTCAAACACGCGGAAAACGTCGATGCCGCAGCGGGCCGACTCGGCCACAAAGGCGCGCACCACGTTGTCGGGATAGCTGGCATAGCCCACCAGGTTGGAGCCGCGCAGCAGCATCTGGAAGGGGATGTTGGGAATTTTCTCGCGCAGCAGACGCAGACGCTCCCAGGGAGATTCGTAGAGGAAACGGTAGGCGGTGTCAAAGGTGGCGCCGCCCCACATCTCCAGCGAGAAGCAGTCGTTGAGCACGTCGGCCATGCCCTCGGCGCCCTTGACCATGTCGCGGGTGCGCATACGGGTGGAGAGCAGCGACTGGTGCGCGTCTCTCATGGTGGTGTCGGTGATGAGCAGCTTTTTCTGCTCGAGCACCCACTTGGAGAAGGCCTCGGGGCCCTTGGTGTCAAGCAGGTGCTTGAGGCCCATCTCGGGCGTAATCTCGCGGGTCGCCTCGGGATAGCGCGGCGGCTCGTGGATGCTGCGCTGCGCATCGGGGTCGGCCACCTGCTGCAGGGCAATATACTTGAGGATGCGGTTGGCGCGGTCGCGCGAGTCAACCAGATCGAAGAGCTCGGGCGTGGTGTCGATAAACTTGGTGTGGCACTTGCCCGCCAGGAAGGTGGGGTGCAGCAGAATGTTGGTGACAAAGGGGATGTTGGTCTTGACGCCGCGCACATGCTCCTCGTTGATGGTGCGCAGCGCCTTGCGGCACACCGCCTCAAAGGTGCGGTCCCAGGTGGTCACCTTGACCAGCAGGGAGTCGTAATAGGGCGAAATGACCGAACCCGTGGTGACGTTGCCACCGTCAAGACGGACGCCGGGGCCGCCGCCCGAATAGTACGCCGTGATCTTGCCGTTGTCGGGCGCGAAGTTGTTGGCCGGATCTTCCGTGGTGACACGGCACTGGATGGCGTAGCCGTTGATGTGCAGGTCGGACTGCTCGGCCAAGCCAATCTCGGGATGGGACAGAGGCGCACCGGCCGCAATGAGAATCTGGGCGCGCACCACGTCGATTCCGGTCACCATCTCGGTGACGGTATGCTCCACCTGGATACGCGGGTTCATTTCGATAAAATAGTGGTTTCCGTTTTTGTCGACCAGGAATTCCACCGTACCGGCGTTGACATAGTCGACCGCCTTTGCAATCTTCACGGCGTCTTCATAGAGCTTGTCGCGAATCTCCTGCGGCACGCTCCAGGCCGGGGCAAATTCCACGACCTTCTGGTAGCGGCGCTGCAGCGAGCAGTCGCGCTCGCCCAGATGGCGGATGCAGCCATACTGGTCGGCCAGAATCTGAACCTCGATGTGCTTGGGCTCAACAAGATACTTCTCAATAAAAATATCGTCGTTGCCGAAAGCCTTTTTGGCTTCACTGCGCACCAGCTCAAAAGCAGGCGCAACGTCCTCGGGCTTTTCGCACAGGCGCATACCGCGTCCGCCGCCGCCCGAGGCCGCCTTCAAAATGATGGGAAATCCGAATTCTTTGGCCTTTTCCAGAGCCTCCTCGGCGCTGGTCAGGGGAACATTGGAGCCGGGAATAACCGGCACGCCGCAGGACACGGCGATTTTCTTGGCCTCAAGCTTGTCGCCCATTTTGGCCAAAACATTGGAAGGCGGCCCGATGAATGTGATCCCGGCTTCTTCGCAGGCCTTGGCAAACTGGGCATTCTCCGACAGGAACCCGTAGCCGGGATGAATGGCCTCGACCTTGCGGCGCTTGGCAAGAGGAATGATCTCGTCGATGGCCAGGTAAGCCCCCAGAGGGCTCCTGTTTTCTCCGATGAGATAGGCTTCGTCCGCCTTTGTACGAAACAGTCCCAGTGTATCTTCCTTGGAGTAAATGGCAAGTGTGCGGATGCCCAAGTCATGACAGGCACGGAAAATGCGGATGGCAATCTCTCCGCGATTTGCCGCCATCACTTTGTTAAATCGATACTCAGACAAAAAACCATCTCCTTTGATTGCACTGCTTTGTTGAAAACGCTCCTAACGATGCATAGAGCTGTCTGTCATATCTCAGGATATCACAGGCATCCCTTAAATTCTACATATCAAGTTCCACATAAATTCCCCCCGTTTTCGGGGCCGCAGTATGACAAAACCACCAAGAAATTGAGGGCCGGCGAAAAAAGCACCGACCCTCAGGCCCTTTTTTGTGTGTTTTTTGTGGAAAATCACCTGTCCGTCTTGCGCGGTGCCGCGCTATTTTTCCAAAATGAAAAAATCAAAACATCCTGTTTTTTTTATTGCCGAGGCAGCGTCACCTTGTCTAAAATTCCGGTCAGATAGGCGATGGCGATGCCGTAATTGCACATGGGCACTCCCTGGCGCTGCGCCTGCGACAGGCGCGACAGCACATGTCTGCGGTTGAACATGCAGGCCCCGCAGTGAATCACCAGGTCATAGCCCGACAAATCGGCTGGAAAGTCGGCGCCGCGCACGAAGTCGATAGCCAGCCCCTGCCCGATCCTCTTGCGCAGCAGGGCGGGGATCTTGACTCTGCCGATGTCCTCCTCCATGGGGGCGTGGGTGCAGGCCTCGGCAATCAGAACCCGGGAGCTCTCGGTCAGCTCGCCGATGGTCTTTGCCCCTGCGGCAAATTGTTCGATGTCGCCCTTGTAGGCCGCCATGAGAATGGAAAAGGAGGTAAAGCGGCTCTCGGACGGGCGTTTTTTTTCAACAAGGGGAAAGACCTGCGAATCGGTGATGATGAGCTCAGGCGGCTTTGCCAGGGCAGCCAGCGCCTCGTCAATGCGGTCGGCCGTGGTGCAGACGGCGGTGCAGCCCTTGTCGAGCAGCTCCCGGATGGTCTGCACCTGCGGCAGGATCAGGCGGCCCTTGGGCGCCTGAATGTCCTGCGGCATGACCAGCAGCACGGTGTCCCCCCGGTTTGCCAAATCTCCCGTGATGCTGATGGCATCATAGTCGGCCGGCAGGCTCTCGACGATGGCGGCGCGCAGCGCCTCGATGCCGGTGCCCTCCTGTGCGCTGACCGGCAGCACCCGCAGTCCAAGGCGCTCCTGCAGGGCGCCTGCGGCGGCCTGCGGGTCGGGCAGCGTATCGGTTTTCCCGAGCACGACCAACACGGGAATTTTCTTGTCCTGAAAAAGCGCAAGCCACTCCAGCTCCACGTCGGGTACGGCGTCCAAAACCAAAAGCGCAATATCGGTTTTGTCCGCAGCCTGCCGCGTCTTTTCCACCCGCAGCGCGCCAAGCTCGCCCTCGTCGTCGAGGCCCGCCGTGTCGATAAAGACCACCGGCCCCACGCCGCGCAGCTCCATCGCCTTGTAGACAGGGTCGGTCGTGGTTCCCGCCACCGGGGAAACCAGCGCCGTCTTCTGCCCCGTCAGAGCGTTGATGAGCGAGGATTTTCCTGCATTTCTCTTTCCGAATATGCCAATGTGCAGACGGTTTGCACTGGGTGTGCTATTGAGACTCATGCCTTTTTCTCTCCTCTCCTTTGCAGCGCACAGGAAGGCCCTGCGCCGCCCTCAGCTTTCTTACTACGCTTTTATTGTAGCAGAGCTGCGGCCACGACTCCATTGCAATTGCAACAAAGCTGCCGCAGAGCAAATGCTCTGCGGCAGCTTCGCCGCACATATGTCAGGGCTGATCAAGCAGCCTGCGATCCACAATTTCAAAATGATTTTTGCGAAATTTCAGCGCCCCTTCGTCCCGAAGGCGTGAGAGCTCGCGCGACAGGGCGCTGCGGTCGACGCCAAGATAGTCGGCCATGGCGCTCCGATCCATGGAAATTTCAAATGCAAAGCTTCCGCTCTCCTGCACCCTCTGGGTGAAAAAGGTCATCAGCTTTTCGCGCAGGCTCTTTTTGGACAGCACCTGAATGCGGTTGTTCATGGAGAGCGTGCGCTCGGCCAGCATGGCGATGAAGCGCCCGGTAAAGGCGCAGCCCTCGGGCTCCTGCTGCCCCTGCATGGCATGCAGGGGCCTGGTGGACAGCCACAAAATCCGGCAGTCGGTGTCTGCCTGAGCATAGATGGGGCTTTCCCGAACCTGCAGGAAAGAGAGCGACTCTCCAAAGGTCTCCCCCTTGGTCACGCTGGCCATGATCATGCGGTTGCCGTTGATGTCGGTGCTGCACACCGACACGGCGCCCTCCAGCACCAGGCCAAAGCAGGGCATGGCGTCTCCGATGCGGATGAGCTGCTCCCCTTTTTTGTAGGCCACCTCACGCGCGCCGAAAAAATCCAGCGCCTCCCTGAGCTGTTCTCCCTCGAGCCCTCTAAAAAGCCGGCAGGAGCAAATGCTGTCCTCCAAGGCGTCAACCTCCCGTCGATTCTCCCAGCACCACGTCGAGCTCCACATATTCGCCGCTGCGGTAAACGGTCAGCGTCACGGTGTCGCCAGGGCTGTATTTGTCCTTCTCGTTTGTCAGTTCGTCCATGGTGGAGACTGACACGCCGTTGAGGCCCACGATGACGTCTCCCACCTCAACGCCGCCTGCCTCGGCGCCCGAATCAGGCGTCACAAGGCCGACCAGCACGCCTCTGGGAATGCGATAGTAATAGACCATATAGTCGGTCACGTCCTCGCCGCCGATGCCGATGCTGGGACGCCCCGTGACGTAGCCGTAGGTGGTGAGCTGCTCGGCAATGGGCAGCGCCACGCTGATGGGGATGGCAAAGCCGAGCCCCTCCACGTCGCTTGAAGACACCTTGACCGAATTGATGCCGATGACCTGACCCGAGCCGTTGACCAGTGCGCCGCCCGAGTTGCCGGGGTTGATGGCTGCATCGGTCTGGATGTAGGTCATGGTGCGTCCGTCGACCTCAATTTCGCGGCTGACAGCTGAGATGATGCCCTGCGTCACCGAGCCCTCAAAGGCAAGGCCCAGGGGGTTTCCGATGGCAACGGCGATTTCGCCCTGCACAATCGAAGAGGAGTCGCCAAACTCCGCCGGAGTCAGGCCCGTGGCGTCAATCTTGATGACGGCAAGGTCGGTCTTCTCGTCCATGCCGAGCAGCGTGGCCTCATACTCGGTGCCGTCCATGACGCGAACCGTGATGGACTGCGCCCCGCTCACCACATGGGCGTTGGTCAGAATGGTTCCGTCCTCCGTCATAATCACGCCGGAGCCGGTCCCGGTCGACCAGCCGCTCACCGTGCTGATGGCCACCACCGAAGGCCTGGCCTTGGCAATAATCTGCGGCACCGTGAGCTCATTTCCATAGACAACACTCGAGATGCCCGACACCGACGCGCTGCCCGACAGCTCCTGGAGCTGGGTCTGCATTTCGTCGCGCTGGGTTTCGAGCTCTTCGATGCGCGGCTGCGCCACCAGCCAGTCATAGCTCGCCACCGACGTGACCGACACCGCCAGCGCGGCGGCAAGCCCCGTCAGACGACGCGCCCAGGTGCGCCGCTTGGTCTGGCTCTCCTCTTTTCTGGCCTGCTCTTCCCGCAGGCGCTCTCTTTCCTGTTCTTCCTTTTTGGCCTGTTCTTCCTGCCTCTTCTTCAGAGCAGTCAAGTCAATTTCGTGCTCGTAAAAATCCAAATCTTCGTCGCTGTAAAACATCATTGTTTCTTCTCCTTTCACCGATGTCCTTCATGGCTGCGGTCTTTCTTTTCTTTCATCCCCTATTATAGCGTGGAATATGACCGTTTTGTGAAGCTGAGAAGAAAAAACAGCGACTTGCGTAAACGATTTTGACGATTTTTCCCGCCGCGCCCTGTCCTTTGAAGCAGAGGATGGATGTAAGCTGGCGTCTTCAAAAAGCCGCGCGGATACCCTCAATATCCCTTGGACAAATCCACCTCGTCCCGGGGCTTTCCGGTCAGCGCATAGTGCTTGAGGTTCTGGTAAACAAGCTCAAACAGGCGCACATACCTCTGGTCGGTGATGAAGGAGTTGTGGGGCGTGAGGTAGACGTTTTCCATGTCCCACAGGGGATTGTCGGGCTTGAGCGGCTCCTCGGCCACCACGTCGGCAATCAGGGCGCCCAGGCGGCCGCTTTCCAGCCCCCGGCGCACGGCGGCGGTGTTCACCAGCTTGCCGCGCGACAGGCTGACCAGCACCGCCCCCTGCTTCATGCAGGAGATGACCTTCTCGTCAAACATCCCCTCAGACTGCGGCGTCAGAGGGGCCAGCGACACCACGATGTCGCAGTCTTTGACCATGTCGCAGAGCTGGTGCGGCGCAAAGCAGGCGTCGTAGCCCTCCACGGGGCGTCCGTCGCTGTTCATGCCCACAATGGAGGAGACCTCAAAGCCGCGCAGCAGGCGGCACAGCGCTAAGGCGATGTCCCCCGTGCCGCAGATGCCCACCTTCTTGCCAAAAAGCTCCTCCAGATTGCTCTTATAGTCGACCCAGCTCGCCTTCTCCCACTTGTGCTCTCGCTGCAGCGCTGCAAAATGGCGGCTTTTCTTATAATACTCCAGCAGGCGGCAGACAGTCCACTCGGCCATGGGGATGCTGTAGAGGTTTTTGCCCTTTCCCACCCGGATGTCGGTTTTGGCAAGCTCCTTGAGGGGCAACGCCTCCACCCCCGTCGCCACGGACTGCACATAGCGCAGCTTTGGAAAATCGCTCAGGGCGTTGCTCCCGAACAGCCGGAAGCAGACGATGACCTGTGCCTGCGCCGCAATGTCGGCCGGCACGGGCTGGTTGTCGGGGCAGATGTCGATGTCATACCCCAGGGCCTCGAGGGCCTGTTTTTGCTCCGGCGTCACAGGCAGCGCCGTCAGCAGCAGTTTCTTGGTTTCGCTCATGGTCTTGTCCCTCCCCGCTCAATAGCCGCGCTCATAGTGGATGAGCCCGACCGGCTGCTTACCCTGCGCATACAGGGCAAGATTGCTCTTGTACCGCTCGATGTATCTCTCCCGCAGCCCCATGGTCACGCCGCCGCAGTGGGGATAGATGATGAGGTTTTTCTGCTCCCACAGGGGAGAATCTGCAGGAAGGGGCTCGGTGTCAAAGCAGTCGAGCGCGGCGCCGCGCAGGTGCCCCGAGTCCAGCATTTGGCACATCTTGTCCTCGTCGACAATGCGCCCGCGCGAATTGACGACCAGCACCGCTCCCTGCTTCATACAAGACATCGTCCCGGCGTCGAGCATGTGCAGCGTCTTGTCGGTGCGGGGGATGGCCACGCACACCACGTCGCACAGGGGCAGCACATGGGGCAGGTCGTCGCGGGTGCAGCTCCCGTCAAAGTCCTGCACCGGCCTGCCGTCGGTATTGAGGCCGATGACCGTGCAGTCAAAGGCCTTGTAGCGCCTGGCACAGGCCCGACCGATGTCGCCGGTGCCCAGCACCAGAACGGTTTTCCCCCAGAGCTCACCTGTCTGCTCGCTGCCGTCCCACTTCCACTGATGCTCCCTCTGGTAGCCCTCAAAGAGGGCGCTCTGGCGCAGGATCTGAAGCGTCTCGCCCACGCTCCACTCGGCCAGCGACACCCCGTAGGTGCCGCTGCCACTGTAGAATTTGGTGTTCGGATAGGTCTCAAAAACCACGGCCGGCATGAGGTCCAGCCCCGCAACGGTCATTTGCACCATGCGCAGATTGGGCATCTCCCCCAGGTGCGCCTTCAGATAAAAGTGCTCGCACAGCGCCACTTCCATCTCCTCATGGTTTTCGCAGACCTCGCTGGGCGCCTGGTCGGGCCTTGCCACCGTGATTTCATATCCCATGGCGCGAAATTCGTCGAGCTCCTGCTGCGTCAGGTTGTAATTGTCGGCCACAAAAAGCTTCATTGCCCGTTTTTCCTTTCCCAATGTCGTTATTTGGCCCATTCGGGCAAAAACAGCTTGTCTTTGGTGATGTCGTCGAGCGTGAGGGCGCCTGTCATCATCATGGCCTCGCGTAGCTCAAATTTGAGCTTGTTGGAGTAGCAGCTCACGCCGACGCTGTCGCCCCCGTAGACCGCCACGGCATACGGACGGCCAATGAGCGCCGCCGTGGCGCCCAGGCCCCGGATCTTGAAGAGGTCGGCGCCGGTGCGGATGGCCCCGTCAATCAGGATCTCCATTTTCCCGCCCACCGCGTCGACAATGGCGGACAGCATCTCCACCGGCGCAGGCGCCTGCTCGAGCACACGGCCGCCGTGGTTGGACACCACGATGGCGCTGACCCCCGCCTCCAGGCACTTTTTGGCCCCGGCAGGCGTCATCACGCCCTTGACAATCACGGGCAGCGTGACCGATGCGCACAGCTTTGAAAGCTCCTTGACCGTGTGCGGCATGACCGGCACCGCGCCGCCCTGCACGAGCGCCAGGCCGGCGCCGTCGAGGTCGGTGCACACGGCAAATGCGCCCGCCTGCTGGCTGCGCTTGAATTTCTCCAGCATCACGTCAATCGGCCAGGGCTTGATGGTGGGCACCGCATTGCCGGGAAAGGCCTCGCACAGCGAGCAGGTCTCCTCAAACATTTTCCCCGGGCCGTCGGGCAAAAAGGTCAGGCCCCCCTCCTGCGAGGTCGAGCGCAGCAGCGTTCTTCCAAACTCCACGCTCTGATACTTGGGCCCGTATTGGTTCTGGCTTCCCGCCAGGGGCGCGACAAAAAAGGGCGCTGCAAACTTCTTACCGAAAAAGACAAACGACATGTCGATCTCGCCGTACTCGTAAATGGTGTCCAGGTGCAGCTTGATTTCCTGCAGCTTCTGATAGCTGCGCACAAAGCCGACACCCGTGCCCTTTCCTCCCGGCCCCGGCATCACGCCCCGGCAGGCCTCCCCGTTGCACTCCCTGCACACCTTGCAGGTCAGCATGTCCCTGCGTGCAACGTCGCACACTTCCTTCCAGGTCAAGGGGTTGCTGCTCTCACTCATGTTCTCCGGCTCCTTTTCTTCAAATTCTTCAAAATTTCAAGAGTTTCGACAACTTTTATCCATGGCTGCGCGCCGCAATCATTTCCCGGGACATGGCGCAGCTCTCTCCCCCGCCGGGCCGCCTCATGCGGCTTGTCCTGGAGCTTGCCGGCCGGGGGCGTTCTTTTCGTAAAAGTATAGCACGGCCCGCTCGGCCGGAACAAGGCGCTTTCAAAAGTTTTTTCTCCCCGGCCCCCTTTAACAGGGCAGGGCCCTCCAAGGGCCCCTTTTCCCGCCGGGCATGGGCAGAAATGGGCGCCTTTTGCTTTTTTCCTCTTTCCTATTTGCGCGAATGCCCGTCCTGCTGCTCCTTGAGAGGGACTTCTATTTCGCAGCCCAGGGAAAAGGAGTAGATCACCGCCCTTGCCACACGCTGCCCCGTCATCCGAAAGTAGGCGTCGGCATACAGGCGCAGCTGATTTTGATATCGCTGCACCAAAACCTGTGCCGCACGCACGCGGTCGGTTTTGTAATCGACCAGCACAATCCCTTCGTCCCCTTCATAAATGCAGTCGATCACCCCCTGCAGCAGCAGCTTTTCCCCCCTCTGCCGCTCGTTCAAGCCTGGCAGCAGCTCCCCCGCCTCTGCCAGCACGGTGAATTTCAGCTCCCGCTTGAGCCACCTGGCGTCGAGCAGCCTGGAAAAGAGCAGACTGTCTGTAAAGGCTTTTACCATGTCAATCGAAATCAATTCCCTCTGCCTTGCGCTCAAAAACCCCCGTTCCACCAAATAGTCGATTTCCGTATAGGGGTCCTCGGCAAGCCCTCTGAAATAGGCAAACTGCACCAGCTCATGCATGGCCGTGCCCGCTTCGGTCGGGGTGGGGGCCTGCTGCCTGGCCACGAAAGAGGGCCTGCGAAAGACCGCTTTTTGCAGGCGATAGGCGCTGACACGCTCTCCCGCAGGGGTATCGGAATCCTGCCCGGCATGCAGCATGTCCTTGAGCCGCGTCACGGTGAGCTTGGCGGGCAGCCTCTCGGCCCCACTCTCGGGCAGCGGCGCCCATCCCGAGAAGGGGGGGCTCCCCTGCCCCGTCCGGCATTGCTGCGGCGGTGCGGCATCGCACTGCTCCTGTGTAAAACTCTCCCCGCGCTCCACATAGACCTGACAAGGGATTTCCCTGTACACCCTGCATTCCTGCAGCCCGTAATGCCGGCAGATGGATTTCCCCGCATCGGTGGTCTGCAGCGTCAGCAGGAGAAGCTCCCCCAGGCTGGCTGCGTCCAGCAGCTGCACAGGGTGGATGCGTCCGCTTTTTAACACAACGGGCTCGAGCTTTGAGAGGCCTCTTTTCCTGGCGTCCACCACCAGCAGCAGGCGTTCCCTGGCCCGGGTCATTGCAACATAAAGGCAGCGCAGCTCCTCGGCCAGGGCTTCGCGCTCGTTTTTGCACAGCACCCCTGCCCTTTGCAGCGTATCGAACTCCACAAGGCGCTGCGTATCGCGCAGCTTGAGCCCCACGCCGACCTCGCCGTTGAGCACGAATTTCTGCCGCATATCGGTTTTATTGCGCGCCTTTCCCAGCCCGCACAAAATCACAATGGGAAATTCAAGCCCCTTGGATTTGTGAATGCTCATGATGCGCACCAGGTCGCTGTCCTCACTGAGCCTGGCCGCAGGCAGATCCCGTCCGCTGCGCCGCAGCCCTTCCAGATAGCGGTTAAAGCGGAAGAGCCCCCGATAGGCCGTGCTTTCGTATTCGGCCGCATACGCAACAAGCTGCCGGACGTTTTCACAGCGCAGCTCCCCCATGGGCATCGCCGAAACAATCGCCATCAGCCCCGTTTCCTCAATCACGGTATACAGCAGCTTTTCCACCGGCTCCCGCCTGGCAAGCTCTCTCCAGCGTCCGAGCTGCTCCAGGAAAAGGGAAAGCGCCGGCATGCTGCCGGCCGCAGCCCTTGCGGCATCGTAAAAGGGGCGGTCGGGCAGGCTCAGCCGGATTTGCGCCAGCTCGTCCGGGGAGAGCCCGCAGAGCGGCGAGCGCAGCACGGCGGCCAGCGCAACGTCCTGCAGGGGGTTGTCGATGCACTCCAGCAGCGACATCAGAAGCAGCACTTCGGGGCGGGAAAAAAAGGCCTCCGGCGTGTCGCTGTAAGCGGCAATGCCATGCTGTGCAAGGGCCTTTTCAAGCAGAGGCGCCGCATCCTTGACAGAACGCATGAGAATGACGATGTCCTGCTTACGGGCCGCGCGGCGCGTACCGTCCTTTTCTGTGACAAGGGCGGTGGACAAAAGCTCTTGCACCAGGCGCGCCACATATTCCGCCTCGTCAAAGGACTCCCCTTCCTCCTGCTGCGCGCTCTCCTGCTGCCCCTGCTCCTTGGCGAGCAGCCGCAGCTCCACCGGCACATCCTGCTCCGTTTGGTAGGGCGCGCCAAAGCAAAGCGCCTCCCCCTGATAGGAAAGGCCTCCCAGCTCCTCGCTCATGGCCTGCTCGAAGACGGCGTTGACAAACTCCACCACGCTGCGGCAGCTGCGGAAATTGGTGGAAAGCGTCAGCTGCCTGCAGGGGGCGTCCTGCTGCGACACAGGGGCAAAGGTGCGCCGTTTCTCCACAAAAATGCGGGGCTCGGCCTGCCGGAACAGATAGATGGACTGCTTGGCGTCGCCCACAAAAAAGAGATTTCTTTCCCGCCTCGCAATGGCGCGGAAGATAACGTCCTGAAGCTCGTTGGTGTCCTGATACTCGTCGACAAGGATCTCGCGATACCGCTTTGAAATTTCCCGCGCCGTATCGGTCGGCCTGATCACGCCGTCCTGCACGCTCTCCACCAGCAGGTCATACAGCAGGTGCGAGAGGTCGGAAAAATCAAGAATCCTGCGCTCGTTTTTGGCCGTTGAAAAACGCCGCTCAAGCTCTCCCGTAAAGCCGCACAGGCCGCGCAGCGCGCCGCTTAGGGCTTTTGCATCCTGCCCTGCCTGGCCGGCGGTGAGAAAAAAGCATTTGTCTTTGAGCTGGATCATCTGTTTTTTGACGAGATCCCTTCGCCCGCTCACCTGCTCTCTCAGCACCTTGTCCGCCTTTGCGGCGGGGGCAAAGCGGGGCGGCTCAAAGGCTTTCAGCAAATGAAAGGCCCCGTCGAAATCCCCCCGCTCCACGGCTTTTTGCAGATCGCTAAGCGCCTGCTCATAGACCGTCAGCGCCGGAAGATACTTCTGTTCGAGCACCTCATCCTGCTGCGCCGCTTCCATGGCCTCCTGCAGCAAGAGCTGTGCATATTCGATGCGCAGCGCCGCCGTCTCGAGCAGCGCCTTCCCGTAGGGCGTCTGCTCAAAGGCAGGCGGAGACTCATAGAGCTGCACCTGACGCTCCAAAAAAGCGTCGCGCTGCGGATATGCCGAGGTGAGCCGGCGCAGCTGATCGACCACTTCAAGGAATTTGGAATCGTCCCTTGACCCTGAAAAATAATCCACCGCCTGCAAAAAATCCTCGTCTTTTTTCCCGTAGTACTCCTCCAGCAGCTCCTCGCGCACCGATTCATACAGCAGCGTCAGCTCTGCCTCCGAAGCAATGCGCGCCGCCGGGGAAATCCCCAGTTTCCCGGCATACTCGCGAACCAGTCTGTAATAAAACCCGTCAATGGTCTCAAAGGCCGCAGAGGGCATCAGGGCAAGCTGACGCTCAAGCCGGCGGCTGCCCGGCCGGCGTTCGAGCTCTTCGTAAATGGCCTTTGTCATCTTTTCCCGCATTTCCGAAGCGGCAGCGCGGGTGAAGGTGACAACGAGAAAGTCGGTCACATCGCAGGGATCCTTCGGGTCAAGCACCTGCTCCAAAATGCGCTGCACCAGCACCGCCGTCTTTCCGGAGCCTGCCGCGGCGCTCACCAGCAGCGTATGCCCCCTTGCCTCAATGGCAGACCTCTGCTCCGATGTCCAGTGCACCTCACTCATGCGCGTTCCCCCCCTCTTTGGCCGTGATCCACTCCCAAAACTGCGCTGCACCCATGGGAGAAAGCACTCGCGGCTGCCCTTCAAAGCGGCACACCGCCCGCATCTCGCAAAACCGGCAGGCGTCGACCCCGTCCGGCGAGAGGCTGCGCACGGGGTCAATGGAAACGCCCCCCTCGCGCAGCGCCTGCGCCGTCTGCTGCAGAACATGCTCCATATACTGCATGAGCGTCTCCATCTGCGGCAAAGATGCCAGCGAAGAGGCTTTCCAGTCAATGAGCAGCTCCTGATCCTTCTTTTTTGCGGCCACCGGCAAATAATCATAGGCGCCGCTTTTGTCCATGGCCTTCAAAAGCTGCTCGTCTGCAAGCAGCAGCCCGTTTCGGCGCGGCTTTCGCCTGGCCCGCAGCTCGCCCTCGGAAATCTCCCTGCTGTCAGCCGATACAACGTCAAGGCGCACCGGAACGTAGACCACCCCTGCCGGAAGCAGCGTTTCCCCGTAGCGTCCCTCCCCGTTTTTGAGCAGGGCCAGCAGATAGAGCAGCGTTTGAAGGCCGATGCCCTGGCAAATCTCGGCATAGTCCATGCGCTTTTTGCCCGATTTGTAATCCACAACGCGCAGATAGAGCCCCTCGGGCCGGCGCAGGCCGTCAACACGGTCTATTTTCCCGCGAACCAGCACCCCGTCGTCTCCCTCCCCGATGGTCAGAGGGGGGATGTCGCCGCCAACCGAAAGCTCGAAATCCATGGGCACAAAGTCGCTGTTTTTCAGCTCGTCGAGCAAGACGCTGACCGTATGATAAAGGATCTGGTGCAGGCGCTCAAAGAGCCTTTGAAAACGGGCTTCCCTCTGGTCGTAGTCGGGCAGGCACTCCTGCACATACTTTGAAATTGCAGCGTCCACCCGCTCGCGGATCTGCTGCTGCGACAGGGTTTTCCTCTCCTGCTCCGAAAGCCCCTTGAAAAAAAGCTCCATCACCCGGTGCAGGAAGGTCCCTGCCTGCAGCGCGTCAAACACATGCTTTTTCTTTGGCTTGAGAGAAAGCCCATACCGACAAAAATGCGAAAAGGGGCACTGGGAATATTTTTCCAAAGAGGTCGGAGAAATTGCCCGGCCGTGGCCATAAAGCGTCCTTGCCAGGGCGGGGTCGGAAAAGGCCGGGTTTTCGCCCGTTTTCGCAATTGCCTCTTCCATGCGCAGCAGGCGCTGTTTCATTTCCCCGTCCCGAAGCAGCGCCTCTTTCAGGGGCTGTTTCAACGGGTCTCCCTCCTGCAGGGACAAAAAGCGCTCCAGGGCCTGGGCCGGCGCACAAATGGACTCCGGCGTCCTGCTCCACGCCTCCACATCCACCTGCGTCAGCCCGGGAAACAGGCTCTTGATGGCCATGAGATAGGGGGAAGGGCGCTTTTGCTCCCCGCCCTCCTGCAGGGAATAGGTCAGCGTGAGCGTCTGTGTGGGCGCCATCATGGCCACATAGGCGTAATAGCTCTCCTCCAAGGCCTCCTGCTCGCCGGAGGCCGAGAGCGACACCTGGTGGCTGCGCAGGCTCTGCCTGTCCCGCTCACTCAAAAGCCCCTCCTGCGCCACAGCCTTTGGAAAAGAGTCCTGCGTGAAATCCATGACAAAGGCGTGCTTCACCATACCGGGCATGACCCGGTCCGCTCCCAGCACAAGTACGCAGTCGAGCGTCGCCGGAATGATGCCAAGGCGGCTCTGCGACGCCGCAAGCCGCAGCAGCTCGGCATAGCGCGGGGCCGTCACCTCAGGCTCGGCCAGCGCCTCCATCTGTTCCAGCAGGGAGATGACGGTTTCGTATGTCTGCTCGTATTCCAGCGCCTGCGCCTCCTCTCCCGCCGCCCTCGCGCGCTGGGTGAGCGCCTCAAGCTGCCCCTGCACACCGACATCCTCAAGCAGCGCGTACAACGCGCAGGAAATGTTGTGGGCGCCGCCCTGCCTCAGGCTCTCGCACAGCCGTTCCAGGGGCGCGACGGCACGAAGGCGCAGCTGTTCGAGCCGCCAGAGGCGCTTTCTTGCCTGCTCGTCAAAAACCCCGTCAAACCCGTCGGGGTGCAGGGAGAAGGGCGCCGTCCAGCGCCGTCCGCGCAGCTCCCACGCCGAAGCGTAGCTCTCCAGACGATCCACCTCGTCCATGCTCAGGCCGGCCATCCCCGTCTTGAGATAGGCCATCACATCGTCGCATACATAGCCTCCCGTCACCACCTGAATGGCCGAAAAAAGCAGCGCCGCAAGCGGCTTGTCTGCCAGATATCCTCTGCTGTCCATTTGAAAGGGAATGCCAAACTTTCGAAAGGCGGCTTCCAGAATGCCGCTTTGAGGCGTTTCCCGAACCACAACGGCCATTTCCCGCCAACGGCAGCCCTGCTGCGCCAGCATGCAGATCCGTGCCGCAATATATTCGGCCTGCGCCGTCTGCGTCATGGCCCTTGCCACCTTCAAATCCTGTGTGGGCTGCTCCCAGGACGCGGCGCGCTGCTCCTGAAAAAGATGCCGCTCCAGATACGCCAATTCCGCACTGTGCGGCTGTGTCTCGGTCAGCGTCCGCTCCTCCAGCAGCCCGCACCCCACCTCCTGCGCCATGGAGCGCAGCTGCCGCGCCGTCGTGCGGCAGGGGGCAAAGAGTTCCGATTCGCCCTCCTGCTCTCCAAGCAGGCAAACCGTCACCGTGCTGCCCGAGGCCAGCATGAGTTCAACGGCCGCAAGCTCCTGCGGCGTAAAGCCCTTGAAATGCCACAAAAACACATCCGTACCCGAAAAGAGGTTGCTTTGCCTGAGCAAATCACAGGCGGCATCCAGTGCAAACTCAGCGCTTTTGTTCTCGCTCATGCGGCCCAGCATGGCCTGATACAGCAGCGCCAAATCGTGCAGCTTATCTCCCAGTTCCTTCTCGGGAAGACGGCACGACAGCTCCATCAGCTCGTCGGCATCGGTCTCATAGGCCGCAAATTCCTGAAACTGGGCGCGCAGCAGCTCAATGAAATCGGCCTTTTGCGAAAGCTGCCCGAAGTGGCGCAAATCGGGGCGAAGCGGGCTCAGCACGCCGGAGAGCAAAATGCGCACGCCTCCCTCGCTGAGCGTTTGACGTGCGCGGCCGCCCAGCCGGTCAAACACATAGTCGGGGAGCCGCCGGAAGCTGAGCACCTCCACCCAAAGCGAGAGCTCGTCCCCAAGCTCTTCCAGCAGCCGGCGCTCCATCGTGACCGACAGCTGCTCTGGCACCAGCACCAAACAGGGCCGATTCCCCTTCCGTTTGAAAAGCTCCTGCGCCAACGCATGGTTGCGGTTTGTCCCGGGCATTCCATACACCAGTTGCAGCAAGGCCTCAACGCCCCCTTTCCTCTTGCTGCTATTTTACCACATCCGCCGGCCCCGGAAAAGAAAAAGCTTTTGCCTTTCCAAAGCCCCCTCTCTCTTTTTTCAAAGTCCGCTTCACCCTGTAAAAAACAGCCCCGTTCCCTTTTGCCGCACTGCCATCAAAAAGGCATGTTTTAAGACGTTCTCCAATGGAAAACGCCTCAAAAAAAAAGCGGGTGCCACCCCGCCTTTTAGAAACGTTTGTCTTGATAAAGAACAAGACGGGCGCAAGGGTTTCTCTGCGCCCGTCTTCTTCTTTTTCATTGCTTTTTCTCTTTGAGAGCGGGAGAGCCCCGCAGCAGGCGAATCCAGCCGATGATGGGCATGGTCGTCGCCTTGCCCCTCATCGCCCGCACCACACCCAGCAGGCAAAAGGGCGCAGGGGCAAGCAGCGCCCACCGCAAAAGCAGCGTCCATTTGCGGTAATACTGCCACGGCAGCAGCAGGAACCCCGCCCGTCCCGCCGCCAAAAGCAGCAGCACATAGACAGCCTCGGCCAGCAGCATCGTCAGCCCCTGATTTGCATGGAAGGCGATATAGTCGTCGTCCCTCGACGCATACAGGGCCGGCATCAGCAAAAGGCCAAGGTAAGAGCAGGCCGCAACCGTTCTGCTGTACCAATCCTCGCTCGTAATCGGAAGCGTTTTCCAAAGCCGCATGCTCATCCCCTCCGGACACAAAGGTTTTTTCTCTTCCCCGGAAAGAAGAGTGTACCAGCTCAAAAGCCCCGTTCAAAGCGCTTGCAGGCACACATGCCCTGCGGGTCCCGGTCAGCCTTCGAAGCCCTCCGCCGGCTTGCCCGTGGAGACAACCTCATCCCCGGGATGAGGCGCATCCCTGCGATCCGTCAGCAAAATCATGGCATAACCGTCCCCAACTTCGGTCACATGGCCTTCCCCGCGTGCAAAGACCATTACGCCCTCGCCGACCGAAACACCGCGCATTCCCTCAACCTTCGCTTCCCACTGATTGGTCTCGGAAATCTCGCCGCACCGCTCGGGATATTTCTTGTGGAGAATGGTAAACAGTTTCTTTTCGATATCTTCGTCCAGATAGCTGGGCATGGGCAGTTCCTTCTTTCGTTTCGTGATTTCTATTGTCCCTGTCGGCCCGGGCAGCCGGGCAATACCGTCCCCTGCGCGGGCCTTCCACATAACAGTGTAACAAAAGCGGCTGTTTCTTGTCAACCGGCCCAGTAACGGATGCCGAAATTCATGAGCATTTGGGCCACCTGCGCACGCGTTGCATTGTCTCTTGCGTCAAGCTCCCCGCTCTCGCTGAAAAAGATGCCGCTTCCAACAGCCCACTTCATTGCATCCTGCGCATAGTCCGACAGCTCCGACGCGTCGGCATAGTCCGAAAGATCCGCAGCCTGCGACACGTCATACCCCTGCGAAACAGCATAGCGGTAGAGAATGGTGATCATCTGCTCCCGGGTGATGGGGCTGTCCGGCATGAACAGGCCCTCTCCCACGCCGGCGACAAGCCCCGTGCCGCTTGCCCAGCGCACGCCGTTTTCATAATAGGCCCCGGCAGGCACGTCGGAAAAGCTCTCCCCCTGTCCCTGCGGCTCGTCCTCCAGACGGTGCATCACCGTGACCAGCATGCCGCGCGTCATGGCGCTGTCAGGCGCAAACTCGGTCTCGCTGACCCCCAAAAAGAGATTGCGCGCCGTCACAAAGGCCACGGCATCGGCACACCAGTGACCGTCGGTGTCGGCAAAGCTCTTGCCCAGGTCTGCGGCGGAAAGGCCCGTGACGTCGCCGTCCGGCACGCTGATTTTCCCGTTTTGCACCAGGGACTTGCGCACCACGATCTGCCGCTCCCCTTCGGTGCGAAGAGCCACCATGCCGGGCGAAAGGGTCTCATCCGCGCCCTCGGTCACGGTGTAAATCTCGGTCATGACGGGGCTGTTTTCCATCCCGGTCTGAACCGCCATGGCCTTGAGCGTTGTGGTCTGTGAAATCAGGATGCGGCCGGTATAGCGCGCGGAAGACAAGGTCGGCGTGCTGCCGTCCACCGTATAGTAGATGGCCGCCCCCTGCGTATCGCTCTCCAGCGCGACGCTCACGCTGCCGCCATAGCCCCCCGTTGCGGGCGTGGCCGAGGGCGTGATGGCCTGCTCGAGCAGCGACGGGTAGTTGCTTTTCGCGGTGTCAAGCTCCCAGCGAAAACAGGTCTGCCGTGCGTAGGACTGCACCCAGCCGTTGAGCGCCTGCGTAAGCTCGGTATAAACCATGCCGGAGTTTGCCTCTCCCATAAACACGCCGTTGGTGCCGGAGGGCGACCACAGCGCCCTGTCAAAGTCAAAGGCGCTGCAGTTGACGGTCTGCACCGAATTGTAGTCGTATCCCACAGCGTCGCTCATGCCAAGGGCCGGCGCCCCTGTGATGTCGTTGAGCCAATAGCAGTTTTGGAGGATCCCATCGGCCTTTTGGCCCACAAGGCCGCCCGCTCTTCCGATTCCCTCGGCGCGGCCGCTGCTGTAGCAGTTGTAAATGGCAGAGCCGTAGACAGCGGTTCCAACAATGCCGCCCATGTCCCCCGTGCCGCCGATTTCGGCGTGGTTGACACAGTTTCTCACCGTGGTGTTGCCGGCCATGCCGACAATGCCCCCTATGCCGCCTTCTCCCCTGACCGAGCCCGTATTCTCACAGTTTTGCACCGTCGCCGTGACAATGCTGGCGCCCACCATGCCGCCCGAATTGCTGGTGCCGTCCACCATGCCCGAATTGTTGCAGATCTCCACCACGGGATTGACGGCGCCGGTGGGGTGAATGCCGACCATTCCGCCCACCTTGTGGCCTGAAATGGTGCCCTCGTTGGAGCAGCTGCGCACCGTGCCGTAGTTGGCGCCCACCATGCCGCCGGCCGCCGAGGTCTTGTCGGTGTTGGAGATGTCGCCCTTGTTGACGCAGCGCTCCACCAGCCCGTAGTTATAGACCGCCACGCCGCCTACATAGCTCTCGGCCTCCAAATCGGAATCCACCGTCAGGTTGCGCACCACGCCCTCCTTGCCGATGCAGCCGAACAGGCCCTGCACGCCGGACAGGCCGGAGATGACGTGCCCCTGCCCGTCAAACAGGCCGTTAAAGGGCACCGCCGTCTCATAGGGATAGGCGTAAAGTCCGATCGGGGCAAAGGATTTCCCCGTGCCGTTGAGGTCTACCGTCAAATAAACGCGGCAGCCGGAAAAGTCCATCCCGGCTCCCACCAGCTCCGACAGCCTGACCAGCCCGTCCCAGTCGCGAATGACATAGCTGGTCTGGGCCGACAGGGCGGCTCCCTGCGTCAGCCCCGCGACATCCACGCCGCCCGTCACGTCGGCCAGTGCCGACAGGGGCGTCGCGGCAGCCAGTGAGAGCACCATGGCCATCACAAGAGCTCCCGACAACAGTTTCTTTTTCATGTTCATTCCTCCCATTTCTTTTGAAAAGCCGGACGCGGGACGAAAACGCCTGTCTGAATCGCCCGGCCTCCCCCAAAGGGGCTGCAGCAGGGCTGCTTTCCCCCTTGACAAAAGCCTCTCTTCAGGGGCGGTGCGCACCGGCATGCCTTTGCGGCGCCGCTTTCCCTCGCCCCGTTTCCAAAAACGCAGCCCTCTCATAAGGACGGCAGCCCGCTTGAGGACTTGCTTATTTTTTCCTTCCAGCCGGCGGCAGCAGGCATCAAAAGGCCGCCCGCCAAATTCCCCAGGGAGGCCAGCAGCACCACGCGCAGAGCTCCCGCCCCCCACAAATTGGCCAGTGAAAAATAGTACATGTCGGCGATGCTCTGCTCATAGCCGCAGGAGACAAACACCGTCACGCTCAAAAAGAGGCCGACATACCGTCCCAGCACGTCGCTTTTGTGCTTGTAGTTTTGGACGCCCATACAGATCAAAAAGTTGCAGAAAACGCCAAGCAAAAAAATGCTGACCGCTCTGTCGCAAAGCCGCTCTTCACAAAAGACGGCGGCTCTTGCGGCAATCACCGGCGCCAGCCTGGTCAGGCGCAGCGCGTAGCCCACCGCCGACACGCCAAGCAAATTTCCCAGCCAGCACAGCAGCAGCTCCGCAAGCCCCGGCCCCGTCTTCTCCAGCAAAAAGCACAGCTTTCCCGTAAACAGCGCCATGTCGCAGCTTGCAATGGTAAACATGCCCACCGAAAAGAGCAGCGCCCCCAGCGCGGTGGGGCGCACCGCCACATTGGCGGTGCAGGCAATGCCAAGCGCCACACCTGCCAAAACGGCGTCCACCGCAAGGCCTGCATACCGGGGCAGGCAGGCTTTCCTCCCTGCATCTTTTTCCAAGATGCCATCATCACCTTTACCGCAGATTTTTCGCTCTTTTCATCCACTGCTCAGAGAAACTCCCTGTACTGTTCCAGCACGGCCTCATGGCAGGGGACCGCAACGCCCGCTTCCCTTGCCAGCTCGACCAGCCGGCCCACGATGTGCGAAAGCTCATTTTTCTTTTTCCCCTGCTTGAGATCGCGGTAAAGAGAGGTCATCGTATCGGGGGGAAGAGCCATGAAGTTGTCCATATACTGCTCCACCAATCCCTCGGGCATCTCGACGCCCCTCGCCTTTGCCACGCTCACCAGCTCACGATAGGCGCTGCGCAAAAAATCGAGCTTTTGCATATCCTGCTGGATGCCTCCAGCCGGCACGTCAAATCTTGTAAGGGCCACGCTGTTGCCGCACATGAGCGTATACTTGATCCAGCTTGCCTGCGCAATGTTCCTTGTCGCCTCCACGGGGATGCCGGCATGCTCAAGCTCAAGGCCCAGCGCCAAAAGCTCTGGCGGCAGCTTGGCATTCATCATGCCCAAAACAATGCGGCAGCCCTCGCCCTGCTGGCGCACTTTTCCCGGCTGCGCCAGATGACTGAACACGTTGATGCACCCGTCCGCCAGAATACAGTCAGGCAGCAGGGGCTCCATCACCTGCGACACCGTCACCCCGTTGAGCAGGGGCAGCACCACCGTGCGCGGCCCGATCATGGGCGCAATCTGACGGCAGGCCTGCTCCAAATCATAGCCCTTAACCGCCAAGATCACGGCGTCGGCCACGCCGATTTCCCGTGCGTCGTCGGTGGCCAGCACCGGCACCACGCAAAACCGTCCCAGGCGGCCGGATTCCACCGTCAGCCCCTCTTTCAAAATCACGGCCAGGTTTTCCCCTCTGGCCAAAAAACAGGTCTTGGGCTGCACTCTCGCCAGGGCGCCGCCCACAAAGCCGCCCACGCCGCCCAGGCCCACTACCGCTATTTTCATGCTCTCATCCTTCCTGCGTGCTCGCGTTGAGAAAATCCATCGCCACCTGTGCAAAATAGGCGGCGCCCACCGTCATCACCGGCTCCTCAATGTCGAAAAATTCCGAATGATGGGGATGACTCTTTCCCGCGCCCAGTGTGGCAAAGGCGCCGCGTCCCGCCATCGTATACTCGGAAAAGTCGTCCGAGCCCGACATGTGGGTGTCTCCCATGGTGGCGAAAGAGGGGTCATCCACCACCTTTTTTGCCGCCTCATAGACAAACCGGGAGCCCTGCTCGTCGTTGACCAGCACCTCCACCATCTTTTCGTAGGAGAGCTCAGCCTCACACCGGTAGGTCGCCGCCGTGTTTTGGACGATGCGCGCGAAAATCCCCGGCATGGCATGGTGGATGTCCCTGTCGTAACAGCGCACCGTCCCGTCCAGATAGGCCTCCCCCGAAACGATATTGAAGCGGGTGCCACTGTGAAGCTGTCCCACCGTGACCACCACCTGCTGCTTGGGAGACATTTCCCTGCTGACAATGGACTGCAAATTCATGACCAGGGCGCTTGCCGCCAGCGTGGCGTCCACCCCCGCCTCGGGCCGCGCCCCATGCGTGGTCTTTCCCCGGATCTTTATGGTAAAGCGCGATGCGGCCGGCGCGCTGGCCCCTGTCGACGCAGAAAGCCATCCCGGCTTGAATCCGGCCAGCAGGTGAAGCCCAAAGGTCATGGAGACGCCCTCGAGCGCCCCCTGCTCAATCAAAAGCCGGGCCCCCTGGCCCGTCTCCTCCGCCGGCTGGAACAGCAGGCGTACTGAGCCTGCAAAGGAATCCCTGCAGGCCATCAAAATCTCCGCGGCGCCCACCAGCATGGCGGCATGCGCATCGTGTCCGCAGGCGTGCATCATTCCCGGCTCCTGCGAGGCGAAGGGCAGCCCTGTCTTTTCCCCGATGCTCAGCGCGTCGATATCGGCGCGCAGGGCCACCCGTGCACCGGGCCTTGCTCCCTCGATTTGCGCAATCAGTCCCGTCGGTTCGGTCAGCCTGTAGGGAACGCCAAGTCTGTCCATTTCGGCCGCCAGCCGGCGTGTGGTCTCAAATTCCTGCATGCTGGGCTCAGGGTGCCGGTGCAGCGCACGGCGTACCTCCACCATCTGCGGATAAACGCTGTGTGCCAATGCTTTGATCTGGTTCATGGCTCCTCCTTTGACAGACGATAGCTTGAATCTCCAATCCCCCTTCCTAAAGAAAGGGAAGACGGCAAAGCCCCTGGCGCTGCATGACGTTTGACCCTTGCAGAGCTTCTTCGTCCAAACTGGCGCAGCACTACCCAAAGCCTGCCGGCGGCACCGTCTTTTGTCCATCGAAGGTAGTATATCATGAAGGCGAAACCTTGGGTACCCTTTTTTGAAAATCCTTCAAAATTTCCTGCGTGCTCTTTGCACATGAGAGCCTGAACAAATGCATATGATAGCCAAAAGAAGCGGCCGCGCACACCGGCAGCTTAACTGGGCGCCGTGGCCGATATTGAAACGGAGGGGTCTTTATGCCTGTCAAACGGCTTTTTTCTTTGCTTGCCGCACTGCTCCTGTCGGCCGTGCTGTGCCTGCCTGCCGCAGCAGCTCCGGTGCCGCCCGAAATCAGCGCGCCCAGCGCAATTTTAATGGAGTCCTCTACCGGCAAAATCCTCTATGAAAAGGATGCCAATACCCCGCTCCCGCCTGCCAGCGTGACCAAAATCATGACCATCCTGCTGGTGGCCGAGGCCGTCGACTCCGGCCGTATTTCCATGGACGACATGGTGACTGCCAGCGAAAACGCCGCCTCCATGGGGGGCTCCCAGATCTATCTGGAGGTGGGAGAGGCCATGAGCGTACGGGATCTGCTTAAAGCCATCGTCGTCGCCTCGGGAAATGACGCCGCAACCGCCATGGCAGAACATGTCGCAGGCAGCACCGAAGGCTTTGTGGCCCTCATGAACCAGAAGGCCGAAGAGCTGGGCATGGAAAACACCCATTTTGTCAACTGTCACGGGCTGGACGAAGCCGGCCATCTCACCACGGCCCACGACATTGCCCTGATGTCGGCAGAGCTCCTTGAAAAGCACTCTTGGATCACAGACTACACCACCATCTGGATGGACTCGCTGCGCGGCGGCGCCTTTGAGCTTGCCAATACGAACAAGCTGCTGCGCTCCTACTCCGGCACCACCGGTCTCAAAACGGGCTCGACCGACCTTGCAAAATACTGCCTGTCTGCCTCGGCCGTTCGCGGCGACATGCAGCTTATCGCCGTCGTCATGGCAGCCCCCTCCACGGCCGAGCGCTTTAAGTCGGCCGCTCAGCTTTTGGACTTTGGCTTTGCAAACTATGAGAAAACGGTGCTGCCGGTTGAGCGGCTGGCCCCCATCCCGGTTGACGGCGGCACGCTTGAGGAGGTGGAGCTGCTGTGCATTCCGGACAGCGTAACCACCGTGCTGGAAAAAGGGGACACGCGCGTGGTGGATGCCTCCGTCACCGTTCAGGAACGGCTTACTGCACCGGTGGAGGACGGGCAGACCGTGGGAGAGGTGGTTTTCCGCCTGGGAGAAAATGAGCTCGGGCGCGGACGGATTGTGGCCGCCCACGCCGTGCCGCGCAGAACCCTCCTGCAGCAGTTCACCCGATATCTCGGCATGCTGATGATGGCACAATAATTGCAGATTGCCTGAAAGTTGATGTTGATTTGCCTGTCCTTTTCCTGTATAATACATGATAAAGAAACATTCGCCGCAATGCTTTTTAAGATAGGAGTAATTTGATATGGTGAAGTTAATCGTTGGAAAAAAAGGAACGGGCAAAACCAAGCATTTAGTGGATCTGGTTCATCAGGCATCCGATACCAGCAAGGGCAATGTTGTCTGCATCGAAAAGGGCAACTCCCTGACCTATGACATCAAGCCGCAGGTCCGTCTCATCCGGGCCGACGAATTCCTGGTTGACAGCTATCCCGTCATGGCAGGTTTCGTCTGCGGAATCATGGCCGGCGACTATGACTGCACCGATATTTTTGTGGATTCCATTACCAAGCTCTGCGGCACTGATTTTGAAGCCATGACGGCCTTCTTCCTTTCGATGGATGCCTTGACCACGGCCAACAATCTCACGCTGACATCCACCGTTTCGGCCGACATCTCCGAGATCCCCGAGAAACTGCATCAGTTTATCACCAAATTCTAAGCAATTATTTTTCTTGTCCATCATCATAAAAGCAAAAAGCAGCCAACGGCAGGGCATTTGGCCCAGTGCCGTTGGCTGCTTTTTCGCGGGCAGCCCTCAAGGGGATTCACTTTTTTAGAAGCTCTTGGCTGTAGCCCGTCCTCTTGCGTAAAAAAAACGTCTTGTGCGCTCTCTGAGGCCTTGGAATGGCCCCCGAACAAAAGAGCGCCGCCTTTGCGCTGGCAGGCCCAATCAGCTCATAAAGCACCGAGGAAGACAAGATAATGGTGAGCAGCAGCTCCCCGACGGCCTCCGGCAGCAGGCGCTGCCCCAAAAAGGCAAGCCCGATCGCCACGCCCGCCTGCGGCACCAGCGCCACACCCAGCCAATTGCGCAAGGAGGCGTCGCAGCCCGTCACGTCACAGCCCGCATAGGCCCCAATATACTTGCCGACAATGCGAATGAAAAAGTATCCGATTCCAACCAATCCGAATTGACGCAACGAGCTCACGTTGAGATTCATCCCCGACACAATGAAAAAAAGCGCCAGGATTGGCGGCGTGAAATCGTCGACCTGCTCATACAGATGCCGGTCCCCCGTAAGGTTGATATAGCTTGCTCCAAGCGCCATGCAGGAGAGCAGAGGCGAAACGTCGAGCAGGGCGCAGACCCCCGAGACGGCGAGCACCATAGCCACCGTGAGAATCAGCCTGTTGTCCGCACTGCGCCGCTCCCGCAGCAGCAGCTTGAGCACCACCCCGCAAAGGGCTCCAAACAGCAGCATCGCCGCATTGGAAAGAAGCGGAAGTCCGATTTTTGCCAGGGAAAACACCCCGTCCTCCCCCGCTCTTACCACCGCCGTCGCCACGCTGAAGACACACAGGCAAACCACGTCGTCGAGCGAAACCACCTGCAAAAGCGTGCTGACAAAGGGGCCGCTTGCCTGATACTGCCGAATGGTCATCATGGTGCTGGCCGGCGCCGTAGCCGTTGCAATGGCTCCCAAAAGCAGAGAAAAGCTCCAATCCATATGAAAAAGGAAACGCATGCCAAGGGTCACCAAAACGCCCGCCAGCAACGCTTCGAACAGCGTGATCACCAGCGTGTTGCCCTTGGATTGTGAGAAGGTTTCCTTTGTAAAATAACCCCCTACCCCAAAGGCGATAAAGGACAGCGCCAGGTCGCTGACAAATCCGATCCCACTTAAAAAGGTGTCGGGCACCGCGTGAAGCACACAGGGGCCCAGCAAAATTCCCGCAATGATATATCCACTGACATTGGGAAGGCGCAGCAGTTTGGTTGCCCGCGTCACCAAGAAACCCATAAAGAGCATCATGCACAGGCTCAAAAGCACCGTTGCCACCTCGCTGCATCCGCTCAGCCATTCACACATATCGCATCTCCCTTTCCAAGACCTTGCACATGGTTTCAAGTTGTGCTACTATCATAATCACAACTTGAGATAAAATAAAATCATGATATATTTTAATTCTATAAAAATTTTTTATTTTTTCGTCAGAAAGGGGATGTTTTCCCGATGATCGATTCGAAACTTTATACCCTGCTCAAGGTGCACGAGACCGGCAGCTTTACGCGTGCCGCCGAGCTGCTTTCCCTGACGCAGCCCGCCGTAAGCCACCATATCAAGCAGCTCGAGAGGGAGCTGGGGGTCAAGCTCTTTTTTCGCTCTGAGACAGGCTTAAGACCTACTGCAGAGGGAGAAATCGTCCTTAAATACGCCCGCCGCCTGCAGGCGATCCGAGAGCAGCTTTCCCAGGAGCTCAAGGATGAGCAGCGCCACATTACCCGGCTCACAGTGGGCGTGACCCATACGGCGGAAAGCAATTTTATCGCAGAGGCACTGGCAAAATACTGCACTGCTCATGAAGGAGTTTCCATAAAAATTATTACGGATACCATCAACAATCTTTATGATAAGCTGCGCAATTACGAGCTCGACCTGGCCATGATTGACGCATCGGCTCCCAAAGGGGAATTTCGTTCGATTCTGCTGGACACCGATTTCCTGGTGCTTGCTGTTTCCAACAACAACCCGCTTGCTTCCAGAAGCAGCGTGACTTTGAGAGACATCAAAAAAGAACGCATGATTTTGCGGCTGCCCACCTCGGCCACGCGCAACCTCTTTGTCTCTCATCTGGAGAGCCACAACATGTCCATCGACGAATTCCATGTGGTGCTGGAGGTGGACAATATTGCCACCATCAAGGATCTCATCCGCCGCGACTTCGGCGTCTCGATCCTGCCCAAAAGCGTCTGCCTCGACGAGTTGAAAAAAAAGAAAATCACCGTGCTTCCCATTGAAAACCTCTCTATGATCCGTGAGACCAACATGGTCTACCGCCCCGACTTTGAGCATGTTGAGATTCTCAAGGACATTGCCGCCGCCTACAACGAAACCGGAAAGCTGTATAAGACCTCCTGACCTGCCCCCTGATACATCCTTTTTCCAACGCTCCTACGCACCCTTCCGGGGCAGCTTGGCGCCTGTTTTTCATGTGTCCGGCAGCAAAAGTGCAGGGGCCCGGCCGGGAAAAAACTTCCCGGCCGGGCCCCTGCGCCGCTTCCTCTTTTTGAAAAGGGGCTTTATTCATATGTTTCTTTTCCGGGCTCTGACAATCAGCATCATGGGGCGGCGCATCTCGTCAAGCATTCCCGGCAAATCCAGCATGTCCTTCGGGGGCATGGGCTCCACGACACGCTCGAGCTCAAAGCCCTTTGTCAAAAGCGTATCCAGATATCCCGTCAGAGTCCGGTGATATTTCACCACTGGCTCACCCAAAAAAACGGCTTGACGCTCCCCCTCGTAAAAATAGCTATCCACCGGGTAGTGCAAAATCTCTCCTTTTTCCCCATAACACCAGTCCTGCGGGCCCTGCGCCGTAAAAACGGGGTGCTCGACCGAAAACACCAATGTGCCGCCCGGCACCAAAAGCCTGTGGATTTTCCCAAGCAGACCTTCAAAATCGGCCACATAGTGCAGCGCCAAAGAACTGAGCACCAGATCAAAGCTCTCCTTTTCAAAGGCGATTTCCTCCATGGGGAGGCGCAGATATTCCACCTGGGGCTCTTTGGTTTTTTCCCGGGCAATTTCCAGCATTTTCTCCGAAATGTCCACTCCAACCACCCGAAGCGCACCCTGCTGTGCGGCATAAATGCAGTGCCAACCATACCCGCAGCCAAGGTCGAGCACCCGCTTTCCCTCAAAGGAGGGCAGCAGCCCGCGCAGTGTGCCCCACTCGGCAGCGCCCGCAAGCCCCTTCTGTGATCGCAGCATTTGACCGTATTTTTCGAAAAACACCTTTTCATCATACTTGTTTTCGTACATGCCGCCCTCTCCCCTCTTTGTCTGCGGCAAGGCCCGTCTTTTTGTGCCCTCCCGTGTTTTTCAGCAGAAAACCGGGGCAAAGCATACGCTTTGCCCCGGTTTTGTCTGGAGCGGATGACGAGGCTCGAACTCGCTACCTCGACCTTGGCAAGGTCGCGCTCTACCAGATGAGCTACATCCGCTTATGGTGCCTCCGGGCGGAATCGAACCACCGACACGGGGATTTTCAGTCC
>CALWCA010000002.1 GCA_944376235.1 uncultured Clostridia bacterium | reverse complement strand
CCTCGACCTTGGCAAGGTCGCGCTCTACCAGATGAGCTACATCCGCTTATGGTGCCTCCGGGCGGAATCGAACCACCGACACGGGGATTTTCAGTCCCCTGCTCTACCAACTGAGCTACAGAGGCATGCGCCGATTCCCCTCCCGGAAAACCGGCATCGTTTGGCGACCCAGAACGGGCTCGAACCGTCGACCTCCAGCGTGACAGGCTGGCGTTCTAACCAACTGAACTACTGGGCCATATCGGGAGCGTTTGCCCCCATCCGCTTTGCGCGGCAAAATTTATTCTACAGGATTGGACATGCTTTGTCAAGCCATTGTGTCAAAATATCTCTTCCTTTTTCCATTTATTCGGCGTTTCGCAGGCTGTCTACCAAATTCAGCAGTTCTTCCGAGGTGAAACGATATTTTTGCGTGCAAAACTGACAGCCGACCTCGGTCACTTCCTGCTCGCGAGCCAGCGTTTCAAGCTCCTTTGCCCCCATGGAGATCAGCACGCGCTCCACCCGCTCCCTGCTGCAGTCGCAGCGATAGCACTTCTCTCCCCGCTCGAGAACTTCTACCTCAAACTCCTCGAGCAGCCGCCGCAGGATGTCCTCGGGCGACAGGCCCTGCTCCAGCAGCTCTGTCACGGGCGCCGTATGGGCAATGGCCCACTCCAGCTTGGTGATGGTCAGCTCGTCGGCCCCCGGCATGAGCTGGATCAAAAATCCGCCCGCCTTTTTGACGCTCCAGTCCCTGTCCACCAGAACCCCCAGCGCCACGGCGGAGGGCGTCTGCTCGCTGACCATGAGGTAGTGGGTCACATCCTCTGCAATCTCTCCCGAGACAATCGGAGTCCGGCCGATGTAGGGCTCCTTGAGATTCAAATCCTTGATGACGGTCAAGGTACCCTCCCGGCCGATGGCTCCCGCCACGTCGAGCTTGCCCTTTTCGTTGAGCGGCAAATCCACATCGGGATTGCCCGGATATCCGCGCACGTTGCCCTCAGCGTCCGACACCGTCATGATGCCGCCGGCAGGCCCGTCCCCCTTGATTTGAAGCGTCAGCGTATCCTTGGGGGATTTGAGCAGGCTGCCCAGCATGGAGGCCGCCGCCAGCGTGCGGCCCAGAGCCGCCGTCATCACCGGGGTGGTCTCGTGAATCCGGCGCGCCTGCTCCACAATTTCGGTTGCGTCAAGCGCAAGAGCGCGCACCATCCCGTCCTTTGTCAGCACCTTGCAAAAATTATCCATCTGATTTTCCTTTCCTTTTCCCGCTTTTTGAAGCTTTTTCGTCCGCCCTTCGGCCCGCTTCACTGGTTGGGCGCGTTTTTTCCCTTGCGGGCGACGAAATAAAGCCTCTGCTCGTCGCAGGCCGGCTCCTGCATCCTGCCGTCCCCATACACCGCCAAAAGCTCCAGCCCACTGCGCTCCACCATGCCGCAGAGCTGTTCTTTGGTGTAGGCTTTCTCCCTCATGCACTCCTCCTCGCGCCGGTAGCTCCCGTCCGGCTGGGGAAAAAAGAAGGTCAGCAGGAAGTCGCAGATGCCCGTCTCGCCGTCATATTCATTTTCCCAGACCAAAAACACCTCGTCGGTGTCATACACAAAGGTCTGCTGATGGAGAACGTGCTCGAATTTGTAAGGGGTGTTGACGTCAAAGATAAACAGCCCCCCGCCGGACAAAAACAAGTTGACGCGAGAAAACATCCGTTCCACTGCCCGCGCATCGGGAAGCGCATTGACGCCGTCCAGCGCACAGATTGCCGCGTCCACCGTGCCAAACAGATCAAGCTCTGCCATGTCCTGACACAGCAGCAGCGTGTCGGGGCCCGCCTTTTCCCTTGCAATCGCCAGCATCTCGGGAGAGAGATCCACGCCGATCACCTGCCGCTTTTGCTCCAGAAAGGGCAGCAGGTTTCCCGTTCCGCAGCCCAGGTCGAGCACAATCTGCGGATTTTGGCCAAACCTTTCCCAAATTGCCTCGTAAAACTCTGCCATAGCGGGATAATCCGCCCCCACGAGGGCATCGTAGCACTGCGATAAAATGGAATACACGTCCTATTTCCTCCCCTGGCATGCGCTGTTTGAGACTTTTCCAGCAAGCCTGTCCGGGAGGAGCGGCTGCTGGCAAAACGGGGCTCAGATCCTCACGTCGAGCACCGGGACATTTTTCCGGTAAAAATCGTCAAAGCTCCCCTTGTCGAGCGCGGCCCTGATGCGCTCCATCAGGGTGTTGTAAAAATACAGGTTGTGCATGACGCAAAGCCGCATGCCCAGCATCTCCCCGGCCCGCAGCAAATGACGCAGGTAGGCTCTCGAATAGCGGCGGCAGACCGGGCAGTCGCACTGCGCGTCAATGGGGCTGTCGTCGCGCGCGTAGCGCGCGTTGTTCAGGTTGATGACACCCCCCCAGGTGTTCAGATGCCCGTGCCGCGCGTTGCGGCTGGGCATGACGCAGTCGAAAAAGTCCACGCCCCTGGCCACGCCCTCCAAAATGTTGACCGGCGTGCCCACCCCCATGAGGTAGCGCGGCTTGTCTTTTGGCATGTAAGGCTCAACCTGCTCGATGATGTCATACATGACGGGCGCCGGCTCTCCCACGGCAAGGCCGCCGATGGCAAATCCCTCGCAGTCGAGCTGCGCAAGCTGCTTCATGTGCTCCACGCGCAGGTCGGCATAGGTGCCGCCCTGATTGATGCCAAAAAGCATCTGGGAGGGGTTGACCGCCCCGCCCGACCGGTTGAGCCTTGTCAGCTCCTCGCGGCAGCGCACCGCCCAGCGCTGCGTCCTGGCGCAGGAGGCGGCGACATACTCCTTTGGCGAGGGGTTTTTTACGCACTCGTCAAAGGCCATGGCAATGGTGGAGCCCAGGTTGGACTGGATGCGCATGCTCTCCTCCGGGCCCATGAAGATGCGGCGCCCGTCTATGTGGGAGGAAAACTGCACTCCCTGCTCAGTGATTTGCCGCAGCGCAGCCAGCGAAAAGACCTGAAACCCGCCGCTGTCGGTCAGCACGGGGCCCTGCCATCCCATAAAGGCGCGCAGTCCCCCCATCTCGGCCACCAGCTCGTCGCCCGGACGCAGATGCAGATGATAGGTGTTGCACAGCTCCACCTGACACTTGAGCTGCGCCAAATCAAAGCTCGACAGGCCGCCCTTAATCGCCGCGACGGTGGCCACATTCATAAAAACCGGCGTCTCCACGGTGCCATGCACCGTTTGGAACCTGCCGCGCCGGGCCGCGCCCTGCGTCTTGATCAGGGTAAACATCCTTATTTCCTCCACACACGTTTTGAAGCCGTTTTGCCTGCTCCGGAAAAACAGCAGACAAGCATGAAAAGGTCTTCCCCTTTTCATGCTTGTGCACAGGCCGGCGCTCCGGCGCTTCTTAGCTCATGCTTACTGGATGAGCATGGCATCGCCAAACGAAAAGAAGCGATAGCGCATCTCCACCGCCTGCCGGTAGGCCTCGAGAATATGCTCCCTGCCCGCCAGCGCCGAGACCAGCATGAGCAAGGTGGACTCGGGCAGATGAAAGTTGGTGATCAGGGCGTCGACAATCTGAAACTCATAGGGCGGATAGATAAAAATGTCGGTGTCGCGGGTGCCTGGCAGGAGCTTGCCGTCTTTCGCCATGGATTCCAGCGTGCGGCAGCTCGTGGTGCCCACCGAAACAACACGGCCGCCGCGCCGTTTGGTCTCGTTGACGATGTCTGCCGTCTCCTGAGAGACGCAGCACCACTCCGAGTGCATGTGATGCTGCGTAACGTCTTCCACCTTTACAGGGCGGAAGGTGCCCAGCCCGACATGCAGCGTCACTCTGGCAATGCCAATGCCCTTTTGCTGCACCTCCTCGAGCAGCTCCGGCGTAAAATGCAGGCCGGCCGTCGGCGCGGCGGCGGAGCCCCGGTGCTCGGCATAGACCGTCTGATAGCGTTCGTTTTCGCGCAGTGGCTCGTGGATGTAGGGCGGCAGGGGCATCTGCCCGATTTTGTCAAGCACCTCGAAGAAATTGCCCTCACATTGGAAGCGAACCAGCCGAAGCCCATCTTCCAACGTGTCGAGCACCTCTCCCGTCAGGCCCTCCCCAAAGGAGAACACCGTGCCGGGCCGCGCCTTTTTTCCGGGGCGCACCATGGTCTCCCACAGGCAAAGCTCGCGCTCGCGCAGCAGCAGGAATTCCACTTCAGCCGGCCCGCTCTCCCGGCGTCCGAATAGGCGCGCCGGGATGACGCGTGAATCGTTGAGCACCAGCAGATCTCCCGGTGAGAGCTCCTGCGCGATGTCGTAAAAATGGCGGTGCTTTGTCTGCCCCGTCTTTTTGTCGAGCACCAGCAGCCGGGAGGCGTCGCGCCGCTCAAGAGGCGTCTGCGCGATGAGCTCTTCGGGCAAATCAAAAGAAAAATCGCTTGTCTTCAAGGTCCCTTACCCCATTTCTGTCAAACGCCGAATTTCCACTCCGGTGAAGTAATGCAAGATAATATCGCGATAGGAATATCCCTGTTCGGCCATTCCCTTGGCGCCAAACTGGCTCATGCCCACGTTGTGCCCAAGGCCGGAGCCCGAAAAGGTCAGCGTGCCGTCGCTGTTTTCGCTGCGCTGCACCTGCTGCACGCCCTGCGCCGTAATGACGTAGGGGGTGGACGGCGTCTGCACCAGCACATCGTCGGCCGTGATGGCCGTGAGGGCCCCCGTGGGCAGCTTCTCGCCCTCGTTGACATAAAGGGAAAGGTCTCCCGAAAGAATGTCAAATCTCGGGCTCTTGACAAGGCTTGCGAGCTTGATGCGCACATTGTCGCATCCCGAAATGGTGTAGGTCTTGCCGTTTTCCCCCACAAAGGTCACGGCATACACATTGTGGGCAGGCTCGGTATAGGTCGAGACATAACAGTCGGCCACCCTGTCGATGCCGGTATTCCAGGAGGAGATGAGCTGCGTCAGCTCGTCAAGCGTGACGGTTTCCGAGAAATGCGTGATGGCGTCCTGATCCTCATAGGGGTCGGGCACGGCGGCACAATAGGGGGCGTCGTCGCCGCCCCAGACGTTTTTGGCCGACTCGGTGTAACCTCCCGAAGAGGAAAAATAATAGGTGCTCACCACTTTGCCCTGATAGGTCACGACTTCATTTTTGGTCTCCTCCACCGCCTGTCTCACAAGCTCGGTCTCCTTGGCGGTCCCGTAATAGACCTGGCAGTGGGTGCTGTTGCAGATGTCGTAGTTGCTGTGCCTACCCAGATTGTACAGCACATAGGAGCGCGCGCACAACGCCTGGGCCTTGAGGGCTTCCAGAGGCCAGTCGCCGTTCATTTCATAGGGGAGCACGCCCTTTAAGTAGTCCGAGAGCGGAAGAGTGTTGAGAAAGGTGATGTCCCCGCCCGACAGGCGGCGAAACTCAAAGGCGCCGTTGTAGTAATACAGGCTGTTCTTGAGCGTCTGCCCCTCTCCGGCCGCCTTGACGGCAGGCCAGCAGCCCTGCGGCGCTGCAATTTCGGCCGCAATGTAAAAGTCGTTGAGGTCGACGACCGTGATCACGTCGCTCTCTGCACCCACGGCCGTCACCGTATCTCCCATGGTATACTGCATGATGTTTTCGGCATCCTGGGCCGCATATTCCAGGGAGGAGTACTGTTCGATACGCACACGGAAAACGCCGCGCAGGTAGGCCGGGAAAATCTCTCCCGAATACCCCTCGTCCTGAACCTGGCTGATATAGTCCTGCGCCTGCTCGATGCTCTCAAAATCCCGCTCCACCTCCAGGTGATAGGGCTTAAATACGATATCCCCTCCCGAAGAGGAGGTGGTCACAGTCCGTCCACTGGTGTAAAGCATGCTGTCTACGCAAAAGGCGACATACCGGTTGGAGAGCGTCCCAACCTCATAAAACTCGTCTCCTTCAAAATATCCGATGATATAGCCCTTGTCGGCAAGGGCGTTGAAGGCAGGCTGCGCACCGTTGCTGTAGGAAAGCCCCACGCGGATCACCGTGTCGTCGTCATATGCCTTTGCCGCAGGGCACAGCATGAGTGCCAGCAAAAAAGCAAATGAAACGGCCTTCAACACCTTTTGAAGAAGCCCCGTATTCCTCATCTTGTTCCTCCCATCTTGAAATCGCCCTGTGTTTCCCCTGCCATAGCCCATACGCTTTCCCTGACAGGAGTTATCTGTTGATTCTTGTTGTTACAACCGTCACGCACCACACGGGCAGCGCCCAGGCCAGCTCAAAGAGCATCATGCCCGGAAGGCCCAGAGCCCGGATGGCGCCGGTTTGCAGCAGCACGCCGCACAGCGTGGCTCCCGCCGCCACCGCCAGCACGACCACCGCGCTGCCGATGCGCATGGCGGTGCGCAGCTGCGATGCGGCCAGCAGGCTCCAGGCCATGGCGAGCGGGTTGTCCGAAATGCTGACTGCCATGACCTCGCCCGCCTCATGCGGCTGCTGCAGCAGCTCTTCTCTCTGTTTTGGCGTAATGGTTCGCACGCTTCCCGCATCAAGCAGGGCAATCCACTCGGCAAGCTCCGCCGTCATCAGTGGATCCATGGTCGAAAGCAGCAGGCCAATCCCCGCCTTGGTCAGACGGGAGAGCATCCTAGCGTTGGCCGGCGCAATGGTGTAGTCCACCGAAAAAACCGCCGCCATGTGGCCGGAGCAGGCCAAATACAGGGGAATACGCCCGTTTTTTTCAATGGCGGGCGCCACGTCGTCCCTTGGCACATGAATCATGTTTTGCTTCATGAACTGTTCGTTTCCCAGCATGACCACCGTTCCGCCCGCGAAGGCCGAAAGGCCGCCGCCCTCCAGATATTTGATCTCGGTCAGGTTCATCAGGCGGTCTGCCCGGTTGTCCAGCATGGCCAAAAGGGCGTGCTCGACCGGCAGCTTGAGAATGTGCGCCAGACTGGCCGTCATCAACACGCTCTCTTCCAGAGAATGGCCGTTATAAAGCTTCACCCCCGTGATGATGGGTATTTGGTTTCCGAAAAACTCGTCGTCCGTCAAAAGGATTTCGTGCAGGGCGGACAGCTCCTTGGCCGCCTCGCAGCCCGCCAGAGTCGCCCCACGGCGCCGCAGCGTTTTGGAGAGCCTGGCATAGGGGGCGTCATACGCGCGCAGCAGAGGGAAAGGCGTCACGGCACAAAAGGCACACAGCAAAACGGTGAACGTCGGAAGTGACTCTGATGCCTGCCGGTTGAGCAGCAAATACAGCACGCTCAGCGCCGCCCCCGCAGGCAGCAGCAAGGTCGCCAGCTTGTCCACATCCGACAACGCAAACAGGCGGGTAAAATACCCCTCAAACGAGCTGCGCGGTTCGCTGACCAGCAGCCGCTCAGAGGGCTCGTCTTTTGTCTGCAGCACGGCCGGCACCCATTTTTTCTTGGACGAGCGCACCAGGCGCCCGTCCGCCGCAGCTTTTTTCAACAGCGCACGGCGATTGCACAGCGCCGTAAAGAGCAGCAGCGAGGGATAAAACGCAACAATGGCGCCGCCGCCCACCGCGTCGATGGCCGTCTGCAGCAGGCAGAGCAGGCACACCAGCAATACCAGATTGCAGGTCGACGGCCGGCGCTGCCGCCATTCGTCGGCCGCACCGCGCACCACCTCCACGCTCAAAAGCATCTGCACTGCAAAAAGCCCCAGTGAAATCACAGCCGCCCTGCTGTGGGGAGACAAAAAGGAGGGAACTCCGGTAAAGGCAAACAGCAGCGCGCCCGCCTGCGCAAGCAGCAGCACAAGCGAGCATTTCACCATGACCGACGCCGCCTTCGCCCGCTTCATCAGCCCCTTGATCGGCCCTTTCCCCGGCTGCCCGTCCAGTGGATGGGGCTGCGGCTGGCGAAGCTCCTTCGGGTCCGGCTCGGGCTCCTCCTCAAAAAGAGGGCCGAGCGGCATGGGGGCTTTTCCTCCCCTGCGGGGCTCCTCCTGCCCATGGGGCACTCTGCTGTCAATGAGCTTCCTGCCCCCTTTGGAGGGCCTGCTTTCTTTGGAGGGCTTGTCCCCTTTCGCAGGCTCGGCCTTTTCCCCGGGTTGCTGCTCCTGTTCCAAATCACTTGAGGGCAGCTCCCCCGTGATATACTGCTCCAGCGTCAGCGCAAAGGCCTCTCCCTCCGGCGCCTTTCCATTCTTTTGCGGCTGCTCGGTTTTTCCAATCTGATAGACTTCCTCCGGCAGCGTGACAACAAACTTCGCACGCTCCTGCTCCACCGGCATCCCGTCCGGCTCAATCTCCTGCTCCTCAAACCGGGTCTGCACAAAGGAGCGCACCTTGGCAATCTTTGCCGGACGGCGCGGCGCAGGGCGCTGGCCCTCCTGCTTTTCCCCGTCGTGCTCCAAAGCGTCGGAAGGCGCATCCTCCCTCTCCTGTGAGGCGGGCTTCTCATGAAGATGCAGCACCACCCCTTTCGAAGAAGAGGCCTCGTCCTGCTGCTCCAGGGCGGCCCCTAAAGCCTTGTCCGCTCCATCCTTCTTCAAAGAGGCGTCGTGCTCCCGGCGGCCGCCCTCCTCCAAAGGCCGCTCCTGCCCGTGCAGCGGCGCGCCGGCCTTTTCGCCGTCCTCCCCGCTCCGCCCGGCTCGTTTCCCCTGCTGAGCCTTTTCCTGAGGGGCCGTTCCTTCCTCTGTTTGTCCTTCATCTTGCTCTCTGTCGGCAATCAGCTCTTCCAGGCCACGGCCTTCCCGCGCCAGCTTTCGCTGCCGCAGCAAATCGTCAAGCTCTCGTTCAATGGTACTTGTATCAAAAGGGCTTTTCCCTTCCTGCATGTCCTTTGTTTCCAGCTTCGCCATTTCGCTCTCCCTTTGCTTTTTTTGCTACTTCAGACCCCTCTGGCGCACAACCTCATACATGACTACGCCCGCCGCCACCGAGGCATTGAGCGAGTTGATGTGTCCAAACATGGGAATCGAGACGAGAAAATCACACGTCTCCCGCACGAGCCGCGTCATCCCCTCCCCTTCACTTCCAATCACAAGCCCCACGCCGCCCGTGAAGTCGGTCTCATAAATACTGGCCTGCGCCGCAGCGTCGGTGCCGTAAAGCCACACGCCCTTTTCCTTGAGCTGCTCCATCGTGCGCACCAGATTTGTCACCTTGGCCACCGGAATGTGAAAAACCGCGCCCGCCGAAGCCTTGCTGACGGCAGGAGTAATTCCCACGCCGCGATGCTTTGGCACAATCACCCCATGCGCCCCGGCAACCTCAGCGGTCCGCAAAATGGCGCCCAAATTGTGCGGATCGGCAATCTCATCACACAAAATAAGAAAAGGAGCCTCTCCCCGGCTTTTGGCCGCCTCCAGCATATCGTCTACCGTGCAGTATTCCTTTTGCGCAAGATAGGCCACAACGCCCTGGTGCGTGGTAATCCCGCTGATGTAGTCCAGCTTTACGCGATCCGCTTCCTGCACGACCACATTCTTCTGCCTGGCCAACGCCAAAATGCGGACAATCGAGCCCTGCTTGTCTCCCCGCGCCACATAAATCTTTTCTATGGACGTCCCGCTCTTGATGGCCTCCAGCACGGCATTTCTTCCGGCTATGACGCCCTCCCGGAGCGTCTCTCCCTCCGACGCCGCGTCCGTGCGCCGCTCAAGCTCTCGTTTCATGTTTCTTTTCTGTCTCCATTTCTGAAAAGCATGGAGCACCATGCTCACAAAATTCTACCCCATATCATACCACACCGCAGGTCAAAAGAGAAGTTTTTGGAAGAAAATACCTTGCTGGTGAATGCTGGAAAAGGGGTGCACGCCAAATTTCCGGCGCGCACCCCTTTTTTTATATTCCTCAATAGGAAAAGTGCCGTCTGCGGACACGGCGTTCCCTGACGCCCTGCGCCCTGCGGTCGGGCATGGCCACACTGACCAAAACGATGTCTTCTCCCAGCGTTTCAATTTCGTCCCAGCTGATAATATAGTCCTCTTCACGGCCAAACAGGCCAAACAGGCGTGTGGGACCCGGCACCACCAGGGATTCAATCCGCCCGTCGACCTCGTCGATTTCAACGTCCGTGACAAATCCGAGCCGTGTGCCGTCACGGATATTGACAACTTCCTTTCGCCGCAAATCCCCCAAGCGCCACATGGGTTTCCCCCCTTTTCCCCTAGTATATGTCTGCGGCCGCTGCGGCAGACCGGGCAGCACCATATCCTCTTAAATTTCGGGTTTTGATTGCGTCAGCCCGTTCCCTCCTTCTAACAAAAGGGCGCGTCTGCAGCATCTGCAGACGCGCCCTTTTGCTCTTGTTGAAGAACTTTCAGGAAAGGTTTTTCTTGATTTGCTCGATGGCCCCTTTTTCCAGCCTGCTGACCTGCGCCTGGCTGATGCCGACCTCCTTTGCCACTTCCACCTGCGTTCTCCCCTCGAAAAAGCGCAGCGCCAAAATCTTCTTTTCTCTGGCAGACAGAGACGAAATGGAGTCCCGAATGGCAAGCTCCTCCATCCAGTTCTCGTCCGTGTTGACCGGGTCCGCCACCTGATCCATGACAAAAACCGCATCTCCGTTGTCGCAGTAAATGGGTTCAAAGAGCGAGATGGGCTCCAGGATGGAATCCAGCGCCAAAACAACATCCTCTTTCCTGAGATCCAGCTCCTTGGCAATTTCCTCCACGCGAGGCTCCCTGGAAAGCTCCCCCGTCAGCTTTTCCTTGGCGGCAAGGGCCTTATAAGCGGTATCCCTCAGCGATCGGCTCACGCGCACCGAGCCCGAGTCACGCATGTGACGGCGCAGCTCTCCCACGATCATGGGCACGGCATAGGTGGAAAATTTTACCTGATAATTCATGTCAAAATTATCCACCGCCTTGATGAGCCCGATGCAGCCCACCTGAAACAAATCGTCCACCATCTCCCCCCGGCCGATAAATCTCTGAATCACGCTGAGCACCAGCCGGAGATTGCCCTCAATAAACTCCTGACGTGCGGCGGCATCTCCTTGCGCAATCTTGCGCAAAAGCTCCTCCTTTTGTTCGCTTGTCAACAGCTTGAGCGTGGCCGTATTGACCCCGCAGATTTCCACTTTTGCATGCTGCATGACGCCGCCTCCCATCTTTTCTTTCACAAACTTTCTGTGTGAAAGTATGGGCGCATCAAAAGAGGTTTATACGGCCTGCGAGCCCTTCAAAATTTCCAGATTCTGTTTTTTGTCACAGGGTCTTGACCATCTCCTTGCGAAGCTTGACGAGAATTTTCTTTTCCAGTCGTGAAATGTAGGATTGGGAGATCCCCAGCAAATCCGCAACATCCTTTTGCGTTTTTTCCTCTCCTCTCATCCCGAAACGATACTCCATAATTTTACGCTCCCGCTCTCCCAGTGTTGCAACGGCCCGAAGCAGCGCCTCGCGCTCCTCACGCTCCTCAATTCCCCGGGAGGTGACGTCGCCGTCGGTCCCCAGAATGTCGGAGAGCAGCAGCTCATTGCCGTCCCAGTCCACCGTCAGTGGTTCGTCAATCGAAATGTCGTGGCGCAGATTGTGCGTTTTCCTCAAGGTCATCAGGATTTCGTTTTCAATGCACCGCGAAGCGTAGGTGGCCAGCTTGATGCCCTTGGAGGGCTGAAAGGAGTTGATGGCCTTGATCAGCCCGATCGAGCCAATCGAAATCAAATCCTCCACGCCGATGCCGCTGCTCTCATACTTGCGCGCAATGTAGACGACCAGTCGCAGGTTGTGCTCAATGAGCTCATCGCGCACTGCGGCATCCCTCGAGGGCAGCCGTGCCAGCAGCTCTGCCTCCCGCTCGCGCGTCAGGGGCGGGGGCAGGGTGTCGGCTCCGTGGATATAGTGGGCAAGCGGGGCTTCTATTCCCAGGATGCGAAGCACGATTTTGGAAACGGCAAGGCGCAGAGAAATCATGGACATGGCTGAGATACCTCCTTTTTTTGATGCGTATCGCCCCCCGCCGCAAGGGTGTGGGGCAGCAGAATTTGAAAACTCCCGTCCGGGCAGAGAGGCGCTTCGGTCAATGCGACGTAAAAATCCGTATGAACCACTGTTTTGTCCCCCTGCTGCCAGGAGAGCCTTTGCCCCCGGACGGCCGGCAGCAATCCTTTTGAGCCAATGGTCGCGAAGGGCAGCCAGAGGGTGCCGGGCGGCGGTCTGTCCCTGTCGACAGGAAAATCAAAGAGCAGGCTTCTTTGAACAACGATGGCCGGCCTGCCCGAAAGCGGCTCGCGCAGGAAGCAGCCTGTGTCGAGCAGCGCCGTGGCCGACAGGGTTTTGCCTGCAGCCGTCAGCGTCACCTGCAGGCGCCGCTGCGTCACACCCTCCCCCACCGTAAAAAGGCGATATCCAAACAGGCAGGCGGGCAAGGCCAGCAAAAAGAAAAGCAAAAAGGTGCCAAGCGGCAAATCCAGGTAGGCAATCCCGTTGAGAAGGGCAAAGTCACTCCCGTTTCCCAGCAAATAGTACAGCCCGAAAACAGCGCCTCCCACGCCTGCCGACAAGCAGAAAAAGGCCAAGCAGCATTTGACGACATGGGCGCGGCTGCCCTTGCCAAAGGCCACCATCACCATCAGGGCTCCCGCAGCCAGACGCATCGGCACACTGTGCAAAAAGGCGTGCGGCTGCACCACGCACCAAACGGCATAGGCTGCGCCAAGAAGGGCTCCAAGGGTCAGCCGCCGCCTCTTGGCCGTGCTGCGCAGCACCTGTCTCGTCCCCTCCAGCAGCAGCCGGTTGACGGCAAAGTTGAACAAAAACAATGTGTCGACATAGACCACGCGCACCCTGCACACCCCCGATGTCATTGCTGCATTTGTGCCCATTGTATCGCTGGGGACGATGGTTTTTTTGTCTGTTTTCCACCCCGCGTCCAATTTGCTTTTTTCGATTTCATCCGGTATAATAGAGTTGTTATTTTTGTTTTGCCGTCAATTTTCCCGGAAAGGATGGTCGTCCATGAAAAAGCTGCTGGCCCTTGTCTTGTGCCTGACGTTTTTGCTCACTCCTTCTTTTTCTGCCCTGGCGCAGACACCTGCCGTCAGCCGCAACCGACTGCTCTTCAATGCCTCTTACCCCATGGGAGAGAATGAGGAGCCGGACGATATGGTGACGCTCTATTCTCTTTCCATCGTGGTCAGCCTCGCCGCCATCCAGCTTGACCGCGAGGCCGCCTCTTTTGCACGCGCCATGTTCAATGCCATGATCGACGACGGCATCACCAACTATCTGGTGGTCAGTGGCTACAGAACCTATGCCAAGCAGCAGCAGCTCTACGCCGACAAGTATGCCTCCTATCAGGCCAGTGGCTACAGCGACAGCGAGGCCGAGGTTCTCGCCAAGTCCATTGTGGCCGTCCCGGGAACCTCGGAGCATCAGAGCGGCTACGCCATGGATATTTCCAATACGGCGCTGGGCGGGACGCTGTCGGGCAATGTGGAGCAGAGCGCTGTCGGGCAATGGCTCAAGGAAAACGCCTGGCGTTTTGGCTATACCATGCGCTATCCCAAGGATAAAACCGAGATTACCGGCATCGTCTACGAGCCCTGGCACTATCGTTTTGTGGGGGCACCCCACGCCCAGATTCTGCAGGAACGCAGCCTGTGCCTGGAGGAATATGTTTCGCTGACCAAGGAGGAGGGACGCACCATCACCTTTACGGATGCGCATGGCCTGTCCTACAGCATCAGCTATGCCGACGCGCTTCCTGACCCGGACTTGATGGAAGATGGTGTGATCGTCAATCCCGTGGGTGCTGAGGGCGACGGATATCTGGTCACATCCATTACGCACAACCCCGTCAAAACACCTCTGCGCTGGAATTGACCTGCTTTTTGAACGAGCCTCTTTGTCGCCTCCCGCTTGTGTAGTTTTCTAAAAAGGAGCCTTTTTCATGATTCGACCCATCACAGCGCAAGACCGTGCGCTCTATCTGTCTTTAATGGATGAATTTTATCACTCCTCCGCCGTGCTGCACCCCGTCAATGCGGACTACTATGTGCGCGCCGTTGACGAAATGCTGGCGCGCGACACTTATCTGCTGGGCTACCTACTGGAATACGACGGTCAGCCCGCAGGCTATGCCATGCTGGCGCGCGCCTATTCCACCGAGTGCGGCGGGCCGGTTTTGTGGATTGAAGAGCTCTATGTCAGGGAGGCTTTTCGATCCAAGGGGCTGGGCCATGAGTTTTTCGACTTTTTGGAAAAGACCTTCTCGGGGGAAGTCTGTCGCTTTCGTCTGGAAGTAGAGCCCGAAAATACAGGTGCCCAGTCGCTTTACCGCCGTCTGGGCTTTGAGGTTCTCCCCTATACGCAAATGGTGCGGGAATTCCCCAGATAATCTCCCTTTCCCGCCCTACCTCTTTTCAAAGGCCTTAATTCCCTTTGCAGCCCTCGCATGATAGCAATGTTTTCTGCTCTTGCTCCGGCGTCTTTTCAAGGGAGGCCCTTCTGCCAAACAGGGGGGCATCCGGTCGATTCCCTCCTTCTCCACCATCTGACAGTCATTTTCCTGAAATTTTTACGAGAAAAGCCGTCCCTTCAGAAAGGGGCGGCTTTTTGCATGCCCTATATTCCTGCGCAGGCAGCTTTTGCATATTGATTTTCCCCAGGGGCATACTGCTAGGAGAATTTCAAGCGGGAGGGATTTTGTGAAACGAAATCAAAACCTGGTCTCACGACAGCTTTTCCGAAACCGCGACCGTCTTGAGCGGCGCTTTTCTGGGGATGGAACGCTGCGCACCCGCGAGCTTGAAGGGGCAGATGGCTGTGCCGCCACGCTTTACTTTATCGACGGCCTGGTGCAGCCCCGCATCCTCAACGAAAACGTGATCTCCCCCCTTCAGCAAACCTCCCTCGCCGGCACCACGGCCGAGCTTGTCGTCCGCCGCATCCTGTCGGCCTGCGACAGCTCTGCGCAACAGGATTTCGACAAGCTGTGCTTTTGCCTCACTTTGGGCAACGCCATCCTCTTTATCGACGGTCTGGATGATGCCATCGTCATCGACTGCAAAAACTGGTCGCTGCGCAGCGTACAGGAGCCCGACAACGAGCGGGTGCTGCAGGGGCCCCGGGAAGGCTTCAACGAATCGCTGCTCACCAACCTCTCGCTGGTACGCCGCCGCTTGACGGGCAGCGACTTCAAGGCCGAATTCCTCACCATGGGCGACGTTTCGGAAAACAACGTCTGCCTGTGCTACCTGGAAAGCTGCGTGGACAAAAAGGTTCTCAACGAGCTGCATTCCCGCCTTTCCAAAGTAAAATCCTCCGCCATTCTCGACACCAATTATATCGCCGAACAAATCCGTGACAGCGACGCCGTCCCCTTTCGAACCATCGGCGCCACCGAGCGGCCTGACATCGTCGCCGCCAAGCTGCTCGAGGGCCGCATCGCCGTTTTCAGCGAGGGCTGTCCAACGGCGCTCACACTCCCCTTTCTCTTTCTCGAGCTCTTTCAGTCCAACGAGGACTATTATGTCAGCTACCACTATGCCTCTTTCCAGCGCTTCCTGCGTATCATAGGCTTTTTCATTTCGGTCCTGATGCCCAGCTTTTTTGTGGCTCTGGCCTGCTATCAGCCGGATCTGCTGCCCTCTTCTCTGGCCATCACCATCGCGCAGGCTCGTCAAAACGTCCCCTTTTCCACCCTTGCCGAGGCGTTGCTGCTGCTGCTCATTTTCGATTTGCTGCGTGAAAGCGGGGCGCGCTCCCCCAGCAATGTGGGACAGGCCCTGGCCGTCGTCAGCTCCATCGTCCTGGGGCAGGCCGCCATTGAGGCGGGGTATGTGGGCTCTCCCATTCTCATCATCACAGCCTTTTCGGGCGTCACCGGCGTGATGCTGCCGCGCCTGATCGGGGCCTCCCTCCTCTACCGTTACGGACTGCTGCTGCTCACCGCCACATCAGGCTATCTTGGCTTTTCCATTGGATTTTTCCTGCTGCTGCTGCGGCTGGCTTCCATCGAGAGCTTCGGGATTCCCTACACGCAATACTCCTACTTCACCTCTCAAAAGAAGACCAAAGACACCTTTTTCCGGGATTCCTGGAGCCGCCTGAAGGCACTGCCCGTGTTTCCCGTTTCAAGCAAGAGGAAATCGTCATGAAAAAAGCGCTTCTTTGCCTTACCTCCCTTGCCCTATCTCTCGTCCTGTGCTCCTGCTGGGACTATACCGAGCTCAATCTGCGCCACATTGCAACGGGTCTCGCCCTTGACCAGGGGGAAGAACACGCTTACCTGATGACGGTGGAGTTCATGACCTTTGAAGGGGAAAAGGCCTCTTCCAGACTCCTGAGGGCCGAGGCCGACACGCTCGATGCCTGTGTGGCAGGCATTGTGCGTCAGCTTGGCCGCAATCCCTATTGGAACCACGCCAAAATCATGCTGATCGGAGAAGAACTCTTCGAGCAGGACATCATCCCCATGCTCGACTGGTTCGTTCACACCAACGGTTTTTCGCTCGGCCTGCTGATTGCACAGGTGGAGCAGGCCAAGGCGGGAGAGGTCTTCGAGAGTACGGCAGGAGAAGTTCCTCAGGCCATCAGCCTCAATCTTATGCTCGACGACCAGGTCTCCTTTGGAAAAATTCCCGCCTGCCCTCTTTACAGCCTTTACAATGCCATGCTGACAAAAGATGCCGTCATTTCCGTCCCCCGGCTCACCCTGGCGGGAGAAGATTCCCACGTCACCTTCTCGGGCCTGCTGACGCTGGAGGGCAACGAGAGGAGGCTTGAACCGTGAACTCACGAGAAAATGCCCCCATTCCCTATATGAGGGCCCTTTTTACAAGCACACATCTCGGAAGCCTGCTGGTGGCCTCTGAGCTGCTTACGAGCCAATGCCTTGCCTTTGTCGCCCTGTTTTTAGCCGGCGCGGCATTTCAGCTGCTGCTGCCCCTTTTGTCAAGGCTGTGCTTCCGGGGGCCCGGTCAAAGCTCCACCCTCCCCCTTTCCTGGAAATGGCCGCTCTGTCTGCTCTGTCTGATCCACGGGGGAGTTGTCCTTTGGGTAGGCGCAAGCTATGTCCATGCGACCTTTTTGCCGCATACCCCAGAATGGGCGCTGCTCATTTTGATCCTCGTCGTCCCCCTCTATTCCCTCGGGCGCAGCGACGCCGCTATCATGAGGCTGTCGCGTCTCATTTTCCCCGTCACCATCTTCCTTATTTTTCTGGTCCTCTTTTATCAGACCCAATGGAGCTCCCTGCCCAACACTCTGAAATCCCTTCCCTGGAGTGAAGCGACCTCCCTCCCGCAGCAGGGACTGTTGCTCCTTTTTTTGATTTTTCTCAATCCCGCCGTAGCAACACCTCTGATTTTCCCCGACGTCCCCAAAAAAGATTTTCTCACCTCCCAGCGTCAGGCCGCCCTTCTCTCCTCCCTCTTCATCGGCCTTATGCTGCTCATGACCGTCACCACACTGGGCATCCCTCTTTTCAAGGCCCTGCCCCACCCTCTCTATGCCGCGGCCAACATTGTTGTGCACGGTACCCCCCTTCTTCGTGTCGACACCCTTCTTTCCACCGTTTTGGCCTTCTCCACCTTCACCGATTTGGCGGTGTGTGCCCAGGCCTTGCGCATCACCTTTCGTGCATGGCGTCAGGCAAGGTCTGCCTCCTCCCGTGTCGGCCCGCCGACAAAGCCGTAGCCAATTCCCCTCCTGCCCTCCCTTCGCACAGGGGCCTCTGCTCCCCATGTCCGTTTGGTGCAGCTCTTATCTTATCCCGCCGCACGGCTGCATTTCGTTGCCGCGATGTTTCTTTTACAAAAAAAACACGCCTCCGGCTCAAAGCCGAAGGCGTGTTTTTGAACATCCTAAAAGCAAAGCACCAGGCCCTTTCGCGCTGCATACAGCGTGTTGAGCCCGTTTGTCTGCTCAATGATGATTTTTTTGAAGCTGCATTTTTCTTCCAGCATTGCCTTGAGACTGAGCGCCCCTTCTTCATTGAAGCAGTGAGAAATGAAGGCCAGGCTGCTGTCGTCACCTCTGAAGCGCTCCGCCGCGATTTCCGCCAGGCGCCTATGGGCAGCCTTTGTGCCCCGCGCCTTGTCAAGCTGAACGACCTCTCCATCGTCACCTGCCAAAATGGGACGAATCTGCATGGCCATCACCAGCTTGCCCACCAGCTTGTTCATTCGCCCGTTTTTGATCATGGGGTTGAGATCCTCAAGCACAAAGAGCGTCTGCATGTTTTGGATAAAGGTGGTCATGCGCTCGATCACCTCTGCCCTCGAAAACCCCTGGTTGAGCAGAGAGCGCAGCTTGATTGCCTGAAGCGCCGGACCGCCGCAGGCGCTCTTGGAGTCAAACACATGGACCTTCTCACCGTTTTTGGCCAGCTCTTTCCCTGCCATAGCCGCCTGATAAGAGCCCGACAGCTTGCTCGACAACGTGAAAACATAAACCTCGTCTGCACCCTCGTATTCCTGCGCATAGGCTGCCGGCGACGGGCAGGCCGAGCGGGCCACGTTGGGGCTGGCCTCCACGGCCTCGAGGAACTCCGCAACGTCCAGATCAAAGGTGTCGACAAAATCCCGTCCGTCCACCGTCAGGGTCAGGGGAACAGAAACAGCGTCGATCTCGCCGCAAAGCCTCTGACTGAGATTGCTCCCACTGTCGGCAATGATTTTGATTGACCTCATATCTCGTCTCCTTTTCTGCTCCGGGCATCCCCCGCCTTACAGGGGAGCTACCGAGTAGTTGGGGGCTTCTTTTGTGATGTAGATATCGTGAGGATGGCTCTCCTTCAGACCGGCCCCGGTAATGCGAACAAACTGGCCTCTCTCCTGCAGCTCCGGGATGGTGGCGCAGCCGCAGTATCCCATGCCCGAACGCACGCCGCCCATCAGCTGATAGATGGAGTCTGACACCGAGCCCTTATAGGGCACACGGCCCTCCACGCCCTCGGGAACCAGCTTTTTGCTGCCGTCCTGGAAATAGCGGTCGGCAGAGCCCTGTCCCATGGCCGCCAGCGAGCCCATCCCGCGATAAACCTTGAAGCGGCGGCCCTGGAAAATTTCCTCGCTGCCGGGAGACTCGTCGCACCCGGCAAAGAGCGAGCCCGCCATGACCACGTTTGCCCCGGCGGCCAGCGCCTTGACAATGTCGCCCGAATACTGCAGGCCACCGTCGCCCACCACGGGGATTCCCTCCTGAGCCGCGACGGTGGCCGCGTTGTAAATGGCCGAAATCTGCGGCACGCCGATGCCCGCCACAACGCGGGTAGTGCAAATAGAGCCGGGGCCAATGCCGACCTTGATGGCGTCCGCCCCTGCATCAATCAGGGCTCGGGCAGCTTCGGCCGTGGCCACATTGCCCGCCATGAGCTGTGCATTCGGATAGTGACGCTTGATCTTGCGCACGCACTCGAGAATACCCTCGGAATGGCCGTGGGCCGAGTCGAGCACCAGCAAATCCACACCGTTCTCCAGCAGCGCCGCCGCCCGGTCGAGCACGTCTGCCGTGACCCCAACCGCCGCGGCACACAGCAGGCGGCCTCTGTCGTCCTTGGCAGAATTGGGGTAGACCACCGATTTCTCGATATCCTTAATGGTGATCAGGCCCTTCAGCACGCCCTTTTCGTCCACGATGGGCAGCTTTTCAATCTTATGCTTTTTGAGAATCTGCTGCGCCTGCTTGAGCGTTGTCCCCACAGGCCCTGTCACAAGGTTGTCCTTGGTCATCACAGTCTTGATGGGAACCGAATAGTCCTCCAGAAAACGCAGATCGCGATTGGTGAGAATCCCCACCAGAACACCCTGCTCGCAGATGGGCACGCCCGAGATGCGGTATTTGCCCATCAGCTCTTCTGCCTCCTGTACCGTGTTGTCGGGCGAAAGGTAAAAGGGGTTGACAATGACGCCGTTTTCACTGCGCTTGACCTTGTCGACCTCGTCGGCCTGGCGCTCAATGCTCATGTTCTTGTGAATGACGCCGATGCCGCCCTCCCTTGCCACGCCGATGGCCATGCGCGCCTCGGTCACGGTGTCCATGGCGGCGCTCATCACAGGGATGTTCAGGCGAATCTTTTTTGTCACATAGGTGCTCAGGTCAATCATGCTGGGCAGCACGTCCGACTTGGCAGGAATGAGCAAAACATCGTCAAAAGTCAATCCCTCATAGAGAAATTTCTCGTGAAAGTTGCAGTTTAGCACAGCTTCTCTCCTTTCCTTTTTTCCCTCTTTTTACCGCCTTCTGCCGCAAAGACGGCCCTTTTTCTTCTCCGTGGCAAACGTCCCCCTTCATCAGGCACTTTGTCGCTTTCGAAAACGAGGTTTTCCTGCTCTTTGAAAAAAACGGGGGCGTTCGTCCGCACGCCGCAAACGCCTTTACTCACACGGATGACACCCCAAAAACGCCTGCGGCCAAAGGATTTCTATTTATTATAATTGCTTTGACCCCACATTGCAAGCCCCAAAAAAAGCGTGTATAATACCTGTTGGACCGTCTTTTGACAAGCCTTTTCCTCTTCATCTCAGTTCATCCAAGCGGAGCGTGATTTGATGGCGCAAACCTTTCCAAAATACAAAGTTTTAATTGCCAGCATGAGCCTGGATCTGGGCGGCGCCGAGACTCATATCGTGGAACTCTGTCTCAAGCTGAAAAACAGAGGGCTTGAGGTGGTGGTGGTCTCCTCGGGCGGCATCTTTGTCGAACGCCTGCGCATGGCCGGCATCCGCCACATTGAGGCCCCGCTTCATTCCAGGTCTTTCTCCAGCATGCTGCAGGCCAGAAAAATTCTTGCCCAAATCCTGCGGCAGGAGCAGCCCGACATCGTGCATGCCCATGCGCGCATCCCTGCCTTTCTGCTCTCCTCCCTGTGCAAAAAGCAGAAAATTGCGCTTGTCACCACGGTGCACGGCAGCTATGCCGTCTCCCTTCCCCTGCGCCTTTTGACGCGCTGGGGCTGCAAGTGTCTTGCCGTGAGCAATGACATCTGCGGCTATCTCATGGAAAACTACAGCATCCCCCGGCGCGACATCTTCGTCACGGTCAACGGCATTGACACTGCTCTGTTCTCCCCCGACCCCGCACAGGGGGAGGGGCTGCGCCGGGAGCTCTCGATCGCCCCTGAAGAAAAGGTGCTGCTCAGCGTCTCGCGGCTTGACCCCGATGCCGACGGCGGCGTGGCCCGCCTGCTTGAGGAGGCGCCCGCCCTGCGCAGGGCCATTGACAGGCTGCGCATCGTGATTGTGGGCGGGGGGGAGCATTTGGAGCGCTTTCGGGAGCGCGCCGAGCAGCTCAACCGTCAGGCGGGGGAGCCCTACATCCTGCTCACCGGCCCGCGCAGCGACATTGCCCGCTTCTGCAACGCCTGCGACGTCTTTTTCGGCGTCTCGCGCGCGGCCCTCGAGGCGGCCTCCTGCGCCAAACCCGTTGTCCTGGGCGGAACGGCAGGCTATCTGGGTCCTCTGGACGAGGACACTATCGCTGCCGCCAGAGAGACCAATCTCACCTGCCGCGGCCACGATTGGTCGCAGCAGCCTTGTCTGGTACAGGCCGTGACACATCTGCTTGAACAGGGGGACGGCGGCTTCGGGCGGAAATTGGTGCTGCGGGAGTATTCGGCCGAGCGCATGGCCGACGATGCGCTGCGCTGCTATCAGGCGGCAATGCTGTGCCAAAAGAACGCCCGGTATGACTTCCTGCTCTCAGGCTACTACGGCTATGGGAACGCCGGCGACGAGCTGCTGCTGTCCACCATCGTGGAAAACCTCCTTGGCCGCATGCCAAGGGCCCGCATCTGCGTGCTCAATCACTCCACCACCGAAGCCTCCTGTCGGCAGGAAGTCGCGCTCGCCCGCCGTTTCTCCCTTCCGCAGGTGCTTGGCGCCATGCGGCGCAGCGAGGTGCTGATTTTTGGCGGAGGCTCTCTGCTTCAGGACGTCACCAGCTCCAAATCCCTCTTTTACTATCTGGCGCTCTTGCGCATGGCACGCCTGTGCGGCTGCAAAACCATGCTCTATGGCAACGGCATCGGCCCTCTGCGCACTTCCTTCAGCCGGCGCATGACGGCGCGCGTGCTGCGCCATGTCAATGTTATCACTCTTCGAGACCCCGACTCCATGCGTCTGCTGCACGCCCTTGGCATTCCCGACGAGCGGGTGACGCTGACGGCCGACGAGGTCTTCACGGCGCTGCACGAGCCCCTGCCTCGCCTTGCCTGCCTGCCGCAAAGGCCATACCTTGCCGTATCTCTGAGAAGCTGGCCCAAAAATGACGTCTGCTTTGAGGACAAGCTGGCAGACATTCTCGACCAGACGGCAGACAAATATCAGCTTGACGTGTTGTTTGTCCCCTTCCAGAAAAAAAGCGACGCCGGCATCTGCCGCGACGTCTCCCGCCGCATGAAGCATGCCTCACGCGTCTTCGAGGGGGACAGCGCACAGGTGCTCAGCGCCGTCACCAATGCGCGCGCCGTGCTGGGCATGCGCCTGCACGCTCTGATTTTCGCCACGGCGGCCGGTGTGCCCTCTATTGGCATCGTCTACGACCAAAAGGTCAGCGCATTTTATGAAATGCTTGAGGAGAGCCGCACGGTAGACTGTGAGCAACTCGACCAAGCCCTGCTGCTGCAGTATCTGGAGGCCATTTTGCAGGATGACAGCGCCGTACAGCGCACCGCCAAGGCTGCGGCACGCCTCAAGCAAAGCGCCCTTCAAAATTCCGCCGCCGCCCAGGCGCTGCTGGAGGAGGAAGCCCGATGACCGACGCAAAACAAAAAAAAATCCTTGGCGTGGACTATGGAGACACCCGCACGGGCCTGGCCCTTTCCGATGAACTGCTCATGCTGGCCCATGAGGCCGGCGTCATCACCGAACGAAACAGCGAGCGTGCGGCAGACGCCGTTGTGCGTGCGGCAAAGGAAAACGGGGCAGGCTGCATCGTGCTGGGCTTCCCCAAAAACATGGACGGTTCCCAAGGGCCAAGGGCTCAGAAAACGCTTGCCTTCAAGGAGCTGCTAGAACAGAGATTTGACGGTGAGGTCATCTTGCGCGACGAGCGCAACACCACCGTCTCCGCCACCCACATCCTCAACCACGCCAACGTCCGGGGCAAAAAGCGCAAGGCCGTGATTGACGCGGTGGCGGCCACCATTATTTTACAGGATTATCTCGACGCGCTCAGGCATTCGCGCTGATATCCCCATGCTCAGGCCTGCCAAAGGCGCCATGCAGGCTGTGCGGCAGCATCCAAAAAGCGGAGGGTTCCCCCTCCGCTTATTTGATGCTGCCTTGAATGTTCCCGCCTTTCAGAGTCCGCCTGCCTGCCCGCCCTCCAAGAGCAAACCCCTTTTAAAAGGGCCGCCAGGCAGCGTCTGCGCGCAGATTTTCCTGTCTTTGGCTTTTTGGGCTGCGGCAAAAAGGCCTCATTTGCATGCCGCTCCCCGAAAATACAGCTAACCTGTCACGAAGTGTGTTGCTGCTCTTTTTGCTGCGCCCACACCGCCGCCATCAACATCTGCACGTCGGTTGTGTCCACACGCCCGTCGCCGTTGATGTCGGCCTCAAGCCTCTGCCGGATGGAGATGTCAAATCCCGTATCGGTATCCCAGTGCCCGGTGTAAAGCAGGTAAGCCATTTTTGCGTCGTCCGCCTGAAGGGTCCCGTCTCCCGTGAGGTCTCCCCCTCCGGAGAGCACCTGGGCCTGCGCCTGCGTGTCAATGCCAATGCGGGCCGACAAGTCCTCTCCCTCCTGCGGCAGGGGCGCAATGGTCGCATAAACGTAACGGCTTTGCTCTGCATCACTGTAAACGGTGCAGTAAAACAGAGGAACACCATCGAGCAGGTAGGCGCCAAAAGCCAGAGGCTCCTGAGCCGTCAGCCGCACCACGCAATATCCCTCGGGGACGGCTCGGTACTGCTGCTTGTCAAGCAGGGTGATCTGTGCGTCGACACGCTCCCGCACCAAAACCCGCAAAGCGCCCAACACTTGTTCCCCGTCAATCCGGTAGACGCCGTTTTGCGCGGTCAGCTTCACAAAATCCCCCTCGCCGACCGCATAAGAAACCTCTTCCAAACGGCACCCCTGCGACACGGCCACTTCAAAGACCACATCCACGCCGGCCTGTACTTTTGACTGCTCTGCGCCAGACAGGATACGGACCTGCTCCGGCAGCTCCACTGCGTACTCATCGCGTTTCCAAATCGCCCACAGCTCCACATCCCGCATGGATCCCGTGGGGATTTTTGTGACGGCCGTTGCCTCTTCTCCCTGCCTGTCTGCCCACATGACAAAGCTGCCGTATTTCCAAATTCCGTCCATCAGCTGGATGTCCGCGCTTTCCACGGTGTAGCTTGAGGGGTTGCCGGGGTGATTTTCTCCCTCGCCCAAGTGATAGGTGATGGAATAGACGACGGGCTTTGCCCGCACAAAAATCGTGGCATTCTCCAAAAAGGCCATCTGCTGCAGCGACGAAAAGTCCATCGCCTGCTGCGCGCTTTCCTCATACCAGCAGTCCTCTTCCAGCATGTACCCATCGTCCGCCGTCAGCACAGGCTGCTGCATTAGGGTCTGCCGCGCCGCATCCTCATACAATCCCGCCTGCCCGTATTTGACATAGGCTGTCACCGGCTGCATCTGCACATGCTCCTTTGGCAACAGCTGCACCGTCAAGTTCCACAGCGAAATCTCTGCCGACCGGCCGACCGGAACCACCTGCTCTTGTCCGGTCAGCGTGATTTTTGGCATCTGCTCAACATCCAGGCAAACCGTTTTGCTCTGTATCTGCGTATGTACCGAGAAAGCCAGTGTGGCCAGCAGGTTTTCAGTCTGCGTTATCTCAAGCCCGTCGGGAAGCTCTCCCGAGATTTCCACGACGCCCTCCTCTCCTGCCGGCAGCGTCGCCGTGAGCCCCTGCAGCAGACCCTGCGCCCCGGAAAAGGTCAAGGCGTCCTTGTCATAGCAAACGCGCAGATGGACACCCTCCAGCCTCTGGCCGGCCGACGCCTGCAAAGCCACATCCACCAGCGCCTGACCGCCTGCATCGACATGGCGGGTTTTCTCGGTCAGTACAAGCTGAGCGCCCTCCTCGCGCGCCATCAATCCGATCCGGCCCGGACGCTGCAGCGCGATCGCACAGCCCTCCTGCGTCACGCTTGTCTTTTGCTCTGCCGTGTTTCCCTTCTCATCCACAGCCAGCGCAAAGGGGAGCTGCCCGGGCTCTGCCTCAAAGGGTACATGAAGAGAGATCTCTCCTTGAGCAAAGCCCTCTTGCAGGATCTCCTCCTGATCGCCGCGCAGCACCGCCCACCGGTAGGTCACGCCGCCGTACTCCTCCATCTCCGCAATCCTGAAATCCGCCTCGCCTGACAGCTCGCCCCTGAGCGGCTCGCAGCGCTCCCAAACCAGGCACACGCTCTGCCCGCCTGAAGCCTCCCAAAGCGTCTTCAACGCCCCGGCGTCCAGCACCAGTTCCCCGACGTCGCCTTCCAGGCGCAGCGTCCCGTCCCCCTGCGCAAGGGCCTCAAGAGCCTGCGCATACAGCGTCACCGACGCTTTGCCAAACTGCACCTGCTGTCCGCAAAGCGCCTGTTCGACAACCTCCGCGCCCTGCATCTGTACCTGCCGGATTTCGCGCCTGACCTCGCTGCGCAGCGCCCTGCAAACCTTGCAGGAAAACACCTCTTCCAAAGCCGTGGCCTCCCACTGATGGGCGACAAGGGATGTCTCATCGCCCCGATAGCTGTCGCCGCATCCACAGGTAAAAAGCGTATACCCTTTTTTCACGCAGGTCGGCGCTATCACATCTTCCCTGTATTGATGCACATGCTCTTTTGCGGTATACCGGGCGTAGACGTCAAAGGAGCTCTCCACGCAAGAAAAGTCCGCCTTCTCACCGCCGACCCGCTCGGTATACCAGCCCTCAAACTCGTAATCAAACTGGGAATCCCCCGGCTTGACAGGCGCCTGGGGCGGCGTCAAGGCCTGCCCGTAAGAGACCGTCACACTCTCCCACAGCGTCACACCGTCTTCCTCAAAAAATCTCACGGTGCAGTCGGGCGCGGGCACGACCTCCCAAAATTGATAAAACCGATCCTTTTCGTCCTCCACAAGGGCCAGCCTCGTCTTTTCCTTCAGGGGACAATCTCCCGAAAAAGGCTCCCCGTCCCCCGAAAACAGGCCTCCCGAAATTCTCACCGTGCCGCCCTCGTTGACAACGGCATAGACGCCCTGATAGGCTCCGCCCAAAATTTCCAGCCTGCCCGTGTTGTACACGGCGCTTTGGCCGGCGCTGCACACCAGGCCGGGGCGATCGGCGCTGTCATTGAGCGCCAGCGTTCCTGCATTGGAAATGGCGCAGGCCCCCTCTGCCGAAAAGGAGTGCCCGGCAAAATCCACCTCAACATCGCTTCCCTCCTGCACCACGGCGCTCTCTTTGGACGATGTGTCGGCTTTTACCAGCACGGTTCCCACTTTCCCCGAAGAGCTGGCAATTGCTAAAAAGGCCTCAGACAGGCTGTCTGCCGGCTGCGGATTGCCCTCATTGAGAAGCTTGTCGCGGGAGGCGTCTTCATAGAACAGCACCTCAAAATTTGCCGCCTCTTTGACCGACAGCACCCCGCTGATCACGCTGACAAACTCCTTGATCGAGTTTCCCTGCCCGTCCTTCATGTTCCTGAGCGTCAGCTTGACCTCGTAATCTCCCGGCTTTGGCCTTTGAAAGCGCAGGAAAAAGAGCGTTCCGTCCCCCTCAAGGGGCTCAGAGGAGCTCCATGTGACGCGCGCCGTCGTGCTCTCAAAATCCTGCGGCCGGCACATCGCCCCCGCCTGCTCTCCCGACACGACCGAATCCATCACCAGCACCCGGCCCGCATCAACCATCACCTCAAACTGCGTAATGCCCGGATTGCCGGTGATGGAGACCGGAAGGTCGACAAACTCCGACTCTCCCGTTTCGGTCACGCTGCCCACTGTAAGCTCCGGTGAGGCGGCGCAGACCCACCCCACAAGACAAAATGACAGTACCACCGCAACAAAAATCATGCGAAACAGCCGGTTCATCCTTCATCCCACTCCATTTCGAAAGCGTTTTTTGTCGAAATATGTCATTTTGCATTATAACTTTTCGAAGAAGTGTCGTCAATCCTTTGCTCCTCTTTTTTGGAAAATAGTTCCGAAATCCCTGCAATAAAAAGCAGGCCTGCAAAAAACTTCTTTAGCAGGGAGCCCTCCATGTTGAGCGCCAGCAGGGCTCCTGCTACTGCCGTAAGCAGCCCTGCCACAGTCCCAGCCGCCGCTACAGGGGCATCGATATTGCCTTTTTTCCAGTGGATTGCCACCGCAATGGCCGCCCCGGGCAGAAAATAGACGAGGTTGATGCCCTGCGCCGTCACCTGCTCTACCTGCAGAAAGGCCGAGAGCAGTACGATGAGCAGGCTGCCGCCCCCCACCCCCATTCCGCTCAAAATCCCTACGCCGCAGCCCAGCAGTGCCAGCCAAACGCTATCCCACATACATCCTCCAAGCAGAAAACAGCAAAAACAGGGCAAAGCCCTTGGCCAGCAGCTTTGTCGGCACACGGTTGAGCCAAAGCGCCCCCAGGGCGCTTCCCACAGCCCCCCCTGCGGCAAGAGGCGCTGCAAGCGACCAGTCGATAACCCCCCGGTTCAAATAAACGGTCAGGCTGACCAGAGACAGGCAGGCCGTGCTCACAATGGCCGTTGCATGCGCCTTGTGACACTCCAGCCCTGACAAATGCCGGAGCATCGGAACCAGCAGCAGCCCTCCGCCCCCTCCAAACAGGCCGTTTACCATTCCCGCCACAAACCCGGGCAGCGCCTTTTTCCAAAGAGGCCTGCCCTCTTTTTCTTTTGCCATGCCTTCACTTCCTTTTCGTCTTGCGCTGTGGAATAGTTTGCCTCAAAAGCGTCTTTTTATCAGCAGGCCTTAGAGCAAATCCGCATGAAAAGGGCCTCTTCGGCATGATTGCCGAAAAGGCCCTTCCCCTTTTTCTCTTGGTCTTTGCCATCTGCCGCACTCTCCGGCAGACAAAGCGTTTTGGATTTCCCGACGGCCGATCAATGACACAGTCAGCTCGGATAGGCAAAGGTCACCGGCATGGTCTCCCTGTTCAGGGGGGCAAACTCATACCCCTCGGCAATCAGTGTGTCCAGCACCCCGGGCAGCGCCTGCACCGTGGAATTTTTGGCCCCGGAATCGTGCATCAGCACAATAGAGCGCCGATACGAGCGGACGCCTGAAATGCAGTTTTTTTCAATCGTGCTCGCCGCAATATTTCCCGTGGCGTCGGCAGAGGAGACATTCCAATCATAATAGGAAAACCCACGCCGCATCATTTCCGCGATGAGCTCCTGATAAATGGCCCCGTTGTATCCGTTGACGCTTCCTCCCGGAAAGCGGAAAATCTCAGGCTTTACTCCTGTGATTTCATAAACCTTGCGAAAGACCTTCTCGAAGTCCTCCAGATAGGCCTCCACAGAGGCGTAGATGCTTCGGTATTGATGGCTGTCGGTGTGAATGCCTATCGTGTGCCCTTCTTCTGCGATGCGGCGCAAAATTTCCTGCCCTCGCTCGCTTTTGAGATTGCTGCCCACCACAAAAAAGGTCGCCTTGATATTCCTTTGTGCCAGCACGTCCAAAATCTCAACCGTTCTCTCAGAGGGCCCGTCGTCAAAGGTCAGATAAACCTTGTTCTCCTGGGTATATCCTTTCAGGGGCTCCAGCATGAGCTCCGGATACAACGTCTGATAGGCGATTTCCCCGCTTGGCTCGGTCGAATCCTGTGCTTTGAGCAGCTTGTCATATTCCTGCTGCAAATCGGTCAGCTCCTGCCGAACCTGCTGCGCTTCAAGGATCGCCTCGTCAAGCTGCTGCTGACATGTTTCCAGCTCGGTTTGCATCTCGGCTCTTGCGTGCCAAAGCACAATACAAAGCCCCGCCGCTGCAGCTGCCAGCGCAGTAATCACAAACATGGGCAGCAAATTTTTCTTCTTTTGCCTGGTCTGAGCATGCATGGTCTGTTCTTTCCTCACTCGGTCATCGTTTTCTTTTTGGCGGGAGCCGCCCCTGTTTTCCTTCAGCATTCCTGCCCATCCATCACAAAGTCATGCAGTATCACACAGCCCATTGTGCGCAGCCCGGAGGGCAGCGAAGAGAGCTCGATATACTCCTCTCTGGTGTGTGAGCCCGCCCCCGTGTAAACGCCAAAGCACAGGCCGGGCACCCCCATGGAGTAGGGGATGTTGCAGTCGGTCGATGCGGCTTCAAAGGACGGGCGTGCCCCGCACTCCCGCTCAATCAGCGCAGCAACCTCTTGACTCATGCGCGCCATCTCCTGCTTGTCCACCTCTCCCATACAGGGACGCAGTCCCAGCAGCTCCACCTCGATGTCATAACCCCTGTCACGAAAGGAGCAAATCACCTGCTCAAAGCAAGCCTGCATTTCTTCAAGCGACTGCCTGTTGTCCGAGCGGATTTCATAGAGCATATGCGCATCCTGCGCAATGGTGTTGACCGAGGTTCCCCCCTCCACAACGCCCACATTGTAGGTCGTGCGCCCGGCGCGCCTGGGGACCTCCAGCCGATACAGCTCACAGATTATCTCAGACAGCCTCACAATGGCATTGGAATTTCCGAATTTGCTGTAGGAGTGACCTCCCTGTGCTCTCACCGTCACCTTCCAGCGCGCCGAGCCCACTGCGCCGTTGACAACAACGCGTGTCCCCCCGTCAAACGCATAAACGCGCCGAATGCGCTTTCCGTAAGTTTCCATGAGCTGACGCACGCCCTTGAGGTTGCCAAGGCCCTCCTCGCCGCTGTTAAAGGCAATGATCACCCCTTCGCGGGGCGTCAGATGGTTTTCTAAAAGATATTCACACCACAGCATCATGGCTGCCACGTTGGTGGTATCGTCCCCGACGCCGGGCCCATACAGCCTCCCGTCCCGACGCTGCACGGGCAGGGGCTCCAAATCGGGAAATACCGTGTCGGTATGTGCCAAAAACAGCGTGCATCCCCCGGGCGCATCGACCCTCATCGGAAGCACCACATTGAGCGCCTCGTCAATGATGACGCCGCGAGCTCCCCTTGTTGTCAGCCAGTCTCTGATGAAGGCCGCCCGCTTTTCCTCATGATGCGAAGGGGCTGGAATCGCCGTCAGCTCCTCAATCAGCTCAATGAGCCGCTCCTGATTTTGCTGCACATAGGCCAAAGCCCCGGCTGATAATGTTTCAAACATCTCCAAAAATCCCCCTTCTTCTTTCTCTTTGTCAGTATACTGCATCCCAGGCTCGAATTCCAGCATTTTCCGTCTTTTCGCCCTCTTTTTTCCCGCATGGTTCCAAGCCCTCCGGGGCAGCATTTTCTGATATAGACGTCACCCCATAAAGCAATGTTTCTCATTTGGAACAAATTTCCTCTTGACAGCCCCGTCCCTTTGTGTTATTGTTCTAGTTGTCTAATACAATAACACAAAGGAGGCCTGATGGATGGAATGGAACATCCAGGGCGACCGTCCCATTTACACCCAGCTTGTTGAGCAGGTCACCCTGGCAATCGTATCGGGGGATTATGCGCCGGGAGAGCGGCTTCCCTCGGTTCGCGACCTGGCGGTGCAGGCCGAGGTCAACCCCAACACCATGCAGCGCGCGCTCTCCCAGCTCGAAGAGCAGGGGCTGCTTTACACGCAGCGCACGGCCGGCCGGTTTGTCACGCAGGATACTGCAGTCATTCAAAGCGCCAAGCAGCGTCTTGCGGCGCGTCAGGTGGAGGAATTCCTGGCCGCCATGCGCCGGCTGACCTACTCCAGGGAGGAAATCATCGCCATGCTTGAGCAGGCGCAATAAAAGGAGGACACCATGGCAATTTTGGAATGCAGGGAATTGTCAAAAACATTCGGAGCCAAAAGGGCGCTTGACAATGTCGAGATCACCTTACAGCCAGGCCGTATTGTAGGACTTCTGGGCCCCAACGGCAGTGGGAAGACCACTCTCATCAAGCTTGCAAACGGGCTTCTCACCCCCACCTTTGGCCAAATTCTCATCGACGGGCAGGCTCCCGGCGTACAGAGCAAAAAAATCGTCTCCTATCTGCCCGAGCGCAGCTGCCTGAGCGACTGGATGAAGGTCGACGATCTGCTTGACTTTTTTTCGGATTTTTACGCCGACTTCCGGCGGGATACCGCCCGGGAAATGCTCTCCCGCCTGTCCATCGACCCCCGTCAAACCTTTCGGAATCTGTCAAAGGGCACGCGGGAGAAAGTGCAGCTCATCATGGTCATGAGCCGTCAGGCAAGGCTCTACTTGCTTGATGAACCCATCGGCGGCGTGGATCCCGCCACCAGAGACTATATCCTTCACACCATCATCAACAACTACAACGAGGACGCCGCCGTCCTCATCTCCACCCACCTGATTGCCGATGTGGAGCAAATCCTCGACGACGTCATTTTTCTCCAGGACGGACGCGTCGTCCTGCAGGCTCCGGTGGATGACATCCGAGAAAATCAGGGCAAATCCATCGACGCCCTCTTCCGGGAGGTTTTCAAATGTTAGGAAAACTCATCAAATACGAGCTGCGCGCCACCCGCCGCACCATGCTCCCCCTGTATGCCGCCCTTCTGGTCATCGCCCTTCTCACAAGGCTGTCCATGTCGTCCCTGTTCGTGCAAAACGGTATGGCCCATCATGGCCTTCTCAATTTCATCGCCGTAGCCCTGGGGACGGCCTTTGGGCTTTTGACCTTTGCCGTCGGCTTTATCACGCTCTTTCTGATGGCGCAGAGATTTCAGAAAAATCTGCTGGGCGACGAGGGCTACATCTCCTTTACCCTGCCTGTCACGGCAAGCCAAAACATTGCGGCAAAGCTCATTACCTCGATTGTCTGGTTTTTTTCCAGCTTCGTCGTGGAAATTTTAGCCACAATCATTCTCACGGCGCAGATGCGCTTTCTCCCACATTTTTTCTCCTCCCTGTTTGATTTTTTCAAAACCTTTCCCGAGGGCTACGCCCCCCACGCTGTGCTCTGGACTGTCGAGGGCGTGCTGCTCGTCCTCTCCGGGATGTCGCTTTGCATTCTGATGGTCTATGCGTCCATCGCCCTGGGGCACTGCTTTCAAAAGCACCGCATCCTCATGAGCCTTGCCGCATTCCTCGTCCTGCTCATGGCATCCCAGCTCATCGGCCACCTGCTGGCATACCTGCTCTCTCAGCTTCCCATCGAAGCTCTGGAGCCGGTCGCCTCCATCCACGCCGGGATGTTCTCCCTTCTTTTCTGCTGCCTCCTTTATTGCGGGATCTACTTCCTGATTACAAAATACACCCTCACCCATCATCTCAATCTTGAGTAGCTGCGTGGAGCTGCAAGGCCCGAAAGCCCAGCAAAAGCAGGCAAAAGGGGCGTCGCGGATAAGCACATAAGATCCCCGAAGCAAAACAGGCAGGAAATTCAAAAATTTCCTGCCTGTTTTTAATGCGGAAAATCCCCATCGGCATTCCTGCGCATGGCAAAAAGCGCCGTATGCCCTCTGCTTAAAACACAAGCCCCTTGAAGACATGTCTACCGCCAAGCACAAGGGGGGGTGATGCCCCCCTTGTGTCCCCAGTTTTGCCATGCCTTCCTGTTGAGTCAGCGAAGCCCGGTCCAGCGCTCTGTGCCGTTTTCTTTTGCAACGTCGTGGGCGTTGGCGGCTTCCATGATGTCATAATATGCCCAGTAATAAGGGCTTACATCGGTAAACCGGGTCAGCTCGTCGACATGTCCGTCCACGAAGGCCTGGTCTGCCATGCGTCCAAGCATGCGATTTGTGATTGCGGCAACCTCCGCGCGGGAAATGTTGTTTTGAGGCCGGAAGGTGCCGTCCGCATAGCCGTTGATCCAGCCGTAGCAAACGGCGCTGACCACCTCGTCATAGAACCAGTCCTCACGCTTCACATCGGGGAAAATATCGGTGTCAACAGACTTCGGACGGGCAAAGCGCATGGCGATAACAGTGAATTCCGCACGCGTGATCGCCTTCTCAGGTTCAAAGCGGCCGTCGCCCACACCCTGCACGATGCCAAGGGAGGCCAGGGTATGGACAGCCCGGGCATACCAGGCCCCGGACGGCACGTCGGTGAAGCTGACGGTCACTGCCACATCCCGATCCAGCAGCAGGTTGTAGAATATCTGTGCCGCCTGCGCGCGGGTCAGGTTGTCCGTGGGACCGAACAGGCCCTGTCCGTAGCCGCCCAGATAGCGGATGTGGTCTTGGGTTATCAGCCAGTCGGAAACGCCGGTATCATTCGGGTCGGCAATGGAAAGGCTTTCCTCAAAACTCACGGAGATGGTGTGGTTTGCGCTGACCTCTTTAAAGGTGTAGCTGCCCAAGGCTCCTGCGCTGACACCGTCCACCAGCACCTCGGCCACCTGCCACCCGTTGTCCGGGGCAAACACGAAGGCCGCATCCTCCCCCTCCACCACGGAGACCTTGCCGGCGGGATTGATCGAGCCGTGCTCTTCGGCGCTGGCGGTAATGGTGTAGGTAACGGTTCCTCCACCTCCACCGCCTCCGCCTCCTCCGCCGGTCTGCCTGACCGTCTTCAGAGTGCCGCCGTCGATCAAAAGCTCATAGCAGCTCAGATCAAAGCCGGGGATTTCGGCAGTGTCCACACCAAAGGTATATTCCGCCGTCTCGTTGGCAAAGGAGAAGGAGACCTCCTGGTACGCCTTTGCCGATTCATCATATTCCAGCGCCAGACTTTCCTTTGCAGCACCGTCCCTGGAAAGGGTCAGCTTGGTGAGACAGGTGCCGTTTATGCCGTCGGGCCATGTGCCCGGCGTCACCTGGATTGCGGCCGTGCCAGCACCCGCTTTCAGGCTGGGGGTCACCAAAATTTCCAGATCCAGCTTTGCCTTTTCGATGGTGACGGTATCGGCCTTGGTAAAGGAATAGCTGTCGGTGCCGACGGCCTTTACCGTATAGGTGCCGGGCTTGTCCAAAAAAGCCAGGGCAAGCGCGGTGTCCTCGAAGCTTTGCGGCGCTTCGCCGTTCTTGGAAATCGACAGGATATAGTCGGTTCCCACTGTCAGTGTCCCGGTGCCCGAGGTGATTGTGATGTCCGTGGCTCCCATCTCACCGTAAACCCAGGTTTTTCCCGGCGTGATGTCCATTTCAAAATCGGTCCCGGTCATTACCACCGTGAAGGTCTTGCGGATCTCGGTGCCGGTGTCGTAATTGCCTGTACCGGTGATGAGAACGGCGGCCGTGCCTGCCGAGGTATTGTTCTCATAGATCACGGCAAAATCCTGGCTGGTCAGCTCGCGCTGCAGCTCCCTGTCGTAGATGCTCACGGCAGGACGGGCCTCGCCGCCCTCGGAGATGCTCACCGAGCCCGGGACGGTGACGGTGAATTTGGCCTCGTCATCGACGAGCGGCCGTCTGCCGATGGAGAAGGCAATGCTGGCGGTGCCTGTGTAGTCGTTGCTGCCGGCCGGCACCTTTACGATGACTCTCGCGGTATCGACGCCGGCGTTGACGTTGTTCTGCCAGTCGTCCACGACAAAGTCCACCCCTTGCGTTGTGCCCGCCTCGTCGACAAAGGTTCCCTCCGCCACGTCGGGGGTCTGGGCTGCGGCTTGATACACCAGGGCGTCGTCCTCCACCCTCCAGACAATGTCGTCCTCCCCGATGTTTTTCTGGAGCACCAGCAACGTGAAGACTCCGGTCTGATCGCTGCCGTATTGGCCTGTGCCGGTCGCTGTCACGACATACATGCCTGCCTGTGGAATTTCCTCTGCCTGCGTCAGGGACACGCCGGCGCTGCCCAGACAGTCATAATACATGCAGCTCAGGGTGTAGTCGGCGCCAAGGGTCAGGAGGCTTCCGTCTCCGGCCGTTACCTTCAGCATTTCCCCGGCGGTCATCCCCTGCGGGATCAGTCTCTGGCCGAACGTCACCACCCGGGTGTCGCTGTCGTCAAAGGTCAGGACAAAGCCGCCTTCGCTGGTTTTGGGCATGAGCATGTAGGTCAGGCGGAATTGCCGCTCGGCATGGACGTCGTCCCCAGCCTTTACCGTGATGGTATACACACCGGGGTCGGTGAAGGAAAGGGTGGCGCCGTCGTCTTCCACCGTGGCCGATGGGCTCACGTCGGTGATGACAAAGCCCACATCATGGCTTCCGTGGGTGACGCTGACCGTTGTCTGAGTGCCCGACGGATGCTGGTCCATGCTGCCGAAATACTCGCTCAGGGAAGCCGTCATTTCACTCCCGCCGACGGCCTCAATACGGAAGCTTTGCAAAACGGAGCTGCCGTAGTTGCCCATGCCGGCAATGGTAACGCTGCCGGTACCCACCTGGGTATTTTCCCCATAGGCCAGGGTATAGTCCACATTGGGAGTCAGCTTGCGCTGCAGCTCCCGATCCGTCACGACGGGAAGAGGCGTGATTTTATTGCCGCTGTATGTGTAGGAATCAGAGATGCCTGCAACCATAGCTTGGTCAATGTCTTTGGGAGAAATGACGGCGGTGACGAAATCCTCCACCGTGGCGTAGCCTCCGGCGGCCGTCACCTGATACCAGATTTCATAGGTGCCGGCATCCCTGATTTTGGGCACCGTTTCCTCCGGGAAGGACAGGCCGCCGGTATTCACACCGTAACGGACAACCGCTCCGGCAGTGGAGGATGTGACCGGCACGGTCAGGCTCGCCTGCTGCGTGCCGTCGTAGACGCCTTTCAGGGGCGTGGGGCTGGTGTAGTCAATCTGGGAGCTTGCAACGGTCAGAGTGTAGCGATACTGACGGCCCTGATAGTTGTCGTCGGAGGGACAGGTGGCAGTGATTGTCACCGTGCCGTTGTGCAGAACCGTGACCGTTCCATCCTCCTGCACGGTGGCCACCGTGTCGTTGCTGCCCTGAAATGCAACGCTGCCCGTGTAATCTCCCGGAAGCCTGAGGGGGTTTTCATAGGGCCTGCCCTCGTAGTGCGAAAACACGATGGAGGGAGAAGACGAGACAAAACCCTCCTGATCCTCTAAAATATCCTTGGCGATGGTGACAAACACCACGCCGTTGGAATCGCCGTAGTTGCCCAGGGCGTCGCTGATTTCCCAATACACGGTGTAGTTGCCCGCATTGATGCCCGTGATCTTGGCGATGTCGCTCTCCCAGGTGCTGCTGTCCGTGCTGTACCGGATGGAGAGCCCCGCCGGCAGGGTGCCGTTCATGGTCATCAGCTGCTGCTGCTCGCCGTTGTAGGTCAGGGTGCCGGGCGTGAAGTTGGGCTGGTAGCCGCCGGCGCTGCCCACATTGATGGTGTAGACGGCGGGATCCGTGACGGGATGGAAGTTTTTGGTGTCGCCCACCGTCAGGAAGATGTTGGCCGTGGCGTTTGCGGCAAGCAGCGTTACCTCTCCTGTGACAGGGTCCACCCTCACGGCGCCGGGATTGCTGGACTCATAGCGGGACGCCTGTGCGATGGCTCTCAGATCTTCGTCGTCCGCAACCGTTTCGTAGGGGCTTACGCTGGCATTTGAAAAGGTGACGGGATTGGTCACGGGACGTCCGAAGTTGGGATAGAGCACCGCGCTTTTGAAGGACACGCTCAGGCTGGCCTTCCCAACCGTGTAGGTGCCACGATCGGCTTCCCCGCCAAACGCCGTCTCACCAATCACCGTGACCTCATAATTGTCAGCCACCTCTTCGTTGCGGGACTCCTCGAAAATGGCATAAAGACCTGCATCGCTTCCCTTGACGGCGTCGGTTTCCAGCACGATATCCAGATCCTCGTCGTTGGCCATGCTGCCGGACGTTACAGAGCTGGTCAGCTTTGCGATGTCCTGCCCGTAAAGGCTGCCCTTATTGGCGATGGTCACGGTCACGGGCCGTCTCTCCACGGTGTAGCTGCCGTTGTCAAACGCAATGTCATAGTTTTCGCTGTTGTCGGTCCCGACGATCACATAGGTTCCGATACCGGTTTTTCCGTCCACCGCCGTGCCGCCGTCAGCCCGGGTTACGGCCTGCAGAGAAATCCCGGCGATGCTGCTTTCATTGGGGGCAAGCCCCTCTTCGCCCTGGGTCGGCTGATAGCTCAGCTTGACGCCGCTTAACTCGGGGACATCTCCGTAGGTTCCTTTAGCGCTGTCGATGGCAACGGCCACGCTGCGGGGAGTAACCTCAAAGCTTCCCTTTCTAAATGTCACCTGATAATTTTCATTGTCCGCCGTGCCGGTGATGTCATAGCTGCCCACGTTGACGGCTCCCTCCGCAACGCTCAGTACAACCTTGAGGTCATCCCCCGGATAAACGGTGCCGTCGGCGCTCCAGAGGCCCTGCTCCACTTCCGGCAGCCCGCCGTCGTATACGTCGCTCTGATTCTGAATGGTCACTTCGACCGGTGCTGCGGTGATCGAGGCCTTGACCTCCTCGGTCATGGATGTCTGCGCATCCTCCGCCGGGGCGCCATGGATGCTGACCTTGTAATTTTCGAGCTTTGCCCCGCCCCGGGCGATAAGGGAATAGGTCACGGTGATTTTTTCTGCCGTTACCCCTGCCTTGTCATACGCCGCGCCGGCGGGCTCTGCCCGGATGTCTTCCTCTTCCTTCTGACCGGTCAGCCTCACATTTGTGACCTGCCCATCTGCCGCCTCGTCGCCGTTGTAGGTCTTGACAGGCGAAATGTCTCTGTCAAGCGAAAGCTCCGCCCGCTCAACGGCAACCTCAAAGCTGCCTTCCCGATGGCCATAATTGGTGGTGACAACCTTCCAATAAACGGTGTATTTGCCGGCGTCTTTCACCCGCTCGGTCAGCTGTGACGGAGTGAGGGCGTAGCTGCCGCCCTCGGTCAGCGAATAGGAAATGGTGTAGTCGGCGCCCTCTGTCAGAGGGCGGCTGCCGCCCTGGACCGTGACGCTCTCAACGGGATCCTGCCCCAGTCCGTTGTAGACAAGGCCTCTCTTCGGCGTGACGGCCACGGTCAGCGCATCCGCGTTCTGGATGATTTCAACCGTGCCGGAAATCGGGAGGATTTCATAGTTGGAAAACCTGTCCTTTGCCTCATCGGCAAGCTTTGCGGCAACGGTGTACCGGCCGAGATCGGTGGGGTTTTCCACCGTGGCGAAGCCTTCGTCCGTAAAGAGATAGGTGATGTCCCCCTCCCCGAGGGCATCCCCGCCCACAAGCCCGGAGCTGTCGTCTGCAGGCGCGGCTTTCGCCCTGTAGACGTCGGGGCTTGCGGTCAGCCCTTCGGTGTCGTAAGGCACCCGGGCGCTCCAATCAGGGTCATGCGTCGTTTCCCCGGGGAACAGGAGAGCGACAGGACGGACATCGATGTCCACGGCTGCCCCGGTGTAGTCGGTACGAATCGTGTAGTTGGCGCTGGCGTCGCCGTCGAGCAGGGAGTTGAGCGTCTCGGCTGATACGGTGACGGTTTTGCCGTCACCCACATCGGCGTCGGCAACGGTGCCGGTTTCCGATGAGATTTCCCTAAAGGAAACGGCGTTTGCCGCCACGTCCGCCTGTGCAAAGCCATCTGTGACAGGCTTGCCTGTGAGCGCGACGACCCTGGTTGCGTCATACACCCTGTTTTGGGCGGCAATTCCTCCAGTGACGGCAATCTCCCTTGCGGTGATGCTGCCGGTATTTTCGGTCAGGGTCAGGCTGCCTTGGGTGAGGGGGATGTTTTTGTAGCTGTAGTTGCCCCACACAATGCCGCTGCCCTCCAGTGAGAGCTCCAGTGTGACCTGTTTCCCATCGCCGACGTTCTTGTCGTCATAGAAGGCGCTGGGCGAGACCATGATGTCCTCGCCGTCAACCCCGGTCACGGAAATGTCGGCAAGAGGCGTTGTGACGTCGGTGGTCGCGTCATATTCCTTCCTGAAAGAATCCGGCACATGCTCCACGTTCAGCTCGCAGGGCGTGATGTCAACACGGATTTCTCCGATGTCAGGCTCGTAGTTGCCGTCGCGGATTGTGACCATATACCAGTATCTCGTACTTTCGCCTGTGCTGTCGGCCACATTTTTCACGGTGACATCCTCTGCCCAAAGAGAGCTATCGCCTGCATCGGGCTGAGTGGCGCTGCCTGCATACCGAACCGTATACTCATCGGAGGAAAATCCTTCCACCGTGACCTGCTGCTCCTTCAAGGAGTGCTGCCGGCCGTCGTAACTCTCCGAATAGCCCTCAACGCTCACAAGACCGTCCAAACCGGCCTTTGTCACCCTGACCGAAACGACGGCAGACGAAGCGGGAAGATAGTTTTGGTCGCCGGCATAAGAGACTTTCAGGTAGTAGTCGCCCACCCCGACGGGAATGTTTTTGCTGGCTCCGCCTCCGTTGGAAACCTCCTGCGTGCAGGAGGGATCGCTGTAAAAGGTATAGGTCAGCTCTCCAACGGGATCAATCCCCGCCACGCCGGACAGCCTGGCCTTGACATATCCTTCAATGGGATCTCCGGTATAACGGGCCTCAAATTTTCCTTCGGCATAGGCGCTGGTGTCAATGGTTGGGCTGGCTTTTTCCACAATCAGGATATAAGAAGCGGTGCTTCCCAGGATGTTGGGATGCTCCTGGTCTCTCGGCGAGGCGGTTACGGTGACAACCGCTCTCCCCGCTCCTTTGATTGTCACCCTTCCGGTGCTGTCAGCCTGCGCCACAGAGGGGTTGTCGCTTTGATGGCTGTAGCCGACCTGATCGGACACGTCAAAGGTACCGCCCTCCTGAGGCACGGTGCTGGAGGCGCTCACGGTAAAGCCGCCGTCCTTCAGGCCTGCCGTCATTTGATAGCTGCCGGGCACATCGCAGCCCAAATCCCAGCTCATGCCCTTCTCCGGCGTCAGGGTCACGGTCTGCTCTGCAGGAACAATGGTCAGCGTGGAGGTGCAGGTATCCGAGGTGTAATTTGTGCCGCTCTTCACCTGGACGCTGACGGTGTAGCTGCCCACCTCTTCAAAGGTCAGGGGATCTTCCCCCGTGATTTGCGTGATTTGCCCGTTTTTGTCTTCCACTGAGTAGCTGTAGACCAGGGTATACTCCTCATCCGCCACCAGGCTGCCGGGATTCTTCAGCGTCGGCACGGGTACTGCCTGGGGGGCTCCGGTATAGGACCTTGTGTCCGACACATCGTCAAACGTCAGGGTGATCGGGGTAATTTGAAATCCTGCCCGTGTGACGGCCTCGGTGGTGGCAGTGCCTGCGGAATCGGTCAGGCGGTAGTTTTGGTGCGGGTAGTCATACACCGCCTCCACCGTATAGCTCCCCTGGTTGACAGGAGGAGTGTCCGAAGGGGTGTCGATGCCCGAAGCATAGTATTGATACGTTACGAAGGCAAAGGAATCGCTGCCCAGCATGTGAGGGTCTTCGCCCCTGTGGATCTTTGCGTCCTCGTCATAGGGCTGCCCGGTATACTCGGCGTTGTCTGCCGTGAGGGAGGGTGCCGTGAGGGCGGCTTTGACAATGGTATATGCCTTACCCAGCGAAATCGACTCGGCGGCGATTTGCTGGTTGTCCTGAAGCCACGCATAGTTGCTGCTGTCGGTCAGCGTGGCAGCCGGGGCATAGGTGCCTGCATCCTTCATTTTTGCATAGCTTACCGTGAAGGCCTTGTACTCGTCCGTGCGCCCCTGTCCATAATAGCCGGAAGCAACGCCGGAGCCCTCATCGTATTCATACTCAAACAGCGTGCCGGTTGGACCCGTTACGGCGATGACATAGGCTGCATTATACGTCCGCTCGCTGCCGCCGATGGTATAGGAGGGCGGCAGAACCGAGCGCTTCCCGATGCTCCAGGGAATGCTGACTAAGTTGCCGTCTTGTCCCGCCCAGCAGTAATTTGCAATGTGTTCGTCGGCAATTACGGCAAGGGCTGTATACCTGTCGGCATCGGTTTGACGATGTCCGGAAATGGTATAAACCGCATCATCGGGAAGCACGGCATTGGAGTCGATGACGCCGGTCTGCACCGTTTCCGGGGTATACACCAGGCCCTCTGCCGCCACAGGCTGTGCCAGCTCCCAGCGGTCAATTGTGACGGGGATGTTGTCGACCTTGTAGTCCTCGTACTGTCCCTCGTCGTTGCTGACGACAATGCTGACGCGGTAGCTTCCCGCCTGCGTAAGCTCTGCCACATCGCACTGTCCGGTGCTCCCGGAATCCTCCAGCACACCGCTGCCCTGCACGCCGGACGCCGGATTGCCCGCGCCGTCTGTAATCATAACCCAGGTCCACTCCACCTTGGAGCCCGAGGGCACCTCGCTCAGATGAATTGTCTTTTGGGCCGTGCCGTTATACCTCAGCCCAGGAAAAATGGAGTAGCGCACTTTGTCCATCGTGGGCTTGACGATGCTGTAGGCATGGGAGATCTTTACTGTCCCGGGCTGGGACGTATCCACGGTATACCCGCTCTCCTCGGTGCCGCCGGACAGGGTATATACGTTGGAGTCATAACCGAACGTGACCTCAACCTTCCCCTCAAACAGCCGGTTGCGCACCGGGGCCTGCGACCCGGTGTAGCTCTCTGCACCATTGTATTGCCCGGTATAGAGATACTGCTCTATTTGGGCTCCGTCAGGAGCATACGCCACCTCGATGTTGATGCCGGACACCGCAGCGGGATCCACATTGACGGAAGCATATTTGAACCGCACATTATAGAAATTCAAAGCCGCCTTATTCACCTTGACGCCAACTTGAATTTCCACTGAGGGCAGGCCGTCCGTGTTGACATAGCGGACTTCGTCTGGGGTAAAGACGGCTGTGTAATACTGCACGCCTTCCTGATAATCCAAAACCTGATTCGGATCCTTCCATGTCAGAGCGCCCATGGGGCCACTGGCATCGGCCATGACGGGCAGCGAGACGCTGGCCAGTGTGTTGCGAAGGGCTCCGGAGGCGGTGGTTCCCGTCAGCTGCCGGGTCAGTTTGGGCAGCGTCAGCGAAAACACCCTGTTTGGCCTGTCCACCTCGTCATCATGAATTTCCCCATTCTGGCAGGTGTAGACAATGGTCACCCCCTGCGTGGCGTCGAGCTTTCCGTCGCCGCTGGAAAATTCGGTAAAGGCATAGCTGTGTTTGCGGGCCGGCTCATAGCCGCTCTGGCCACTGTTGATGGCAATTTTATGGGTGTGCGGCGTTTGAATCCAGTTTCCGTCCTGATCCTGTTCATAATGGTTGTCGCAAGTCACCTCATAGTAGGCATCCTGCGTACAGGTGGCCGAAACGGTTACCTGATTGATTTTATGAATCCCGGTGGACTGGAGCCTTTCCTCCAGGGTTTTCTTTTCCCCGTTGAATTCGTAGGAGTAGACGTTCTTTCCGTCCTTCTCACAGTTTGCAGGGTAAGACTGCTCCTTGATCAGCGTGAGAGGGCTGATGGCGCCCATGTAGCAATTGTAGTTGTTTTCAAATTTTTTCGAAATATCGCTGCTTGGAGTTTTGAATTGCGCCCCCACCAAAACCCCATTTTGCATGGCGCTGTAAGCATTGTGGGTGCCGTTTCCAAAGGCAGCCTCCTCTACGTCTTCCAGCACCTCCGACTCCACGATGACCTCGCTGAGGGACTTGAAGTTGCAAAAGGCCTCCTTTTCAATCGTCTTCACATGCTCCGGAATGGTCAGGGAATTGAGCATCTCGTTGGGAACGTCCGTGTTGCAGTAGAAGGCCCTTTCTCCAATGGTTTCCAGGCTGTCCGGCAGGACGAGAGAGTTCATTTTGGACAGCCCGGAGAAGGCGCTTTGTTCTATTTCCCTGACCCCTGACGGAACGGTGACGCCGGTCAGGGCGGTGCCGGAAAGGGCAGATTGTCCAATGATCTCCAGCCGGCTTTCATCTGCAAAAATCACCGTATTCAGGCTGCTGCAGCCGGAAAAGGCTGCTTTGGGAAGCTTGTGCTGCGTCTCCACATTGCCGGCTCCGCCCTCCCCTGTTTCCACGGCGGTGATGTCGCCGCCCAGCGTGACGGAAGTGAGCTTAGCGCAGGACGCGAAGGCATACTCTCCCATCGAGGTGACGTTGGAGAGATCGAGCACGTTTTGTGCGCCGCTTTTCGTGTCGGTGAAGACGGCGCGGTCATTGCCGGAAAAGGCCCTCTTGCCCACATAGGTCAGGGCGGAGGAATCCCCCAGGGTCACGCTGGTCAGAGAGGGCATATTGCTGAAGGCGTAGGCGCCAATTTCGGTGATCCCCGCTTCAATAAACAACTTGTTGGCGTCGGCATCCCCTCCCCAGGGGGCATCTCCGGCAGAGTCGTAATCCGGTATGGTATAATCTGTGCCGGTTTTGTCCCTGGCAACAACCAGCACACGCTCATTCATCATGCCGGTTCCCTCGGGGTTTGGCACCCGTTTTAAGAAATAGGCATAGGCCACATCTCCGCCTGTCATGGTAAAGGCATATTCAAAGGAATAGCCCGACAGTTCCGCCGGCGTATAATAATTGCTGCTCCACTCTTCCTGCGTGATGGGTGACGCCGTGTCTGCCGCCCATACCGTGGTCGGCAGCAGAGAGGCGACCATCACAAGGCTCAGCAGCAGGCTGATCGCCCTTGTCTGCAGTTTCTTCATTTCAAGCTCCCCCTTGATGAATTTGCATCGATATGCCTTCGTTGGACAGCACCTGTGCCTGCCGGTACCCCGCCGCCTGAACAGGCGTTTCACCTGCTGCGCCTGTCGCGCCCGTGAGATGTCCCGGCACATCGCTGCATCGCTTCAAATTCTTTTTCTATGATGTCGGCGTTTCCAGCCTCCACTCCAGATACGCCGTCTGCGCCGCATTCAATGCTTCCAAGTCCGATAAAGATATGTGCTCCTTTTGAGCCGCAGCCCAGTTCAAACGAGATTGTCCCGTCGTCATAGCCGCATCGTCTCTTTCTCTTCCGCTCCTGCCGACAAGCTTCGATAGAAAGCCAGACGCCTGCGGCTGACATGCCCCGTACACACCGGGCAGCCGGTTGCCCTTGGGCCGGTGCGGGAATGAACCACCGCCTGCCACACATGGCCAAAGCCGCACCTCCACCACACCTTCCTGTGGGATCCGGGAGTGACCATCTCCGGAGTCAGGCTGCCATTCAACACAGGGTGCCACTGCTTTGCCACCGCCGGAGCCAGTGTGGCCAAATCGTTAAATCCGGCAAGCACCTTTTTCCCTGCACAGTAGGGGCATCCGCTGCCTCTTTGGGTGCGGGCTCCTACAGCAGCCCGATACTCATGGCCTAAAGGGCAGATCCACCAGACCTTTCGGTTGGCACAGGACGTGACCTGCTCCGGGGTAAGCGTCCCGTTTTTAGTGGGATGCCACTGGGCGGCAATGTCGGGGAATTTGCTGGCCAGATCATTCTCTCCGGCGAGCACCCGCTTCCCGCTGCAGACCGGGCAGCCACTGCCTCCCGATGTGCGAGCAAACACCACAGTTCTCCATTCATGCCCCTTGTCGCAAATCCACCAAACTTTTCGCTTGCTTCCCGGAGCCACCATGTCGGGGGCAAGCATTTTGTTTTTGGTCGGATGCCACTGGGCAGCAATCTCAGGAAACCGGCTGGCCAGATCGTTCTCGGCCGGAAGGATCTGCCGATTGGCACACACCGGGCAGCCGCTGCCTGCCACCCGGGATTTGATTTGGGCCTGCCATTCGTGCCCCTTGTCGCACACCCACCAAACCGATTTGTGGCTTCCGGGGAGCACATGGTTTGGCGTGAGCTCTCCGTTTCGGACACAATGCCACTGGCGGGCCAGCTCGGGATATCGGGTCTCCAAGTCGTTTTCCCCCGCCACCGGGATTTTCCCAGCACAAAAGGGACAGCCAACCCCGCTCCCTGTTCGGGTATATACCGCAGCCTGCCAGACATGCCCCTTCTCGCACCTCCACCAGACCTTACGCTTACTTCCGTAGGAGATGTCCCTTGGCGTTATGGGGAAATTTTTTTCTTTCAGCCATTGCTCCAGCAATTCTCCCCGGCCTTCCCGCATGCAAAATTCATCAAGGCTTTCCCGCACAGACATTCCCCCTGATTTCAGAATCCACATTCCGAATTGTTTTTTCCTGATTCTTTTCTGAAAAAGGGCATAAAAAAAAGCCCGCCCCCTTTTTTTAGGAAAAAAGGCGGGAAAAGCGCAAAAATCCGGGCCGCAAATGCATGGATATGACTGCGGCCTGTATTTTTGTGCCCAAAAACCGTAAGATATCTTGCCTTTCGCAATTTTGATTGATATAATGTTGCTATAGATTTTTCATATGTATCGGATCTTTAAGACGGAATGTGGATTCTGTTGCTACGATACAAGTCCCAGTCGTTCCAGCTCCCTTTGATGTTCCACCCCGGACGTCACGAGGTAAATCCTCGTTGTTTCGATGCTGCTGTGCCCCAGCAGGTCAGCCAGCTTGGCGATATCCCGACACGCCTGATAAAAGATTGTGGCAAACAGGTGCCGAAGATTGTGCGGGAACACCTTTTCCGGCTCTACATCAGCGTATTTGCAAAGCCCCTTGAGCTCGGCCCAGATTTGCTGCCGATTGAGCTCTTTTCCGCCTTTGGTACGAAATATCGCCCCGGAGGCGATTTTTTGTTTTTTCGCGTATTTTTGCAGCTTACGACAGAGCTTCTCAGGCAGCAGGATGATCCGGATTTTTCCCTTGAGCGCAATCTCGGCCTTACCCTGACGAGCAGCTTCCACCGTGATGTTGCGCACTTCACTGACCCGAATGCCCGTAGCACAGATGGTCTCAGCCAACAGGGCAAGCCGCTGCTTTCCCAGTTGTTTTGCGCTGGAAAGCAGACGGTCATACTCTGCCCTGGTCAGCTCGCGTCCGGCGTCCCGAAACAGGCGGCGCTGGATCTTCAAAAATTTTACCCGGCACTCCTGGAGCCCCAAATATTCCAAAAGGCTGTTCAACGCAGAAAGCATTGCGTTGATGGTGGCGGGAGCATAGCCCTGCGTGATCAGATGGCTCTTCCACTCCGAGGTGACTTCCTTGCTGATTTCCCTCCCGTCCAGCCAGCAGGCAAACGCCCGGACGTCTCGAAGGTATTTCTCTATGGTGGCCGCACTTTTTTCTTCTAAAAGAAGATGATGAGCATATCGCTCGATTTGCTGCAAGGTTCGTTGACGCGTCATCTTGTAAACCTCCTGTTTTTTGTGTTTTGTTGTGATTGCCCAGGAATCATAAAAACAGCAACGCCCACGGCGGCAAATACCGCCGTGGGCGTTGCTGTGCCGTACTGATAGGATTCCCACCAGTACAGGGAAAATATACGGATTTTCAGCCCGTTTCTTCTCATCAATGTATGCTCCCTACCGTAAACCGCCTTGCCCAGGACGTCTTGGGGCCCGCCGCTTTTGCACCTTGGCATCGATTCACGGTGTCGAAAATCCGGTTTTTTGCTCTTCCCCGGCAACATCTAACTTTCATGGCCATCGGAGGCTCTCCTGCTGCCTGCCCTCCATGCACCGTTATAAAAACACGGCGTTTTGCGGCAGAAGCTTCTCTAAGCCGAAATTTCCTTTTATTTTTATTCTTTCATGTATCATACAAAAAAATCGTTGCAAAATCGAGAAAAATATTCTGTTGCATGCAAAAACAGCATCTTGCAATATTTTCAAAAATCCCCTATGTGGGATACCATCAAGCCCTTCCTACAACTCACTTGCTTCCTAAAAAAACACAAAAAAACGCTTGTCCCCAAGGCCTCTGATGCCAAGCAAAGTGTACCGAAAAATCCTCACCGCACCTTTTTGCATGGTGAAATTTCCAAAGTTCCTATGATGCTGTCCATCCTGTTCCTTTTGCCGTTTCAACCTCGCCGCAGGCCTGCATCGGAGAACTTCTCTTGCTTTTCTGAAATCGTCTGCAAAACCCCATTGCAAAACCGTCTTCCCGTGTTTTGCAGAGATGTGTCACAAGAGGCTCGGCAGGCCTCCCAAAGAGTTTTTTGCAAACCACGCAAAATTTTTGACAAAGAAGCAGCCGCAGGCCACTGCAAATGGCCTGCGGCTGCTTCTCCGTTTCCACGTTTCTCTCAAGGGCCAATGCCCTATGGTCTTCCCTTCACAGCGCTTTCCAGACAATTTCAAAAGCTGCCCCCAGCCTCATGAGAAGGCCAAAAGCACGTCTTGTCTCTCGCGATTTGTGCCGCCCATCAGACAAGCACGCCGTCAAGGCAGGCCGACAATCTCCAGGTCATCCACCCCACCAAAATGCCCAGCAGGGCTCCGGCCAAAACGTCGGAGGGGTAGTGGACATAAAGATAAAGCCTTGAAAAGGCGATGAGCGCCGCCAGTGCCAGAGCCCATCCCCACAGCTCGCTCCGTGCAAAAAACATGACGGCAGCCGCCGCAAACGAGGCTCCCGTATGTCCCGAGGGAAAGGAAAAATCCCCCGGGCACGAGACAAGGAGGGATACGCTCCCGTCACTCTGAAAGGGCCTGGCACGTCCCACAAGGGGCTTGAGCAAAACATTGCACAAAAAGAGCTCCAAAGCAAGCGCCGCAAAAATGGCTGCACCCATCCGCCTGCCTCCAGGCACCAGCATATATATCGCCCCGAGCAGCAGCCATATCGCCCCAGCGTTTCCCAGGGCCGAAATTGCCGGCATCACAACATCTCCAAATCTCCCGCGAAATTTTGTCTGAATAAACTGCAAAACCGTCTTTTCCAGCAACAGTCCCGTTCCCCTTTCCTTTTTCCCAAAGCTGTTTCACAGACGGTCTTTTCCTGATTTTCCCGAGCTGCTCCACCTTCTTATTTTAATATTATATCACAGTCCTCACATTTTGGGAAACATTTTCTTTTGCCTGCCCCCGGCCCCTTCTTCCAGGCCTTTCGGGGGCGACGCATTTGTCAAAACCTTGTCCATACGGTATAATAAATTATTTGTCCACTCCGGAGCAGCCTGCCCCTGCACCCTTTTGAAATGGAGGATTTGCCATACTCACCCTTTCCCGGCAGCAGGTTCGCCTGTTTCGTCTGCACGCCCACCACCTCGACACCTGGTACAGCCGGCAGGACGTCCTGCGCATCGCGGGAGCCTGCGGCCTTCAAAATTCCCCTCCGGGCGCCTGGGAGGCCGCCCTGCACAACCGCATCTGGGATTTGGAGCGTCAGAACCCGGCCCACATTTTGGAGGAGGACAAAAGCCTGCTGCAGGCCTGGAGCTTTCGCGGCGCGCCGGTTGTCTTTCCCACACAGCAAAGCGGCCTGTTCCTGTCGGCCCTGCTCCCCCAGCCCGGCAAGCCTTTTCTTTATACCCAGGGCATCGGACTGGCTCTTGACTTTCTGCGGCTCCCCTTTGACGGGCTGCTCGAACTGCTGGTTCAAACCATGCCAAAGCTCAGAGGCGTCACGCTGCGCGGCAACGCGGTGCTCGATCAGACGCTGGCCGGCTGGATGGCCCCAAGGCTGCCGGAGGACAAGCGTCCCCTGTGGGAGGCGCCCTCCATGTACGGCGCCCCCGACAGACAGACGGTGGACGGCGCCGTGGTCTCTTTTTTCCTGCGCCCCTGCCCCCTTATGGGGCTGGTGGTGTTTGGAAAACGTAAGGCCGGCCAGCCCACCTTCACCGCCCCCGTGACCTGGCTGGGCCACCCGCTCGCCCCGGCGCAGGACGCGGCACGCCAGCTGGTGCGAAGCTATGTCCACTGCTACGCTCCCGCCGGTATACAGGGCTTTATCTCCTGGCTGGGCTGCTCGCCCGCACAGGCCAAGCGGCTGTGGGGCTGCGCCGCAGGCGAAATGGAGCCCGTCCTGCTTGACGGCAAGCGGCGCTTTGTCTTGTCCGACGACCTTGACATGCTGCTCTCTCCCCCGCCTGCACAGCGAGAGATGCACCTGCTCAAGGGCCACGATCCCTACCTGGGCCTTCCCGACTGCGAGGTCGTCTTGGAGGACAAGGCCTGGCAGCGCCGGGGGTGGCAGACGGTGTCAAACCCCGGCGTTATCCTGCGGCACGGGGAGGTTTGCGGCATCTGGACGCAGAGGAAAAAGGGCTCCGTCATGGACATTGCGGTGTCCCTGCGCCGGCATCTGCCCTTCAAACCCCTGGAAGAGCTGCTGCAGGCCACGCGCTGTTTTCGGGAGCACGCATCGGAGCCCTGACGGTGCAGGAGCAGGGAGGCGTTTTTGCCTTTCAAAAGCCTCGCCGTCAACAAGACTGTCAAAAAAAGGGGGAGAACTTGCCTTTGCAAGCTCTCCCCCTTTTGTCTTCTGTCCTTTTTGGCGGCATCCTTCAGGCCGTCCTGCTCTCGGCAAGCCCCGCCACCCTACGCCCTCCCACCGTGCGCTCCACCAGATGCAGTAGCCTGTCGAGCAGGGGCATCATCCAAAGCGTGTTGAACACGTTAAAAAGGGTGTGAAACAAAGAGATCCCGCTTCTGCTGACGGGGTCATGCCAAAAAGGAATACCCACCGTTGCCTTTACCCCGTAAATCAAGGCGGAAAAGGCGATGGTTCCAAACAGATTGAAATAAAAATGCACCATGGCCGCCCGCCTGGCATTGAGCCCACTGCCCACCGAGGCCAGCAGCACCGTGACACAGGTGCCGATATTTTGTCCCATGATGATGGGGACCGCCGTGGAAAAGGGCACCATTCCGGTGGAGGCCAGCGCCTGCAGCATCCCAACCGAAGCGGAGGACGACTGAATGAGCGCCGTTACCAGCGCGCCGGCCAGTACCCCTGTCGGCAGAGAGTCACAGCGCATGAAAAGCGCACGGAAATCCCCCCTTTCCGACAGGGGCAGCAGCGCCTGCTCCATCATGTTCATGCCCAAAAACAGCAAGCCAAACCCAAGCGGCAGCAGCGAGCGGGCTTTTGAAGGGCCCTTGTCTTTTGCCAGCAGATAGCCAAGGCCGCCGACAAGCAGTAAAATCGGCGCAAGCCCCGAGGGCTTGAGCAGCTCCATCAGCAGCCCTCCCCCAGACAGCTCCGAAAGCGAGAGCAGCCAGGCTGTTGCCGTTGTTCCGATGTTGGCGCCCAAAATCACCCCCGCCGCCTGCTCCAACCCCAAAATGCCGCCGTTGACCAGGCCAATGGTCATCACCGTGGTGGCTGTGGACGACTGGATGACCGCCGTGACGCAAAGCCCCAGCAGCATGGGACGCCACCGTCCCCTTGTCATGCGGCGCAGCAGCCGGGAGAGCTTTGCCCCGGCCGCTCGCTCAAGGCTCTCCCCGAGCAGCGTTATCCCATAGAGAAAAAGCCCCACGCCGCCGGCAAGCGGCAGATAGGTCAACACCCGCACCGTCCCCCTTTTTCAAAGCGGGACGCCTCGGGGCCTCCCCATCAATCCTGTGTTTCCACGATATACTTGCCCACTTCCTTCAAAAACGCGGCAAGCTCCTCTCCTTCTCCCGTGGTCTGCATCATAATGGGCTCATTGAGATCAAGCCCAAACAGGCCCATAATGGACTTGGCGTTGATCACCGCCTGCCCTGAGCTCAGCATAATTTCAAAACTGCAACCGGAACACTGGTTGACAAAATCCTTTACCTGCGAGATGTTGCGCAGTCTGATGGTATGGGTTGTCATGTGCCTGCTTCATTCCTTTTCTGTGGCGCAGCCAAGGCCGCCGCCTGTTTGAGGGCCTTTGCCCATATTTGACCAAATTATTTTACCAGACGGAGTGCAGTTTGACAATGGGTATTGTCAGAAAAACGAAACTGCATTATAATTGGCCTGATAGAAAAGCAACAAGCAGATGGGAGTTTTTTCAATGACGGTGGCGTTTTTGACCTTGGGCTGTAAGGTCAATCACTATGAGACCGAGGTCATGGCGCAGGCCTTTGAACGGGCGGGAGACCGCATCGTCCCCTTTGAAGAGAAGGCCGACGTGTATGTTGTCAACACCTGCACCGTGACCGCCACAGGAGACAAAAAATCACGTCAGGCCCTGCGCGCCGCAAAGCGGCAAAATCCAAACGCCGTCGTTGTAGCGGTGGGATGCTATGCACAGATGGAGCCCGATGCACTGCTCTCCATGCCGGAGGTCGACTTTGTGCTGGGCAACCTGCACAAGCCAGAACTGCCCGCCCTGCTGCGCCGTCATCTCGAGGGGGCGCCCATCCCACCAGTTGACGACATCGGCCTGCTGCATGAGTTTGAGCCCATGTCGGCTGTGCGCAGCGACCGCACCCGTGCCATCATCAAGATCCAGGACGGATGCAACAACTTTTGCAGCTATTGTGTCATCCCTTACGCCCGCGGCCGCATCCGCTCCAAGCCGCCGCAGGACGTTCTGCGGGAATTCGAAACCCTGGTGTCCGAAGGATATCGGGAAATCATCCTGACCGGCATCGAAATCGCCTCCTACGGCGGCGGTAAGGGGGAAACCTTCTCGCTGTCCGAGCTGCTGGAACTGCTGTGCGCACACATTCCGGGGCAAAATGAGCTTCGCATCCGTCTGGGGTCGCTTGAGCCCCGCATCGTGACCGAGCCCTTTGCCAGGTTCCTGGCCGAGCATCCCGCCATCTGCCCGCAGTTTCATCTTTCTCTTCAGTCGGGGTGCGACGAGGTGCTCGCCCGCATGAACCGCAAATACGACACGGCGCGTTACACCCAGTCGGTTCATCTGCTGCGGCAGTATCTGCCCAAGGTCATGCTGACCACCGACATCGTCGTGGGCTTCCCCGGGGAAACCGAACAGCAGTTTTTGCAGACGGTGGAATACGTCACCGCCACGCGGTTCCTCAAAGTCCATGCCTTCCCCTACTCGCCGCGCAAGGGGACGCCCGCGGCCGTCATGTCCGGGCAGCTCAGCGGGCCTGAAAAAGCGCGGCGCGTCAAGGCCCTCTCCACGGCCTGCGATGCCGTCCGGCGCGACATTTTGGCTTCTCAAACAGGAAACCACTACCTGATGCTGGCCGAAGAGTGCAAAAACGGCCTCTACCGGGGATACACCGAAAACTACCTCCCCGTGCATCTGGAAGCGGAACCCGGGCTCTCAGGGCAGCTTTTGCCGGTCGTCATCACCGGCCTGCAGGGCGATACGCTCACCGCCTCGCTCTCTCCCTCACCGTAAGGCAAGGCCTTGCCTGCGTCCATGCCCCATCCCCATTGTATGCTCACACCCGATTGTATGTTTTCCCCCCGATTGATATGACGACACTCCAGGGGCAGGTCTGTGGAGCTCGCGAGCCCGCCCCAAAAAAGCACTGTGAGGAATTTATGGATCAGACCACCCAAAATTTCAAGCTGTGGCTCGAGCAGACCAAAGACGAGCCCCTTGAGGCCATGGCATCATTTTTTGACGATCGCATCGACGACTACGAGGCGCACATGTCCCCCTGGGCCGCGCATTACCTCTGGATGGCAGAGCTGCTGCCCGACGGCACAAAGGCCCTGCTTGACTTAGGCTGCGGAAGCGGGCTGGAGCTCGACCCCATTTTTGCCCGGTTTCCCTCTCTGGAGGTGACGGGGGTGGATTTGTCGCAGCGCATGCTTGAGAAGCTGCGTCAAAAACACCCGGACAGGGCCCTGACGCTTGTGTGCGGCGACTATTTCCTGACAAAGTTCCAAGAGCAACATTTTGACGCCGTGGTCTCCTTTGAATCGCTGCATCATTTCACTGCTGCGCAAAAGACCGCGCTCTTTGAAAGGATATACCATGCTCTTCGGCCGGGCGGCGTGTATTTGGGATGCGATTATATCGCAACCTCCCCCGAAATGGAAGAGCTCGCCTTTTCCGAGTGTGTCCGCAGGCGGCAGCGCGACGGCTTTGACGACCAGGTTTTTGTCCATTTTGACACGCCCCTGACGCTGGAACATGAGATGGACGCCATCCGTGCGGCCGGATTTGAGCAGGTGGAGCTCGTCGGTTTTTTGCCGGGCGACGACCACACGCCCATGCTGCGCGCTGTGAGGCAAGGGACCGCTCAGCAACGTGCCCTCTGATCCCATTTTCTTCAACCCTTACCGCAGCGCGGCAAAGCGGCAAACGTGAATTGATAAAATCAAAGAGCTTTCCAGCACATCGTTTGATGTGCTGGAAAGCTCTTTTCTTTGAGTTTGCTCTTTTGGCAAAAAGGCTTCGTTTTTGCCGCGTCCTGCCGTCTAAAACAGAAGTTTCACCGTGGTCCCGACGCCCTCCTGGCTGTCCAACGTCAGGCGGGCGTTGTGGTAGGCCGCCCCATGCTTGACGATGGAAAGGCCCAGTCCCGTGCCCCCGATTTGCTTGGAGTGGCTCTTGTCCACACGGTAAAAACGCTCAAATACGCGGGCGCGATGCTCCAGGGGGATGCCAATCCCGGTATCCCTCACCGAAAGGCTGACATGCTCGCCCTGCGGCATGACCGAGACCACCACCTTGCCGCCCTCCCTGTTGTACTTGACGGCGTTGTCGCACAGGTTATAAATCATCTCCTCCAGCACGGGCCTCACCCCCGTCACGGAGCAATGGTCGCCCTCGAGCTCAAAGCTCACGCCGCGCTGCTGCGCCTCGTTGGAGAGTCTCTCCACGCACTGCTGCGCAAGGTCATATAAATCCACCGGCTCCTTTTCCATGGGCAGCGAGTTCTCATCGAGCTGCGACAGCTTGATGATGTCGGCCACAAGGGCAATCAGGCGCTGCGCCTCCCGATAGATATCGCCGCCAAACCGCCCCACGTCCTCGGGCTTGACGATGCCGCTCATGAGCATCTCGGCAATGCCCGAAATGGAGGTCAGCGGCGTTTTGAGCTCGTGCGACACATTGGCCGTAAACTCCCGGCGCAGCGTATCGCGTTCCTCTTTTTCTGTGACGTCGAGCAGCAGCAGCACCGCTCCCGCCACGTTCTCGTCCTTGTAAACCGGGCTTGCCATAATCTGATAAATGCGGTTGCCCATCGGGAAAGTCTGCTCGCACCGCTCTCCGGACAGCGCTTTTTCCACGGCCAGCCGGAAGGGCTCGCTGCGGTTGAGCGTCAGCACGCTGGCGCCAATTTCGCACTCCTTGACATCAAGCAGACGCAGCGCGCCGGCGTTGTAGGAGAGAATCTCGGTCTTTGCGTCTATCACCAAAAGCCCCTCGCTCATGTTCTCCGTGATGGCGGAAAACTCCTTTTGCGTGCGCGTGAGTTCCTTGACCTGGCTTGCAATCAGGCGGTTTTGCCTGTGAATTTTCGAAAGGAAAGGGGAGAGTTCCTCGTAGACCTGCTGCTGGTCCGGGTGCTCCAAATCAATTTCATTGATGGGCCTGACAATCCATTTTGCCACCCTCGAGGCCAAAAAGGCCGAGAGCAGCGCCGTGAGCAAAAATACGGCGCACACCGGCTGAAGCATGCCCCACATCAGCAGCGTGACCGTGTGCTGCTGGCTGGAAACACGCACAACCGAGCCGTCTGAAAGACGGCGGGTAAAATACACGGTTTTTTCCCCCAGCGTATCGGAGTAACGCGTGGCGCTGCCCGTGCCGTTTTCCATGGCCTGCCGGATCTCCTCGCGGCCCGCATGGTTTTCCATCGCGTCCTCGCTTGCGGCGCTGTCATACAGCACCTGTCCGTCTTCCCCCACCCAGGTGATGCGGTTTTGAGCCTGCATGCCGTCAAAATACGACATGCCTGCGCTCTCTATGCCCTGCGCGGCAAACAGCGTCTGCTGCTCGAGCTCCCAGGTCAGGCGGTCGGTCAGATAATCATACAGCACCGCAAAAATAATGGCAAAGCAGGCAATCAAAACGGCCGCCGCCACGGCAATAATGGATTTGAAAATTTTTCCTGTCATGCTCACGGCCTGTCCTCCCCAATCTTGTATCCCACACCCCGCACCGTCTCAATCAAATCCCCGCAAGCGCCCAGCTTTTGCCGAAGCGTGCGGATGTGGACGTCCACCGTGCGGGTCTCTCCGTCAAATTCATAGCCCCAGATGCGGTCGAGCAGCTGCGCGCGCGTGAGCACCGTGCCTCGCTCCTGCAGCAGCGCGCACAACAGCTCAAACTCCTTGAGCGACAGCGACACGGGCTTACCCCCAACCTCGACCAGATGCTTGGAGGGGCAAACGACAAGCTCCCCCACCGTATAGGTCATGGGCGCCTGCTCCTCCCCCGCCCGGCGCAAAAGCGCACGAATGCGGGCGAGCAGCTCCATGATGCCAAAGGGCTTTGGAAGGTAGTCGTCGGCCCCGGCGTCAAGCCCCACCACGCGGTCAAATTCGCTGCCCTTGGCCGTCAGCATCATGACCGGCAGCCTGGCTGTGGCAGTGGCGTCGCGCAGACGCTTGAGGATGTGCAGCCCGTCTTCCTCGGGAAGCATGATGTCGAGCAGCACCAGATCTGGAAGGCGCTGCTCCATCGCCTTCCAGAAGTCGGAGGGACGGGCAAAGCCCTGCGCCTCCATCCCCTGACTGTTGAGCGCATAGACGACAAAGCCCCGGATGCTGTCGTCATCCTCCACGAGATAAATCAATTTGGCCCCTCCCCTTTTTCAAATGAGCTGCTGCTCGTTGATAATCAGCTTAAAGGAAAGCCCCAGCCGCTCGGCGGCCTTTCTGCACAAAATCATGCGGTTGAGAAAAATCTCAAAGTAGTCCATCACCGAGCCATACTTGGTGTCGATGAGCAGCTTGAGCTTGACGATGGTGTGCTCCTCGTTGATCTTGAGCACCGACTTGCGCACCGAGTAGTTGACCCTGTCGTGAATGTCAAACTGGGAAACCTCCGGGTTGCGCACCCTGCTGCGGCGCACGTCCGACTTGTCGGCCAGGATGAGGGCCGCCGCAATGGGGTTGACCGGCACGCCGGTGCCCTCGTCGTGATTGCCGATGGCCGTCACGATGGTGGCGATGTCCTCCGGCTGCGCCCCCATGTCCTTGAGGATGCGAAAGGCCATCATGGCGCCGCTTTGCGAGTGATCCACCCGGTTGATGAGATTGCCAATGTCGTGCAGATAGCCTGCAATCTGGCCCAGCTCCACCTCTCTTTGGGAATAGCCCAGCGTCTCAAGCAGGTATTTCACCGTCTCTGCCACATGCGTCACATGCGCAAAGCTGTGCTCGGTAAAGCCCAGTGCCACGAGAGACTCATCGGCAAGGGCGATATACGTTCTTATTTCTTCGCTGTTTTTTATTTCTGAAAATGTAATCATGATTCCTTCTTTTGCTTAATTTCCTTGTTGTCCGTCTGGCGCGCATGCACGCCGGTCAGGGAAAATTCCACCCATTCGGCAATGTTGGTGGCATGGTCTCCGATGCGCTCAAAGTATTTTGCAATCATGAGCAGGTCGAGATACAGCCCACCGTTTGCGCTGTCTGCCCCCAGCAGGGAGATGAGCTGGGCTCTGACCCTGTCAAACAGGCCGTCCACCACATCGTCATAGGCGATGACGGCATGCACCAGCTCCAAATCCTGAGAGACAAAGGACTGCACGCTGTCGGTCACCATTTTGATGGTGGCCTGGGCCATTTCGTCAATGGGCAGGCGGTGCTGTCCGCCCATCCCGTTGATGTAGCCCGTGATTTCGGCGATGTCGGCGGCCTGGTCGCCAATGCGCTCCATATCGGAAATCATCTTGAGCGCCGACGAAATCATGCGCAAATCCCTTGCAACCGGCTGCTGCGACAGCAGCAGCTTCAGGCACATACCCTCGATATCCCGCTCTTTTTGGTCAATCTGCGCGTCAATGTCAAAGGTCTTTTTCCGAAGCTGCTCGTCATGTTCCAGCAGCGCCTTGACCGAGGAGGAAATGGCCTCCTCGCACAGGGCACCCATTTTGATGAGCTCCACATGGAGCTGCTCAAGCTGCTCGTCGAAACGATTTCGCATCATCCAAACCTCCCTGTAATATAATCCTCCGTTCTCTTGTCGGACGGAAGGGAGAAAAGCTGCTCTGTGGGAGCATATTCCACCATCTCCCCCAGCAGGAAGAAGGCGGTTTTGTCTGAAATGCGCGCGGCCTGCTGCATGTTGTGCGTCACGATAACAATAGTATAATCTTTTTTGAGCTCGGTAACAAGCTCTTCTATCTTGGAAGTGGAAATGGGGTCGAGCGCCGAGGTCGGCTCGTCCATGAGCAGCACCTCCGGCTGCACGGCAAGGGCGCGCGCGATGCACAGACGCTGCTGCTGCCCGCCCGAGAGCGACAGGGCGCTCTTCTTTAAGCGGTCTTTGACCTCGTCCCAGATGGCGGCGTTTTTCAGCGACTGCTCGACAATCTCGTCTAAGCGCACCTTTGAGCGCACGCCGTGGGTTCTGGGGCCGAAGGCGATGTTGTCGTAAATGCTCATGGGGAAGGGGTTTGGCTTTTGAAAGACCATGCCCACGCGCTTGCGCAGCAGACTGGGGTCCATCTCCCCGTAGATGTCCTCCCCATCGAGCAGAACCCGGCCTTCAATCCGGCAGCCCTCCACCAAATCGTTCATGCGGTTGAGTGTTTTGAGCAGCGTGGATTTGCCGCAGCCGGAAGGCCCGATAAAGGCCGTAATCCCGCCGCTCTCAAGCCCCATGGTGATGTTCTTAAGCGCATGGAACTGGCCATAATAGAGATTGAGCTCTTCGATTTGAAACTTATTCATACACTACCTCACCGATACTCGTTTTGCCACCATTGCCGACAGGGTATTGATGCCGACCACCATCACCAGCAGTACCACGGCCGTGGCATAGGCCTGCTCGGTATAAAATCCTTCCGACAGCAGCGCATACATGTGAACCGCCAGCGTTCTGCCCGATCCCATGAGCGACTTGGGGACGCCTGCCACCGTGCCGGACGTGTAAATTAAGGCCGCCGTCTCCCCCACGATTCTGCCGATGCCCAAAATCACGCCGGCCAGAATGCCGGGCGCCGCGCTGGGCAGCACGATGCAAAACACGGTGCGCAGCCTTCCGGCTCCCAGCCCGAAGCTGCCCTCCCGGTAGGCGTCCGGCACCGATTTGAGCGCCTCCTCCGTGGTGCGCATGATAAGCGGCAAAATCATGATGGTGAGCGTCAAAATCCCGCTCAGCAGCGAATTTCCCATCTTGCAGGCGATGACAAAAAACAGGTATCCGAACAACCCGTAAACGATGGAGGGGATGCCCGAAAGGGTCTCGGCCGTCAGCCGCACCAGCTCGACAAGCCGGTTGCCGCGCTTTGCGTATTCCACAAGGTAAATGGCCGATCCCACTCCGAGCGGCACCGCCAGCAGCAGGGAGAACGCCGTCATGGTGACGGTGTTGAGGATGGCTGGCAGCATGGAGACGTTTTCGGTGGTATATGTGAGGGAAAACAGGCTTGGCGTGAGCTGTGGGATGCCCCGGATGAGGATGTAGCCCAGCAGCGAGAACAGCACGCCCACCGTGAGCACTGCCGACAGCAGCACCAGCAGCATGACGGCAAAAGAGCCGGGATGGCCCCGGTATTTCAGCAGGGTACGCCGCAGGGGTTTCATGTCTCATCCCTCCTTTTGAGCAGCGAAAACGAAATGTTGATGAGCAAGATAAAGACAAACAGCACAACCGCCGTTGCGATGAGGGCCTCACGGTGCAGGTCCTGGGCATATCCCATCTCCAGCACGACGTTGGCGGTCAGCGTTCGCACGCCCGACAGCAGGCTCTCTGGAATTACCGGCTGGTTTCCGGCCACCATCGAGACTGCCATGGCCTCCCCGATGGCGCGTCCCACACCCAAAACAACGCCTGCCAGAATGCCCGAGCGCGCCGCCGGCAGCACGGCGCAGAAGACGCTGCGCTCATGGGTGGCCCCCAGCGCGAGAGCCCCTTCGTAGTAGCTCTCGGGCACGGCGCGGATTGCACTTTCCGACACCCCGATGATGGTGGGCAAAATCATGATGCCCAGCAGTACGGAGGCCGTGAGAACGCTTTTCCCGCCGCCTCCGAAAAGGCGCTGCATCATGGGCACGATGATGACCAGCCCGAAAAAGCCGTAGACCACGGAAGGGATGCCGGCCAAAAGCTCGGTGACCGGCTTTAGGATGCGGTAGAGCCTGGCCGGGCAGAACCTGGCCAAAAAGACGGCGCACAGCACCCCCGTGGGCACCCCAATCAGGATGGCTCCCGCCGTGACATAGAGGCTGCCCACAATCATGGGAAAGATGCCGTAAAGGCCGTTTGTGGGCTTCCAGCGAAGCCCGAGCAAGAAGTTCCCTATGCCAATCTCCTGCATGGCGGGCAGGCCACCTGCAAACAGAAAGATGCAGATGAGCACAACCGCCAGAATGGAGGTGCAGGCACAAAACAGGAAGACAACTCGCATCAATGATTCTTTAGGCTGTCTCATCGTTTCTTCCTTCCTTCATACGTCAGGCCGGCGGCAAGGCTGCCGCCGGCCAATTTCCGTCCCTGCTTACCCAAGCTCCGACCAGCTTGTCAGCTCTCCCATGAAGATGTCTTTCACCTGCTCACTGGTGAGGGAGCTGACCTCGTTTTCGAGGTTCACGATGACCGCGATGCCATCCATCGCGATGACCGTGGCCGATACTCCCTGCTCCAGCTCGCTCTCCTTGAGCTCTCTGGAGGCCATGCCGATGTCGCACACGCCTTCGATGGTCGAGTTGACGCCGGTCGTGGAGTCGTTTTGCTGCACCTCAATCTCGAGGTTGCCGTTGATGGCCAGATACCCTTCCCGCAGCTTTTCCATGATGGGCGTCACCGAGGAGGAGCCTGCAACCGTAATCTTTCCGCTCACATTCCCGCCGGCAAAGGCGCCGGTGCTGCCCTGGCTGATGTAGCCGCCCTCTTCCACAATCTTCTGCCCCTCATCGCTGAGGATGAAGTCGATGAAGTCCTGCGCCTGAGGGCTGACCTGCTCGGAGGTGACGATATTGAACGGCCTTGAAACCTTGTAGGTGCCGTTTTTGATGTTTTCCACGGTGGGGACAACCCCGTCAATTTCAACAGCCTTGACCTCGTCGCCAAGCGAACCCAGCGAAACATATCCGATGGATGCCTTGTTTCCCGCGACGGTCGTCATCATTACCGATGTGCTGTTGGTTATCTCCGCCAAATCCGTGGTATAGTCAATCTTGTTCCCGTCTGCATCCTTTTGCTCAATTCCGAACAATTCGATAAACGCTCCTCTGGTTCCGGAGCCGTCCTCACGGGTAACAGGATAAATGGTGTCCTGTACTGTTGTCTCTCCCTGGCTACAGGCTGCCAGAGCACCTGTCAGCAGGGCTAACACAAGGCCAAATGCGACCAGGATATTTCTCTTTTTCATGTCGATTCTCCTTTGCTGTATGTGTGGTGTATTTGTGATGTTCTCCTGATTACGGCTTTAGTATAACAAGCAAAGGTTAAGTGTAAAATCGCTCTTGTGTTAAATCAATGTAAAGTCCTTTTCTCTTCTGCCCTCTTTTTTAGGCCGTTTTCCCGAACCTTCCTCGCCGCCCCTGATGGCAGGGTCTGTTCACTCTCCCTCTTGCAGGACGCTGCCTGCCGCTTCAAAAAAGACAAAAAAATGGCCAAAGCGGAAGTTTCCGCTTTGGCCATTTGGTTTTTTTTAGTTTTACGCGTTGATGGCGATAACGACGCCGGAGCCGACGGTTCTGCCGCCCTCGCGGATAGCGAAGCGCAGGCCTTCCTCAATGGCAATGGGGGTGATCAGCTCAACGTTCATCTCGACGTTGTCGCCGGGCATGCACATCTCAACACCCTCGTCCAGAGCAACAACACCGGTCACGTCGGTGGTTCTGAAATAGAACTGGGGACGGTAGTTGTTGAAGAAGGGGGTGTGACGGCCGCCCTCTTCCTTGGTCAGGACGTAAACCTGGCCGCGGAACTTGGTGTGGGGCTTGATGGAGCCGGGCTTCGCCAGAACCTGGCCGCGCTCGACTTCGTTTCTCTGAATGCCGCGCAGCAGGGTACCGATGTTGTCGCCAGCCTCGGCATAATCGAGCAGCTTGCGGAACATTTCGATACCGGTGACGACGGTCTTGCGGGGAGCATCCATCAAACCAACGATCTCAACTTCCTCGGAGAGCTTGAGCTGACCACGCTCGACACGACCGGTGGCAACGGTACCGCGGCCGGTGATGGTGAAGACGTCCTCAACAGGCATCAGGAAGGGCAGGTCGGCCTTTCTCTCAGGGGTGGGGATATACTTGTCAACCGCATCCATGAGCTCAAGGATGGGGGCGTACTCAGGAGCGTTGGGGTCGGTGGACTCACACTCGAGGGCCGCGAGGGCAGAACCCTTGATAATCGGGATCTCATCACCGGGGAACTCGTAGGCAGAGAGCAAATCACGGATTTCCATCTCAACCAGCTCGAGCAGCTCAGGATCATCAACCTGATCGACCTTGTTCATGAAAACAACGATATAGGGCACGCCGACCTGACGGGCAAGCAGGATGTGCTCACGGGTCTGGGGCATGGGGCCGTCGGCCGCGGAAACAACCAGGATGGCGCCGTCCATCTGAGCGGCACCGGTGATCATGTTCTTGACGTAGTCAGCATGTCCGGGGCAGTCCACATGGGCATAGTGGCGGTTGTCGGTCTCGTATTCGACATGGGCGGTGTTGATGGTGATGCCGCGCTCTCTCTCTTCGGGAGCCTTATCAATCATGTCATAGGCCTCGAACTTGGCCTTGCCCTGGAACGCCAGGACCTTGGTGATCGCGGCGGTCAAAGTGGTCTTGCCGTGGTCAACGTGACCAATGGTGCCAATGTTTACATGGGGCTTGGTTCTCTCAAATTTTGCCTTCGCCATTTGGATTCTTCCTCCTTTAAAAACACATGTTTTGTAAAAACACTCTCTTACATTCCAGATACAGTAACTATACCGTTTTTTGCTCCAAATTGCAAGAACTTTGTGCGAATTTAGGGGCATTTGTGCGCGAATTGGCCGAAAAAGCAGGGCCGCTTCTTCCCTTACGCCTTTTGACGGCTGCCAATGATGGCTTCACTGACCGACTTGGGCACTTCGGTGTAGTGGCTGGGCTCCATGCTGTAGACGCCGCGTCCCTGCGTTTTTGAGCGCAGATCGGTGGCGTAGCCAAACATCTCGGAGAGGGGTACAAAGGCCGTGATCTCCTGGGCGCCTGTGCGGGCCTCCATGCTCTGAATGGCGCCGCGGCGGGAGTTGAGGTCGCCGATGACGTCGCCCATATAGTCCTCCGGCACCGTGACAACCACCTTCATGATGGGCTCGGTCAGCACGGGGTCGGCCTTTCTCATGGCCTCCTTGAAGGCCATGGAGGCGGCAATCTTGAAGGCCATTTCGGAGGAGTCGACCTCATGGTAGGAGCCGTCGTAGAGCTCGACGCGCACGTCTACCACATTGTAGCCCGCCAAAACGCCAGACTGCATGGCGCCCTGGATACCCTGGTCGACCGCCGGGATATACTCCTTGGGAATCGCGCCGCCGACAATCTTGTTCTCAAAGACATAGCCGGCGCCCGGCTCGTTGGGGGAAATGCGGATTTTGACGTGGCCGTACTGTCCCTTACCGCCCGACTGACGCGAATACTTGTGGTCCACGTCGGCGCTGCGGCGGATGGTCTCCTTATAGGCGACCTGCGGCTTGCCGACGTTGGCCTCCACCTTGAATTCACGCAGCAGACGGTCCACGATGATTTCCAGGTGCAGCTCGCCCATGCCGGCGATGATGGTCTGCCCTGTCTCCTCGTCGGTATAGGTGCGGAAGGTGGGGTCTTCTTCCGCCAGCTTGGCCAGCGCAATGCCCATCTTTTCCTGTCCGGCCTTGGTCTTGGGCTCAATGGCCACGCGGATAACGGGCTCGGGGAATTCCATCGACTCCAAAACCACGGGATACCGCTCGTCGCACAGCGTATCGCCCGTCGTGGTGTTCTTCAGGCCCACGGCGGCGGCGATGTCGCCCGAGTAGACCTCCTCCAAATCCTGACGGTGATTGGCGTGCATGAGCAAAATACGGCCGAGTCTCTCTCTGTCGTTCTTGACCGAGTTGTAGACCGAGGCGCCCTTTTTGGCCGTGCCCGAGTAAACGCGGAAGAAGCACAGCTTGCCGACAAAGGGGTCGGTCATGATCTTGAAGGCCAACGCCGAGAAGGGCTCCTCGTCCGAAGCCTTGCGCTCTGTGGGCTCATCCGTCTTGGGATTGACTCCCTTGATGGGCGGAATGTCCACCGGAGAGGGCATATAGTCGATGACGGCGTCGAGCAGCTTCTGCACGCCCTTGTTGCGGTAGGAGGTGCCGCAGATTACGGGCACCATCTTGTTGGCAATGGTGGCGGCACGAATGGCCTTTTTGATTTCGTCAATCGAAATTTCCTCTTCCATGAGGAATTTCTCCATCAGGGAATCGTCCACGTCGGCCACGGCCTCCAAAATCGCCTGATGGTATTCCGCCGCCTGCTCCTTGAGCTCGTCGGGGATTTCCTCCACGCGGACATCCTTGCCCACGTCGTCGTAATAGACATAGGCCTTCATCTCCACCAGGTCCACAATACCCCGGAAGGTATCCTCGGAGCCGATGGGAAGTTGGATGGGTACGGCGTTGCACTTGAGGCGCTCTTTCATCATGTCCACAACACGATAGAAGTTCGCGCCCATGATGTCCATTTTGTTGACGTAGGCCATGCGGGGCACCTGGTATTTGTCTGCCTGGCGCCACACCGTTTCGGACTGGGGCTCCACGCCGCCCTTGGCACAAAACACGGTAACGGAACCGTCCAGAACACGCAGCGAACGCTCAACCTCAACCGTGAAGTCGACGTGTCCGGGCGTGTCGATAATATTGATACGGTTGCCCTTCCAGTGACAGGTGGTGGCGGCCGAGGTGATGGTGATTCCACGCTCCTGCTCCTGCTCCATCCAGTCCATGGTGGCAGCGCCCTCGTGCACTTCGCCAAGCTTGTAATTGACGCCCGTATAGAACAGGATACGCTCGGTCGTCGTCGTCTTTCCGGCGTCAATGTGGGCCATAATACCAATATTTCTGGTCAGTTCAAGTGGGAACTCTCTGGGCATGTTGTCCTCCTGCATCTTTCTTTACAAATTAACTCCACCGGTACAAAGCAAAGCACGGTGACGTGTGCGCGGGAGAAGCAGCACCGTCCGCGCACGGGCACCGGGCTGCTCTTAGTATCTGTAGTGGGCGAAAGCTTTGTTGGACTCTGCCATTCTGTGGGTGTCGTCCTTCTTCTTGACGGCGCCGCCCGCGTTGTTCACGGCGTCCATCAGCTCTCCGGCCAGGCGCTCCGACATGGTGCGCTCACTTCTCTGTCTGGAATAGGTGGTCAGCCATCTCAGACCCAGGGTGCGGCGCCGCTCGGGGCGCACCTCCATGGGAACCTGATAGGTGGCGCCGCCCACACGGCGGGCCTTGACCTCCAGAACCGGCATGATGTTTTCCAGGCCGGCCTCGAAGACCTCAAGGGGCTCCTTGCCGGTCTTCTCCCTGATGATGTCAAAAGCGTCGTAGACAATCTTCTGCGCAACGCCCTTTTTGCCATCATACATGATGTTGTTGATGAGACGAGTCACCATCTGACTGCCGTACAGCGGATCGGGCAACACATCTCTTACGGGAACTGAACCTCTTCTGGGCACGTTTCTTCCCTCCTTCATATCCTTGATATCATCGGTACTCGAAAGCATGAAACTCCCGCTGTGCCTCTTTCAGGGTCCCGCTCCCAAATCTATGTTGGAAAGCTTGCCCAAAAGCAGGCAAAGCAAACGTTCTCAATTTGCCTTTGACGCGCTCCTTACGACTTGGGACGCTTTGCGCCATACTTGGAGCGGGCCTGACGGCGGTTGGCAACACCCTGGGTGTCCAGCGTGCCGCGGATGATGTGGTAACGCACGCCGGGCAGGTCTTTCACTCTGCCGCCGCGAATCAGCACCACATTGTGCTCTTGCAGGTTGTGGCCGACGCCCGGGATGTAAGCCGACACCTCCGTGCCGTTGGACAGACGCACTCTGGCGATCTTGCGCAGCGCGGAATTGGGCTTCTTGGGGGTCATGGTCTTGACCGAAGTGCACACGCCTCTCTTCTGCGGTGCCGACTGATCGGTCGCCTGCTTCTTGAGAGTGTTGAATCCCCTCTGAAGGGCCGGTGCGGTAGACTTCTTGACGGTGGTCTGCCTGCCCTGCTTGACGAGCTGGTTGAAGGTCATGGTATTTCTCCTTTCTTACAGTATTTTTGATGGAACTGCATCTGCATTTCCCATCCGGCGCGGCAAAATGCCTTTTGCCGTGCCGGATGGGAAATCCGGTTCTTACGGGAAAGAGTGCTTCTCAACATCATCGGAGCAGCGCAACCACGGCGGCCCCCACCCGGATGCCGCACGAAAGCCCCAGCTCCTTCATGCTGTCTGCCCACTCCACGGGCAGGTTCTGTCGCACCGCCTGCTCCACCAGAGGGGCCGTCACGGTCTGCTGCGCGTCCCGCGCCACAATCAGCGCCGCAGCCTGTCCGTCATCCAAAGCCTTTTTGCTCTGTTTGGCGCCCACAAGCTTTGGCAAGTGCCTCAAATCCCGCATTCAAACGCCCCCCTTTTAAGCAGGGTGAACCCCCTGCCGGCAAACTCTTGCCGGCAGGGGCTCAGACTTATTTATTATATTCCAGCAATCTCCTCATTGTCAAGAGGTTGTTTCTCAGATTGTTCGTCCTGCGTGGACTCTTCCTCCCCCAGCACCCTGATCTCAGTGTGCTGATACAAGGGCAGTCCCGTGCCTGCCGGGATGAGCTTGCCGATGATGACGTTTTCCTTGAGGCCCAGCAGCGGGTCGATCTTTCCCTTGATGGCGGCTTCGGTCAGCACGCGTGTGGTCTCCTGGAAGGAGGCTGCCGACAGGAAGGAGTCTGTTCCCAGCGAGGCCTTGGTGATGCCCTGCAGCACAGGCTCCGCCTGGGCTTCCGCAAGTCCCTCTTCTCCCTGCTCCATGCGGGCACGGATGGCGGCGTTGACCGACTGGAATTCGGCGCGATCCACCAAGGAGCCGACCAGCAAATCCGTGGAACCGCTCTCGAGAATCTTCACCTTGCGCAGCATCTGGCGCACGATGACCTCAATATGCTTGTCGCTGATTCCCACGCCCTGCAGACGGTAGACCTTCTGCACCTCGCGGATGAGGTAATTCTGCGTGTCGTGAATGCCGGAGATGCGCATGAACTCTCCCGGGTTGACGGAACCCTCCGTGAGCTGCTGTCCCTGTTCGACATATTCTCCCTGCGCAACCCTTATTTTTGACGAATAATTGATTTGATATTCCCTGCGATCCCCATTTTGGTCGTCGCTGACAATAATCTTGCGCAGCCGCCCGCTGTCTTCCAGGTGCACTACGCCCGAAATTTCGGAAATGGTGGCCTGGAACTTGGGCTTTCTGGCCTCGAAGAGCTCCTCCACGCGGGGCAGACCCTGGGTGATGTCCTCGGCCGTCGCAATGCCGCCGGTGTGGAAGGTTCTCATGGTGAGCTGGGTGCCGGGCTCGCCGATGGACTGTGCCGCCACAATGCCCACGGCCTCGCCGGGATTGACGTCCTCGCCGCTTGCCAGATTTGCTCCGTAGCACTTGATGCAGACGCCGTGCTTGGCGTGGCAGTTGAGCACCGAGCGGATGTGCACCGATTCGATGCCGGCCGCCTTAATGCGCGCCGCATCGTCGCTATCCATCAGCTTGTCTTTGCTGACCAGCAGCTCTCCCGTGACGGGATGCACGATATCGTGCACGGGATATCTTCCCAGCAGGCGCTCCTCCAGAGGCTCGATGACCGACTTGCCTTCCTTGATGTCGGAAACCCACAGCCCCTCTTCGGTGCCGCAGTCGTGCTCACGAATGATGACATCCTGCGCCACGTCGACCAGACGGCGGGTCAGATAGCCCGAGTCGGCCGTTCTGAGCGCGGTGTCGGCAAGGCCCTTTCTGGCGCCGCGCGACGAAACAAAGTATTCCAACACGGTCAGTCCCTCGCGGAAGTTGGCGCGAATGGGGATTTCAATGGTCTTGCCCGAGGTGTTGGCCATCAGGCCGCGCATGCCGGCCAGCTGACGAATCTGCTTCATGGAGCCGCGCGCCCCGGAATCGGCCATCATATAAATGGGATTGTAGGGGTCGAGGTTGTCTGACAGCGCCTCGGTCACCTCTTCGGTGGCGCGCTCCCAGGTCTTGATAACAGCGTCGTAGCGCTCCTGCTCGCTGAGCTGGCCTCTGCGGTACTTTTTCGTAATCAGGTCGACCCGCTCTTCTGCCTTGGCGATGATCTCCTTTTTCTCCTTGGGCACCACCATGTCGGCCACCGAAATGGTGGTGGCTCCCTTGGTGGAATACTTGAAGCCAAGCGCCTTGATCTGGTCAAGCACCTCCGCCGAAGTGGCAAAGCCATGCTTGCGGATGCATCGGTCGATGATTTTTCCAAGGCCGCTCTTGCCCGCCGTAAAGGTGATCTCAAAGTCAAAGAGGTGCTCGGGGTCGCTGCGGTCGACAAAGCCCAAATCCTGCGGAATGGGCTGGTTGAAGATAATCTGGCCCACCGTGCAGTTGATGATGCGGGAACGCTCCTCGCCGTCAATCTGCTTTCTGATGCGCACCCTGATGTCTGCATGCAGCGCCACTTCCCCGTTGTCGTAGGCCAGCAGTGCCTCGTCGGGCGAGGAGAAGGCCTTTCCCTCCCCCTTGCAGCCGGCACGGCGCAGGGTCAGGTAGTAGGCGCCCAGCACCATGTCCTGCGAGGGCACGGTGACCGGCTTTCCGTCCTGCGGCTTGAGCAGGTTGTTGGCCGAGAGCATGAGAAAACGCGCCTCAGCCTGCGCCTCGGCCGACAGGGGGACGTGAACGGCCATCTGGTCGCCGTCAAAGTCGGCGTTGTAAGCGGTGCAGACCAAAGGATGCAGCTTGATGGCGCGGCCCTCCACCAGCACGGGCTCGAAGGCCTGAATGCCCAGACGGTGCAGCGTGGGGGCGCGGTTGAGCAGCACCGGGTGCTCCTTGATGACCTCTTCCAGGGCGTCCCACACTTCAGTAGTTGCCCTTTGCACCAGTTTTTTGGCGCCGTTGACGTTTTGCGCCAGCCCCAGCTCCTCGAGGCGTCTCATGACAAAGGGCTTGAAGAGCTCCAGCGCCATCTCCTTGGGCAGGCCGCACTGGTAGAGCTTGAGGTCGGGACCCACCACGATAACCGAACGGCCGGAGTAGTCGACGCGCTTGCCCAGCAGGTTCTGACGGAAACGCCCCTGCTTTCCCTTGAGCATGTCGGACAGGCTCTTGAGCGAGCGGTTGTTGGGGCCCGTGACCGGACGGCCGCGGCGGCCGTTGTCAATCAGGGCGTCGACCGCCTCCTGCAGCATGCGCTTTTCGTTGCGCACGATGATGTCGGGCGCGCCCAGCTCGAGCAGCTTCTTGAGGCGGTTGTTGCGGTTGATGACTCTGCGGTACAGGTCGTTGAGGTCGGAGGTCGCAAAGCGGCCGCCGTCGAGCTGCACCATGGGGCGGATGTCGGGCGGAATGACCGGCACAACGTCCAAAATCATCCACTCGGGACGGTTGCCCGAAAGGCGAAAGGCCTCCACGGCCTCCAGACGCTTGATGATGCGCGCTCGCTTTTGCCCCGTCGAAGCCTCGAGCTCGCTCTTGAGCTCCTCGCTGAGCTTTTCCAAATCAATTTCGGCCAGCAGCTTCTTGATGGCCTCGGCGCCCATGCCGGCCTCAAAGCCGCCCTCGTATTTTTCCAAATTGTCGCGGTATTCCTTTTCCGAGAGCACCTGCAGCTTTGTCAGGGGCACGCGGGTGTCGGACACCTCGGTCACGATATACGAGGCAAAGTAGAGCACCTTCTCCAGCACGCGGGGCGAGACGTCAAGCAGCAGGCCCATGCGCGAGGGAATGCCCTTGAAATACCAGATGTGCGAGACGGGGGCGGCCAGTTCAATGTGGCCCATGCGCTCGCGGCGCACCTTGGCCCGCGTGACCTCCACGCCGCACTTCTCGCAGATTTTCCCCTTGTAGCGGTGGCGCTTGTACTTTCCGCAAAAGCACTCCCAGTCCTTCGAGGGCCCGAAAATACGCTCGCAGAACAGGCCGTCGCGCTCGGGCTTCAAGGTTCTGTAGTTGATTGTCTCCGGCTTTTTGACCTCTCCATACGACCAGGAGCGAATCATGTCCGGTGAGGCAAGACCAATTTTGATGCTGTCAAACAGATTGTTTTCCATTAAAAGTCGTCCTCCTCGGTCTCATCGTAATCCTCGTCCCCAAAGTCGGCGCCGAAATCGTCCTCGTCGACATCGGGGTCTTCAATCCCATAGCCCGCATCGTTGAGCTCATCGTCGCTTGCCACATAGTCCTCCGGCACGTTCTGGAAGCCGAAGTCGTCGGCATCGTCATAGTTTTCCTTGAGCTGGATTTCCTCGCCCTGCGCATCGAGCACCTTGATGTCAAGCGCCAGCGACTGCAGCTCCTTGATCAGCACCTTGAAGGACTCGGGGATGCCGGGACGCGGCACGTTTTCTCCCTTGACAATGGCCTCGAAGGTCTTGACACGGCCCACGGTGTCGTCCGACTTGACCGTGAGGATCTCCTGGAGGGCATAGGCCGCGCCGTAGGCCTCCAGCGCCCAGACCTCCATCTCGCCAAATCTCTGGCCGCCGAACTGGGCCTTGCCGCCCAGAGGCTGCTGCGTCACGAGGGAGTACGGCCCGTTGGAGCGGGCATGAATCTTGTCGTCCACCAGGTGGGCCAGCTTGAGGAAGTGCATGTAGCCCACCGTGACGGGGTTGTCAAAGGGCTCGCCGGTCCGCCCGTCATACAAAATGGTTTTCCCGTTTCTGTCGAAGCCGGCCTGCTCGAGCATGGAGGAAATCTCCTCCTCCTTGGCTCCGTCAAACACAGGCGTCATAACCTTGATGCCCAGCTTGCTGGCCGCAAGGCCAAGGTGGACTTCCAGCACCTGCCCGATGTTCATGCGCGACGGCACGCCGAGCGGGTTGAGCACGATGTCAAGCGGGGTGCCGTCGGGCAGGAAGGGCATATCCTCCTGCGGCAGCACGCGCGACACAACGCCCTTGTTGCCGTGGCGTCCGGCCATCTTGTCGCCCACCGAGATTTTTCTCTTCTGCGCCACATAGCAGCGCACAATCTTGTTGATTCCGGGCGCCATCTCGTCGCCCTTCTCGCGGTCGAACACCTTGACGTCGACCACGATGCCGTATTCGCCGTGCGGCACCTTGAGCGAGGTGTCGCGCACCTCGCGCACCTTCTCGCCGAAAATGGCGCGCAGCAGGCGCTCCTCTGCCGTCAGCTCGGTCTCGCCCTTGGGCGTGATCTTGCCGACCAGGATGTCGCCCGAATGAACTTCGGCGCCCACGCGGATGATGCCGTTTGCGTCAAGGTCCTTGCGCGCATCCTCCGACAGGCCGGGAATGTCGCGGGTGATCTCCTCGCTGCCCAGCTTGGTGTCGCGTTCTTCAATCTCATACTCCTCGATATGGATGGAGGTGAAGATATCATCGCGCACCAGCTTCTCGTTGAGCAGCACGGCGTCCTCATAGTTGAAGCCTTCCCAGGTCATAAAGCCAATCAGCACATTGCGTCCGAGGGCAATTTCCCCGTTTTGGGTGGAGGGGCCGTCGGCAATGACCTCGCCCTGCTCCACGCGCTGCCCCACGTCCACGATGGGCTTCTGGTTGATGCAGGTGCCCTGGTTGGAACGCAGGAATTTGATGAGGTGATACTCGTCGATGCCGTCGTCGCCCGCGTCAATCGTGATGCTGTCGGCACTGACCTGGCTGACCACGCCGGCATGCTTTGCCAGCACGCAGACGCCCGAGTCGACGGCCGCCTTATACTCCATACCGGTGCCCACAATGGGCGACTGGGTGCGCAGCAGAGGCACTGCCTGGCGCTGCATGTTGGAGCCCATCAGCGCACGGTTGGCGTCGTCGTTTTCCAAAAAGGGAATCATGGCCGTCGCCACCGAGACCACCATGCGCGGCGAGATGTCCATGAAGTCGATGCGCTCACGGTCAATCTCAAGAATCTCGTCGCGGTGACGCGCCGCCACACGGCGGTTGACAAAGCGCATCTCGTCATCCAGAGGCTCGGAGGCCTGCGCCACGATATATTCGTCTTCCATGTCGGCAGTCATGTAGACCACCTCGTTGGTCACGCGGCCGGTCTCCTTGTCCACACGGCGATAAGGCGCCTCGATAAAGCCGTATTCATTGATGCGCGCATAGGTGGAAAGGTAGGAAATCAGGCCGATGTTGGGGCCTTCCGGCGTCTCAATGGGGCACATGCGCCCATAGTGGGTATAGTGGACGTCGCGCACCTCAAATCCGGCGCGGTCACGCGAGAGGCCGCCCGGGCCGAGGGCCGAGAGGCGGCGCTTGTGCGTCAGCTCGGCTAAGGGGTTGGTCTGGTCCATGAACTGAGAGAGCGGCGAAGAGCCGAAAAACTCCTTGATGGAGGCCACCACCGGACGGATATTGATGAGGGCCTGCGGCGTGATGATGTCGAGATTTTGCGTCGTCATGCGCTCGCGGATGACGCGCTCCATGCGCGACAGGCCGATGCGGAACTGATTTTGCAGCAGCTCGCCCACAGAGCGGATACGGCGGTTGCCCAGATGGTCGATGTCGTCGGTCGTGCCGATGTCATACGACAGGCAGATGAGATAGTTGAAGGAGGCAAACACATCGTCCACAATGATGTGCTTGGGGATGAGGTCGTCCATGCGCTCGACAAGAGCCTGGCGCAGCGTCTCGGGGTCGTCCTCCCCCACCTGCTCGAGAATTTCGCACAGCACCTTGAAGCTGACCTTCTCGGTCAGCCCCAGCTCGCGGCACTCCTGCTCGCTGATGTCGACAAAGGCGTCAAGGTCCACCATGCCGTTGGAAAAGACCTTGACTACCGCGTCCTCCACCTGAAGATAGACGGTGGAGACGCCACTGCGCTCGATGGCCCGTGCCTTTTCCTTGGTCAGAGGCCTTCCGTCCACCTCGGCCACCACTTCGCCCGTCAGGGGCGCGACCACCGGCTGCGCAAGCACTTTTCCCGCGATGCGCGGGCCAAGCGCCATCTTCTGGTTGTACTTGAAGCGTCCCACGCGCGGCAGGTCGTAGCGCCGCACGTCAAAAAACATGCTGGTCAGGAGCTGGCGGGAGCTCTCCACCGTGGGCGGCTCGCCGGGGCGCAGCTTGCGGTAGAGCTCGAGCAGCGCGTCGTCCCCCGTCTTGGTCGAATCCTTCTCAATGGTGGCCAGCACATGCTCTTCACTGCCAAAAAGCTCGACAATCTGGTCGTCGGTCTCAAGGCCAAAGCAGCGCAGCAGCACCGTGGCGGGGATTTTCCTGTTTTTGTCGATGCGGACATAGTAAACACCGGCGCTGTCGGTCTCATACTCAATCCAGGCGCCGCGGTTGGGAATGATGGTGGTGGAATAAAGCGGCATGCCGCTTTTGTCCCTCACGATGTCATAATAAATACCGGGCGAGCGCACAAGCTGCGAAACAATCACGCGCTCCGCGCCGTTGATGATGAAGGTCCCGCTTTCGGTCATGAGCGGGAAGTCGCCCATGAAAATCTCCTGCTCCTTGACTTCCATCGTCTCACGGTTGACAAGCTGCACCCGAACTTTAAGCGGCGCGGCATAGGTCGCATCGCGCTCCTTGCACTCCATGACCGTGTATTTCGGAGTGTCTTCCATTTTGTAGTCAATGAACTTCAAAACCAGGTTGCCGGCATAATCGGAGATGTATGCAACGTCGTCAAAGACCTCCTTGAGTCCCTGCTCGATAAACCATTGATAAGATTTTTTCTGAATCTCAATCAGGTTTGGCATGCTCTGAATTTCCTCGATCTTGGAGAAACTCAGCCTCTGATTTCTGCCAAGCGTCACGGTCTTAGGCATAGATTTCATCACTCCAAAACTGAATTTTTTTGCCGTTTGCTTTCTGCGCACCGATTGCGCAGGTCCGTTTTTGGAAACTTTCTCACACCTTCCCGGGAGTTTCTTCTTTTCCACTGCCCGGGAAATTCGGATTTTTTTGACATATTTGGGTGCTTTGCCCGTTTTTTTTGGTTTTTTTCGTCATTATTGCAGAAATTTCATTCAAAAATTCTGCAATAATGCACAAATTAAAAGGTGCTGTTCCAACAAGCGCACACCAATCCATTATGATACATTTTAATAAGATACCATAACAAACTGTTATTGTCAATCTTTTTTGATAAAAAATCTGCCGGAGCAAAGGCTTCCGGCAGAGGTGTTTTTCCTCGTTTGAAGACATTTTTTAACTGTTTTTTACTGGCCTGCGCGGACGCTTTCCTCCTCTTTGACGCTCTCTTTGGGGGCGGCCTTTTTCTCAGCCTGCTCCACCCATCCCGTACACACTTTGGTGCTCTCTTCAATAAAGCGGGCAAAGGTGATTTTGTCGAGCGCCGCCTCGATATCGCGGCTAACCTCGTCGAACACACGCCGGAAGGGGCAGCCGAACATGTGGCTGCTGCTGTGGGCACAGGTCTCCTCCGACATCAGGCACTTGTTGATGGCAATGGGCCCGTCGATGGCGGTGACCACCTGCAAAAGCGTAATATCCTTTGGCTCATGGGCCAAAATATAGCCGCCGCCGGCACCCTTAAACGACGTGATAAAATCATACTGACTGAGTTTTCCCAGAATTTTCAGGGCAAAGCGGGTCGAAATTCCCACGTTTTCCGCAATGGTTTTGGCGTCGCTTTTTTCTCCCGTAACGGCAAGATAATAAATAATCCGAACGGCATAATCGGCTTCCTGTGTAATCCTCACAAGACTTCTCCCTTCTCCAGACGGCAAGACATCACCAGTGTCCGTCGCGTTCAAAACTACAACAAAAATAGTATACTTTATTTCACCTCTTTTTGTCAAGCCCGGCAAGTCGTGCCCTTCCTCCAAGACTTTCATGACATCCTCCTGCCCTCAAAGGGCATACTGAAAACGTGCGGCTTGCACACAATCAAAACACAAGGAACACAAGGAGGGCATTGCCATGAAAACCGGTACCGTGATTGCCGGCGTCGTCACCATGGCAGCCATTGGCATGGCTGCCGGCATGATGAGCCCGGCATACAATTCCCGCAAAATGCGCCGCAAGGTCAATTCCGCGATGCGCGCCGTCGGCGAGGTTGCCGATTCGCTGACCGACCTGGTCTCCGACGTATTTTAACAAGCACCGGCAAGGGGACGGCAAAAAAATTTGCCGTCCCTTTTTGTCCGGCCTGACAGGGACAACTACAAATTTTAAGGATAGGCAGGTGTTGCATTGGCAGCACCTGCCTGTTCCTTTACGCACTTTTCGTGATGTTCATATTCCCAATCACGCCAATATCCGTGTAATGGATTTCCACCGTTTGGCTGGCGTGTTTGGACCACTTCACATCCTT
>CALWCA010000001.1 GCA_944376235.1 uncultured Clostridia bacterium | reverse complement strand
GAGGGCCTGGTGCTGGGGCTTGCCGCAAAAATGTTTGTGGTCGCGGGCCCCGTTCTGGTCTACGGCATCCTGACCTCAAGCGTCTACGGACTGATTCTCTATCTCGTTGAGCGACTGTAAGGGGGATTGGCATGATTTTGCGAAAAGGAAACACCCTGCTGCTGGAGCGGGGTGCCGCACTTGTCTCCAGCGCGGCCGTAGTGGGAAGAAAAGAAGGGGAGGGGCCTCTTGCGGACAGCTTTGACCGCATTGTCCGCGACCCTTACGCCGGACAAAAGAGCTGGGAAAAAGCCGAATCCGAGCTGCAAAAGCAGGCCGTGACATTGGCCCTGCAGAAGGCCAACCTGCCGGCCAACGAAATCGACGTCATGCTGAGCGGCGACCTCATCAACCAATGCACCCCCTCCTGTTACGCCGCCGCGCCTCTCGGCATTCCGATGCTGGGGCTCTTTGGCGCCTGCTCCACGGCGGCCGAAAGCCTTGCCCTGGGGTCTCTGATGGTGGAAAGCGGTGCGGCGGAGCATGCGCTGTGCCTCACCTCCTCCCATTTTTGTACGGCCGAGCGCCAATTCCGTACCCCCCTGGCCTACGGCGGGCAGCGCTCCCCCACCGCTCAGTGGACCGTAACGGGAGCCGGCGCCTTCGTGCTGGCAAAAGAGGGGGCTCTGAAAATCAAAGGCGTGTGTATCGGCCGCCCGGTCGACATGGGGGTGCGCGACGTTTCCAACATGGGCGCCGCCATGGCCCCCGCCGCCTGTGACACCCTGACCCGCTTCTTCCGGGACACCGGGAAAGCCCCCTGCGATTTCGACCTCATTCTCACCGGGGACCTGGGCTCGATTGGCCATCGCATCGTGGGCGAGCAGATGTCCTCTCAGGGCCTTCCCCTGGGAGAACGCTACGAGGACTGCGGCCTTCTGGTTTACGACGTCAAGCGCCAGGACATGCACGCCGGGGGCTCCGGCTGCGGCTGCTCAGCCGTGGTTTTGGCCGGCCACGTCATTTCCAAAATGAAGCAGGGGCTGTATTCCAATGTGCTGCTGGCAGGCACGGGAGCCCTCATGAGCCCCATGTCGCTGCAGCAGGGCGACGCCATTGTGGGCATTGCCCACCTCATCTGGCTGAGCACCTGCTAAACTGTGCAACTTGGAAGGCTCTGCGCCCCCCTGCATTTTCCGCTTTCTCCGTCTCCCGGCCTCTAAAGACGAAAAACGCCGCGGCCGATGGCCGCGGCGAAACCGGTACGGCGGGCGCTATGCTCCCTTCCCCATGCTTTGGGACGCTTAGAGGTTACCCCAGCAGGCGTGCAAGCAGCAAAAACAAAAATTGCAGTCCAAACATGATGCCTGCCAAAAACAGGGCCAGGCGCAGCATCCGGTAGTACTTTTTTTCCTTGAAAAAGCTGCGCAGCCCCTTTTTCGTGTCCTGCACAAACTCATGGCGGGAGAGCATCTTCCGATATCGCTTCATCTGCCGCCGTTCCTGCTCCCGAGTCATTTCCTTTCCTCCCCCGCCGCAGCAGCATCTCCCCGGTTGGGCCGGGCTGCATTGCGTGCATCTTTATTCTCCATTACCGTCACTATACCAAACCCAAGCCGCCGCGTCAAGGCGAGTAAAAGGAGGCTTGTGCCCTATGTTGTTTGAAAACCTGCTGCCCGCCTTTGTAACGGGCGGGATCATCTGCGCCATCGCCCAAATCCTTATTGACAAAACCAATCTCACGCCGGCGCGCATCGTGGTTCTCTTCGTCTCGCTGGGCGTTGTCCTGACGGGGCTCGGCCTTTACGATTCCGTTGTGGAATTCGGCGGGGCCGGCGCCACCGTGCCCATCGTGGGCTTTGGATACGCCCTGGCCAATGGAGTGGAAAAAGGCATTGCCGACTACGGGCTGGCAGGTGTGCTGAGCGGCGGCATCACGGCCTCGTCCGCCGGCATCGCCGCCGCCGTCATCTTCGGATGGCTGGCCGCCGTGCTTTCCAAATCCTCCGCAAAATAATTTTCCCTGCACAAAAATCGGCAGACGTGCTTGTCTGCCGATTTTTCTGCGGTCAGAGCCGTTCCAGCCCCGTTCCACACCACTCTTCCCGAACAGGGGGGGCCCAAAGCTCCTGCGGCCGCACCAAAATAATCCGGCGATCCCGGCTTTGCGCATAGCGCACGGTGTATTCGGTGCCCCCGCCGGGCGCACCGTCATAAACGGCGAGCAGCGTTTGCGCGCGATCCACCAAATAGCGGTTCCTCTCCTGCATACAGCCCTGAAAATAGCTGCCGTTTAAGTAAAACACCTCGTCGGCCTGCGACAGGATCTCCCGATAAACGCGGCGCTCCCGCTCGCTCCAGCTCTTTTCCTGATTGTAACAGGGCAGCACACAGTGCAGCGAAACCTCCGGCTTATATCGGCGCAGACGCAGCACCTGCTGCGCACACCAGATATCGGTTCCCTGCGCCATGCCGGAAAAAAAGTGCGTAATCCCAGATTCGTAATACAGATACAGCGTGTGCCGATACAGGCATTCGGTGAGCGCCCGGACGGCGTCGCTGCCGCAGGCCATTCTAAGGCGGGCAGGCCTGTGCCCCGTGAAGGAGCAGGCCTGCCCCTCGTCCACGCTTTGCAGCGCCATGTTTTTTCACACCTCCTGCCGCACCGCGTTCCGGCTTACAGCAGCACCACCGTAATCCCGTTGTTGTGCCGGTTCAAATCCTTGTCCTTTGCCAGCTCACGGCAGGCCGACAGCAGCTTTTGCGTGTCCTGATCAAAAATTTCAAACCGTTCCCCCGGCACAAACAGGCGAATTTCGCGCTTGTTTTGCAGCCGGGTCAGATATTTTTGCAGCTCCACGCGGATGCGCCCGCCGCTCCCCGAGGAGCCATAGCCATGAATGAATTTGATGGCGGTCAGCCCCATGCGCCGGCCGCTTTTGAGCTCAAAGGTGGCACGCCGGATGGCGGCGTCGACCAAAGGCATGCCCTCTTCAAGATTGACCGTTTTGAGCATGGATTATTTCTTGGGCACGAAGACAAATCTCTCGTGCGTCCCCTCGCCAATCTTGACCCCCTTGTCGTTTGTCACCACCACCGAAAAAGTCAGGCGGCGGCGATCCACTTCAATGAGCTCGGCCTCGCAGGTGATGGTCTGCCCCTCCACCGTTGCAGCCAGATGACGGATGTTGACCGCCGTCCCCACGGTGGTCACGCCGGGCTCGAGCGCCGGAGCCACGGCGGCGGCGCAGGCCCCCTCCATCACGCCAATCATGGAAGGGGTGGACAAAATACCCGGCGCGTCGGGGTTGGTGTGTTTGGTGCAAAGGTCAGGGGTGACAACTCTCTCCACGGTGTGTTTCATTCCAACGGTAATTTCCATATGAATTAAGCTCCTTTCAAAAGCATTGCTTTTCTCCTTTTCAAGGTCCTTCCGGGCGCCTGCCGGGTCTGTTATTCGGCAAAGCAGGCGGCGGTCTCAAGCGCAATTTTCATCATGTCCTGAAAGCCGGTCTCGCGCTCCTTGGCCGTAGTCTGCTCGGCCGAGCCGTCCACCATGTCGCTGACCGTCATCATGGCCAGCGCCCTGCCGCCGTAGCGCGCCGCCAGCACATACAGGGCCGCCGACTCCATCTCCACACCCAGCACGCCGTGCTCTCCCATCACCCGGGAAGCGGCGTCTGTCGTCTGATAGAAGGTGTCGGAACAGAACACAGGCCCCACATGGGGGGTAATGCCCAGTTCCCTGGCCTTGCGCACCGCAATTTCCAGCAACTCAAAGTTTGCCGTCGCGGCATAGTGCATGCCGTGGAAGACCGAGTCAAACATGGCGCTGTCGGTCGCTGAAGACATGGCCATCACGATGTCGCGCAGCTTGAGGGGGGCAAAACCACCGCACGAGCCGATGCGAATGATGTTTTTTACGTCGTACATGGTCAAAAGTTCAGTGACGTATATCGCGACGGACGGCATGCCCATCCCATGCCCCATGACCGAGAGCCGGTGCCCTTTATAAGAGCCCGTATACCCCAGCATGCCGCGCACCTCGTTGAAGCAGACGGGGTCTTCGAGATAGGTCTCGGCAATGTATTTCGCCCGCAAAGGGTCGCCCGGCATCAGGACGGTGGAGGCGATGTCGCCCTTGTTTGCGCTGTTGTGTGGCGTCATACTCATCTTGTCTCCTTTGTCGATTATTTTTCAAAGAGTTTTGGCAAAAAGCTGTCTGCCTGGTAGCGCATGGGCAGCCCGAAAAAGTCTGCCACGCTTGCGGCCACAGCCGCAAAGGTGGGCAGCGTGCCCAGCGACACGCCCCGCTCCATGGCCGGCGACCAGGCCAAAAGCGGCACATACTCCCGCGAGTGGTCGGTGGAAGAGGTGGTGGGGTCGCAGCCGTGGTCGGCCGTGATGAGCAGCAGATCGTCTTTGCGCAGCGCCGCCATGATGTCGGGCAGCGCCTTGTCAAACTGCTCGAGCGCGCGGCCGTAGCCCTCGGCGTTGTTGCGGTGTCCATACTTCGAATCGAAGTCCACCAGGTTGACAAAGAGAAAACCCTCTTTCATTTCCTCCAGGTAGTCAAGCGTGGCCTTTACGCAGGCGGGGTTTCCCGCCGCATGATTTGACTTTGTCAGTCCCCAGTGGGCAAAAATGTCTTCAATCTTGCCCACCCCATAGGTGGGGATGCCGGCCGCCGTCAAATCGTCGAGCACGGTGTTCCCCACGGGCGGCAGGGAAAAATCCCGCCGGTTGCCCGTGCGCTCAAAGGCGCCCGGCCTGCCCACAAAGGGACGCGCAATCACGCGGCCCACGGCATGCTCCCCCTGCAGAATCTCCCGCGCCATGCGGCAGTATTCGTAAAGCTGCTCCGGCGGCACGATTTCCTCATGCGCCGCAATCTGAAACACGCTGTCCGCCGAGGTGTAGACAATGAGATCCCCCGTGCGCATGTGCTGCTCGCCCAGCTCCTCCAAAATCACGGTGCCGCTTGCAGCCTTATTCCCCAGCACTCCGCGTCCCGTGGCGGCGCAAAAGGCGTCGATGACCTCGCGGGGAAATCCGTTTGGATAGGTTGGAAAGGGCTTGTCCAGCCGCAGCCCCGCCAGCTCCCAGTGGCCGGTGGTGGTGTCCTTTCCCTTGGATTTTTCCGCCATGCGGCCATAGCCGCCGCCGGGCTGCCCGGGGCAGGGCAGTCCCTGCACTCCCTCGATACAGCCCAGTCCCAGTTCCGCCATGTTGGGCAGCGCAAAGCCCTCGCCTTCCTTTAAGACATGCGACAGCGTATTGCTGCCCTCGTCCCCGTACCGCGCGGCGTCGGGCAGCTCGCCCACGCCCACCGAGTCCAGCACGATGAGAACCGCTCGCTTGTTCATACCGTCGTCTCCTCTCCCTTGTTATCCCGTTTGCACCACACCGCTCCCGCCAGCATCAGCGCCGCAGCCACTGCCACGCCAACAAAGAGCGGATCAAAGGCAGGGTTCCACAGCAGCCGCACCAGCAGCACGGCAAATGGCCCTGCCGCAATTGCCGCAAGGGCAAAGCGGGAGTCCACTTTTCCCCTGGCAAAGAGCGCACCGCACAGAGGCGGGAAAATCATGGCGCCGCGCAGCGCCATGGACATAAAGCTCCAGTCCAAAATGGCTGCCGACAGGCGCTCCCCCGTAAAGAGCAGCGACATCGCCAGCACCAGCGCAATGGCCAGCCGTGTGACAAGCAGCGTCCCCTTGTCGCTCATTCGGCGCGCCACGCGGGGGTAGATGTCCTGCGAGGCAATGGCGCCAACGCCCAGCGCCAGACCGGCGCCCGCCACCAGCACCGTAATGAGCAGCGTCGCCAGCACCACGCCGCCCAGCCAGTCGGGCATAAACTCCAGCACAAAGCGCGGAAATGCCTGAGCCGGCGTCATGTCGGGATGGCGCATGCGCATGACCATGCCCACCAGCGCAGAGCCCAGCCCGATGGGCGGGATGAGCAGCGCCGACCACAGCGCGCCAGACACGGCCACCCTGTCGCTGCGGCCGGCCAAAACGCTCTGCGCATACGTTTGGGTCGACAGCACGCCCAGAACCAGCGAGAGCCCCGCGCCCGCGTCAATGCCCACGCCGCGCCCGAAGAGGTTGAAAAATCCCGGCAGGGCTTCTCCCATCGCCTGCCAGCCACCCGCCTGCGTCAGCGCCAGCAGGCCGCCAAGCAGCGCCGCCAGGCACAGCAGCACCGACTTGACGGTGCCCACCAGCCCCGCGCCCCACACGCCGCCAAACAGCACATAGCCCATCATGAGCACCACGCTGAGCAGCGCACAGGCAAAGGGGGACAGGGGCAGCAGCGTCCCCATCAGGGCCATGGCCGAGAGCACCTGCGCCACGATGGAGAGCATGGTACCCAAAATGCCCAGCACAGACGACAAAAACCCCGCCGCAGCCCCGTATTCCGCCGCCACCATCTGCTGCAGCGTCTTATACCCGCTGCGGCGCATGGGCCTTGCAAAAAAGAGCGCCAGCACCAGGCAGCCAAGCCCTGCCCCCAGCGTAAACCACAGGGCGGAAAACCCATTGGTAAAGGCAAGCTGCGCCGTGCCGATGGTGGAGGCCCCGCCCACCAGCGTCCCCATGAGAGAGCCGATGACAATTGCCGTCCCCGCCCGTGAGCCGCCGGTCGAAAAGTCCTCTGCCGATGAAACCCTCCTGCCGGACCAAACGCCAATCCCGGTAATCACCAGCAGCGTCCCCACCAATCCGATCAAATGCGCCATGCCAAGCCGCATATCTTTTTGCGCCTCCCGCAACAAAAAGCTGATTTGCGCCCCCTTCTCCGGGAATTCTCCGGCAAGGGCGCTTTTTGGGGGATTCCCAAAGAAAGCTCGCTCCGGGCGCCTTGCCAAATCCCTGCCTATCGGCGCCCGCTTATTTTTTTATTATACCCTGCCCCCTCTTTCTTGGCAACTCCCGACTTTGCGCCCTCCTCTTCTTTTTGCCAGCCGGCATGTCGCAGCCCTTCTCTTGGCGTCCGCAAAGACGCTCGCTTCTCCGTCGCATCCCATTTTCTTTTCCCTTTCCCCTGTATCGCAAAAGCCCCCTTTCCCACGGCGGCAGGTTCCCCCTTTCCCGCGCTGTTCCCCGTGACAGCTCTCGCAAAAGCAAGGCTCCCGCTTTCCCCGCTTGCCTGCCGCTTCAAGCTGTGGTATCCTGTTGCAAGAGAATCCTCTGCAAAAAGGAGGCTTTACCTTGGAATTTGTTTTTGACACCCGCTACGACAGTCGGGCCATGACAGCCCTGGCGCGCGCCTTGAGAAAAACCCTGCGCAAAAAGCAAAGCCGCCGCGCCCATATCTTCGGCTGGATCGCCTTTTGCTCCGGCCTGCTGCTCGCCCTTTTCTCGGCGCTGGACGGGGCCTTCTTCACCTTTCGCTCCCTTGTGACCTGGCTTGCCGTTTTGCTCATTTTCGCCGCTCTCGTGGGGGAGGACGCGCTCAACGGCCGCATTGCCCTTGGGCGTATCCCGCCTGGGCTGACCGCCTCGCGCACGCTTTTTGAGCAAGAAGGCTATCACAGCACCACGGAGGTGGGTAGCTCAGATTTTCCCTATTCCAATATTGCCGCTCTGGCGGAGACAAAGGACTATTTTGTCTTTCTCATGGGGAAAAACCATGGGCAGGTCTTCGACAAGGCCTCCCTTTCGGGCGGAACGCCCGAGGAGTTTCGCCGCTTTATCGAGGATAAGACAGGCCTGACCGTCCAGACGGTCTGAGGCCGGCATTCCACTGTGCCGGAGGGTGCCGTCCGGCCTGCGCCGGCCGTTGCCGCGCGCCCTCTCAACAAAAACCACCTGCCCGCGCCGTATCGGGCAGTGAAAAAGGAGCCCTTCTGTGATGTTTGACAGCATGATTGCCTCCCTTCGGGAGAAATCCCCCCTCATCCACTGTATCACCAACTACGTCACGGTGTCGGACGTGGCCAACATCCTGCTGGCCTGCGGCGCCTCCCCCATCATGGCTGACGACGCTGCGGAGGTGCAGGAGATTTCCGGCATCGCTTCCGGGCTGTGCCTCAACCTTGGCACCCTGCACCGGGGCACGGTGGATTCCATGCTGCTGGCAGGCCGGACGGCCGCCGCGCGCGGCATCCCCATCGTGCTCGACCCCGTGGGCGTCGGGGCCGCCGCGCAGCGCGCAAGGGCCGCGCAGACCCTGCTGCGGGAGCTCCCCATCGCAGTGCTGCGCGGCAATGTCTCAGAGGTCAAGGCGGTTGCCGGCGTGGCCTCCTCCACCCGGGGCGTCGACGCCTGCTCGGCCGACCTTGTGACGCCCGAAACACTGCCCGAGCTTGCCGCCTTTGTCGCGCGCCTGGCACTTGCGCTGCACTGCACGGTGGCCATGTCTGGCGCCATCGACGTGATTTCGGACGGGCGGACAACCTACGCCGTCTTTAACGGCCACCCCATGATGCCCCGCATCACAGGCTCCGGCTGCATGCTGACCGGCGTGGTGACCGCCTTCGCGGCGGCAAATCCCGGCAGCGCGGTGCAGGCCTCGGCCGCCGCCTATGCCGCCATGGGCCTGTGCGGCGAGATCGCCCACGCCGCCCTTCGGCCCGGGCAGGGCACCGGCGCCTTTCGCAGCAACCTCATCGACGCCATGAGCCTGCTGGACGATGAAACCCTGCAAAAGGGCATGAAGGTGCGCATTCTCTAACTTCTCTCCCTGCAATGCTTTTCTTTGGAAAGGAGGGCGGCCATGCCGCCGGACAGCAACAGCTTTTGCGCCATCTGGGACATTGTCAGATGCATTCCGGAAGGGCGCGTGAGCACCTACGGACGCATTGCCCGGCTTGCCGGTAACCCCCGATGGGCCCGCGTTGTGGGATATGCCATGTGTGCCTGCCGGGACGGCAGCGTCCCCTGCCACCGGGTGCTGCACCGGGACGGCAGTCTTTCGGCGGCCTTCGGGCCGGGGCCCGAAAGCCGTCAACGGCTGCTGCTTGAAAAAGAGGGCGTGCCCTTCCTGCCGGACGGCAGGGTGGAGCTTGCCCGATGCCTGTGGCCGTAACGGCCAAGGCCGTCCGCCGAGCGGCGCTGTTCTGCCGGTGCAGTGTACATCTGGCAGGCCGTTCCCCTCTTCGTTTTGCCGAAAACACGCCGTATGCGCACACCCGGCACATGCTTTCCAGCCGCGTTGCCAAGTGTGCATCGGACACTTTTTGCCAAAGAGAAAAAGCCCGGGCGCATGCTGCGCCCGGGCTTTTATGGTGCCGGAGACCGGGATCGAACCGGCACGGGTGTCGCCACCCACGGGATTTTAAGTCCCGGGCGTCTGCCAATTTCGCCACTCCGGCAACTGCTTGTTTCATTGTATCAGCCCCCTTGCACAAAGTCAAGGACGAGCCTCCCCCATCCCTTTCCCGGGGCGCCGGCCGGTGGCCCAAGGCCCTGCCTGCATTTCTCCCAATAAAAATCCCCCTTCAACAAAGGCCGGCAGCAAACCTCCCCTTTGAAGACGAGCCATCTTCCTTGTCCGGCCCCTCAAAGGCTTTCGCAAGCCGTGCCCTTTCTCCTTTCTCCTTTCTCCGACAGGGCGCCTTATTCTCCGTCAAAAAGCGTTCATCTGGAAAGCCCAAAGCAGCGCTCTACCAGCAAAAGAGTCTCTTGCACCGTCCTTTGCTCATCCCGCAAAATCACATGGAAGCCGGAGTTCAAAAACTCCTGATACTTTTCCAAAGAGTTTACCCGCCTTAGGCATTCTCTAAAGTTTTCCATCGCCTGATCGGAATCGGCCTCCTGCAGCAGCAGCCGATACAAAAATTGCTTTTCCCTGTCGGGACGATCAAAAAAGCGCTCTACCGAAATTTCCGGGTCTGCAAGCATGATCACCACATGATTGTTATCACTGATGCGTTTTAACGTCTCAATAGGAATATTTGTATCTACGAATATTTTTGTGTTTTTCCCTTGCAGCTCCTCCAGTATTCTCAGCTCTAAAACGGTACACTCTCTTATACACCCATTTATCCAGGACTCATACTCCCCTGGGGTTCTTCGAACAAAATCGCTCCAGTTTTCCAGATCTCTCGAATATGTCAGGCAGGGAAACTCCTCTTTGCTCAAATCGGCAAGCCAGGCATTGTGGTAATTTTCTTCGCAGGCCATGCCATGATGCTTGTCTGCCAACAGCTTCACCATGGTGGATTTCCCGGAATATGCGGTTCCGTTGATAAAATAGACCTGATCAAATTTCATAACCGTCTCCTCTTGGGGGAAAAGCTCTTGTGCCGCCTTTTTCTTTTTTCGCTTTCGCTGCGATTTTCCCGCGAGCTTTCCCGGCAGCTCCCGTTGCTTTCCTCCTTTTTGCGCAAAATCAAACACCGTGTTATCTTTTTAGGATACCGTCTGACATAGGCGGTCTCGGCCAAGCTGTCCCTTTGCTCAAAGCGCGCCTCCCTGCGGCCGGTAAATCCCCCGTGAATCTTGGGCGTTCTGTGCAGCAAAAAGCCGCCCCCTCGGAACAGCTCCGTGAGGGCGGCGTCTGTCGTCATCCACCATGTCCCGGGAAATGCTCCGAGGCCTTTTTGGACGATATCTCACCCTTGGCAAGGGGCTTTCCCTGCGGCTCTCCTTTGCCGGCAGGCAGCACTCCCGTGCCGTCAAAGGCCGGGATGTGCCCCGTCCCCGCCGCCTCCCTGTCCTGAAGGTAGCCCTTCAGCCCCAGCCGCACGGCGGCGTCGGCCACCCTGTCATACTCAAAGGCGGTCAGCCTGCGGCCCAGCGCCGGGTGCCCCGCGACGGCGGGGGTGGGTGTGTACTGCGCCATGATGCTGTAGCGCGTGCCGGCAGGCAGGTTGGCGGCGCACCACTCGAGCAGCGCCACGCTGTCCTTGGAAAGGCCGGGCAGCACCAGATGGCGCACCAGCAGGCCGCGGCGCAGCAGGCCCTCCCCGTCAAAGACGCAGTCCCCCGTCTGACGCGCCATCTCCAGCAGCGCGGCGCTTGCAACGGAGAAGTAGTCGGGCGCGCCGGAATAGCGCCCGGCGGCCCGGGCGTCAAAATACTTCAAATCGGGCAAATAGACGTCCACCGCCCCCTCCAGCCCGCGCAGCTTTGGCACCAGCTCATATCCCGAGCTGTTCCACACCACCGGCAGGGGCTGGGGATTGTCGTGCAGCAGCCGCGTCAGCAGCGAGGTGTAGTGCGTGGGTGTGACCAGGTCCAGGTTGTGGGCCCCGGCCGCCGCAAGCTCTTCGAAAATCGCCAGCAGGCGCGCCTCGTCAATTGTCTTTCCCCGGCACTCCCTGCTGATGACGGCATTTTGGCAATAGATACAGCGCAGGCTGCAGCCCGAGAAAAAGACGGCGCCCGCCCCTCTCGTGCCGCTCAGGCAGGGTTCCTCCCCAAAGTGCAGCGCGGCGCGCGCCACGCGCGGGGCGGCGGGTGCGCCGCACAGGCCAAAGGCCCGGCTTCGGTCGACGCCGCACGCTCTCGGGCAGTCAAAGCACGGGCCCGACATAGCCGAAGGGATTTTGGCTCTGCCAGTTCCAGGCGTCCCGGCAGGCCTCCTCCATGGTGCGTAAGGGGCTCCAGCCCAGCTCCTGCCGCGCCCGCGTGATGTCGGCCCAGCAGGCCGCCAAATCCCCTTCGCGGCGCGGCCCCACCCTGCAGGGCACCGAAACGCCGGTGGCCCGCTCAAAGGTGTCGATGAGCTCGCGCACGCTGACCGGCCGGCCCGCGCCCAGGTTGCAGGTCAGCACGCCCGACGGCCGCCGCTCGAGCGCCTCGAGCGCCGCCACATGACCCTGCGCAATATCGCAGACATGCACATAGTCCCGCAGGCCGGTCCCGTCGGGCGTGGGAAAGTCGTCTCCCGCGATGACAAGCGGAGGCAGGCTGCCGGCCGCCGCCCTCGTCAGCCGGGGCAGCAGGTTGGAGGGCTCGCCCTGCGGCGCCTCGCCGATGCGTCCCGACTCGTGGGCGCCCACGGGGTTGAAATAGCGCAAAATCACCGCCGAAAAGTCGGCGTTTGCCCGCGCGGCCGCCTCAATCATCTCTTCGCAGGTCACCTTTGTCCTGCCGTAGGGCGAGCAGGGCCGCAGCGACGCGCTCTCGTGCACCGGCTGCACCTCCTGCTCCCCATAGACCGTGGCCGAAGAGGAAAAAACCAGATAAGGCACCTTCTGCAGCGCCATGACGCGCAGCAGCGTCAGCGTGCCGCCCACGTTGTTCTCATAGTATTCCAGAGGCTTTTCAAAGGATTCAGACACCGATTTGAGCGCCGCAAAGTGAATGACGGCCTCCACATTGTTCTGCTCCACGACCTGCATGAGCTGCATGCCGTTTCGCACGTCGCACTCGTAGAGCTTGAAGGGCTGCCCTGTCAGCTCCGAGACGCGCTTGAGCGATTCCCGGGAGCTGTTGCACAGATTGTCGACCGCCACCACCTCGTAGCCCACCTCCAGCAGGGCCAGGCAGGTGTGGCTGCCCAGATATCCGCAGGCCCCCGTCACCAAAACGCTCATGAAAGCCTCCTTGCCGCTTCCTGCAGCACCTCGAGCACCTGGCGCTTGGTGACAGTTCCCTCATGCACCTTGACCCCCTGCACATAAAACGTGGGGACGTAGTAGTAGTCAAAGGTGTCGGCGAAGGCCGCCTCCTTGGATTCGTCGACTCTGCGAAAACTGTCTGCCGCCTTGCGGTACTCAGGCATGATGCGGCAGATGTCCTCAATATAGCGGTCTGCCTTTTTGCAGTGGGGGCAGCCCGGCAGGCAAAAATAGAGGTTTTCTTTTTTTTCGGACATGGGTCAATCTCCTCCTCATTCGGATTTTTTCAGCCGTCTGCGGATGCGCAGCGTCTGCCCTGCCATGCGCAGCGAGTCCCGCAGCAGATGCACGCTGGAGGCGCCGTGCGTCTGAAGCTGCACCGGCAGCTCGATCCATCTGCAGCCTCTTCTGACAGCCAGCGCCAAAAACTCCATATCGCAGGCAAAGTCGTTTACGGTGCAGCTCGAAAAAAGCGCGCGCCCCACCTCTCCCTTCATGGCCTTGAGGCCGCACTGCGTGTCGCTCATGGGCAGGCCCAGCACCGCCTTCTGAAACACGGCAAACCCCCGCGACGCCAGCTTGCGCAGCGGGGGATAGCCCTTGTCGCTTCCCGCACTCAGCCGTCTCGAGCCGCACACGAGGTCGGCCCCGCTGCTGCGCAGCAGCAGACAGGCCTCCCTCAGTGCGTCGGTTCCGTAGGCCAGGTCGGCGTCGGTCAAAAGCAACAGGTCTCCCTTCGAGGCTGCCGCTCCGGCGCGCAGCGCAAAGCCCTTGCCCCGATTGTGTTCGTAGCTCACCACCGTCGCACCGGCCTGCTTTGCCAGCTTCGCCGTATCGTCGGCAGAGCCGTCGTCCACAACGATGAGCTCCGTTTGCCCCGGGAAGCCCTCTGCGGCGGCCTTGAGCCGGGAAAGCGTATCCTTGAGTATTTTCCCCTCGTTATAACAGGGAATCACCACGGAAATCAGCGGCGAGTCTGTCAGCGCCACTTTTCCACCTGCTCCAGCGCCGCCTCGCGGGCCTCCTGCATCATCCTCTCGATGATTTCCCGGCAGGTGCCGCGCCGCACCACCGCGCCGGCCGACTGGCCGGCCATAAAGGTGGACTGCTCGGGGTCTCCGTCCTTCATGGCGTGGGCAAGGCCGCCGCCCATGAGCAGCTTGGCCTTGTCGTAGCCCTCTTCCTTGAGCACTTCAAAATACTTTTCCACCAGGGGGGAGGTCACGGTGCGCACGTTGCGCCCCGTGCCGGGATTGCGGTAGACGCGCGTGTCGCTCTCCAGCGCATTGACAATGGCGTCCTTGTACCCGTCCGAAGCGTTGCACTCGTCGGCCACGATGAAGGCGGTGCCGCACTGCACGCCCTCGGCGCCCATGGCAAAGGCGCCCGCCACGCCGCGCCCGTCTCCGATGCCGCCGGCCGCCACAATGGGAATGGTGCACAGGCGATGGGCTACGGGAATCATGGCCAGCGTGCTGACCTCTCCGATGTGCCCGCCGGCCTCCATGCCCGAGCACACCACGGCGTCGGCCCCCAGGTCCTCCATCTTCTTGGCCACCTTGGCCGAAGGCACCACCGGCATCACCTTGATGCCCGCCGCCTTCCAGGCGGCAATAAAGTTCTTGGGAGAACCCGCTCCCGTCGACACCACCGGCACCTTCTCTTCGATGATGACCTGCGAAATCTCTTCCACATTCTTCATCAGCAGCATGACGTTGACGCCAAAGGGCTTGTCGGTCAGCTCTCTCACGCGGCGGATATTTTCCCGCAGCGCCTCTGCCGAGCCCACCGAGTTGAGAATGCCAAGGCCGCCCGCGTTGCTGACCGCCGCCGTCAAATCGGCGTCGGACACAGCCGCCATGCCGCCCTGAATCACAGGATACTCAATGCCAAAAAGTTCGGTAATGCGCGTTTTCATCCCAAATTTCCTCCTTACATTCCGGGACGCGCAGTCTGCCTGCGCCGTCCTCTCCTTGCATTGCCGTCAGGCCGGTCTCCTCCCCGGAAAGGCCCGACAAGGTGCTGACACAGCCTTTCCCGCGTGTTACACGATCAATTTTGTCTGCAGCAACCCCCGCCTGCCGCAGCAGCCTTTCGCACAGCTGCGCAAAGCTTTGGCGCACCAGTGCGGACGGCTGCTCGTCGGTGTCGGGCAGGCGGCAAACCTCCGGCGCCTTGTCAAAGAGCACCACGTCCTGCCGCAGCGCCAGAAACTCGTAATACAGCATGGCGTCGTCAATGGCGCGCACCTGCTCCCATTCCTCTGCCGTCAGGCCGTCGAGCCCAAAGGCCGTGAACACAGCCTGATCGATGCGCTTTTCCAGCCTTGCATAGTCGGGAAGCAGCGCCTTGACCGGCCGGATGAGGTCGCTTAGGTAGGCCTCCCCGGCGTCGTGCAGCAGGCAGGCCAGACGCACTCTGGCCCCCAGCCCCTGCGCCCTTGCCTCAGCTTCACAATTGAGGCAGTGCTGCGCCACCGAATAAAACCTCTCGAAATGGCCTCCCGCGCGGCATTGAAGGCTCAGGGCATGCGCCACGTCCAACAGGCACACATCCTGTGCGCAAAAGTCGGAAAGGTCGATTTGCCTGCCGCTGATGGCCGCCATCACGCTGCTCTTTTGAGCCGGGACGCTCATTCCTCTTGTTCTCCCTGCCCGTCTTCACTGCCGCCGGTGCTTTCCGTACCTTCTGTACTTTCTGTGCCTTCGGTATTCTCCGTGCCTTCGGTTCCGTCGGTCTCGGCCTCGGGCGGGGTGTAGGGGTTCTGCTCCTCATAATAGGCCGTCAGCACCTCGAGCTCCTTTTGGTCGAGCTTGATCTCATTGGCCTCTTTGTAGGCGTTGATCTCTTCCAGGATCTTATTTTCGGCTTTTTCCATGAAGAGCACGTCGCGCACGGTGGCGCCGGTGCCGTAGACGTCAAAATAGGTGGAATCCAAATCCTCCTCCCGCAGGGGGAAGCGCTTGATGATGTGGTAGCCCGAGCTGCCCAGCGTCAGATCATATTCGCCCTCTTCCAGCGAGAAGGCAGTCTCCAAAAACGCCTGGTCAAAGCTGACGGCCTGGTCGATGACATAGCCCTCCGGCTGGCTCACCATGCCCGGGTCCTCGCCATACTCCTCCATCAGCTCGTCAAAATCGGCGCCCTTATCGAGCTGCGCCACCAGTGCGGTGGCCTGGTTGCCTGCTTCCTCGATCCCGGCGGCGTCCAGCGTCTGCCCCTCGTCGTCAATGGTCTTGATGAGAATGTGCTTGACTCGGATAAAGTCCTCCTGCGCCGCATTCCAGATGTCCTCGTCGGTGCAGCCCTCTTCCCCCTCCATGCTGGCGGTCAGCTTGTCAATCCTCTGATAGGCATAGAGGTTCTCCTTAAAGAAGTCCATGCTCATGCCGGCGTCGGCAACGGCCTGCTCAAAGGCCTCCTCGCTGCCGTAGGCTGCAACATAGCTGTCAATCTGGCTCTGTACCGCAGCATCGTCCTCTTCGGTCAGCTCCAGGCCGCGCTGCTCAAAGAGCACGTTGATCACCGCCTGCGTCGCCGCCAAATCGAGCGCATAGTTGACAACCTCCTCAAAATACGTCCCGCTCTCCTCGTCCATCTTCTCGTCGCTGAAGGTGGAAAAGGCCGCCTGGCGCTGATCCTCAAAGCTCGAAACCAGGCTGGAATAGTAGTAGTAAAACTCCTCCGACGGGACAACGGCATCGCCCAGCGTTGCAATGGGATTCTTGAAAGGCGATGCGGTGCAGGCCACCAAAGAGAGAGCCATGACAAGCGCCATGACACCGGCGAGCAGCTTCTTCATTTCTTTCATTTCGTTCCTCCGTTCAGGGTGTTTCCGGGGCCTCTGCTTGATCTGCAGACCTTCCCCGTATCCCCCGTCTTTTGCATATGGCTTTTGTTATTATACTCCAAAACAAAGGCGATGTCCAGACGGCGCAAAGGGAGAATTGCCCTTGCCTGAGGCCTTTTGCGTCCTCTGTCCGGCCCGTTTTTTCTTCAGACGAAGAAGGGCCCTCTAGGTTCCCCCCGGCGCCCTTCCCCCACAAACAAAAAAACCGCTGCGAGTTCGGCGGTTCGCAGCAGCTTTTTTGTTTGTGTACTCATTCAAAAAAGGAGGGGGATTCTCAACCTTCGCCTTTATTGTAACGGCTTATTATGTCTTGCACATGCACAAAATATGAACAGATTGTAAAACCTGCCTTATTTTTGCTTTTGACGCATGGCCCAGACCTTCAAAACCCCCGCCACGGTCTTGGAGTCGTCGATCTCCCCCGACAGCACCTTTTGCACCAGCTCCTCAAAGGGCATGCGAAAGCCCGAGAGAAATTCGTCCTCATCGGGATGGTTTTCCCCGAAAGAAAGCTGCTCCGCCAGATAGAGATACAGCCTCTGGTCGGAAAACCCCGGCGAGCACAGGATGGAGCCCAGCGACGTGAAGCGGCCGGCCACCGTCCCCGTTTCCTCCGACAGCTCCCGAATGCCGCACTCCATGGGGTCCTCCCCCCTTGTCAGGGTTCCGGCCGGGATCTCGATGAGCTCCTTGCCGATGGGATAGCGATACTGCCGCACCAGAAGTACGTTGTCATTCTCGTCGAGCGCCACAATGCCGACGCCGCCGATGTGCGACACCACCTCCCGCGTGGTGTGGTGCCCGCCGGGCAGCTCCACCTCGTCGCAGCGCACGCTGATGATTCTCCCATCGTAAATGGGTCTGCTGCTCAGGGTCTTTTCGAAAAATTCGGCGGCAGCGCCCGCCTTTGTCTCAAGTTGTTCCATCTTCTCCAAAGCCTCCCATGCTTGCGTGTTGTCCTTTTTATGATATCGCATTCCCGCCAAAATAACAACTCCCCCTGCCCTCTGCATCAAAATATCCCCTGCCCCATGCTCAAGCACGGGCCCTTTGGCCATGGGCCTGCAGGGGGCTCCCCCCTGCCTTTGCTCCCTCACCCTTTGCCTTTTGGCTGCATAGGATGACGATACCGGAGGGTATTTTTTTCTCTGCCGGCAAGGCCCGGCCGGAGAACCCCTGAGCGAAAAAGCCGCCTGCCCTCCCAAGTCGCGGCCCCCATCAAAACAGGCCTTCACAGAAAGGAGGCGAACCACACCATGCCTTCTTATCGCGCCGGCTATTTTACATTGTTTCATGCCATCACACAGGCCTTGGAACAGATGGCGCAGGGCCACTGCGAGCATGCGGCCGACCTTCTTCGGCTTGCCCAGCAAACGGCGGAGGAAACCTTTTTGCAGGACGCAGACTGACAAGCGCCCGCACAAAAAAGGCCCCTTGCTCCCCGCCAGCCCCCTGCGTCCGGGCTGTCCGCAGCTCCCCCTGCACGCAAAAAGGTCTAGGATACGAGGCTGGTATCCTAGACCTTTTTCTTTTTGTGATTTCCCGGCGGGTGATTACTTCACCAGCTCCAAAATCGCCATCTCGGCTGCATCGCCGCGGCGCGGACCGGTTTTGATCACGCGGGTATATCCGCCGTTCCTGTTCTCATACCGGGGAGCAATCTCGTCGAAGAGCTTGCTGACCACTTCACGCTTGGTGATATAGGCAAGCGCCTGGCGCTTGCTGTGCAAGTCGCCGGCCTTCCCCAGAGAAATCATCTTGTCGGCCATGGCCGAGACTTCCTTTGCACGGGTAACGGTCGTTTCAATTCTCTCGTTCTCAAGCAGATAGGTCGTCATCGCTCTGAGCATGGCGCGGCGATGATCGGTCGGTCTGCCGAGTTTGCGGGTTCCGGGCATGTCTGTTACCTCCTTACGATAAGATAGGCGGCCTATTCTTCCTCTTTCTTGAGGGAGAGGCCGAGGCTCTCAATTTTGGAAATGACTTCCTCGAGCGACTTCCTGCCAAGGTTGCGCACCTTCATCATGTCTTCGTCGGTGTGGCTGATGATGTCCTCCACCGTGTTGATGCCGGCACGCTTGAGGCAGTTGAAGGAGCGAACCGAAAGGTCGAGCTCCTCAATGCTCATCTCCAGCACCTTTTCCTTGCGATCCTCTTCCTTGATAATCATGACCTCGGCCTTCTTTGCCTCGTCCGACAGGTCAATGAACAAGTTGAGGTGCTCGCTCATGATTTTTGCGCCAAAGGACAGCGCCTCCTTGGCGGTGATGGTCTTGTTGGTCGTCACTTCGATGGTCAGCTTGTCGTAATTTGTGATCTGTCCCACGCGGGTGGCATCCACAAAATAATTGACCTTGATGACCGGCGTATAAATCGAGTCGATGGGAATCAGACCGATTTCAGGGGGCAGCTCGCGCTTGTTCTGCTCGGCCGAAACATAGCCCCGGCCGTGGGACAGCGTAAGCTGCATGTTGAGGCTGCCTCCCTCGCCCACAGTGGCGATGTGCAGCTCGGGATTGAGGATCTCAACGTCGGAGTCGCAGATGATGTCGCCCGCTTTGATCTCACAGGGGCCCTCAGCCTCGATCGTGACCAATTTGTCCTCATCGCAGTGCAGCCTGACAATAAGCTCCTTGATGTTGAGGATAATCTCGGTGACATCTTCCTTGACGTGCTCAACCGTGGAAAATTCGTGCTGAACTCCTGCTATCTTAACGGAGGTCGCCGCATAGCCGGGAAGCGAAGACAGGAGAATCCGACGCAGGGAATTGCCCAGCGTGGTACCATAACCCCGCTCCAGCGGAGACACGACAAAACGGCCAAAGGAGCCATCCTCAGAGATATGCTCTGTGTCAAGGCGCGGCTTCTCAATCTCAATCATGAAAACCCTCCTTATTCAAATGGTGTGGCACGGTGCGAAATACCCCGCACCGTGGTGCTCCAATCAAATGCCCGCCACCGGATACGGACGCTGCCGCACACAGTGGCCTGTGTCTCTTACTTGGAGTACAGCTCAACGATGAGGGTCTCCTGAATGTCAAGGTCGATCTGGTCTCTGGAGGGCAGGGCAACCACCTTGCCGCTCTGGTTCTCGCGGTCAACTTCCAGCCAGGCCGGAACCGGACGGTTGGCGTTGGCCTCGGCCACCACCTTGAATTTCTCGCTCTGCTTGCTCTTCTGCTGCACGGCAATCACGTCGCCCGCCGACACAAGGTAGGAGGGGATGTTGACCTTCTTGCCGTTGACGGTGAAGTGCCCATGCACCACGAGCTGACGCGCTTCGGGGCGGCTCATGGCAAAGCCCAGGCGATAGACTACGTTGTCAAGACGGCTCTCGAGAATCTGCAGCAGGTTTTCACCCGTAATCCCCGCTTTTCTCTCGGCCATTTCAAAATAGTGGTGGAACTGCCCTTCCAGCACTCCGTAATACCGGCGCGCCTTCTGCTTCTCCCGAAGCTGCAGGCCGTATTCGCTGAGCTTCTTTCTGGCCTTGCCGTGCTGGCCGGGCGCAAAGGACCGGCGGTTGATGGCGCACTTGTCGCTGTAGCAGCGCTCGCCCTTCAGGAACAGCTTTTGTCCCTCTCTGCGGCACTGCCGGCAGACGGCGTCTGTATATCTTGCCATTTCGGTTACACCTCCTAGTTAAACTCTTCTTCTCTTGGGCGGCCTGCAGCCGTTGTGCGGAATCGGAGTCACGTCTTTGATCATGCTGACCTCGAGCCCTGCGGTCTGCAGTGCGCGGATGGCTGCCTCACGGCCGGCGCCCGGCCCCTTGACAAACACTTCCACGCTCTTGAGGCCGTGCTCCATGGCGGCACGGGCTGCGGTCTCCGCAGCGGTCTGCGCCGCATAAGGGGTGGATTTTCTGGAGCCGCGAAAGCCCAGTCCGCCCGAAGACGCCCAGGAAATGGCGTTGCCGTTCACGTCGGTGATGGTGACGATGGTGTTGTTAAAGGTCGAGCTGATATGCACAGCGCCTCTTTCAATGTTCTTTTTCTCGCGGCGTCTTCTGACGACACCCTTCTTTTGAACCTTAGCCACGTTGCGTCTCCCTCCCTTACTTCTTCTTGTTCGCGATGGTCTTCTTGGGACCCTTGCGGGTGCGCGCATTGGTCTTGGTGCGCTGGCCTCTCACGGGCAGGCCTCTGCGGTGACGGATGCCGCGATAGCAGCCAATCTCGGTCAGGCGCTTGATGTTGAGCCCGTTTTCACGGCGCAGATCGCCTTCCACATGGTAGTTGTGGTCAATGCACTCACGCAGCTTCGAAACCTCGTCTTCGGTCAAATCCTTGACCCGGGTGTCGGGGTTGACGCCCGTGGCCGCCAGGATCTTGGATGCGCTGGTTCTGCCGATGCCGTAGATGTAGGTCAGACCAATCTCGACACGCTTCTCTCGGGGAAGGTCAACGCCAGCAATTCTTGCCATATTTTCCGGTACACCTCCGTTAATACTTCTCGTGCAGAAGCGGCCTGTGCCGCTCCTCTTCCTGCGGTCAGCTCGTTACCCCTGGCGCTGCTTGTGCTTGGGGTTCTCGCAGATGACCATGACTTTGCCCTTGCGCTTGATGATCTTGCACTTCTCGCACATGGGCTTGACACTGGGTCTCACTTTCATGGTGTTATCCTCCTTACTTTGCAAAAGCCGTCCCGGCTCCCGCATGGTGGCTATTTACCTCTCCATGTGATTCTCCCGCGCGTGGGATCGTAGGTGGAGACCTCCACCGTCACCTTGTCGCCCGGCAGAATCCGAATGAAATTCATGCGCAGCTTGCCGGAAATGTGGGCCAAAATCACATGCCCGTTTTCCAGCTTCACCTGGAACATTGCGTTGGGCAGAGCCTCCACGACCCGTCCCTCCAGCTCAAATACATCGTCTTTGGACAAGCAAATACCTCCCTTTGCTTCCTCATGGTGTTGGGCCGTCCGTCAGCGCGGACAACGTCTTTCGCAGCACCGCGTCGGTCAGAGGCGCCCCGCTCGACAAATGCTCCCGCACAACCGGGCTCTCGTACGCGCTTTGGGCAACGTGCCTTCGGTTTTTTCGCTTGGGGCGGGACACCCGCCGCAGCCTGCCGTCGGCCAGCGTGACCGTCTTCTCGTCGCATGACAGCACGAAAAACAGCCTGCCCCTGTCGCGTCCGCTCAGGGAAACCACCACGTCCCCCTCCTTGATGGGCGGCATGGCTATTCCTCCAAATTACACATTGTCAGGATTTCGGGCTCCCCCTTGGTGATGGCCAGCGTGTTCTCGTAGTGGGCGGACAGCTTGCCGTCGGCCGTGATGACCGTCCACTTGTCGGGCAGCACCTTCACGTCGAAGGTGCCCTCGTTGACCATGGGCTCCACGGCAATCACCATGCCGGACATCAGCCGAAGCCCCCTTCCGGGCAGCCCATAGTTGGGCACCTCGGGCTCCTCGTGCATCTCGGTCCCGATGCCGTGCCCCACATACTGGCGCACCACCGAAAAGCCGGCCTTTTCCACATAGCTCTGAATGGCAAAGCCGATGTCGCCCAGCCGGCAGCCCTCGCGGGCAAAGCGCAGGCCTTCGAAAAAGCTCGCGCGCGTCACCTCGATCAGCCGCCGCGCCTGGGCAGACACCTGCCCGCAGGCAAAGGTCGCCGCACAGTCGCCGTGGTAGCTCTTGTAAATGGCGCCCACGTCAATGCTCACAATGTCTCCCTCGCACAGCAGCCGCTTTCCCGGAATGCCGTGAATCACCTGCTCGTTGACCGAGATGCAGGCCGTGCCGGGAAATCCGCCATAGCCCAGAAAAGAGGGGGTCGCCCCCTGCTCCAGGATAAACTTGTGCATGGCGCGGTCAAGCTCTTTCGTGGAGACCCCGGGACGTACCAGGCTGCCTCCCAGACGCAGCGCCGCCGACGCAATGCGCCCGGCTTCACGCATGAGGGCAAGCTCGCCCTCTCCCTTTAAGGTAATCACTGCGCCGACCCCTCGATGGCGGCCATGATGAGCTTGGTGGTCCCTTCGATGCCGGAGCCGTGGATGAGCGCAAGCACGCCCTTGTCGCCGTAGAAATCCTTGAGGCTCTCGGTCTGCTCATGGTAGACCTTCAGGCGGTCGGCCACCGTCTCGGGCTTGTCGTCGGCCCGGATGGTCAAGGGCTCTCCGCACTTGTCGCACTTGTCGCCGGCCGCAGAGGGCGCGTTCTTGACGTGGAAGGTGGCGCCGCACTTGAGGCAGACGCGCCGCCCCGACATGCGCTCCATGATCTCCTCGTCGGGCACCTCGATCGAGAGCACCAGGTCGATGTTCACGCCCATCTCCTCGAGCACCTGGGCCTGCGCAATGTTGCGCGGAAATCCGTCGAGAATAAACCCGTTGGCGCAGTCGGCCTCGGCGATGCGCTCCTTGAGCACCGCAACCACCGTGCCGTCGGGCACCAGGGCGCCCGTGTCCATGTAGGACTTGGCCTCAAGCCCCGCCTTGGTGCCGGCCTTGGCAGCGGCACGCAGCAGGTTGCCCGTGGAAATGGTGGGGATGCCCAGCTTTTCGCTGACAATGGCTGCCTGGGTGCCCTTTCCGGCTCCCGGCGCGCCCAAAAAAATGATATTCATACCGATTACCCCTTAACAATTCCCTGTCTCCCGCGCCCGGCGGAAAGCGCCCTGCGCGGGGCAGCCGTTTTTCTCCCGCTTACTCGAGGAAGCCCTTGTAGTGACGCATGAGCATCATGGACTCCATCTGCTTGACAGTCTCAAGCGCAACACCCACCAAAATGATGATGGTCGTGCCGCCCAGCGAGACGTTGACCGGCAAAAACCACGAGCAGGCGATGGGCAAAATGGCGATGAAGACCAAAAACCACGAGCCGAAGAAGGTGATTTTGCTCAAAATGCGGGAAATATACTCCGACGTGGGACGTCCCGGACGGATGCCCGGCACGAAGCCGCCGTTCTTCTTGAGGTTGTTGGCAATTTCCACGGGGTTGTAGGTCATGGAGATATAGAAGAAGGAAAAGCCAACGATGAAAATGGTATACAAAATCGCATAGAACAGCGACGAAGGCTGAAACGCCTTGAGTACCGCCTCCCAAAAGCCGCCCTCGGCGGGCGTGGGGAGGAAGGAGCCGATGGTCGCGGGAATCGAGATGAAGCTCTGCGCGAAAATCACGGGCAGAACGCCGGTTCCGTTGACTTTGATCGGGATGTGGGTGGACTGTCCGCCGTAAATCTTGCGGCCCACAACTCTCTTTGCGTACTGCACCGGGATACGGCGCTCGGCATTGGTCACAAGCACCACCAGGGCAACCAGCAGCACCGCCACCACGGCAATGCCCAGCGCCACAAAGATGTTGAGCTGGCCATACTTGACATAGCCGATCATATCCGACAGCACGGAGGGCGCACGCGCCACAATGCCCGAAAACAGGATGATGGAAATGCCGTTGCCGATTCCGTAGTTGTTGATCTGCTCGGCCATCCACATGAGCAGGGTGGTTCCGGCCATGAAGGTTCCCAAAATGATGATGCAGGTGAACCAGCCGGGATTCTTCACGGCTCCGCCGTTGTTGAGCACGGCGTAGTAGCCGTAACCCTGCAGCAGCGCAATGCCGATGGTCAGATAACGGGTATAGGCAGTTAGCTTCTTTCTGCCCTCGACGCCCTCCTTGGCCAGCCGCTCCAGCGCCGGAATGGCCACCGTGAGAAGCTGGATAATGATGGACGCATTGATATAGGGGCTGATAGACATGGCAAAGACGGTGGCCTGAGAGAAGGCGCCGCCCGACAGCATGTCAAGATAGCTGAAAATAGTGCCGCTGTTGATCTGCATGTAGGTCTGCAGTACGCTCGCATCCAAAAACGGAACAGGAATCTTGGCGCCAAAGCGGAAGAGCACGATGATGAACAGGGTGAACATCATCTTTTTGCGCAAATCGTCAATTTTCCATGCGTTTTTGATGGTTTCGATCATAATTCAACCACCTCAGCCTTACCTCCGGCAGCCTCGATCTTCTGCTTGGCAGAGGCGGAGTAGCCCTGCAGCTTCACGTCGAGCTTCTTGGTCAGCTCGCCGTCGCCGAGCACCTTCACGCCGTCAAAGGTCTTCTTGACAAGACCCGCCGCCTTGAGAGCGGCCACATCGACGGTGGCTCCCGATTCAAAGGCTTTGTTGAGATCCTCACAGTTGACATTGGCATAGGTCACGCGAAAGCGCGCATTGGTGAAGCCGCGCTTGGGCAACCGTCTTTGAAGCGGCATCTGTCCGCCCTCAAAGCCGGGACGAACGCCGCCGCCAGAACGTGCCTTTTGGCCCTTGTGGCCCTTACCCGCCGTTTTTCCGTTGCCCGTGCCGATACCACGGCCCTTGCGCTTTCTCTCCTGCACGGCGCCCTCGGCGGGGCTGAGTTCATGGAGCTTCATTGCTGATTGCACCTCCTTTGACGACTTGATTTATTTCACTTCCACCAGATAGCGAATCTGCTCGATTTTCCCTCTGGTGGCCTCGTTGTCGGGTTGGACAACAACGTTTCCGGGACGCTTGAGCCCCAGCGATTTGGCAGTCGCAATGTGCTTTTGATGCCTGCCGTTCAGGGATTTGACCAGCTTGATTTCCACGGTCTTGCTCATTGCCGCTCCCTCCTTAACCGATAATCTCACCGACCGACTTGCCGCGCACGGCAGCCACCTGATCGGCATTCCGCAGGCTCTTGAGCCCCTCGAGCGTGGCATTGACCACGTTGCGCGGGTTGTTGGAGCGCAGCGACTTTGTGCGGATATCCTTGATGCCTGCCATCTCGACGATGGCGCGCACCGCGCCGCCGGCGATAACGCCGGTACCGGGGGCGGCGGGCTTGAGCAGCACCTCGCCGGCGCCGAACTTGCCGACGACCTCGTGCGGAATGGTGCTTCCCTTCAGGGAAATCTCCACAATGTTCTTCTTGGCATCCTCAATGCCCTTGCGGATGGCATCCGGCACCTCGGAGGCCTTGCCCAGGCCGCAGCCCACATGACCGTTGCCGTCGCCCACGACGACGATGGCCGCAAACTTGAAAATTCTGCCGCCCTTGACGGTCTTGGAAACGCGGTTGATGGCAACAACCTTCTCCTGAAGATCCAGTGTTGCAGCGTCAATTCTAGCCATTTGCGTTCTCCTTCCTCTTAGAACTTCAGGCCGCCCTCGCGGGCGCCCTCGGCAAGCTGCTGGATGCGGCCACCGTAGACATAGCCGCCTCTGTCGAATACGACTTCGGTGATGCCGGCCTCCACTGCCTTCTTGGCAATGGCCAGACCAACTGCCTTCGCCGCATCCTTGTTGCCGCCGTAACCGTCAAAGTCCTTATCCAAAGAGGAGGCCGACGCCAGCGTGACACCCCTGACGTCGTCGATGACCTGCGCGTAAATATTGGCAAGAGAGCGGTACACGCACAGCCTCGGGCGTTCCGCGGTGCCGGAAATCTTGCCCCTGACGCGTCTGTGCCGTCTCTGTCTGAGTTTGTTGCTGTCCTTGCGGTGAATCATAGCGCGTGCTCTCCTTTCTTTAAGCCTTCTTGCCCGCCTTGCCTTCCTTGCGGCGAATGACCTCGTAATCATACTTGATGCCCTTGCCCTTGTAAGGCTCCGGCGGACGCTTCTCGCGCACCTCGGCGGCAAACTGGCCCACCTTCTGCTTGTCGGGCCCATGAATGACCACCTTGTTGGGCGCGGGCACGTCGATGGTGATGCCGGGAATCTCGTCAACCACCACCTGGTGCGAATACCCCAGGTTCATCACAAGCTGCTTGCCCTGCTTTTGGGCGCGATAGCCCACGCCGTTGACCTCCAGCGTCTTGGAAAATTCCTCGTGGACGCCGTGAACCATGTTGGCAATGAGCGAGCGGGTCAGTCCGTGCAGCGAGCGGTGCTCCTTGTCGTCGCTCGGACGCTCCACGGTGACAACGTTGCCGTCAACCTTGACAACCATGTCGGGGTGATGATCCATCTCCAAGGTGCCCTTGGGCCCCTTGACAAAGACGTGGTTTCCCGTCACCTTGACCTCGACGCCGGCGGGGACGGTGATGGGGGCTCTGCCGATTCTGGACATATTCTTCCCTCCCCTTACCAGACGTAAGCCATGACCTCGCCGCCGACATTGAGCTCCCTTGCCTTCTTGTCGGTGACGACGCCCTTGCTCGTCGAAACAATGACGACACCCAGGCCACGGATGACCTGCGGCATCTCCTTACAGCCGGAATAAATGCGAAGCCCCGGCTTGGAAACGCGCTTGATGCCGGTGATGGCGGGCGTCTTGTCCTTGCCGTACTTCAAAGTGATCTTGATGGTGCCCTGGCGGCCATCTTCCACCACCTCGAAATTCTTGATATACCCTTCTTCCAAAAGAATCGAGGCGATGGCCTTCTTCATGTTGGAAGCAGGTACTTCGACAGTGGCATGTTTTGCCGCGCTGGCATTGCGGATGCGAGTCAGCATATCGGCAATCGCGTCGGTTGTCTGCATTCTCTTTTCCTCCTGTTTCTTCAATCACACGGGGGCCCGTGTCTTCTTCATTGGCCCCGTCCTCGCCCGCATACCGCCCGGGACACCGGCAAGCGCCCTGTGTGGTATGTCCCCAAAAGCGATGTTTCTCTCTCGCCCATCAGCCCATCTGTCCGCAAACGGCACCGCTTGGCGCCGTGAAGGGTCATACGGCATGTTGCTGCGAAGGAGAGCGCACTAGCAAGATCGCTTTTGACGAAATACCTCAAAAGGCACGCCCTGCGTCCCCTGCAAGAATGTGTCAAACTCGGACGGGTTTATGCATGCAGCCTGCGCTGTCAGGCTGCGGGGTCTGCATTTTTTTGGGGCGCCGTGCGGCACCCCCGGCCCGCTTAAGGCGCGCAGAAAGAGCCTTCGGGCGCGCTTCCCTTGCCTGCGCAAAGAGCCGCGCCCCTTGCCTCTCCGTCCTTACCAGCTTGCCTTGCGCACGCCCGGAATCTGGCCCTTGTAGGCCAGCTCACGGAAGCAGATGCGGCAGACGCCGTACTTGCGAAGGTAGGCGTGCGGCCTTCCGCAGATCTTGCAGCGGTTATACTCCCTGCTCGAAAACTTCTGCGGTCTGCTCTGCTTAATCTTCATGGATGTCTTGGCCAAAGTATGTTCCTCCTTTACTTGGCGAAGGGCGCGCCCATCAGGGTCAGCAGCTCACGGGCCTCTTCGTCGGTCTTGGCGGTGGTGACAAAGGCGATGTCCATGCCTCGGATCTGATCGACCTTGTCGTATTCAATCTCGGGGAAAATGAGCTGCTCGCGAAGTCCAAAGGCATAGTTGCCACGGCCGTCAAAGCCGTTGGCATTGATGCCGCGGAAGTCGCGCACACGCGGCAGCGCCACGTTGAAAAGACGGTCGATGAATTCAAACATCCTGTCTCCGCGCAGCGTGACCTTGACGCCCACCGGCATGCCCTCACGCAGCTTGAAGTTTGCAACCGACTTCTTGGCCTTGACCACGACAGGCTTTTGTCCCGTGATGGCCGCCACGTCGTTGCAAATCGACTCGATGGCCTTGAGATTGTCTTTTGCGTCGCCGCAGCCCACGTTGACAACCACCTTGTCAAAGCGCGGGATCTCCATGGGGCTCTTGTAGGAATACTTCTTCATGAGCGCCGGGGCGACTTCCTTTTGGTAGAGTTCCTTTAACCGTGCCATGTTACGCAAAACCTCCTTCTCGCTTACAGTTCTGCGCCGCAGTGCTTGCAGACGCGCACCTTGCTGTCGCCTGAAACCTTGTGGGCAATGCGGGTGGGCTTCTTGCACTTGGGGCAGTAGAGCATGACCTTGGAGGCGTACATGGCGCCGGGCACCTTCATGATGCCGCCTGCCTCGCCCTCACGGCGCGGCTTGACGTGCTTGGTCACGATGTTGATGTCTTCCACAATCACCTTGCCCTCTTTGGGGGAGACCTCCAGCACCTTGCCGGTCTTGCCCTTGTCCTTGCCGGAAATCACCATCACGGTGTCGCCGGTTTTGACGTGAATTTTCTTCTTCATGTCGACATTTCCTCCCTTACAGCACTTCGGGCGCCAGAGACAAAATCTTCATGTAGTCCCTGTCACGAAGCTCGCGGGCAACCGGCCCAAAAATACGGGTGCCTCTGGGGTTTTTGTCCTCGCGGATAATCACGGCGGCGTTCTCGTCAAAGCGGATATACGAGCCGTCGGCCCTCTGGGTTCCCTTGGCCGAGCGCACAATCACGGCGCGCACCACTTCGCCCTTCTTGACCATGCCGCCCGGTGCGGCCTTCTTCACAGAAGCCACCACGACATCACCAATCCCGGCATATTTCCTGCCGGTGCCGCCCAGAACCCGAATGCACATGAGCTCTCTGGCGCCGGTGTTGTCGGCCACCTTCAGTAAGGTCTGCATTTGAATCATGGTGTTTCCTCCTTACCTTCCCTATCGGCCACAAATCTCGTGGCGGATCAAAACTACTTCGCCTTCTCCATAATCTCGACAAGGCGCCATCTCTTGTCCTTCGACAGAGGCCTCGTCTCCATCACGAGCACCTTGTCGCCGACGCGGCACTCATTGTTCTCGTCGTGCGCCTTGAGCTTATAGGTGCGCTTGACGATTTTCTTGTAAAGCGGGTGGGCCACGCGGTTTTCCACGGCCACCACAATGGTCTTATCCATCTTGTCGGATACAACCTTGCCCACACGGGTCTTTCGAAACGCTCTTTCGCTCACGTCTTCTCCTCCTCCCCTTACGCCCTGGCCTTGAGCTCATTCTCTCTGAGAACGGTCATGATGCGGGCGATGGTCTTCTTGACCTCGGCAATCTTCAAAGGATTGTCAAGCTGGTTGACGGCATGCTGGAAACGCAGGTTCATCAGCTCGCTCTTGGCATCCTTCAGGGAGTTCTGAAGCTCAGTGGGGCTGAGCTTGCGGATTTCTTTCATTGTCATTACGCGTCACCCTCCACTTGCTGGTCTTCCCGCTTGACAAACTTGCACTTGACGGGCAGCTTGTGCATGGCAAGGCGCATGGCCTCGCGGGCGTCGGCTTCGGGAATCCCACTGATCTCAAACAAAACGCGGCCGGGCTTGACCACCGCAACCCAGTATTCCGGGGAGCCCTTTCCGGAGCCCATGCGGGTCTCGGCCGGCTTCTCTGTCACGGGCTTGTCGGGAAAAATCTTGATAAACACCTTGCCGGCGCGGCGCGTAAAGCGGGTCAGGGCGATACGCGCGGCCTCAATCTGATTGCTGGTGATCCAGCCGGGCTCGGTGGCCATCAGGCCAAACTCGCCCTGGCTGACCACGTTTCCGCGCGTGGCCTTGCCGGTCATGCGTCCGCGGTGCACGCGGCGGTATTTGACTCTCTTAGGCATTAACATGGCCCGCTCCTCCTTCCTTTTTCACCTGCGTGGTGGTGCGCTTGACGGCGGGCAGGACCTCGCCCTTGTAAATCCACACCTTCACGCCGATGCGTCCGTAGGTCGTGTGCGCCTCGGCAAAGCCGTAGTCGATGTCGGCGCGCAGCGTCTGCAGCGGGATGGTGCCCTCGTGGTAGCTCTCGCTGCGGGCGATCTCGGCGCCGCCCAGGCGGCCGCCCACGGCCGTCTTGATGCCGCGCGCGCCCAGCTTCATGGCACGGCCGATGGCCATCTTCATGGCGCGGCGGAACGAAATGCGCTTTTCAAGCTGCGCGGCGATGTTCTCGGCCACGAGCTGCGCGTTGAGGTCGGGGCTCTTGACCTCCACCGTGTCGAGCACCACGGGCTTGCCAATCATCTTCTCCAGGCTCTGGCGCAGCTTCTCAATCTCGGTGCCGCCCTTGCCGATGACCATGCCCGGCTTGGCGCAGTGCACGATGATGTGAACCTTGCCGCCGGCACGCTCAATCTCAATGCGCGGCACGCCGGCATTGTAAAGCGTTTTCTTCAGATATTTGCGAATCTTGTCGTCTTCCACCAGCAGGTCGCCGAACTTGCTGTCGTCGGCAAACCAGCGGGAATCCCAGTCTTTAATGACGCCCACTCTCAGACCGTGGGGATGCACTTTCTGTCCCATTCGTGAAGCCTCCTCCTATTCTTTCTCTTTGAGCACAACGGTGATGTGGGAAGTTCTCTTGTTGATCCGAAACGCCCGACCCTGTGCTCTGGGCATCACTCTCTTGAGAGTGGGTCCGGGAGATACAAGCGCCTGTGCGACATACAGGGCATCCCGATTCATGGAAAAGTTGTTCTCCGCGTTGGCGGCGGCGGACTTGAGCAGCTTGCCGATGGGCTCGCTGGCCGCCTTGGGCGTGTTCCTGACAATGGCCATCGCCGTCTCCAAATCCTTGCCGCGGATTAAATCCAGCACCACTCCCACCTTACGGGGCGCAATGCGGACGAATTGTACATTCGCTCTGGCTTCCACAGTGTTTTCCTCCTTTCAGCTCCAAGCCTTACTTGCCGGAATTGGATGTCTTGGAGCCGGCGTGTCCCTTAAAGGTTCTGGTGGGGGCAAATTCGCCAAGCTTGTGGCCGACCATGTCCTCGGTCACATAGACCGGCACATGCTTTCTGCCGTCGTGCACGGCGATGGTGTGGCCGACAAAATCGGGGAAGATGGTGGACGCTCTCGACCAGGTCTTCAGCACACGCTTCTCACCGGTTTCGTTCATTTCCTTGATTCTCTTGAGTAACACGGGCTGTACGAACGGCCCCTTCTTAACGCTTCTGCTCATGGGGTTACGGCCTCCTTTCGACCTTCTCTTACTTGCTGTTTCTGCGCTTGACGATGAACTTGTCGCTCGCGTTCTTCTTGGAGCGGGTCTTGTAGCCCAGCGTGGGCTTGCCCCAAGGCGTGACCGGGCCCGGACGTCCGATCGGGGAGCGGCCTTCGCCGCCGCCGTGCGGATGGTCGACGGGGTTCATCACCGAGCCTCTGACGGTCGGGCGGATGCCCATGTGGCGCTTGCGGCCGGCCTTGCCGATCGACATGTTCTCATGGTCGATGTTGCCGACCTGGCCGACAACCGCCTTGCACTCCAGACGCACCAGGCGAACCTCGCCCGAGGGCAGGCGGACCTGGGCGTATTTGCCCTCCTTGGCCATGAGCTGCGCCGAGTTGCCGGCGCTGCGCACCAGCTGCGCGCCCTTGCCGGGGTAGAGCTCCACACAGTGGATCACTGTGCCCACCGGGATGTTCTCAAGCGGCAGGCAGTTGCCCGGCTTGATGTCGGCCGCGGCCGAGCTGATCACCGTGTCGCCCACCTTGAGCCCGTGAGGCGCAATGATGTAGCGTCTCTCGCCGTCCTCATACTCCACCTTGGCGATGTTGGCCGTGCGGTTGGGATCGTATTCCAGCGTCAGCACCGTGGCGGGCGCGTCGACGCGGTCTCTCTTGAAATCGATGATGCGGTATTTCTGCCGGTTGCCGCCGCCCTGGTGGCGCACGGTGATGCGGCCGTAGCTGTTGCGGCCCGCATTCTTCTTCTTCTTGGCAAGCAGGCTTCTCTCGGGCGCCACCTTGGACAGGCCTTCAAAGGTCGAAACCGTCATTTGTCTGCGGGCGGGAGAGGTGGGGTTAAATTTTTTCATTGCCATTTTCTGTTGCTTCTCCTTTCCGTTACATCATACCCTCGAAAAATTCGATGGGCTTGCTGTCGGCCGTGAGCTTGACGATGGCCTTCTTGCGGCGGGGGGTGAAGCCGGTGTGGACGCCCATGCGCTTCTCCTTGCCCCGAACGTTCATGGTGTTGACGGCGTCGACCTTCACTTTGAAGATCTCCTCCACCGCCTTTTTGATTTCATGCTTGTTGGCGTCAAGGGCGACCTCAAAGGTGTAGACCTTGTTCTGCACGCCGGCAAGCGATTTCTCGGTGATGATGGGTCGGCGGATAATGTCGTGCGCGGTTTTCATTACGCATACACCTCCTCGAGTTTTGCGACGGCATCCTTCATCACGACAAAGCTGTCGCAGTTGAGGATGTCGTACACGTTGAGCGTGCCCACGGGCGCGGTCTTCACGCCGGGGATGTTGCGCGCGGAAAGCACCAGGTTGGCGTCCACCTCGGGGGTGACCACCAGGGTCTTCCCGCCGGCGCCGATGGCAGACAGAAAGGCCACGGCATTTTTGGTCTTGATTTCCTCAAACGCGGCGCCGTCCACCACCTTGATGGAGCCGTCGGCCACCTTCGAGGAGAGGGCGCTGCGCATGGCAAGGCTTCTCTGCTTCTTGTTGAGGGCCATGCGATAGCTGCGGGGCTTGGGAGCGAAGGCCACGCCGCCGTGCGTCCACTGGGGAGCGCGGATGGAACCCTGGCGGGCTCTGCCGGTGCCCTTCTGGCGCCACGGCTTGGCGCCGCCGCCGCGCACCTCGGCGCGCGTGAGCGCGCTCTGATTTCCCTGACGCTGGTTTGCAAGATAGGCGACAACCGCCTGATGAAGAACGGCCTTGTTGACCTCGGCGCCGAACACGCGCTCGCTGAGCTCGAGTTCGCCCGTGACCTTGCCGCTCATGTCTACAACGGATACCTTAGGCATTTTCTTTTCCTCCTTCTTTCAGGGTTAGGCCTTGACTGCCGACTTGACAATCAGCAGTCCGCCCTTGGGCCCGGGCACGGCGCCCTTGACGATGAGCAGGTGGTTCTCGGCGTCGATCTTGACCACGTCGAGATTCTGGATCGTGACCTGCTCGTTTCCGAGCTGACCGGGCATCTTCTTTCCGGGCATGATGCGGGAGGGGTCGGTGCCGGCGCCCATGGAGCCGGCATGACGGTGCACGGGGCCGCCGCCGTGGGTCTCTCTGCCTCGGCTGCCGTTGAACCGCTTGATGGTGCCGGCGTAGCCTTTACCTTTGGACACGCCGGTCACGTCGATCTTGTCTCCGGGCTCGAAGCTCTCAACCGTGATCACGTCGCCGAGGTTCTTGTCGGCCGCGTCGTCAAGCTGGAACTCCTTGAGATATTTCTTGAGCACGTCGCCGGCCTTGCCCAGGTGACCCTTCTGGGGCTTGTTGAGCTTGCGGGCGGGAGCATCCTCATAGCCGAGCTGAACGGCGTCATACCCGTCGTTCTCCACCGTCTTCTTCTGAACCACCACGCAGGGCCCTGCCTGGATGACGGTTACGGGGATGACCTTACCGGCCTCGTCGAAAATCTGCGTCATGCCGACCTTCTTGCCGATGATGCCTTTTTTCATGGTGTGTACCTCCTGTTTGGTTATTGGTTGGGGCAGCTTGCCTCAACATGACCTGCGCCCCCTCTCGGGGCGCGGGGAACGCGCTTGTTCTTTTTGCCGCAAAGGCGGCCTGCGGACGGGATGCCCCGGCCGTCTAGGCCTTGAGGTCGATTTCCACGCCGGCGGGAAGCTGCAGGTTCATCAGCGCATCCACGCACTTGGCGGAGGGCCGCAGAATGTCGATCAGACGCTTATGCGTGCGCATCTCAAACTGCTCTCTGCTGTCCTTATACTTGTGCACCGCCCGCAGAATGGTGATGATCTCCTTGTCGGTGGGGAGCGGGATGGGCCCCGAAACCTCGGCCCCGTTGCGCTTGGCGGTGTCGACAATCTTCTCCGCCGCCTGGTCAATCAACGTGTGGTCGTAGCTCTTCAGACGAATCCTGATTTTCTCGGTTGCTGCCATTGTGTTTTTAGCCTCCTCAACAAAATTTGTGTTTTGGCCCCGTTCCCCGGGGCGGCAGACGGCAGTTTTTTTGAAAAATCCCGCCTGCTTGTAGAGTTGGCGACTTTCGCGATTTCTTAACACCCAGCCGAGTGTTTCACATGATGGCACAAAAAATCCGAAATTCCGCGGCTGGATATTTCGGACAACCAAACCCCTGCCCTCCCCTGCTCATCGTGTGCCGCAAGGCACATTGCCGCTCGTGGGAAAGCGGTCGCATCACGGGGCGGAAGCTGCCTCCCGCCTTTCGCTGCTCGCTTATGTCGCGCCCGATGACCGGACATACTCTGCGGAAATTCCCCGCGCACAGCGCGGCAACCTCCCGCTTCATCGCATTGGACTCCTGGTCGTACTCCTGGCAAAATGGCGCAGCTCGCCCTCTTTTGCCTAAGCTATATCATTGTACTAAAAACCCTCTCAATTTGCAAGACTTTTTTTGAGCAAAATTGAAAAATTTTCACGCCGTTTTTTGTGGTTTTTCACAAAGATCACGTCCCGCCTCCTTTGTCCTCCCTGGCAGCCAAGCCGCCCCACCACACCCCCGAAACAACCTTCGGTGGTTCACATAATTCCGTATTCAGCGCAATATACAGGCCCTTTCCCCCGCTTTCCCGCCTGGACAAAAGTTGAAAGGCCGGGGTTTTCCACATTATCCACAGGGTTTTCCACAGGAAAGTCCCCCGCAAATTATGTCAACCATTGCAATTTTTGGGCAAAAGGGCCGCCCTTTCTCGCATATGCAGGGGCAAAAGCCTGCCGTTTGGCCTGGCGTGCGGCGCATAGTCCTGCATATGCGCCTTTTTTGCATGGAGCATACAGGCCCCTCCGCCCAGAGCCGCCGCCGTTTCCTTGCCCCCGCGCACCCCTTCCCTCGCACAGCAGCCGCAGGGAAGGTATCTTTTTCCCTGCGGCTGTACATTTTACTGCGGATATCCTTTTGGACTGAGCCGTCCCACCACCGACAGGCACCGGCGCCCCGGTGCGAAGGTCTCCTGCACAACCCGGCCGATCGAGGCGTGATCCACCCTGTCCACGGCCTGCAGCAGCTCATCCACGCTGCGCACAAAGCCCCTGCGGATAAACTCGCGGGCATTGAAGCTCATGCGCGAGGCGCTGCTTTCAAAGCCCATGACAAGGCCCGTCTTGAGCAGCTCCTTGGCGCGCGAAAGCTCCTCGTCGGTCACGCCCTTTTCGCGCAGCGCCGAAACCTCCTGCTCAATGGCCTCCATAGCCTGCGCCTCGCTTTCGGCCTGCTGCGCCGAATAAAGGCAGAACATCCCGCAGCCCTGATGGCTGGACAGGAAGGTGGACACGGTGTAAACCAGCCCGAGCTGCTCGCGCAGGCGCTGGAACAGGCGGCTGGACATGCCGTCCCCCAGGATGTGGCTGACGATCGAGAGCGCCGTCGCGCGGCTGTCTGTCACGCCGTAGCCCGGGAAACCGTAGCACAGGTGGTTTTGCTCGATGTCCTTCTCCTTTGTCACAAGGCCGGGGGCAAAAACAGGGACAGGGGCCGCCTGCCTGCGGGGCGAGGTTGGCAGGGGCTCCAGCAGGCCGCGCAGCAGTGCCACCATGCGCTCGCGGTCAAAGCGGCCTGCCACCGACACCACGATATTTCCGGCGCAATAGGCCTCCCCCATATAGGCGCGCAGATCCCCGGGCGAAAAGGAGGAGACCGTTTGCTTTGTCCCCAGAATGGGGCTGCCAAGGCCCGGGGTGCCCCACGCGGCCTCAAACAGGCGCTCGACCACCAAATCGTCGGGCGAGTCCTCCACCATGTGGATTTCCTCGAGCACCACGCCGCGCTCGGTGTTCATGTCGCCTGTGTCGAGCCTGGGATGCAGCAGCATGTCCCCCAGCAGCTCCACTGCCTGTCCGGCATGATAATCCAGCGTCTTGGCGTAAAAGCAGGTGACTTCCTTGGAGGTGTAGGCGTTGACCTGTCCCCCCATGCAGTCAAATTCGCGCGCAATGTCGGCCCCCGTGCGGGTGCTTGTCCCCTTGAAGAGCATGTGCTCGACAAAGTGTGAAATCCCCGCCTGCTGCGCGCTTTCGTAGCGCGAGCCGGCCTGCACGAAAAAGCCCACGCTGGCCGACTGAAACCCCTCAATTTGCTCCAGCAGCAGCGTTGCCCCGTTTTGGAGCGAAACAATCTCTACCATTGACCGTCCTCCCGTCTTCCCGTTGCGCCGCGCGGGGCGGCTCTTAAAAAAACCTTTCGGCGCGCAAGGGGCAGGCTGCAAAAGGCCCCCTTGCGCGCCGAAGGCAGCGCCGCGCCCTTCTCTTTTGGAAAAAGCGCACGGCGCGGTGATTTTTATTTTGCGCCGGAGCCCTGCGCCGCAGCCGGCTTGGGCAGGCAGTCCTTGCGCGAAAGGTTGATGCGCCCCTTTTCGTCGATCTCGATGACCTTGACCTTGATCTCGTCGCCCACCGACACCACATCCTCCACCTTTTCCACGCGCTTGTGGTCGAGCTTGCTGATGTGCACGAGGCCCTCCTTGCCGGGGGCAATCTCCACAAAGGCGCCAAAGTTCATGATGCGCGTCACCCGTCCGGTAAAGACCGAGCCGATCTCGGGGTCCTTGGCGATGGCTTCGATCATGGCCAGCGCGCGGGCGCCGGCGTCTGCGTCGGCGGCGGCGATAAAGACGCTGCCGTCGTCCTCAATGTCAATCTTGCAGCCGGTCTCTGCCACGATTCTCTGAATGACCTTGCCGCCGGGGCCGATGACCTCGCGGATCTTGTCTTCGTCGATCATGGTGCGAATCATCTTGGGCGCATACTTCGACAGCTCGGGACGCGGCGCCGCAATGGCCTTGAGCATGACCTCGTCGAGAATATAGTCTCTCGCCTTGTGGGTCAGCTCCAGCGCAGACTTGATGATGGGCCCCGTAAGCCCGTCAATCTTCAGATCCATCTGGATGGCCGTGATGCCCTTGTGGGTGCCGGCCACCTTGAAGTCCATGTCGCCGAAGAAGTCCTCAATGCCCTGAATGTCCACAAAGGTCATCCAGCGCTCCCCCTCGGTCACAAGGCCGCAGGAAATGCCGGCCACCGGCGCCTTGATGGGCACGCCGGCGTCCATGAGCGCCAGCGTCGAGCCGCACACCGAGCCCTGCGAGGTCGAGCCGTTGGAGCTCAGCACCTCGCTGACCAGACGGATGGTGTAGGGAAATTCCTCCTCGCTGGGGATGACGGGCAGCAGGGCGCGCTCGGCCAGCGCACCGTGGCCGATTTCCCGGCGTCCGGGGCTGCGCGGCGGACGGGCCTCGCCCACCGAGTAGCTCGGGAAGTTGTAGTGGTGCATATATCTCTTGTACTCTTCGTTGTCGATGCCGTCGAGCAGCTGCGCCTCGCGCATGGTGCCCAGCGTCGCCACCGTCAGCACCTGGGTCTGCCCTCTGGTGAACATGCCCGAGCCGTGCACCCGGGGCAGCAGACCGACCTCGGCCGCCAGAGGACGCAGGTCATACAGGCCGCGCCCATCCACTCTCTTTCCCTCGTCAAGCAGCGCGCGGCGCACTACATGCTTTTGGGTCTGATACAGCGCCTCGTCGATGAGCGGCAGGCTGCTCTCGTCCACCGTGGCAAAGTGCTCCTTGGTCTTTTCCGTCACCTGCGCCATGCGGGCGTCGCGCACCGTCTTGTCGTCGTCAAAAAGCGCCCAGCGCACCTGCTCTGTGGCAAACTCCTCCACCGACGCCAAAAAGGCGGGGTCGAGCGCCTGGGAGGGGAATTCCTTTTTGGGCTTGCCCACCTCGCGCACCATGTTGTTGATAAAGTCCACCATGGCCACGTTTTGCTCGTGCGCTTTCATGATGGCGTCATACATGACGTCGTCGGGCACCTCGTTGGCGCCCGCCTCGATCATGGCCACCTTGTCGTGCGTGGAGGCCACCGTCAGCGAAAGGTCGCTTTTTTGCCTCTGCTCCAGCGTGGGGTTCATGACCACCTGCCCATCGACCAGGCCCACCGCCATGCCGGCAATGGGGCCGTTCCACGGAATGTCGGAAATGGCCACCGCAATGGAGGCGCCGTTCATGGCGGCAATCTCAGGGGAATTGTCCATATCGACCGACATCACGGTGCACACGATGCACACGTCGTTTCTCATATCCTTGGGAAACAGGGGGCGCATGGGGCGGTCAATCACGCGGGAGGCCAAAATGGCCTTTTCCGAGGGCCGGCCCTCTCTCTTGAGGAAGGAACCGGGGATTTTTCCCACGGCATACAGCTTTTCCTCAAAGTCGACCGACAGAGGGAAGAAGTCGATGCCCTCTCTGGGCGAATCCGCCATGGTGGCGGTGCACAGCACCACGGTGTCGCCGTAGCGCACCAGGCAGGAGCCGTTGGCAAGCCCCGCCATTTTCCCGACCTCCACGACAAAGGGCCGTCCGGCCAGCGTAGTTTCAAAGGTTCTAAACGACTCAAACATAAAAAAGACTCCTTTGTGTCATAGGATGATGACAGCCGGGAAATCTAAAACTTAAAGCCGGCGCGTGTGCGCTGCCCGCGCACCGCCTTTAAGCCCTAAATTTCGCAGCTGCCCCAGTGATGTATTATACCATAGGCTGTCAATTTAATGCAAGGGCCCGCAGCAGCCTTGCCTCTCTCTTTTTCCCTTTTTTTAGAAACCGACTCTCCCTGCCGCACAAATCCCTGTTCCTTTGGGCCTGGTGCTCAGAAGGGTCAACAGACAGTTTTTCCTTTGCACATCCCGCATTCCTATGATATACTATTAGTATGTCTCTCGCCCGAAGATGCTTATTCTCGTGAAAAGGAGGCGCTTTATGAGCTTTAAAACCAACCTTTCCGACAAACTCCGCGAATCTTTTGGCTCGGTTTTCCCTCTGGTGCTCATCGTGAGCGCCGTCTGCTTCTTTTTGATCCCCATATCCGTCGATCTGATGCTGCTCTTTTTCATCGGCGCACTGCTGCTGGTGGCCGGTATGGGGCTGTTTACGCTGGGCGCCGAAATGGCCATGACCCCCATCGGCAGCCTAGTGGGCTCGCGCATGATGAAAACCCGCAAGCTGTGGCTTGTGCTGCTGCTGAGCTTTCTGCTGGGCGTGGCTATCACGGTTTCGGAGCCAGACCTCCAGGTGCTGGCTGTCAATGTGCCCCACATCGACACGCCGGTACTCATCGTCACGGTGGGGGTGGGCGTGGGGCTGTTTCTGAGCATCTGCATGCTGCGCATCCTGTTTCGCGTCTCGCTGCGCTGGCTGCTCATCTTTTTTTACGCCGCCATCTTTGCGCTGGCCTTTTTGTCCGACGTCGACTATCTGGGCGTGGCCTTTGATTCGGGCGGCGTGACCACAGGGCCCATGACGGTGCCCTTCATCATGGCCATGGGCGTCGGCGTGGCCTCCATCCGCAGCGACAAAAACGCTGCGGCGGACAGCTTCGGCCTGGTGGCGCTGTGCTCCATCGGCCCCATCCTGGCCGTGATGGGGCTGAGCTTTCTCTATGAAGGCAGCGCCGGCACGGCAACCGCCACGCAGGCGCTGCACTGTGCCGACACGGTGGAACTTGGCATGAGCTATCTTTCTGCCCTGCCCGAATATTTTAAGGAGATGGCCCTTGCCCTGCTGCCCATCGCCGGCTTCTTTTTGCTCTTTCACTGCTTTGCCCTGCACCTGCAAAAGCGCCTGCTCAAGCGCATTTTCATCGGCCTGCTTTACACCTATCTGGGGCTGGTTTTCTTCCTGACGGGCATTAACGTCGGCTTTTCCTCGCTGGGCTTTGCCCTGGGCGGGGCGCTGGCGCAGCGGGCCTCTTTCCTGCTCATTCCGCTTTCCATGCTGCTGGGCTGGTATATCATTTCGGCCGAGCCGGCCGTGCATGTGCTCAATCGACAGGTGGAGGAGGTCAGCGCAGGCGCCATTTCGGCGCGCGCCATGGGGATTTCGCTTTCGATTGGCGTTTCGGCCGCCATGGGACTGTCCATGCTGCGCGTGCTCACAGGGCTTCCCGTCCTGTGGCTGCTTTTGCCCGGCTACGCGGCGGCGCTGTCTTTGACCTTTTTTGTCCCCCCCATTTTCACCGCCATCGCCTTCGACTCGGGCGGCGTGGCAAGCGGCCCCATGACGGCCGCCTTTATGCTGCCCTTCTGCATGGGGGTGTCGCAGGCGCTGGGCGGAAACCTCGTGACCGACGCCTTTGGCGTGGTGGCGCTGGTGGCCATGATGCCGCTCATCACCATTCAGCTCATGGGCGCCGTCTATGTGCTGAAAACGCGGCGCGGCGGAAAACAGATCCTGCCGGAGGCCTATGACGACTTCGACATCATCGAACTTTGGGAGGTGGCCTGACATGCAGCTCTCCTTCATGCTGTGCATCGTGGACCGGCGGCAAAGCGAGGCCTATGTCTCGCTTTGCAAAAGCCTCGGCCTGCCGCTCACGCTGTCCATGCTCGGGCGCGGCACCGCCATGCGCGCCCATCTCGACCTCTACGGGCTTGAGGCCACGCAAAAGGCTGTCGTGGCCACGGTAGCCGACGGTCAAAATGCCCGCCGCCTCTTTCGAGAGGCAAAACGGCAGCTCTATCTCGACATTCCGGGCAACGGCATCATGCTGGCTCTTCCCATCAAAAGCGTTGGAGGTGGAAAAACCTTGGCTTATCTGACAGACAACCGGCCCCTGGAGGCCCAAGCCCCGCCTGCGGGCTTTGAGCACGAGCTGCTCGTCATGATTTTGAACGAGGGCTATATCGACGAGGTCATGGAGGCGGCGCGCGAGGCCGGCGCGGCGGGCGGCACCGTGCTGCACGCCAAGGGCACAGGGGCGCGCCAGGCGCAAAAGTTCTTCGGCGTCTCGCTGGCCGACGAAAAAGAGGTGCTGCTCATCGTGGCAAAGTCCACCGAAAAAGCCGGCATCATGCGCGCCGTCATCCGCGCATACGGCCCCGACACCCCGGCCGGCACCGTCACCTTCTCCCTCCCCATTTCGGAGGTCGCAGGCCTTCGTCTGCTGGAAGACGAATAAAATTTTTAAAGCGTCCTGCCTCAAAAAGGGCCTTTTTGAGGCAGGGCGTCCCCGCAGGAAACGCCATAGGGAGGCCGGCAGCCTCTCATCTTCGCCGCCTACCCCTTTCTCTTTTATCTTGACGTTTTTTTGAAAACCGCTTCAAAAGGCACCCCTTTCACAAACGGGAGCCTCGGCCGAAATCGGCCGGGGCTCCCGTTTTCACTTTTCAAATTGTCCGCCAAAGGGCGCTGCCGTTATCCCTCCAGCTTCTCGCAAAGCCGCATGAGGATGGTGGCAACCTGCGCACGGGTGGCGGTGCCGCGAGGCACCAGCGTCCCGTCGTCCATGCCCGAAATCAGGCCCTCTCTGACGGCCCAGGCAAAGGCCTGCTGCGCCCATTCGCTGATGTCGGCCGCATCGGCATAGCCCGTCAGGTCCGCCGTCTGCGAGACCTCAAGGCCCAGATACTGCGCATAGCGATACAGGATGGCCCCAAGCTGCTCGCGGGTGATGGCGGCGTCGGGGCCGAAGGTCCCGTCGCCGTAGCCGGTGACAATGCCGTTTGCGCTGGCCCATGCCACCGCGCCGGCATAGTAGGCGCCGGCCGCCACGTCGGCAAAGTCTGCCTGTGCCGCGGAGGGCGAACCCTCCAGACGGTACAGGATGGTCACGATCATGCCTCTGCTGGTGGTGGCGTCGGGGGCAAACGAGTCGGCAGACACGCCGTTCATGAGGCCGTTTTGGCTGGCATAGGCCACGGCGTCATAGTACCAGGCGCCCTTCGCCACATCCGCAAAGGGATTGTCCCACTCGTCTGCTTCCTCCTGCGCCTCGACAAAGGCCGCAATGACGCGCACCGCCTCGCCGGGCATGGTGAAGAGATACTCGCCGTCGCCGCGCTTTGTTACGCTGACCTCTCCGCCGGAGTCCTTCACAACCTGCAGGCTGCCCACCTCATAGCCCTCGTCGGGGGTCAGGGTGACCAGCACCTCGTTGCCCTTCGCCTCCTTGGAGACGCACTCCACCGTGCCGTTTTCCACGCTGCCCACGGCAACGGCGTAGGTCGTCACGGAGCCGCCCGAAGAGCCGCCGGAGGGCGCGCCGCCCGAGCTGATGCGGCGGAAGGCGGCCTTGACCGTGACGCTGCCGTCCATGGTCACGGTGATCTCTTCCTCGTCAAAACTCTCGCCGTCCACCGTCCAGCCGGCAAAGCGGTAGCCCGTGGCGCGCTTGGCGCGCAGCACCACCTGGTCTCCCTCGAGGAATCCGGTGCCCGAGGCAATGTCATGCTCCTGGCCGTCTTCCACGCGGACCACGCTGCCGCCGCCCGTGACGCTGATGGTCAGCGTGTAGACGGCGCTGTCGGCGCCCCACTCGGCCGTCATCACCATGTCGGCCTCGGGAGTGACCTCGCTCCCGGCGGGATACAGCCGGTCATTATCGCCTCTCCAGCCCAGGAAGGTGTAGCCCTCCCTCTGGCCGGGCGCCTCTGCTTCCGCCGTCTGCCCTTTCTCGACCGGCACCGTCTTGTCCTTTGTCGTGCCGTCCATGTAGCGATAGGTGATGTAATAATATTCCTTCTGCGTGTCAAGCTTGGCCCTGTCGGCCTCGGTGAGGGGATAGGAGACGCTCTGGCTGTAGCCGGGGGCGTTTTCGGCCTGCGCCGCAACCTGCACCTCGATCACGCCCTCGTCAAGAGCCTGCGCCGCGTCGACGGCCACAAGGAGCACGCCGTCGGCATTGACGGCCTGCCCGCCCACCGTGGGCGTGACGCCCGAATAGGCCTCGCTGACCACAGGCATCACCGCCAAAACGGGGTAGTCCTGCGGCTGAGCCGTCTGCTGCCAGGCATACCGGCCGGCGGCGGCTTCAAACTCTTCGGCGCTTGTCAGCAGCACCGTGTCCACGCGCTCCACAAGGGCGGGAATGGTCACCTTCGCGGAGGCCGTCAGAGTCATGCCCTCTTCCTGCTCAGGGGTGTAGGTTCCGGACACGGTGACTTCCAGCTCGCCTGCCGCTGCGGTTTCCACCGCCACGGTGCCCAGCTTCTCGGAAGCTCCGCCGCCGGCAACGATGCCTGCCGCCGGAGCAAAGGCGCCGCCCTCGACCTGGGTGTTGCTCCAGCTTCCCTTGGTCAGGGGGAGGCCCTTGGCGCTCAGGAGATAGACCTCCAGGCTGTCGTGCGAGACGGGGACCAGGCTGAGCAGGCACTCCTGTGCCCCGTCGGGCGTGGTGACCGAGCCGGTCTCTCCAAACTCCTTGACATCGCCCGTGCCCAGCTTGATCAGGTTGGACACCGAGGTGTCGGCGCTCTCCATGATGACGTCGCCCGCACCCTTGTGGGTCAGGGAGGCGAAGGCGCCTCTTACAAAGAGGGTCTGGCCCTCCAAGAGACCCTCCGTGACCGTCAGGTTGACCTTGGCAAGAATTGGGTTCGTGTCTCCCTCGGCGCGCGCCACCCTCACGTCGCCGCCGCCGGTGGTGACGTTGACGCTGGGCGCGCTGCTCTGGGTTCGATCTTCAATTTTCACATCTGCATCGGTGGTGATCACGTTGAGGTCGGCGCTGCCCTCCTGCACATAAACGGTGGCGGTGCTGCCCGAGGTCAAGCTGCTCACGCTGCCCGCCCCGTTATAGATGGAAGAGGTGGTCTGGCACTGCACCGGGCCGATGTCGTTGGCGTTGGCATTCTGCTCGGAGCCGATGGCCACGCTGGTGCCGGCCGAAACGCTCTGCCCGGACTGCATGGCCACGGAGCCCTGCGCGCTGCTGTGAATTGCCACCGAGGTGGCGGCCGCAACGCTGCCGATGCTGCCCGAGTTGACGTTGTACTCCTGCACGCCGGCAGAGGCGTTGTTGCTCTGGCCGATGGTGACGGAAGAGGTCTTGGCCTCAATGTCGCCCACCGTGCCGGTGTTGCGGTAGATGCTCACGCTGGTGCCGGCCGTCAGATTGCCGACTTCTCCGGTGTTGCCTATCCTGCCGGCCGCCGTACTCTCTGCTTTTCCGCTGTCGCCCACGCCGATGGAGGTGCCGGCGGTGACATTGCCCACCGTCCCTTCATTGCCGTAGATGCTCACGCCGGCCTCGGTTTCAACAGGGCCGATCTCGGTGTTTTCTCCGTTGTAGATTGAAACCGTGCTCTTGGCAGAAACGCTCTCCACACTGCCCTTGTTGAACAGGGTGCCCGAGCCGATGGTCACGCTGCTGCCGGCTTCAACGGTTCCCACCGAGCCCTCCTCGGCGTTGTAGATGCTCACGCTGGTGCCGGCCTCGACCTTGCCCACCGTGTTTGCATTTTGGACGGTGGCGGTGCCGACGGTGACCGAGGTGCCTGCCTTGACAAGCTCTCCCTCGCCGGCCGCCACGCTGCCCGCCGTGACGCTGCGCACATAGACCGCAAGCCCCGCATCCAGGCTGCCGACGGTGCCGGCGTTGGCGTTGTAGACCCGCACGGCCTCGTCGGAGCTGTCGCTCTGGCCGATGATGATGTTGCTCGTCTTGGAGGTCACGCTGCCGATCTCAGCACCCTGCGCGTTGCGGTAAACGGTCACGCCGGTGCCGGCCGTCAGGCTCTCAATCCTGCCCTCGTTGCCCACCGCGTTGCCCGCATTTTGCTGCGTTTTCCCGCTCGAGCCCACGGCCACGTTGCCCAGTTTCGAGTCCACGGCGCCGATTTGGCCCTTGTTGGCCGCAATGCTGATGCTGCCGCTCTTGGCGGAAATATTGCCGATTTCTGCGCCGCCGTTATAGACGGTCACGGTGGTGCCGGCGGAGTCGCCCGCCGTCACGCTGCCGACGTTGCCCTCGTTGAGCAGGGCGCTTGTGCCGATGGCCACGGTGGTGCCGGCTTCAACGTCTCCCGTCGAGCCCTCCTTGGCATTGTAGATGCTCACGCCGGTGCCGGCTTCAATATCGCCCACCGTGTTCGCGTTTTGGACGGTGGCGGTGCCGACGGTGACCGAGGTGCCGGCCTTGACAAGCTCTCCCTCGCCGGCCGCCACGCTGCCCGCCGTGACGCTGCGCACATAGACCGCAAGCCCCGCATCCACGCTGCCGACGGTGCCGGCGTTGGTGTTGTAGTCCCGCACAGCTTCATTGGAGCTGTCGCTCTGGCCGATGATGATATTGCTCGTCTTGGAGGTCACGCTGCCGATCTTGGCGCCCTGCGCGTTGCGGTAAATGGTCACGCTGCCTGCCGCCGAAAGGTCGCCCAGCACGCCCTCGTTGCCTTCCTTGTTTCCGGCCGTCCCCGTCTCCTCGGAGACGTCCTTTTTGCCCACCGTAATGGTGCCGGCCGAGGTCACGTCGCCGATTTTGGCGTCCGCCCCCACGTTGTAAATGGTCAGGGTCCCGGTGCCGGTATGGTTGACCGCCCCGATGATTCCGTAGTTGACAAGCACGGGGGAGGTTGCGGTGAGGGTCAGCACGCCGTCCGCACTGAGGCTGACGCCGGCATTGACCGTCACGTTCCCGGTGGCATAGGTGTTGCCCGCCACAGTGGCATCTACCGTGGCGCCGACCGGCGTTCCCACGTCCCCTGCCTGCACCGCATCGGGAAGCAGCAGGGCGGTGTTGTCTTTGCTGCCCGCAAAGGAGACGGAGACCGTTTCAGAAAGGGCTCTCAGATCCACCGTGTTCTTTGCCGCCGTGGTGGCCGTGGAGGTCACGGACACCGACTGGAGCTGCTCGCCGCTCACCTTGAGATAAACCGTCTGATTGGACACGGAAATCACGGCGGCCTCACCGGTGAAGGCAACCTCCACCGCGTTTTGCTCGCTGTTTTCGCCGATGCTGCCGGTGATGCCCAGCGCACGGGCCACCGAGATGTCCCCGGTGTACTGACGGCCGCTCGCGGCGGTGCCGGTCAGGGTCAAAAGGCCGCTGCTCTTTTGCTCAATCTTTCCGGCCATGGGAGTACCGTAGTTGGTGATGCCCATTGTTCCGGCGCTGCCCTTGTTGACCACGTCGCTAAGCACCGTGCCGGTGAGGTCCGTACTCTTGCCGTTGACCAGCGTAAGGTTTCCGGTGCCCGCCGAAATGCTCTTGCCGGCGGCGCCCAGGGTGCCGCTGTTGTAGATGGTCACACTGCTTGCGCCCGAGATGCTGCCGCCGATCTTTCCGGTGAAATAGGCGCCGCTATAGCCCACATAGACGTTGCTTCCGGCCGTGATGTCGCCCGTGACGGTGCCGGCAAAGCTCTCGTTTGAAAGGCCCAGCTTGACCTCGCTGACGGCGTTGATGCTGCCGATTTGAGCCACGCCGTCCGCGTCGGTCAGCGTCACGGTGCCGTTTGACTCCACCGAGGACAGCTGCACGGGGTAGTCCCCCTCAAAGGCCACGGTGGCCGTGGCGGTGAGCACCAGCTTCAGGCCCGGATTGTAGGTGTTTTCTCCGTCCGAAATGGTGCCGTCCTGCTGCGCCGACAGCGTGACGTTGCCGCTTGCGGTAAGCACGGTGCCGGTGTCACCCGAGGCGTTGACCAGCTTGTTGCTGTCTGCCGTCACCTCTCCTACCGGAGCCGAGGTGTATCCGCTGACGGCCGGCGCCTCCACCGGGCCGACCGTGTTGTAATTGGGGTAGGTGAGGCTGCCGATGGTGACCGAGGTGCCTGCCTTGACAAGCTCTTCCCCGCCGGCCGCCACGCTGCCCTGCGTCACGCCGCCGTAAATGCCCACGGTGGTGCCGGCCGAAACGCTGCCCACGCTGCCCGAGTTGACGTTGTAGGCCCGCACGTCGGCAGAGGCGTTGTTGCCCTGGCCGATGGTGACCGAGGTCTGCGCGTCAAGAGCGCCGACCCTGCCGGTGTTGCGGTAAACGGTCACGCTGGTGCCGGCCGTCAGGCTCTCAATCGTGCCCTCGTTGCCCACCGCGTTGCCCGCATTTTGCTGCGTTTTCACGTTTGAGCCCACGGTCACGCTGCTCTGTTTCGAGTCCACAGCGCCGATTTGGCCCTTGTTGGCCACAATGCTGATGCTGCCGCTCTTGGCGGAAATATCGCCGATTTCTGCGCCGCCGTTGTAGACGGTCACGGTGGTGCCGGCGGAATCGCCCGCCGTCACGGTGCCAATGTCGCCCTCGTTGAGCAGGGCGCTTGTGCCGATGGACACGGTGGTGCCGGCTTCAACGGCTCCCGTCGAGCCCTGCGCCGCGTTGTAGATGCTCACGCCGGTGCCGGCCTCAACATCGCCCACCGTGTTCGCGTTTTGGACGGCGGAGGTGCCGATGGTGACAGTGGTGCCGGCCTTGACAAGCTCTCCCTCGTCGGCCGCCACGCTTCCCTGCGCAGTGCTTCGAATGTTCACCGTGGTGGCGGCCGTAAGGCTGCCGATGGTGCCGGCGTTGACATTGTAGTCCCGCACGGCCTCGGTCGAGCTGTCGCTCTGGCCGATGGTCACGGAGCCGGTCTTCGAGGTCACGCCGCCGATCTTGGCACCCTGCGCGTTGCGGTAAATGGCCACGCTGCCTGCCGCCGAAAGGTCGCCCAGCACGCCCTCGTTGCCCACCGACTCTGCGGCCGTCTCCTGCGTTTTGGCCGAGGCGCCCACCGTGATGGTGCCGGCCGAGGTCAGGTTGCCGATTTCCCCCTGGTTGCCCGTGACCGAAACGGCGCCCTCCAGAGAGGTCACGTCTTTCATGGTGCCGGTGTTGTCGGCAATGGTGACGCCCATCTTGTTGGTGACGTCGCCCAGGGCGCCGGCGTTGTGGATTTTCAGCGTGCCTGTGGTGTTGACCGTCAGGCTTTCCACCGTGGCGCCTTCCAGAATGTAAAACTCCACATTGCCCTGGCACTCCGGCAGCGTCAGAGCGCCGATTTCTCCCGAAAGCTGCGCGCCCTGAATGTTTCCGTAAAGGCCAAGCGATTCTGTGGTGGAAATCGAGACCGGGCCTGTGATGACGCGGTTTGCGTCATACTGGCAGCCGATCAGGGTGCCCGCATACAGCTTCTCGCCGGGATTGCTGTCCGGCAGCACCGCCTGCCCGGCATCGTTGTTTTCCAAAACCAGCGTCAGCTCGCTGTCGAGCAGGGAGTAGTTGAGCATCTTGCCCACAATGCCGCCCACGTTGGCCGCAGTTCCCGCTCCCTGCACCGAGATGTTCTCAACCCTGCCGGTGACAACGTTGTTCTTCAGATTCAGCCCCGGCCCAAGATACGACGTGCCCAAAATGCCGCCGAAGTTGCCGGAGCCCGAGGTGACGGTGCCGCTCATGGTGCCCGAGAAGGTGCAGTCCGACACATAAAGAGGCAGCCCGCCGCCGTTGTTGAGCTCGGAAGTTCCATCCATATAGACGGCGCCCACGATGCCGGCCGAGCCGCGCTCCCCGTCGAGATTTCCGCTCACGGTGCCCGAGAAGGTGCAGTTTGTCACCAGGCTGGTGGAGGTCGCTTCCTTTTTCGCATCCACGATGCGCAGGTTGGACACGATGCCGGCCGCCCGGTGCATCGAGGCATAGACGTCGGCATTGGAGGAGCAGGCGTCAATGACCACGCTGCCGGCGCGTCCCGCAATGGAGGCTGCGCCCGAAACGCCGTTGATTTCTCCGCCCTCGACCCTGATGTTGTAGAAGGTCGTGTTGACGGCGTAGGCCGCCACGGCGCCCATCTGCTCGATGACGTCGGTCGCCACCGTCTGCGTGACGGCGGGCTCAAAAAGGGTCAGGTTGCGCACGATGGCAGAAAAGACCTTGTCGTGGCTCTCGCCCGAAACATAGCCCGTAAAGACCGCGCCGGCCTCATCTCCCACATAGCTGCCCTTGGTGAAGTAAAACAAGGGCTTGTCCATGCCGGTCAGGGCATGCCCGCCGCCGTCGTAAACGCCGGCGAAGTTGGCCGTGATATAGCCCGTTCCCTTGTCAAACCGGTCTGCGGAAGAGAGGTCAATGTCCGCCATTTGCAGATAATGGTAGACGGGCACCTCCCCTTCCTCCTGGCCGCGCCAGTATTCAAGGTAGTTGATGTAGTACAGGTCGTCCGCATTCCAAATCTGGAAGGGGTCGTCCTGCGTGCCACTGCCGCGCAGATAGGCCACGGCGTCTTCCAGCGAGACGTCGGTGTACCGATCCGGCGACGACAGCACGTCCTCTTCCGCCAGCGCCGTTACAGGCGTCAGGGACAGCAGAAGACAAGCTGCCAGAAATGCTGCCAGGAATCGTCTTTGCACCTTGAGGTCCTCCTTTTTCTTCCCAGCCAGGCTCCTTTTGTCCGGCTCTGTGAAGCAGAGACGGACAGTGGGGCGCCCCACTGCGATTTTTGCTTTTTCCCCGGTGCCGCATCCCCCGTTGAGGCACCGGCAAAGGTTTCCTTAATTTTTACTTGTACCATATTTCCCTTTCATTGGCAATACTGCACCCGGTTCTTTTTTGAAAACTGTTGGAAAATTTTTGAATAAATATGCGTTTTTCGTCATTCTCTTCCTTGCGAACATTTGCCCTTTGGAGGAGGATGTTCCCGCTCCCCCTGCCCGATGGCAAAAAAAGCCGTGCCGCAGAAAAGGGTCTTCTGCGGCACGGCATTTCTTTTTCCCAAAACGGGTCTTTTCCCCGAAAAGCGACTTACTTTCTGATGCCCAGCTTTTCGATGATGGCGCGGTAGCGCGTGATGTCCTTTTTAATCAGGTAGTCGAGCAGACGGCGGCGCTGACCGACCATCTTGAGCAGGCCTCTGCGGCTGTGGTGGTCGTTCTTGTTTTCCTTAAGATGCTCGTTGAGGTGGTTGATGCGCTCGGTCAAAATGGCAATCTGCACCTCGGGGGAGCCGGTATCGGTCTCATGCACACGATAGGTTTCAATCAGTTCCTGCTTGCTTCTCATGTCTTTCACCTCTTTTTGAAATTCGGCCGTCACGGAGCCATGGGCCAAGGTGTTTGGGCCAAAAAGGCCTCTGTCGCCCAAAACCACGCAGCGGTCAGCCGTGAAATTATATCACAGGGTTTTTGCTTTTGTCAAGCGATATTTTGCCTGGGCCCTTCGGAGCGCCGGCTTTGGGGGCGGCGCTACGCTCCGCCCTGTCGGCCTGCGTCATCTGTGCGCAAACCCTCTTTGCCTGTGCGATGTCGCCAAGCATCTGCTGCCTGAGCGCCTCCACGTCAGAAAACCGGCGCTCGTCGCGCAGGTGGTGCAGCAGCTCCACCGTAATGACCCTGCCGTAGAGATCCCCGTGGAAGTCCATGATATGGGTTTCCACGTTGACGGTCTTCCCCTCCACGGTGGGACGCAGACCCACGTTGGCCGCTCCGGCATAACGTATGCCATCGACTAAGACAAAGGCGGCATAGACGCCGTGGCGCGGCGTCACGCGGCCCTGCGGCATGGCCTGGTTGACGGTGGGCATCCCCAGTTTTCTGCCCAGCTCCTTGCCGTGCAGCACCGGCCCCGTCACCGAAAAGGGCCTTCCCAGCAGCAGCGCCGCCTTTTCCATGTCACCCCCGGTGATACACTCCCGAATCCAAGACGAGCTCACGGCTCGGCCCTCCACCGTCAGGCTGGGCAGCACGGCGCACAAAATCCCCGCCTGCACACACAGGGCGCACAGCGTCTTGGCATCGCCCGACGCCCCTTTGCCAAAATGATGTCCCGCCCCGCACAGCACGGCCCCGGCATGCAGCCGGCCCAGCAGCACCTGCTCGAAAAATTCCTGCGGCGAGAGATCCCTGACCCTTGCAAAGTCGTCTTCCACCGGCGTCACGCCGGCCTGCACGAGCAGTCCGCGCCGCTCATCTGGCAGCGTGAGCAGTGGGGTTGCCCGTCCCAGCATCGAGAGCGGATGGGAGGAAAAGGTGTAGGCCACGGGCTTGAGCCCCTTCTCCTGCGCTGTTCGCACCGTCTGCTCCAGCAGGCGGCGGTGCCCGATGTGAACGCCGTCAAAATTTCCCAGGCAAACGGCTGTTTTTGTCTCACTCATTTGTCTCTCTCCAAACAACGCAAAGCGCCGAGCCCTCGCTTGTCTGCGTTTCGCGCAGCAGTCCGGCAAAGGCGCCGTCTCTCTTCCATCGCGCCATGGCGCCGGTGGGCAGGCTGCTGCCCAGCTTGCGCTGCAGCACGCGCTGCCCGTCAAAGAGCAGCTTTTGATAAAAGGCGGGAAATTCCAGCTCGGGCAGCTCCTCAAACAGCGTCTCGGGCGACAGGACAAGCTCCCTTAGCCTGTCCTGCTGCACGGCGGCCTCCACCTGCGCCAGCGTGTGCGCCTGCTCCACGCGAAAGCCCGCCGACATGGTGCGCCGCAGACTGCTCATACAGGCCCCGCAGCCCAGCGCCTCCCCTAAGTCAAAAACCAGGCTGCGCACATACGTCCCCTTGGAGCACTCCACTTCAAGCAGCGCCTTCTCCCCGGAAAATTCCAGCAGCCGAAGGCTTCGAATATTCACCCGGCGCGGCGCGCGCTCAACCTCAATGCCCTGACGGGCCAGCTTATAGAGCTTTTGCCCGCCCTGGGAGATGGCCGAATACATCGGCGGCGTCTGAAGCAGCTCCCCCGTAAACCGAGGCAGCAGCGCCTCGAGCTGCTCCCTTTTTGGCCGAAGGTCACTGCTGCGCAGCACCTGCCCCGTCACGTCCAGCGTGTCGGTGACAAACCCAAAGCGCAGCCCGGCGATATAGCCCTTGTCGCCCGTGAGCAGAAAATCGCTGAGCTTGGTGGCGCTGCCCAGCAGAATGGGCAGCAGACCGCAGGCCATGGGGTCAAGCGTGCCTCCGTGGCCCGCCTTGGACACCCCCGTCAGGCTGCGCACCTTGTGCACCGCCTTTTGCGAAGACATGCCGCTCTCCTTGTCAAGCAGTAAAATCCCCGTCATAAGGCGGCGTAGGCGCGTTCGATGGCCTCCACCAGCGCCTTCTCCGCCTGCTGCTCCGGGCCCGCAATGAGACAGCCCGACGCGCGGCGGTGGCCGCCGCCGCCAAACTCCTGCGCCACCTCCGAGACGTTGATGTGCTGCGCCGAGCGGAAGGAGACCTTATAGGCCCCCTGCGGCGTCTCCTTCATGAGCACGCCGACCTCCACACCCTCGATGCAGCGCATGAGCGTGCCGATGTCGTCCATGTCGTCCTCGGCGGCGTGCAGCTCGCGGCGCAGCTCCTGCGTCACCACGGCGACTGCGATCTTGCCGTCCTTGTAAAAATGGGCGTCGTTGACCACCCTGGCCTCCAGCATCATGCGGGCGCGCGACTTGAGCATGAAAAGCTGATAATTGAGCTCGTGCAGCTCCAGTCCCAGCTCGGCCAGGTCGGCCGCCATGCGCAGCGCGGAGGGCGTGGTGTTGGAATACCTGAAGCAGCCGGTATCGGTGGACAGCGCCGTATAAAGCGCCTGCGCAATGTCGAGGGTCAGCTCCACGCCCAGCTCCCTCAAAATGTGATAGACAATCTCCCCGGCTGCCGCCGTGGAGGGGTAGCCCACGTTGCAGGCCGCAAATTTGGAAAAGCTGGGATGATGGTCGATGGCAAGGTCAATGTTGGCCCGCAGATGCTCGAGCTTGTCCCCCAGCAGCGAGGGGTCCGCAATGTCCACCGTGATGTAGGTTTTGGGCACAAAATCCCGGTGCGGCTCGCGCTCCCCCTTGGTAATAAAGTCATAGCGCGGGGTAAAGGCGTCGCTGCAGGCCACCTGGGCTCTTTTCCCCATCTGCCGCAGCGCCTCACGCAGCGCAAAGGCCGAGCCCACAGTGTCCCCGTCGGGCTTTTGATGACACAAAATAAGAAAGTCGTCCCGCTCCTTCAGCAGCGCGACGGCCTCGTGAATGGGCGCGGCCGGCTCCGGCCCGAAAAACCCGATATTGACCGTATCGTTCTTCAAGGCAAACATTCCTCCTTTTCCAAAAAGCTTCTCCACAAGCGCATCAGAGCCTGTTTTCCCGCCTTCGGGGCGCCGCATCCCGTACGCGGGCGGGCTTTCCGCCCCGCGCACGGGACACGGCCAAAGGCCGCCCTTGCAGCACGCTGCAAGGGCGGCGCCCCGAAGCTCAGTCCTCCTGCTCACCGCCGTCTTGCGGGCAAGCCGTCTTCTCCCGCTCCATGTCAAGCTGCCGCAGCACCTGCGCGATGTGCGCGCCGTGCTCCACCGAATTGTCCAGCACAAAGTGGAATTCCGGGGTGCTGCGCAGCAAAACGCGGCGGCCCACCTCGCGCCGGATAAAGCCGGCCGCCGACTTGAGCCCCTTGAGGCAGTCGGCCTGCACGGCGGCGTCGCCCATGACGCTGACATACACCTTGGCGAATTTCAGATCGGGCGTCACTTCCACCCTGACGATGCTGGTCATGACAGGGATGCGCGGATCCTTGAGCTCCCGGACGATGTCGGCCGTTGCGCGCATGACCTCTTCGTTGATGCGCTCGTTTCGATGCTTTGCCATTTTTCTTCTCCTGTTATGGGGCCTTTCCTGTCTCCCCTTTTGCAAAGGCCTCTGGGAGCTGCCGCCTGCGGCAGTGCCCGGCCTTTAGTCGTGATATTCCTCCATGACAAACGCCTCAATGACGTCGCCTTCCTTGATATCGTTGAACCTCTCGAGGCCGATGCCGCATTCGAAGCCCTCGGCCACCTCGCGCACGTCGTCCTTAAAGCGGCGCAGCGAGTCGAGCTTGGTCTCGGCCACGACCACGCTGTCGCGCAGCACGCGCACCGAGCTGTTGCGGTTAATCTTCCCGCTCTTGACGTAGCAGCCGGCGATGGTGCCCACACCCGAAACCTTGAAAATCTGGCGCACCTCGGCGTGGCCCTGCACCACCTCGCGGAATTTGGGGGCCAGCATGCCCTTCATGGCGGCCTCCATCTCCTCGATGCACTCGTAGATGATGCGGTAGGTGCGGATGTCTACCCCTCTTTGGGCCGCGTCCTCGCGGATGGCGGCGTCGGGGCGCACGTTAAAGCCGATGATGATGGCGTTGCTGGCCTCGGCCAGCATGAGGTCGCTGCCCGAGATGGCGCCCACGCCGCTGTGAATGACGCGCACACGCACCTCGTCATTGCTCAGCTTCTCCAGCGAAGCCTGCACCGCCTCGGCCGAGCCCATGACGTCGGCCTTGACAATGAGGTTGAGCTCCTTGACGTCGCCCTGCTGGATCTGGTTGAAGAGGTCGTCGAGCGACACCTTCTGCATCTTGCCGGCCTGCGCCGCCTTTTCCTCCGCCTTGCGCTGCTCCGCCAGCTCTCTGGCCATCTTCTCGTCCTCAACGGCATAGAAGAGGTCGCCGGCCTGCGGCACCTCGGCAAGGCCCATGATTTCCACCGGGGTGGAGGGGCCCGCCTCCTTGAGCTTGCGGCCCTTGTCGTCGGTCATGACGCGCACGCGTCCCACCGACGTCCCCGCAATCATGACGTCGCCGGCATGCAGCGTTCCGTTTTGCACCAGCACTGTCGCCACGGGGCCGCGTCCCTTGTCGAGCTGGGCCTCGATGACGGTGCCTCTGGCCCTGCGGGAGGGGTTGGCCTTGAGCTCGCGCATGTCGGCCGTGAGCAGCACCATCTCAAGCAGCGTGTCGATGCCCTCGTGGGTGACGGCCGAAACCGGCACGCAGATGACGTCGCCGCCCCACTCCTCGGGCACCAGCCCGTGCTCGGTCAGCTCCTGCTTGACGCGGTCGGGATTGGCGTCGGGCTTGTCGATCTTGTTGATGGCCACGATAATGGAAACGCCTGCGGCCTTGGCGTGGTTGATGGCCTCAACCGTCTGCGGCATGATGCCGTCGTCGGCGGCGATGACCAAAATGGCAATGTCCGTGACGTTGGCGCCGCGCGCACGCATGGAGGTGAAGGCGGCGTGTCCCGGGGTGTCGAGAAAGGTGATTTCCCTGCCCGAAATCTCCACCTTGTAAGCGCCGATGTGCTGCGTGATGCCGCCGGCCTCGCCCTCGGTGACGTGGGTGTGGCGGATGGCGTCAAGCAGCGAGGTCTTGCCGTGGTCGACGTGGCCCATGACCACCACGACGGGGTCGCGCGGCACCAGATCCTCCTCTTTGTCCTCCGAGTCGTCAATCAGGCGCTCCTCGATGGTGACGACCACCTCTTTGGTATACAGCGCGCCAAACTCCTCGGACACCAGCGCCGCCGTGTCGAAGTCGATGGTGTCGTTGGCCGTGACGGGGAAGCCCATGAGAAAGAGCTTTTTCACCACGTCGGCATTGGTCTTTTTCAGACGGGTCGCCAGCTCGCTGACCACAATCTCGTCGGGGATGGTGATGTGAAGCGGGGCGCGGCGGGCCTTCTCCAGCTCAAGACGCTTGAGCTTCTCGGCCTCGGTCTCGCGCTTCTGATAGGGGGTGGGGCGCTGATTGGGCCGCTTGCCCACCTTGTGCTTGCCGCCGCCCATGTTGCGCGCCTTGTCAGGCGTAAGCTGGTCAAATCTCTCGTCAAACTTGGACAAATCCACGCTGCCCGCACGGGTATCCACCACCCGCACGCCCTCGCGGCGGGTGGTCTGCTGGGGCTTTTGCGGCTGCGCGGGCTGTGCCGGACGCGGCGCACCCCCCTGCTGCGCAGCCGCCGGACGGCCTCCCTGCGCCGGGCGCGGCGCGCTTCCGGGAGCCGGACGGCCTCCCTGGCCGGCCTGTGCGGGCCGCGCACCCTGCGCACCCTGCTGCAGGCGCTGATTGGTGTTGGGACGCAGAGGCCGTCCCCCCGCCTGTCCCTGAGTGCCGCCTGCCGCCGGCGCCCGGCTGCCTGCCGCCGGCGCCTGGTTGGTGTTGGGGCGAAGCGGACGGCTGCCTGCCGGCGCCTGGTTGGTGTTGGGGCGCAAAGGACGCCCCCCCGCCGGCGCCTGATTGGTGTTGGGTCGGAGCGGACGGCTGCCCGCAGGTGCGCCCGGCGCGCCCGCCGGCTGCTGGGCCGGCGTGTGCGGCTGGCTGTGTGTCTGCTGCTGCGCGGGTGCGTGCTGCGGGGCCTGTGCCTGCCCTGCGGCCGGCTTTTCCTGCCCTGCGGCCTGGGCTGGGGCGGCGTGGGCTGCCTGCCTTGCCGGAGCCGCCTGCTGCGGCTGGGGCTGCTGGGCCGGGGCGGCTGCCGCCGCCTCTCTGGCCTTTTTGGCCGCAATGGCGGCCGCCGCCTCCTCGCGCACACGCTGCTTGGTCAGCGCGGCCTGCGCGGCAGCCTGCTCCCTTTGTCTTGCCTCCTCCAAAAGCGCCTGCTCGCGCTCTTTTTCGGCGCGCGCCTTCTTTGCCGATTCTGTCTGGCTTCGCGCCTGCTCGCCCGCCTTGAAATAGGGCTCAAAGGAGGCAACAGCATGCTTTTGCGACATGACCTCAAAGATGTAATTGAGCTCGTCGGTCTCCAGTGCCGCCATGTGGTTGCGCTGCTCCCCGCCGAACCGATCCTTGAGCAAGTCCAAAATCTCCTTGTTGGGTACATTGAAGTCCTTGGCGACCTCATGCACGCGATACTTTACAACTGCCATATCTCAGTTACCCCCTCTTTCCTTGCTTTCCTGCACCGCAAAGCAGCTTAAAATTTCCCTTGCCAGGCCCGCATTGCCGACGGCGGCCGCCGCAGCCTCACTCTTTCCGATGGCGTGCCCCAGCTCTTCCTTGCCGAAAGGCAGCGCCACAAGCCGCACCCCGTAAAAGGCGCAGCAGTCGGCAATGCGCTTTTGTGAATTGGGCGAACAGTCCTTCGCCATCAAAACCACCCCGGCCCTGCCCGACCGGCACAATGAGCGCACGCCCTCCACGCCGCTTGACACGGCGCCTGCCCGCTTAGCCAACCCCAGAAGGCGCATCGCCCTGTGAAGCTGCTGCAAGCTCTCGTTCCCGCACACGCTCAAACTCCTCTCTCAGTTGTGCCGAAAGCTCCTCCGGCAGTTTGCAGCCAAAGGCCTTCTCAATCCGCTTTCCCGCGCGGGGAAGCTTCTCAAAGCAGACCTGGCTTTTGCAGATATAGGCGCCGCGCCCGTTCTTCTTGCCGGTGAAATCCAGCTCGATGGCTCCCTCCGGCGTTTTGACCATGCGCAGCAGCTCTTTTTTGGGGCGCATCTCCCCGCAGGAGACGCACATTCTCAAGGGGACTTTTTTTGTACTCAAAACAGCACTTACCTACCTATATGCAAAAATGGGGTTTCGGTGCGGCTTTCCGCTCTTACTCCTGAGCGGCGCCCGCAGCCACGATATCGTTTTCCTCGTTTTGACCGTCCGCCTGCTCCGAAGGCTCGCCCGCCTGCCCGGCATCGCCGGCCGACGCCGGCATCTCCTGCGGCGCCTGCCCTTCGGCGGGCAGCTCCTCCTGCTCCGCAAGGCCTGCTCGAAGCGCCAGCTCCTCCTGCTCGGCGGCGCGCTCTTCTTCCATCTTCTCACGCCAGTATTCCAGCTCGCTCTCGGGCTTGATGTCGATTTTCCAGCCGGTCAGCTTGGCGGCAAGCCGGGCGTTTTGCCCCTCCTTGCCGATGGCCAGCGACAGCTGGTCGTCGGGCACGATGGCGCGGCAGGAGTGGTCGCTGCCCAGCATGACGCAGGTGGTTTCGGCGGGCGCCAGCGCCTCGGCGATGTAGGCCTCGGGGTCTTCGTGCCAGCGCACAATGTCGATCTTCTCGCCGTTGAGCTCGGCCACCACGGCCGCCACGCGCTGTCCGCGCGGGCCGATGCAGGCGCCGATGGGGTCAACGCCCTCCACCGTGGTGCTGACCGCCATCTTGGAGCGCGACCCGGCCTCCCTGGCCACCGACTTGATCTCCACCACGCCCGAGGCAATCTCCGGCACCTCCATTTCAAACAGACGGCGCACCATTCCGGGGTGCGTGCGGGAAATCATGATCTGCGGGCCCCTCGTGGAATTTCTGACCTCCACCACATAGACCTTGATGCGCTTTCCTTCGCGCAAAACCTCTCCGGGAATCTGCTCGCCCGTGACAAGATACACCTCGGTCTTGTCCAGCGTCAGTGCTGCCCCCCGGCGATCCACGCGCGCCACCACACAGCTCAGCAGCTCGTGCTGGCGGCTCTGATACTCGTTGTAAATCTGGTCTCTCTCATACTCGCGGATGCCCTGGATGATGACCTGCTTTGCATTCTGGGCCGAGATCCTGCCGAAGTTGTGGGGGTCGATCTCCTCCTCCACGATATCCCCCAGGCCATACTTGGGGTCAATGGCCTGGGCCTCCTCCAGCGTCAGCTCGGCGCCGGGCGTCTCCACCTGCTCCACCACTTTGCGGCGCGTGACCAGCTTGATGGTCTTCGCATCCTCGTCGACCAGCACGGCCAGCGTCTCGGAGCTGGCCGCGTCCTTGCGCAGCGCCGCCAGCAGCCCGGCCTCTATTTTCTGCAGCATGTATTCCTTGGGAATGCCGCGCTCCTTTTCCAGCTCTTCAAGCGCCTCAAACAGCTCGCTGTAATCCATGTTCCCGATTCTCCTATCCAGATATTTGTAAGCGGTCTACCATTCCACGGCCAGCCGCACCGACGCGGCGTCGGCCTGACGCAGCGAAAAGCTCGTTCCCGCATCGTCGACCAGCGTCAGCAGGCCTGGCTCATATCCCTCCAGCCGCGCCTCAAAATGCTTGACTGCGGCCGGCAACGGCGCGTCGCACGCCGAAAAACACAGCGACGCGGCCTGCTCCACGCTGCCCCCCAGGGGCGCATACAGGCCGACCTCCACCCTCGTGCCCAAAAACCGTTCAAAATCCGATGGGCGCTTGAGCGGGCGGTCGAGCCCCGCCGACTGCACTTCCAGGCGATAGCTGCTCTCGATGGGATCGGCCTCGTCAAGCTTTTGCTCCACAGCGCGCGAAAAGGCTTCGCAGGTGTCAAGATCCACCCCCTGCGGCGCGTCAAGCGTGTAGCGCAGCACAAACATGCCGCCCTCCTTCCTATACTCGACGTCCCACAGCTCCAGTCCCATCTCGTCCGCCAGAGGCTGCGCCAGCAGCGTGACCTTCTCCAGCAGCGCGGCCGTGCCGCTCCCCTGTGGCTTTGCCATGCGTTTTGTCTCCCTTACGTCATAAAGAAAGGAGCGGGCACCGCCCACTCCTTTCTACCATTGTTTTCTACCTTACCGAAGCAGTATATCACACTTTTCTCCGATTTTCAAGGTGTTCGCCCCAAAAAAATACACGTTTTGTGCAAAAATTTACGATTCCAGCTGCTTGGCCAGGAATCCTGCGGCGGCCATGGCAAGCTTGAGCTCCACTTCTCCGCCCGGCATGTCGCCCAGCAGCGCCACAGAGCCAATCACATCGCCGTCCGACAAAATGGGCGCGGCAGCCACGGGCTCAGAGCGCGGCACGCCTTCTACAATCGGGGCCGGGCGCTGCCCGCTGCCCCGCACAAGGGCCTGACGCTCCTCCATCTGGGCCTCATAGGCCGCGCTGATGACCTTCCCTTCCAGCTCCTTGCGCGCGCCGCCCACAGCCACAATCACCGTGTCTCTGTCGCAAATCACCACCGGGCAGCCTGCCGTGCGCGAGAGCGCCTCGGCGCAGCCGCCCGCCAGCACCGAAAGCTCCCCCACCGGGGAATACTTCTTGAAAATCACTTCACCGTCGCGGTCGGTATAAATCTCAAGGGGCTCTCCCTCGCGAATCCGCATGGTGCGGCGGATTTCCTTGGGAATGACCACGCGGCCCAAATCGTCAATGCGCCGAACAATTCCGGTTGCCTTCATATATAGACCTCCTGCGAAAATTCTGTAACCCTAGTATCCGCAGGCTGAATTTGTCTATGCAAAATTTGCGTCTGGGCTTTTATGGCAATTTTTAAAATGGGCTCTCCCGAAATGCCCGTTTTGGCACAACCATGCAGAAAGGAGAAAGGCGGCAGGCCCTTTCCCCTTTTTGCGGCGGCCTTCCCCGCTCAAGAAGGGCGGCTACTGCTCCTGCGCAGGCAAAAGCCCTTGTTCCTCATAGTATCTGCGCGCACCCTCGTGCAGAGGAATCTGTGCAAGGTCGGTCACGGCGTCCTGCAGCTCTACGCCCTCCAGCGCGGGAATGCTCTGCTGGAGGGTGTCCATATTCTCCCACATGATGCGCGTCAGCTCATATGCCGTCTGCTCATCGAGCTCAGCCGAGCAGAAAAGCGCCAGCTTGATGGCCGAGGTGACAACGTCCTCCTCCTGATTGGCATAAGTGCCGGCCGGAATCACATAGCAGGCATACCAGGGGTACTTCTCCTGCAGCGCCTCGATGAGGGAGTCGTCCATGGACAGCAGGCGTCCGTCGGCCGTGGCCATGATTTCGGTCACGGCGGCATTGCCAAGGCCTGCCATCACCCACGCCCCGTCGAGCTGACGGTTTCGCATGAGCTCCACCGCCTCGGTAAAGCCCACAAACTGCGCCCGGATGCCGTCGGGATAGTCGATGCCGAGCTGCTCAAGATGGATCTCGGTTTCAACCGAGGTGGTGGAGCCCGCAGTTCCCGGGGCAAAGCGCAGCCCTTCCAAATCCTCCATCGCCTGCGCGCCGCTTTGCTCTGTCACCACCACTTGATTGGGGTTGTAATACAGACCCGCCAAAACGCGGATCTGGTCGTTTGGCGCTCCTTCAAAGCTGCCCTCCCCCTGCTGCGCCTCCCACAAAAGCGAGGTCACGGCAAAGCCAAGCTCAGCCTCCCCTTCGGCCAAAAGCCTCAAGTTCTCGATCCCCCCGGCCGAGGCCTGCGCAGTCACGCGCACGCCTTCCAAATTCTCTCCCCAAAGGGAGGCCAGCGCCCCGCCCAGGGGGTACAGCGCCCCAGTGGTGGCTGCCGTCGACAGTCGGATCTCCTGAGTGGGCTTGCCTTCTTTCGTACATCCTGCCAGCAGCAGGGCGGCCGCCAGGGCCAAAAGCAAAATTTTTTTCATGGGTCTTTCGCGCTGCTCCTTCCTTTTCTCCAAGGGACCGCGGCTCTCCCGCCCGGGCAGCCGGCCTGTCCGGCGCGCCCCGGCGGAGCGCGCCGGGCGGCGCAGAAATCTGCGCCGCCCCTCGTTTCGTGGCCCCCTGTTCAGGGGGTGTTGTCGTTATTGTTATTGTTATCGTTTCCAGTATTTCCTGTCCAGCGCACGGTACTGCACGGCCTCGGCCAGGTGCTCCGGCGCAATGACGTCGGCCCCCGCCAGGTCGGCGATGGTGCGGGCTACCTTGCACAGTCTGTCGTAGCTGCGCGCAGAAAGATGCATAGTGGAGTAAGCCCCGCTCAAAAATTCCTTTGCCTCGGGCGACAAAACGCAGTATTCAGCGACCTGACGATGCCCCATGGCGCTGTTGGAGACAATGCCGGTTCCCCGAAAGCGCTCCACCTGCCGCTCCCTGGCCGCACACACCCGCTCGCGGATCGCGCGCGAAGGCTCGGCGGGCGGCATGGAAATTTCGTCAAAGCTCAAGGGCGCCACCTCCACCTGCAGGTCGATGCGGTCGAGCAGGGGCCCTGAAATGCGGCGCAGGTAGCGCGCGATGTCAGCCTGACTGCAAAAACATCTGCCGCCCTCCACGCCAAACTGCCCGCAGGGACAGGGGTTGAGCGCCGCCACCATCATGCACCGGCTGGGATAGGTCACGCTTCCCGAGGCGCGCGAAATGGTGATGACCCCGTCCTCGAGGGGCTGGCGCAGCACCTCGAGCGCCGAACGCGAAAACTCGGGAAGCTCGTCGAGAAAAAGCACGCCGCAGTGCGCCAGCGACAGCTCTCCCGGCCGCGCCCGCGTGCCGCCGCCCGCCAGCCCCACGTTGGAGATGGTGTGGTGCGGCGCGCGGAAGGGCCTCGACGTCAGCAGCTTGCCGTCGGTCAAAAGGCCCGCCACCGAGTGCAGTTCGCTGGCCTCCAGCGTCTCCTCCCGGGTCATGGGAGGCAAAATGGAGGGCAGCCGTTTTGCCAGCATGGACTTGCCCGCGCCGGGCGGCCCCACCATAATCACATTATGTCCTCCGGCCGCCGCAATTTCCAGCGCGCGCTTTGCATGCTCCTGCCCGCGCACCTCCGAAAAGTCGGGCAAGCCTTCCAAATTTGGCTCATAGGGCTTCCACTCCGCCTGGAAGAGCTTTGTCGGCCGGTGGCCGTTGAGCAGCTCGAGCAGCTCCTGCACGTTGGAGACGCCCACCACCTCCACATCACCCGCCAATGCCGCCTCGGCGGCGTTGACCTGCGGCACATACAGCCTTGTAATCCCCATGGCGGCACAGGCTCTTGCCATGGGAAGCACTCCTTTGGCGGGACGCAGCTCTCCCGACATCGACAGCTCTCCCACAAAAGCATATTCCTGCGGCTGCTCCGGCAGCAAATCCCCTGCGCGCAGCAGCGCAAGCAAAACCGGCAGATCGTAAATGGGAGAATCCTTCGCGGTGTCCGCAGGGGCCAGATTGACCGTAATACGGCCATCAGGATAGCTGAGATCCCCGTTGCGCAGACTGGCGCGCACGCGCTCCCGGCTCTCCTTGACCGCCGCCCCCGGCAGCCCTACGATCTCAAACCCATGCCCCTCTTCCACAAGGTCTGCCTCTACCGTGACGCGGTAACAGTAGAGCCCCTGCAGGCCCAGGCTGGTCACTGTTGCCAGCATGACATCCCCTCCTGACATTGCGGTTGTCTTCCGTTGTGCGTCTGCTTTCAAATCTTCTGCCTTTCCGACGCTGCACGCCCGCCCCCGCCCACGCCCCGGGCGGCAGGGCCTACCTTTGCCGCCCTGCCCTTTGGCGAAAGGGCGGCCCGTTCGATTTTACGGCCGGCAAAAAAGCCGCTTTGTCCTGTTTTACTTATTATTATAGGTTGATTGCCGCAGCTATGTCAATTCCCCAAAATCCCAAATCGTGCCCAACCGCCCCGCTTCCCCGGATCCGCAGCGCCCGCGTCTTCTCTTTTGCCCGCCGGCAGGCGCCGCCAAGCCTTGCAAACCTTTGCCAAACAGGGTATAATAGCGGCATAAGCGGCCTCTATGTCGTCATGGTATTTTTGGGCCGCCGTCAAGGAGGGACGCCGCATCATGCATTATCTTGACAACGCCGCCACCACACGTCCGAGCGAGGCGGCCGTGGCGGCTCTCACGCGGGTAGCCACCGTTTGCTATGGCAACCCCTCCTCGCTGCATGCGCTGGGCTTTGAGGCCGAACACGAGCTGCGCGAAGCCCGCCGCAGTGTGGCAAAGGCGCTGGGCACACAGCCCGAGCGCATCGTCTTCACCGGCAGTGGGACCGAGGCCTCCAACTTGGCTCTCTTCGGGCTTGCCGACAGGCGACGGGGCAGCAAGCTGATCACGACCGACGCCGAGCACCCCGCCGTGCTCGAAACGCTGCGCGCCGTGGCGCAGCGCGGCGGCTTTACCCTGCATCTGCTGTCCACCGCCGGCGGCGCCCCCTCGCTCGATGAGGCCGCCGCCCTCATCGACGACGACACGGCGCTTGTCGCCATGATGCTGGTCAACAACGAAACGGGAGCCATCTTCCCCGTGCGGGAGGTGGGCGCCCTGGTTCAAAAGACAAGGGCCCGCTTCCACGTTGACGCAGTGCAGGCCTTTGGAAAGCTCCCCTTTGCGCCCGAGGGCCTGCTGTGCCACTCGCTGGCCGTCTCGGCCCACAAAATCGGCGGCGTCAAGGGCGTGGGGGCGCTGTGGCTGGCCAAGGGAGTTTCCCCTTCCCCCGTCATCTACGGCGGCGGGCAGGAGCGCGGCCTGCGCTCGGGCACCGAGCCCATGCCGGCCATTGCCGCCTTTGGCGCGGCGGCCGGGGAATATGCGGCGCGTTATGCCGCAGCCGGCATCCCCGCGCTGCGCGAGGCCGCCGTCAAAGGGCTGCTCGAGCTTGGCTGCGTCATCAACCAGCCCCCCGTCGCCTGCCCTTCCATCCTCAACTTTTCGGTTCCCGGCCTGCGCGCCGAGCCCATGCTGCATCTGCTCAGCCAAAGAGGCGTTTACCTCTCGTCGGGCTCGGCCTGCTCCTCCCACAAGAAGGGCGCCAGCCATGTTTTGGTTGCCATGGGCCTGCCCGAGCCCCTGCTGCGCGGGGCGCTGCGCGTCTCCTTCGGGCCCGACAACACCATGCAGGATGTGCAGGCGCTTCTGGGAGGGATTTCCGCCTGTCAAACAACACTAGCCAGAGAGGACGTCTGACTTTCGTGAATGACGAACTGATTTTGCTCAAGTGCGGAGAAATTTCCCTCAAGGGACTCAACCGCCGCCGCTTTGAAAGCATCCTGCTGTCCAACCTGCGCCATCGTCTGCGCCGGGTGGGCAGCTTCTCCTGCCAGATTCTGCAGTCGACCGTCACGGTCTCGTGCCTTGAGCAGGACCCGCCCGAGGCCCTGCTCTTGGGCGCCCCCTCCCTCATGGACCGGGCCTATGACGAGTGCCTGCGCGTGTTCGGCTTTGTCTCGGCCGTGCGTGCGCGCGGCTGCCCCAAGGAGCTGCCCCTCATCTGTGAGCTGGCGGCAGAGTACCTCAGAGAGCCGCTCTCCCGTGCCCGCACCTTCAAGGTGGAATCAAAGCGCGCCGACAAGAGCTTTCCCTACCCTTCCCCGCAGATTTCAGCCGAGGTGGGCGCCTTTGTGCTCTCCCGCTTTCCCCATCTGAAGGTCGACGTCCACAACCCCGACTTCACCGTCCATGTGGAGGTGCGCGACCACCTTGCCTTTGTGCACGGGGACGCGGACCCTGCCGCAGGCGGCCTTCCCGTCTCTTCAAGCGGAAGGGGCACCCTCATGCTGTCGGGCGGCATCGACTCTCCCGTTGCGGGCTACCTCATGGCCCGGCGCGGCCTGCGCGTTGACGCGGTGCATTTCCACAGCTTCCCCTACACGGGCGAGCGTGCGCGTCAGAAGGTGGAGGAGCTGGCCCGTCTCGTGGGCCGCTACGCCGGCGACGTCGACTTTTTCGTGGTGCCCTTCACCCATGTGCAGGAGGTGCTGCGAGACACCTGCTCCCCCGAATACTTCACCATTTTGACCCGCCGCTTCATGGTGCGCATCACCGAGGCCATCGCCCTCTCGCGCGAGAGCGGCTGCCTCATTACGGGGGAGAGCCTCGGCCAGGTGGCCTCCCAGACCCTTGAGGGTCTGCTCGCCACCAACTGCGTGGCTCAAAGGCTGCCCATCCTGCGTCCGCTCATCGGCATGGACAAGGAGGACATCGTGGCCATCTCGCGCAAAATCGGCACCTTTGAAACCTCCATCGAGCCCTATGAGGACTGCTGCGCCCTCTTTTCCCCCAAGCACCCCAAAACAAAGCCCAAGCTGCCGGAGCTCGAGCGCGAAGAGGCAAAGCTCGACGTGGAGGGGCTTGTGCGCGAGGCCGTGGAGGGCGCACAGCTCACCCTGCTGCGCTACGGCCGGGATTGACGGCCCGCCCTGCCGGCGCGCTGGCCGCCATCCGCGTCAACATCACGCCTTCGCCCTTCGCCCCACCTCTTTTTGTCCCTCTCTTTTTTCAAATGCTTTAGAAGAAAGGAAGTCTTCTCTGTCATGAGCAAAATTGCCGAAATCCTGTGCGTCGGAACCGAAATCCTGCTGGGCAACATCACCAACACAAACGCCACCTTCCTCTCCCAGGAGCTGTCTGTGCTGGGCTTCAACGTCTTCCACCACACCGTGGTGGGCGACAACCCCGAGCGTCTGGCGCAGGCGGTGGATACCGCCCTCTCGCGCTGCGACCTGCTGATCACGACGGGCGGCCTTGGGCCCACCTACGACGATTTGACCAAGCAGACCGTCGCCCGTGCGCTGGGGCTTGAAATGGAGCTTCACGAAGACATCCTTGCCGACCTGCGGGCACGCTGGGAAAGCCGTGGAAAGGTCATGACCAAAAACAACGAGCAGCAGGCCTGGTTCCCCAAGGGCTGCACCATCATCCCAAACGACTGGGGGACGGCGCCCTCCTGCGCCATCGAAAAGGACGGCCACACCGTCATCATGCTGCCCGGCCCGCCCCGCGAAATGAAAAACATCTGGAACAAGTATGTCGCGCCCATGCTGGCCGCCAAGCAGGACGAGGTGCTGGTGTCGCGCTACTGCCGGGTGGTCAACATCGGCGAGTCTGCGCTGGAGGACCGCCTGTATGATCTGCTCAAAAACTCCACCAACCCCACCGTGGCCCCCTATGCCGGCGGCGGCGAGACCATGCTGCGCGTCACGGCCAAGGCCAAGACAAAGGAAGAGGCCTATGCCATGACCATCCCGGTGGTGCAAGCCATTGCCGACGAGTGCGGCGACGACCTTTATGCGGTGGACCAGGACTGCATGGAGCAGGTGGTGGTGGAGCTGCTGCATGAGCTGGGCATGACGGTGTGCACCTGCGAGAGCATGACGGGCGGCCTGATCGCCGGCCGCATCACCAACATCCCCGGCGCCTCCGACGTTTTTGAGTGCGGCCTTGTGACCTACTCCAACCGCATCAAGCACAAGCTGGCCGGCGTGGCCGTCAAAACGCTCGACGAGCACACCGCCGTCTCGCTGGAAACGGCCGCTGAAATGGCGCAGGGGGCGCTGGCCCTCTCGGGCGCCTCGGTGGCGGTGTCCATCACCGGCGTGGCCGGGCCCGACGATACGCCCGAGGGCGAGGTCGGCACCGTCTTCGTCGGCCTTGCCGGGCCGCTCGGCGTGCGCTCGGCCAAGGTCGACATGCTGCGCTCGAGAGACCGCGCCTACAACCGCAGCCTCGCAACCGTCAAGGCGCTTGACGCGCTGCGCCTGTACCTGCTTGAAATCAAGCGCTCCCGGTAACCCGGCGTTCCTGCACCGTGCCGGCTGCCCTGCGGCCCTCCGGTGCGCACTGCCTTTCCGAAGCCCCTGCACCGGCCCATCCCCTGCAAGAGCTGCCCCTTTTCGGGAAACGCAGCGTCCCCTCAGCTATCTTTTGACAGAAAGGAGCCCCCTTTCCGTGGCCGACAGACCCATTTCGGGCGGCGACACGCCCGCGCAGCGCATCGTCAATCCCCTGTGCGAACGCGAGACCATCAACGCCCTGCGCAAGCAGTTCGGGTTTGCCTTCAACAAGGGGCTCGGACAAAATTTTCTGGTCAACCCCCGCATCCCCTGGCAAATTGTGCAGGAAGCCGACATCGACGCCTCGTGGGGCGTGCTCGAAATCGGCCCCGGCATCGGCTGCCTGACCTACGAGCTGGCACAGCATGCCGGCCGGGTGGCGGCGGTGGAGATTGACGCGGCGCTGCTGCCCGTCCTGGAGCAGACGCTGCCCTTTGACAACGTCCATGTGGTGCATGCAGACTTTATGGATTTGAACCTTGCAGACTGGCTGCCTTCGCAGTTTGGCGACCGGCCGGTGGCCGTCGTGGCCAACCTGCCCTATTACATCACCACCCCCATCCTCATGCGCCTGCTTGAGCAGGCGCCCCCGCAGCTCAGGCGCATCGTGGTCATGGTGCAGCGCGAGGTGGCGGTGCGGCTGTGCGCCCCGTCGGGCTCCCCCGAAGGCGGCGCCATTTCCCTGGCCGTGGAATACCGCAGCCTGCCGCGCATCCTCTTTCGCGTGCCGCCCGGCTGCTTCATGCCGGCCCCCAAGGTGGAGTCTGCCGTGGTGCGCATGGACCTGCGCGACAGCCCGGCCGTTTCCTGCTCCAACCCCGACGCCATGTTCCGTCTCATCCGCCAGGGGTTTGGCCAAAGGCGCAAAACGCTTGTCAACGCCCTTGGCAACCAGGGGCCTTTCCCCAAGGCCCTTTTGGGCGACGCTCTGGACGCGCTGCACCTTGCGCGCGACATCCGCGCCGAGCGCATGACGCTTGCCCAGTTTGCCGCCCTCACCGATTTCCTTTTGAACCACGCTTGCCCGGACGGCGGAGCCGTCCTGTAGATATTCCCAAACCGCACCGTGCGCTGAGAGCCCACTTCTCAACAAACGGTAATATTCCCTGTCAACACAACAAGGAGGAGAGTATTGATGGCGAATTTGCCCGACAATCGCGCCCTGCTCGACTGGGTGGAAGAATGCCGCGCCCTGATGACCCCCGACGAGGTGGAATGGATCGACGCCAGCGAGGAACAGCTGGAGCGTCTGCGCACCAAGGGAGTTGCCACCGGAGAGATGCACCGTCTGAACCCCGAGCTTCTGCCTGGCTGCTACTACCACCGCTCGCACCCCACCGACGTGGCCCGTGTGGAAGACCGCACCTTCATCTGCACCACCGATCCCGCCGAGGCCGGCCCCACCAACAACCACATGACCCCGGAGGAGGCCAAGGCAAAAGTCCTGCCGCTCTACAAGGGCTGCATGAAGGGCCGCACCATGTATGTGGTTCCCTATTCGATGGGCCCCATCGGCTCGCCCTTCTCCCGCATCGGCGTGGAGCTGACCGACTCCATTTATGTGGCGCTGTCCATGTGCATCATGACCCGTGCGGGTCAGGCGGTACTCGATGAGCTGGGTTCCGACGGGGACTTTGTGCGCTGCCTGCACTCCAAGGGGACACTGTCGCCCGAGGACCGGTACATCCTGCACTTCCCCGAGGAGGATGCCATCTGGAGCATCAACTCGGGCTACGGCGGCAACGCGCTGCAGGGCAAGAAGTGCTTTGCGCTGCGCATCGCCTCTGTGCTGGGCCGGCGCGAGGGCTGGATGGCCGAGCACATGCTCATTGTGGGGGTGGAAAACCCCAAGGGCGAGATCAAATACATCGCCGCCGCCTTCCCCTCTGCCTGCGGCAAGACCAACCTTGCCATGCTCATTCCCCCGGAAATCTACCGCAACAAGGGCTACAAGGTGTGGTGCGTGGGCGACGACATCGCCTGGCTGCGCATCGGCAAGGACGGCCGCCTCTACGCCACCAACCCCGAAAACGGCTTCTTCGGCGTGGCGCCCGGCACGGGGGCAAAAACCAATCCCAACGCTCTGGCGGCCACCCGTCAGAACACCATTTTCACCAATGTGGTGCGCAACCTCAAGGACAACACCGTCTGGTGGGAAGGCCTTGACAAAAATCCGCCCGAATACGGCGAGGACTGGCTGGGCAATCCCTGGAACGGAAAAACCGCGACCACCAAGGGTGCACAGCCCAACAGCCGCTTCACCTCTCCCATTGCCGGCTGCCCCTGCATCAGCGACAAGGTCGACGATCCCAACGGCGTGCCCATCTCGGCCATCATCTTCGGCGGCCGCCGCGCGCGCACGGCGCCCCTGGTGTTTGAGAGCTTCGACTGGACGCACGGCGTCTTCGTGGGCTCGGCCCTCTCGAGTGAGACGACAGCCGCCACGCAGGGTCAGGTCGGCGTGGTGCGCCGCGACCCCATGGCCATGCTGCCCTTCTGCGGCTACAACATGGGAGATTACTTTGCCCACTGGCTTGACATGGGAGAAAAGCTTGAGCACAAGCCCAAGATTTTCCACGTCAACTGGTTCCGCCAGGATGGGGACGGCAACTTCCTGTGGCCGGGATTCGGCGACAACATGAGAGTGCTCGAGTGGATTCTGGCGCGCTGCGAGGACGCCGTCCCCGCGGTGAAGTCGCCCGTCGGCCTGCTGCCCCGCAAGGAGGACATCAATGTGCAGGGGCTCGACCTGGCGCCGGGCGCTCTGGACGAGCTGCTGACGGTGGACAATGGCCTGTGGCTTGAGGAAGTTCAAGGCCTGCGCGAGTTTTATTCCAAGTTTGACCGCCTGCCCGACGCGCTGCGCGCGCAGCTTGACGACCTCGAAGCCCGCCTGAAGGGTTGATGCCTCTGCCGCATTCCCTGCTTCAAACGCTTCTCCTGCACGGCGCTTGCCCCCTTTGGGGGCAAGCGCCGTGTTCTGCCTGCCGGCAGGCCGTTTGGGGAGGGGGCAGCCCCCGCTTTTCAAAGGGGACTGCCCCCTCCCCAACCCGGGGCGCACTGCTCTTTTCTTCAAAAGAACAGTGCGCCCCGGCGCCTTATCTGCCAAGCTGGGCCCTGCCATGTGCACCCCGCCGCCTTGCTCAAAGAAGGCCCCGCACCATCCCCCGCCTGCCGCACCCAGACCCTGTGAAAAAGGCCCTCGGGCGGCCTTTTTTTGTTCTCCCAATTCCCTTTTGTGTTCCTGGAGACTAAAATCCAGAAGCCGATGTAGAAATATTCATCTGGGGCATATGATTCTCCCACCTCAAGTCTTGAAAGTCAATTCCTCGCGGGTTTTCTCTCTCTATTTCGTCATAGCTGGTCGCTCCTTTCTGCCCGTAAGCATGGAAAAAGGGCAGTCGATTTTCTCGGCTGCCCTTGCAGGTAGTTATTATATCTTCTTATGAAAAATCAATCGGAAAACTTGTGATAATTTCATCTTCGTTAACGGAAATCCCGGAACCATCTCCATTTGTTGCAAAATCAAACATATACCCATATTCAGAATTGTTTTTAAATTGAGACAGGTCGCTTTCCGTAAAGTAGCCAACGACAACGGTATAGTATTGTTTTTCTCCTTCTCCTTGATAAGTCCAGCATTTTGCAGAATAAAGTTTATACCCTAAAGAAACAAGACGTTGATATTCTTCATTCCGTTCTTCATCTGTAATTCCACCATCCTTGAACAAATCAAACGTCAGCAGAAAAATCACATTTTTACCTTTATATTTCTCAAGAGCTTCTCTAACTTCGTATGTGAAATCTACTTCGCCGGAGGCCGGAGATGAATAATAACTATCAGTTGAATTGGTATGGTATTCGTTAATTACAAGTCTACCATTGTATGTTGTGGGAGATAGAAGAACATATCCGATAACCAACATCAAGCAAGCTGCGATAGCTCCACACTTAATCCAGATGGGTTTCTTTGCTTTGTGATATGCCCTTGCCTCGTTGATATGATTCTCATTGATGTCACCGAGGACTTCATACAGTTTTTCATTCGTCATAGTTCAAAGCCCCTTTCTAAAAGGTAGTTGTGTAGTTTTAG